>NZ_NGJW01000002.1 GCF_003987555.1 Vagococcus lutrae | reverse complement strand
ATTATGGATGCTTTCAGAAGCAAAAATCACGTGTCATTTATCCAACAACTAAAAGAACTACCTGAAACATTAGATTCAGAATTTCGTAAGAAACTTCAAAACCTTTTAAACTATGAAGAAGGGATTCTTAATTCCTTAATATATCCTTATTCAAACGGTAAGATTGAAGCTAAAAACACACATATTAAAACCTTAAAACGGGTATCCTATGGATTTAAATCATTTGAGAACATGAAATTAAGAATATTCATGATGAATCGTCTCATTGAAGTAAAATAAAAAAGATGAATGGAACGAGTTCCACTCATCTTTCGACTTCATTTTGACTCATCAGTCCTATTTGACAAAGAGCCATAATTCCATTAGTGAATGAGCTTTTATTTTAAGTGTAATAAATGTTAGTAAGCCCATTTAAAAAGATACAACATTATAAAAACTAATTGAGTTTTATTAGAAACCAAAATTAATTCTTAAAATACTCTTTAGCTAGGGTGGTATCCAAATACTTATTAGAAATTAAAATCCAGTCATCAACACCACTGAATTGTCCCATATAAGGCATATATTCCAACTGTCCATTCTCATTTACTCTAAAAGTCCCTGCTCCATCAGTTTGGTCTATACCAACATATACATATGCTAAGTTATCATCCTCATTTATATCAACTGTTAAGATGTATTTTGTTGGTGGTGGAGGAGTTAGATCTAAGATGGCCATAACCCACTTTTTTAGTTCTGCTTCTGTTAAAGTTAATTCTTTTACGAAAGAATTTTTTGTAGAAGAACTATTGGATTGATTATTTGAAAGGATTGTACTTGAATAATGTTCAGCTTTATTTTTGCGAATATTATTTTGGACTTGAGTTTTATAAAAATACAAAAATCCTAATAGTATAAGAATAATAAACGATAGTATATATACTTTTTTCTTTTTTTGTTTATTACTATATAAAGTTTTTCGAGTTAATTCTTGTGGCATATTCGTAAAGTTAGGATTTCTATTCACTTTATGGGATAAATTATTTTTTCTTTTTGAATTTATTTTTCCGTCTCTATTCATGTTACTCTTTCCCTAATGTTTTATATTTATTATATCAAGGTTATGATTAAAATCAAAAGTATTATAATAAGTCAAACAATTGATTTTTAGCTTATTTAAAAAGGGTTGGAAATAAGATAATAATAATTTAAGAGATATTATAACTGATTCAGGTTATAGTGTCTCTTTTTTGTCTAGATGTTTAGTATCTTTGAGCAAATTGATGAAAAATTAACAAAAACAGTTATTTAGTAAAAATAGTTCTGTTTTTTGTTAAAAAATATAGTAAAATAGAAAATAAGTTTCTAAAATAATTATAAAGGAGAGATAATATCGATGGAATGGATAAAACTTATTGGGATTGTCATTATAGTGCTAGGCTTTATCTTCAAGTTAGATACGATTGCGGTCGTCGTCATCGCAGGGTTTGCTACAGCATTAGTATCGGGCATTACCCCAGTTGAATTTTTAGAAGCGTTAGGACAAGCTTTTGTCAATCAACGGATTGTTACGATTTTCTTTTTAACACTTCCGCTAATTGGATTAGCTGAAAAAAATGGTTTGAAAGAACAGGCGGTTAATTTGATTAAGAAAGTGAAGGGAATGACCTCTGGTACTTTCCTGTCAATTTATTTAATAATTAGAGAAATTGCTGGTATGTTCTCGATTCGTCTAGGAGGACATCCGCAGTTTGTTCGCCCATTAGTTCAGCCAATGGCAGAAGCAGCAGCTGAAGCGAAACACGGTGAACTAGATGCAGCCGACAAGGAAACAATTAAAGCGAAATCAGCAGCAATGGAAAATTATGGGAACTTTTTTGGTCAAAATACTTTCTTAGGAGCTGCAGGTGTCTTGTTAATTGTTGGGACATTGGACTCTTTAGGATATAAGGTGTCAGGAATTGCGATTGCTAAAGCGTCGTTACCTATTGCGATGATTATGTTAATTATTGGTGTGACGTCGAACATTTTATTTGATCGTAAGTTGAAGAAAAAATATCAAAACAAAGGAGAAGGAAAATGACACAATTTTTTGATAATTTATTAGAATTTTTCTTTGTTTTAATCGGGTTGCAATTAATGTATACAGCATTTAAAACGGCGAAGGATACTTCTAATTCAAAACGAATGGGTTCGACAATATTTTGGTTGGATTTAGGCTTGTTATTTATGTTTGGAAAAGTGCTTCCGAGTGTGGTTAGTGGCTTGTTAGTTGTTTTATTAGGGATTATAACGTTATTTAAACAATTTGAAATTAGTCAATTTACGCCAGTTAAAGCGGAAGTTTTAGAATCACGAGCTAAAAAGTTTGGGAATTGGATATTTGTCCCTGTGTTATCACTAGCGGTGGTTTCTGTTGGATTAGCGATGAAAATAGAAGCATCAAGTAAGTCGGCTATTGGTGTCGCAGCTATTTTTAGTATTATTTTAGCGATGATTATTTTTAAATCAACACCTAAAGAAATGGTTCAAGAAAGTAATCGAATGATACAAGCGATGGGAACATCTGGGATTTTACCACAATTATTAGGAGCATTAGGTGCGATTTTTGCTTTAGCAGGTGTCGGTGACGTAATTGCGCAAATTATCGGTGGGTTTGTTCCGGAAGGCAATCGATTATTTGGTACTATTGCTTATGTTCTTGGTATGGTTGTTTTCACGGCTATTATGGGAAATGGTTTTGCTGCTTTTACTGTTATCACGGCAGGTATTGGCGTGCCGTTCGTTATTATGCAAGGAGCAGATCCAGCGATAGCAGGAGCTTTAGCCTTAACAGCTGGTTATTGTGGAACCTTGTTAACACCAATGGCGGCTAACTTTAATATCTTACCGGCATCATTATTAGAGATGGAAAAGCCTTATGGCGTGATTAAAGAGCAAGTTCCTGTTACGATTATTATGATTGTGATCCATATTGTCTTAATGTACTTTTGGGCATTTTAATAGCAAATAGGAAGGAAATGATAGAAATGAAAATTTTAGTAACTGGTTTTGACCCATTTGGGACGGATACAATGAACCCGGCGATTGAAGCTGTTAAGCGATTGCCTGATACTGTTAATGGAGCAGATATTATTAAATTAGAGATTCCAACAGTCTTTGGTAAAAGTGCAGAAGTCGTGCGTCAAGCTATGACGGAACATGATGTTGACTATGTTTTAAATATTGGCCAAGCTGGAGGTCGTTTTGATATGACACCAGAACGTGTTGCGATTAACTTAGATGACGCTCGTATTGCTGATAATGAAGGGAACCAACCTATCGATGTTCCAATTAAAGCAGATGGAGAAGCAGCTTATTTTAGTCAGTTACCGATAAAGGCTATGGTAACAGCGATGAAAGAAGCAGGTATTCCTGCCTCTGTTTCTAACTCAGCAGGAACGTTCGTATGTAACCACATTATGTATCAAACACTTTATTTAACACATACGGAGTTTCCAAAAGCAAAAGCAGGATTTATGCATGTGCCATTTTTACCTGAGCAAGTTTTAGAACGACCAAATACGGCATCTATGAGTCTAAGTGATATTGTCAAAGCGATTGAAGCATCACTTGAAGCGATTGTCGATTATCACGGCAAAGACGATTTAAAAGTTGTCGGTGGTAAAACGCATTAAAAATAGTTGTAAATCCAGGTGCATACGTACCTGGATTTTTGTTTTGATCAAAGTATATGGTAAAATGGAAAAGAAATAATGAGAAAAAAGGAGTAGATGATGAAAGAGCCTAAAATATATCAAATGTCGTTTGGCTCCGTGTATCCACTTTACGTTAAAAAAGTGGAGAAAAAAGGACGAACACAAGCAGAAGTAGATGAGGTGATTAGTTGGTTGACGGGATATTCGGCCGAAGAATTGTCTTTACAAATAGAAAAAAAGAAAACATTTAAGGCGTTTTTTGATGAAGCCCCCCTGATTCATCCAAATGCTTGGAAAATTAAAGGGATGATTTGTGGCTATCGAGTGGAAGAAATCGAAGAGCCTTTAATGCGTAATATTCGTTACTTAGATAAACTAATCGACGAATTAGCGAAAGGAAAGAAAATGGCGAAAATTTTGCGTTCTGATGATTTATAAAAAGTTTAAAGTAGATAGGATGTGTTTTATGAAAAAAGTGGGTTGGAGTATTTTGATCATAGTATTAGTATTCATGGTTGGTGGGCTCATTTATGGCGTACGATATTTATTTAATTACGCCATTGTTTCAGGGGACAAAGATTTTATAAAAAAAGATAATGTTGTCCAGCTTGAAAAAGAGTGGGAATTTGCACCATATGAAACAGTTTCGTTAGTGTCACGCGATGACTTGAAGCTAAAGGCGCGTATGATACGTCATCCCGAAAAAACTTCTAAAGTCGCAGTGTTAGCTCACGGTTATATGGGACAAGCGGCACAGATGGGGGAATATGCTCATTACTTTTATGAATTGGGTTATGATGTGTTGGTTCCAGATAATCGAGCGCATGGCAAAAGTGATGGTAAGTATGTAGGATTTGGTTGGCTCGACCGACTTGACTATGCTGATTGGATTAACCAAATCAATGAACTGTATGAAGAAGAAGCGGATATTGTTTTATTTGGGATTAGTATGGGGGCAGCCACAGTCATGATGACCAGTGGAGAGCCGTTACCTCCTCAAGTACAAGCTGTGATTGCGGATTGTGGTTATGATACGGTTGAGAATGAATTAAGATATCAATTGAAGCAAATGTTTAATTTACCGGCTTTTCCTCTAGTTCCACTGACCTCGCTTTATACGCAATATAAAGTTGGTTACGGATTTAAAGAAGCTAGTGCAATTAAGCAATTAGAAAAAAATAAGTTACCACTACTGATTATTCATGGCGATCAAGATGATTTTGTTCCCACTTCGATGACTGAAAAGCTGTATCAAGCCACCAAAGGACCAAAAGAGTTGGTTATTATTAAAGGAGCAAAGCATGCCGAAAGCTGGGATGTAGATAATGAGCAGTATAAACAGGTGGTTCGACAATTTTTAGAAAGACATGAAAATACTTTAGAAGCAACTCACTAAAAAGGTGAGTTGCTTTTTTGATTTAATTCGAAAGAGTTAGATTAAAAAACTCTGTGAAAAAGCATTGATATTCGAAAAAAGATGTAATTTTCTGACAATTAAAACGTTGTTAAATCAACGATGTAAGCGTTATAAAAGTTTTTAATATCGGAATTAAAAATAACAATTAGTCAAACAAAATATTCTCGTCTATTCTAAATGTAAGCGGTTGCTAAATAATGAAGAGGTGAGAAGATGAAAACAATTTCAGTGGCTGGAGGTTCGCAACCTGAAATATTAGAGCTTGTCAAAGAAGCGCACAAACGTTATCCAAACGAGCTTGAGTTTGTAGTATTTGATACAAACGAAAATATTGATAATGAAAATTTATGGCGTTATGAACAATGTCAAGATGAAAAAGAAATGGTCTTTCGCGCAGTTTCTTTAGTCGCCAAGGGTGAAGCCCAGCTGTTATTAAAAGGAATCGTACAGACACATGCTATTTTGAAAGAAGTTTTACAAAAAGAACACAACTTACGGGATCAGAAAGTTTTATCACATGTCGCAATGATTGACATACCTAAGCTTAATCGCACTATCTTACTGACAGACTGTGGCATGAACATTGCGCCTGATACGGAAACATTATCGAGTATTGTCGATAACGCGGTAGGTGTTGCACATAAAATTGGATTGACGCATCCTAAGGTGGCGTTGTTAAGTGCCGCAGAAAATGTCAATCCTAAAATGCCGTCATCTGTTTTAACAAAAGAGGTAAGTGATCGCTATCAAAATAGTAAAGATTGCACCGTTTATGGTCCGATTTCACTCGACTTAGCATTATCACAAGAAGCAGTTGCTCATAAAAAATTTGAAGGACCGGTAGCTGGAGACGCGGATATATTAGTTGTTCCTTCTATCGATACAGGAAATTGCTTGTATAAGTCGCTAACACTTTTTGGTGATGCATTAGTTGGAGGAACGATTGTTGGGACAAAAGTTCCAGTCATACTAACATCGCGAAGCGACAAAATAGAAAGCAAACTTCACTCATTATCATTCGCATTAAAGCAAGTTTAAGAAGCAGGGGGGAAAAGAATGGGAGCTATTTTAGTTATTAATCCGGGTTCAACATCAACGAAACTAGCAGTTTTTGCTAATCATGAATTACTAGCTGAAGAAACAATACGACATACGGTAGATGAAATCGAACAGTTTGAAGGTGTGATTGATCAAACTGCTTTTCGCAAACAGTTGATACTTGAATTTATTGAAACCTATAATTTCGCCGACGAATTGGTGGCGATTGTTGGGCGTGGTGGTTTATTAAAACCTATTCCAGGCGGCACGTATTATGTAGATGATGCGATGCTTGAGGATTTATTGACAGAAAAATATAACACGCACGCTTCAAACTTAGGTGGTATTTTAGCACATGAATTTGGTCAAGAATATCATGTTCCTGCCTTTATCGTAGATCCAGTAGTCGTCGATGAGATGATGCCAATTGCACGTATCTCAGGCTTAAAAGGAATTGAGCGTCGTAGTGTTGCTCACGTCTTAAATCAAAAAGCAGTAGCAAGAAAAATACTCGAAGAAAATAGTCTGACTTATGAAGATGGGCGTGTGATTGTGGCACATTTAGGTGGCGGTATTAGTGTTGGTGCCCATGCAAACGGCAAAATGATTGACGTCGTAAATGGTTTGGATGGCGAAGGTGCTTATTCACCAGAAAGAAGTGGGACATTACCACTGATTGAGCTATCTAAAATTATTATTGACAATGAAATGACGTTAGCAGAAGTCAAAAGTTTAATCGCAGGTCATAGCGGTTTGAAATCATATCTGAATGAAACAGACTTACGAAATATTCAAGAAAAAGTCGATAATGGTGATGAAGTTGCAAAATACTATTTAGATGGTATGTGCTATCAAGTAGCAAAGAGCATTGCCGAAATGTCTGTCACTTTAGAAGGAAAAGTAGATTACATTATTTTGACAGGCGGAGCGAGTCACTCTAAATATATTTTAGAAAAAATCAATCAATATGTTTCTTGGATGGCGCCTGTGGAAGTCTATCCAGGAGAGATGGAGATGGAAGCATTATATGAAGGAGCTAGACGTGTATTAGAAGGCGAAGAGGAAGTTCGTCATTACGCAAATGAAACAATATCAAGAGTGGGAGTGAAATAGATGGCAGAAGAAACAGATTTACTTATTTTAGGTGGTGGAACGGGCGGTTATGTAGCTGCAATAAGAGCAGCACAAAAAGGCATGAGTGTGACAATCGTTGAAAAAAATAAGCTAGGAGGAACCTGTCTTCATAAAGGGTGTATTCCAACAAAAGCGTTATTACGCAGCGCGGAAGTCTATGACACCTTAAAAGACGCTGAATCGTTTGGTTTAGAAGGGATAGGAAAACCAACCGTTAATTTTAAACGAATTCAAGAGAGAAAACAAAACATTATCAATCAACTACATATGGGAGTTGAAGGATTATGTAAGAAAAATAAGATTCGTATTCTTGAAGGGGAAGGTGCGGTACTTGGTCCCTCCATTTTCTCTCCAGTATCTGGTGCTGTGGCGGTAACGTTTAACGACAAAGAAAAGGAAGAAGAAATCATTGTTCCTAAAAAAGTATTAATTGCAACTGGCTCACGTCCGAGAACATTGCCTAATTTACCTCTTGATGAAGAAATGATTTTATCTTCTGACGGTATGTTAGAATTAGAAACTTTACCAAAATCCATGGCTATAGTAGGTGGCGGTGTGATAGGAGTAGAGTGGGCGTCTCTTCTCAATAGTTTAGGAGTAGAGGTCACATTGATTGAATTTATGGATCGCTTATTAATCAATAAAAGTACCACTGTTTCGCGCGAATTGAAAAAGCAGTTTGAACAGCGTGGAATCAACGTCATGTTGGGAACGAAAGTGGAAGAAGCGAAAGTAAATAAAAAGAGCGTTGTTTTACAATTAGGAGAAAAAGAAGAACTAAAAGTGGAGAAAGTCATGGTTGCGATTGGACGTCAGCCAAATGTTGACGGAATTGGCTTACAAAACACTTCAGTAAAATATGATGAAAAAGGAATTCATATTAACGAATATTATCAAACAACTGAAGGACATATTTATGCAGTTGGTGATTGTATTGATACGTTACAACTCGCGCATGTTGCGATGAAAGAAGGAGAAATTGCGGTAAGTCATATGTTAGATGAACAAGTTGACACTATTCATTATCATAATGTACCACGTTGTGTCTATACGCAACCAGAAATCGCTAGTGTGGGTTATACGAAAGAAAATGACCCTGAAGGAAAAAATGTTAAAGTGGGAACATTTAACTTTGCAGGAAATGGAAAGGCGTTGGTATATGGAGAAGGTTCAGGATTTGTAGAAGTCATTCGCGATACGGACACGGATGATTTACTAGGTGTCACAATTATCGGCCCTCATGCAACAGATTTAATCTCTGAAGCAAGTACGTCGATATACATGGATGCAAGTCCAATAGAAATTGGAGAAGCGATTCATCCGCATCCAACCATGTCCGAAGTGATTCAAGAAGCAGCATTAGATACGTATGGTAAAGCAATACATAAATAGAAAGGTTGATGAAAAATGAAAGCGCTAAAAAAATCAGGCTTATCAAAAGAAGAGATTATTCAAGCATATCGTGAAGTGTTGAGAGGTCGTCGTTTAGATGAACGTTTATGGCAATTAACACGTATCGGAAAAACATCATTTAATATTTCAGGTCAAGGAGCTGAAGTTGCACAAGTTGCGATGGCAATGGCTTTTGATCATCAAAAAGATTATTTCTTACCGTACTATCGTGACATGACGGCTTGTCTCGTATGGGGAATGACACCAAAAGATATCATCATGGGTTCTTTCGGTAAAGAAGATGATCCATCATCTCATGGTCGTCAAATGCCAAACCACTATGGCTCAAAAGAACATAATATCGTTTCATTTGCTTCAACGGTAAGTACACAAATGCCGTTAGCGACAGGAGTGGCTTATGGTGCTCAATTAGCGAATGAAGATTTTGTCGCTCTAACGACAACAGGGGAAGGTTCTGCTAACCAAGGGGAAGTCCAAGAAGCGATGAACTTTGCCGGTGTTAAAAAATTACCAGTTATTTTCGTTGTTGAAAATAACGAATATGCAATCTCAGTAGGAATTGAAGAACAATATGCTAACGAAAAAATGTCAGACCGTGCACATGGTTATGGTTTTAAAGGAGTGACGGTAGACGGTAATGACTTTACAGAAGTGTATTTAACTTTCAAGAAAGCAGTCAAAGATGCTCGCGACAAAAAAGGACCAATGTTAATTGAATTGATGGTATCACGTTTAACATCTCACTCTGCAGATGACGATCAATCAGTTTACCGTTCAAAAGAGGAGTTAGAAAAACTAAAAGAAACAGATGCGCTCCTAGTCTTTGAAAAACAATTAATAGATGAAGGATATTTAACAAAAGAAGAAATTGCCAAAATCGATGAAGAAGTAAAAGAAGAAGTTAACAAAGCAACAGACGAAGCGGAAGCAATGCCAGATCCAAAACCAGAATCAATGATGGAACAAGTTTACGCTGAATAATTTGATAAATTCGAGAGAGGGATGAATAAAATGGCAGAAATGACATATTTAGAGGCAATTAACTTAGGTATCTCTGAAGAAATGGCTCGTGATGAGAAAGTCGTAATCTTTGGAGAAGACGTAGGTGGCGATAAAGGTGGCGTGTTCGGTGTCACGAAAGGTTTAGCAGCAAAATATGGAGATGACCGTTGTTTCAACACTCCATTAACTGAGGGATTAATCGGGGGGCTAGCAGTCGGTTTAGGGTTACTAGGGTATCGCGCTATTGGGGAATTCCAATTTGCTGATTATATCTTACCAGCTACCAACCAAATCTTATCTGAAGCGCGTACAATGCGTTATCGTTCAAAAGGTGATTGGACAGCACCGATAGTTTATCGTACGCCTTATGGTGGTGGTGTTCGTGGTGGACTATATCACTCTCAATCAACTGAAAAAGTTTTCTGTGGTCAACCTGGCTTACGTGTCGTAACACCGTCAAATCCTTATGACGCGAAAGGCATGATAAAAGCAGCGATTCGTTCAGATGATCCAGTTATCTTCTATGAACATAAACGCTTATATCGTTTGCTAAAAGCAGATGTACCAGAAGAGGATTACATCGTGCCAATCGACAAAGCAAATGTTGTGCGCGAAGGATCAGACATTACAGTTATTGGCTATGGAATGGTTTTACAATACGCAATCTCAGCTGCTGAGCAATTAGCAAAAGAGGGCATTGAAGCTGAAGTAGTTGACGTTCGTTCGCTGTATCCTTTAGACCGAGAAACGTTAGTAGAAGCAGCGAAGAAAACTGGAAAAGTTTTATTAATTACTGAGGACAATAAAGAAGGCAGTGTCATGAGTGAAATTGCAGCCATGATTTCAGAAGATGCTTTGTTCGATCTTGATGCACCAATTCAACGTTTGGCTGGGCCAGACTGCCCAAGTATGCCTTATGCTTTATCGCTTGAGCGTGAGTTCTTAGTCAATGAAGAACAAGTATTAGAAGCAATGAGAAACTTAGCAGAATTTTAGAGGGGGAAAAATATATGGCAATCAAAGAAGTATTAATGCCGAATTTAGGAGAAAGTGTGACGGAAGCATCTGTTACCAATTGGTTAGTAAAACCTGGAGATAAAGTGAAACGCTATGATCCTTTAATGGAAGTCGTTTCAGATAAAGTCACAACAGAAGTACCGTCTGATTTTGATGGTGAAGTGAAAGAATTCTTGATTGACTTAGATCAAAGTGTTCCAATTGGGACGGCTATTTTAACATTAGAAGTTGAAGGAGCGGCTGATGAAACCCCAGCTGTTGAAGAGAAACAGAGTGAAAGTAGTCAAGAGAAACCAAAAGCCACTCAACCAACACCTGCTAAAGCAGAAAAACCTAAAAATATCGGACGCTTGTCGCCAGCTGTTGTTCGATTAGCACAAGAAAAGGGAATCGACCTAGAACAAGTAACAGGTACAGGTTCAGGTGGTAGAATTACGCGTAAAGATATTATGAACTTTAATCCAGAAGACCAAGTTGTTTCTGGAGCTGAAATGCCAGTGGATATTGAACCAAAAGAGCAAGTTAATGTCGACGTACCACAAGAAAATAAAGCACCTGCGCCAAAACCAAAACATGAAGAACCTGTATCTAGCAGTCATGCAGAAAGCGTTCCTGCTGATGGTGTGAGAAAAGCTATCGCGAAGAAAATGGTTCAAAGTGTTAATGAAATCCCACATGCATGGATTATGGTCGAAGCAGATGTCAGCAATATTGTAAAACTTCGTAATGAAGTGAAAGAAGACTATAAGAAACGTGAAGGTCATTCACTAAGTTTCTTCCCATTCTTTGCTAAAGCGGTTATTCAAGCATTGAAGAAAAATCCAAAAATCAATACGTCTTGGGATAATGGAAATATCAATTACCACAAAGACATCAATATGTCGATTGCTGTCACAACAGATGAGCATCTATATGTACCGGTGATTCATCAAGCGGATAACTATTCAATCTCAGGGTTAGCAAAAGAAATCAATCGATTAGCTGGAGATGTCCGCAAGGGAACACTAAAATCTCAAGACATGCAAGGTGGCACATTTACACTTAATAACACAGGTTCAATAGGATCTGTTCAATCAATGGGAATTATTAATCATCCACAAGCAGCTATATTGCAAGTAGAATCTATTAATAAACGCATTGTACCAACTGCTGATGGTGGATTTAAAACAGCTGATATGGTGAACCTATGCTTATCAATTGACCATCGTATTTTAGACGGTCAACAAGCTGGAAAATTCTTAAAAGATGTCAAAGAAAACTTGGCACGTTTCTCATCGGAATCAGACGTTTACTAATTAAAAAGAAAGAGATAAGACTGAGAAAGTAGAAAAGGGGGACAGCCTTATCTTGTACTAAAATCTAATAAATAAGTGAAACGTGAATTCTTCGTTATGAGTCCTAAGCTATCTCATTACCAGAAGAATTCACGTTTTAAAATGAAAACGATTAGGAGAATGAATCATGACAGAAAAAGCAGAAAAAATCACACCTAAAATATTTATGAACAAAGTTCTTGCAGGGACAGCACTAGGTACGATTGTGGCACTTATTCCAAACGCTGTGTTAAGCGCGATTTTAAAATATTTTGCTCAGTACAAAATAATCGCAATGATTATAGATGCAGCTGTTATTTTTCAGTTAGCAACACCTTTGATAATTGGTGGATTGATTGCGGTTCAATTTGGTTTTAATCCAGCTAAGATCATGGTTACAGCAGGGGCAGCCTTTGTTGGCTCAGGTGTTATTAAATTTAATCCAGATATGAAAGTTTTTGTAGGGGCTGGTACAGGGGATATCATTAATATTATGTTGACAGCGTCAGTAGCTGTTTTAATGTTACTCTATATTGGTGATAAATTTGGATCAGTGGCAATTATTGGTTTACCGATTGTCGTCGGCATTGGTGCCGGTGTTTTCGGTATGTTGACCTACCCATTTGTGACCCAAATCACAGTAGCAATTGGAAAAGTGATTAATAACTTTACCGATTTCCAACCTGTTATCATGAGTATCTTGATTGCTTGTTCGTTTGCTGCGTTAATTATTTCACCGATTACAACGGTAGCGATTGGCTTAGCTATTCAGCTTAACGGTGTTTCGGCAGGAGCGGCAGCAATGGGAATTGCTGCGACAACAGTCGTCTTGGTGATTAACTCTTGGAAAGTCAATGAATCTGGTGTCACACTAGCGATTGCATTAGGTGGAATGAAGATGATGATGCCTAACTTGTTTAAGTATCCGATTATTTTACTGCCTTGTCTCTTTACCGCGACTATTTCAGCGATTCCAGTCGCCATGCTGTCGATTTCAGGAGTACCACAATCAGCAGGGTTTGGTTTAGTTGGCTTGGTTGGCCCGCTTGCCTCACTTGATGCAGGTCTTAATATTGTAGCCGTCATCGTGTGTTGGTTTGTTATTCCTATTATAGCGGGCTTTGTTTCCAAGTTTTTATTTGAAAAGACATTGAAACTATACGATAGCTCAGTTGTTTTTGCTTTCCAAGGTTAGTTTTCTTTTAAAATTGAAATAAATTTATCAATCAGTTCCGTGCGATGGAAATCTTTTCGTAAGGCAATGCCGATAGAAAAGTAATTGCAGCGATCTTTTAATGGAATCCATTTTACACCTTCGACTTCACTGACTACCCGATACTCTATCGGCAGTAGGCAGATGGAGTCGTTTTTCTTTAAACTATATAAAAGCACCTGTAAATCATCATTATGCATGACAACATTTGGTTCGAAACCAAAAGCTCGAGCTCGGTCAGTAAGCATACGTCCAATCATATAATCGTCAGTAAGAGATGAAAAGCGTTCATTTTTCAAATCGTTAAAAATAAGCTCGTCATATTCAGAAAGTGGATTTGTTTCAGGCACGACCACATATACATGATACCCCTTTGTCGTCGTTTCTAATGGTTCAATGGTGATGGATTCGGGATGATAGTTTGGGAATGAAATCAACCCTAAATCAATTTGCTTATCGACGAGTAAATCTTGCAGTCGATGTGATCCATCTTGTTTGATTACTAACTCAACATTGGGATGAGTGGCTAAAAACTGTGAAATTTCTTTCATAAATTGAATCGCAAATAACGTCGTCAGCCCTAATCGAATCGTTTGCTTCGTCGGTTTGCCTTGCATATCATAAATGTCATCAATAAGTTGGTCAAATTGGCGTACGAGTTCTCGCCCACGATTATACAAAACAAGACCTGTATCTGTAAGTTGGAATGGACTATCAGTATGAACAAAAAGTTTGGTATTTAAATCGTTTTCCATTTTTTTTAGAGAGAGGGAGAGAGTTGGTTGCGTAACAAATAAGTTGCGTGCAGCATCTGAAATATTACGCGTATTCGCAATTTCTACAAAATAACGTAACTGTTGAATATTCATGTAATCTTCCTTTCTTCACAAACATAAGACTCACTCATATCATACGAAAACGTAGATGTTTATTCAATTGAAAACCCTTACTTTTATCTGAAAAAACGCTGTTATGATGAAATTAATTTTGATGTTTTATTAAAGTTAATTACAACAATATATTAAATTAATCAACAGAGCGGTATCTATTTTATTTCTTGCGAATATGTTTAAAAATGTTTGCATTTGTGTTTACATTTGTTTTAAGTTGTGATATATTGAATCTAACAAATGATTGAAAGGGGTTTCAGTATGGATAGAGAAGAAGCGCAAATGTTGGGTTTTGAAATTGTAGCTTATGCCGGTGAAGCTACGTCCAAGTTAATGAAAGCGTTACAATTGTTTTTGGAAGAAAATTATGATGAATCAAGATCGATTTACAATGAGGCAGTAGAGTGCATTGTTAGTGCACATAATGTTCAAACATCAATGTTACAGAAGGAGGCAATGGGAGAAGAGATACCTTATAGTTTTACAATGGGACATGGACAAGATCATTTAATGAGTTCTGTATTATTGAGAGAAGTTATGGACACATTATTAAAATCTAAGAATGTTTAAAAATGTTTATTTATGAATAGGAGGATTAAAAATGAATGCAGTAATTAAACAATTAGAAAAAATGAAACCATTTTTCGATAGATTTACAGCAAATACTTATGTAAGTGCTATGAGAAATGGGTTAATTGCACCGATGTATGTTTTATTATTTTCGAGTTTATTTATGATGATTGGATATATCCCTAATACATGGGGTTTTTACTGGAGTGACGAGATTATGTCGTTAATCTTAAAACCTTACGACTTCACAATGGGAATGTTTGGTTTAATTATTACGATGACAATTTCTAAATCATTAGCAG
This sequence comes from Vagococcus lutrae, assembly GCF_003987555.1. Taxonomy (GTDB): domain Bacteria; phylum Bacillota; class Bacilli; order Lactobacillales; family Vagococcaceae; genus Vagococcus_A; species Vagococcus_A lutrae. The sequence goes on along the minus strand of NZ_NGJW01000002.1, from coordinate 215,516 downwards.
AAATTTTGAATCAAAAAATGCCTGTTGGGAAAAAAATTAATGTAGTAGCTACAATGGTTTCTGCAATTTCTGTTTATTTAATCATGATGGCAGATCCTATTGAAGGTGGTATATCGATTGAGTATTTGGGTTCATCAGGTATGTTAGCAGGGATGATTATTGCATTTATCATTCCAAATATTTATAAATTTGCGATTAAAAGAAACTTGACTATTAAGTTGCCTGATGAAGTACCTCCAAATATATCAGAAACATTTGCGAGTCTGATTGCCTACTCATTAACAATTGCTTTTTTCTGGATATTCGATATTATTTTCCGAGAGCTTTCTGGAGGTATGAACGTTGCTGAGGCGCTGATTAGTGTTTTAAACCCAATTTTTAGTATGGCAGATTCATATTTTGGTTTATCATTATTATTTGGTGCTACTGCATTCTTCCAATTTCTTGGATTGAATGGTCCGGATGTTGTTTTTCCAGCTGTAAAGCCGGCTATGTTTATGAATTTGGCAGCCAACCAAGATGCATACGCTGCAGGATTACAACCAACTCATGCTTTGACTAATTCAAGTTATGATATGGCCATTGCTATGGGAGGGACAGGAGCGACCTTAGTTTTAGTACTTATGTTCGCTTTTCTTGCGAAGTCTAAAGCAAATAAAGCGGTAGGTAGAGCAGCTACGATACCTGTGCTATTCGCTGTTAATGAACCTTTGACCTTTGGAGCTCCATTAATTATGAATCCGATGTTCTTTATTCCTTTCATGTTAGCTCCAATTGCTAACAGTATACTTCTGAAATTTTTCATTGATGTTCTTGGAATGAGTGGATTTATTATGGAAGTTCCTTGGACTATGCCGGGGATTTTAGGCTTGCCATTAGGAACAAATTTAGATCCTCTTTCATTTGTTTTAGTCGGGGTAATATTATTAGTGGACGCTGTGATTTATTATCCGTTCTTTAAAGTTTATGATAATGAACGTTATCAAATGGAACAAGAAGAAAAGGATAACGACAATAATGATGATAATGAAATTTCACTTACTGAGTTGAAAGGAAGAATTGGCTCTGTTAAAAAAGATTTAAATGTTCTTGTTTTATGTGCAGGTGGCGGAACAAGTGGTTTGTTTGCCAATAGTTTGAACAAAAATAAAGAAACTATAAAAGAAACTTTTGATATTGATGTCAATGCTCAAGCATCACATTATGGACAACATAGTAGTATTATACAAGACTATGATGTTATTGTTTTAGCTCCTCAAGTATCTAGCCATTATGAAAATTTAAAAGAGGAGGCAGCTCAGTATTCTGCGAGTGTTATAAAAACATCTGGAAAAGAATATATTGAATTTACTAGAGATAGTGATAAAGCAATGAGATACATTTTAAATATAATTTCAGAAGGAGAAGATAAAAATGACTAAACAATTTCCAAAAGATTTTATGTGGGGAAGTGCTTCAGCCGCTTATCATTTTGAAGGAGCTTACAATAAAGACGGAAAAGGACTAACAGTACAAGATGTTACTCCATATGGAGCGCGCGGTTTAATAACTGATGGGCCTATAAAAGAAAACTTGAAGTTAGAGTCAGCTAATTTTTATGAGAACTATAAGGAAGATATAAAGCTATTTGCAGAAATGGGATTCAAAGCTTTCAGAACATCTATCTCTTGGGCAAGAATATTCCCGAACGGAGATGATAAAGAGCCTAACGAAAAAGGACTTGAATTCTATGATAATGTAATAGATGAATTATTAAAATATAATATTGAACCTGTTATTACACTTTCCCATTATGAAACACCTTTAGCTCTTGCAAAAAAATATGATGGTTGGATGGATAGACAACTAATAGAACATTTTGCTAACTATGCCAAAGTTGTTTTTGAAAGATATAAAGAAAAAGTAAAATATTGGATCACATTTAATGAAATTAATGCTATTTTGGAAACGCCTTTTATTGGTGGGGCAATTCTAACGCCAGAAGAAGACTTATCACCTTCAGAATTATATCAAGCTGCACATCACCAACTTGTTGCAAGTGCTCTTGTCACAAAGATAGCAAAAGAGGTTAATCCAGAATTTCAAATTGGTTGTATGATATCTTCTAAAGGAGTATATCCATTAAGACCTCATCCGGAAGATGGCGTTCAAGCCATGTTAAAAGAACAGGAACTAGATTTTTTCACGCATGTTCATGTAAGAGGAACATATCCTAACTATATGAATCGCTTTTTCAAAGAGCAAAATATAAATATAGACATCACGGAAGAAGATAAAAAAATACTTAAGGATTATCCTGTCGATTATATTTCTTTAAGCTATTACAGAAGCTGCTGTTGTACAAGTTTAGGAGATGATATGCCTGATGTAAGAGATGTTTCAGAAGACACTTTTACTGTTAAAGAAGTAGCGAATCCATTTTTGGATGAGAGTGAGTGGGGATGGCAAATTGACCCAATTGGGTTTAGGATTTTATTAAATAATATGTGGGAAAAGTATAATGTTCCTATTTTTATTGTTGAAAATGGATTAGGTGCTAAAGACACATTGGAGAAAGATAATGAAGGTAATCTGACTGTTAAAGACCCGTATAGAATAGATTATTTAAAACAACACATTCAACAAGTTTATGAGGCTATCGAGGACGGTGTCGAGATAATGGGTTATCTAAGTTGGTCTGCAATGGATGTTGTAAGTACAACTGAAGGATCTATTGAGAAACGTTATGGTTTTATTTATATAGACCTAAATCAAGATGGATCAGGAACGAGAAATAGAATTAAAAAAGATAGTTTTTATTGGTACAAGGACTTAATCGAGCAAAATGGTACAAATATCTTATAATAATGTTTGTAATGAATAAGGAGGATGTATGTCAAATAAGGTAAAAGGGACATTAGCTGTATTGATTGCAGCAATGATTTGGGGTGGTGGCTTTATAGCCACTTCCAAGTCATTAGATAGTTTCCCAACTCTAACAATGTTAGCTATTAGATTCTCTTTATCGGCAATCCTTATATTACTTTTATTTTTTAAAAGAATAAAACTAATGAAAAGACAGGAATTTTTAAAAGCATTACCTTTGGGAGTTTTTCTATTTTTAGCTTTTGCAACACAGACTTATGGCTTGAACTTTACAACAGTATCTAACAATTCATTTTTGACAGCTATGAATGTTGTGTTTACCCCTTATTTAGGGTGGCTATTATACAAAAAAAAGCCTAGTAAAACTATTTTCTTTGCTAGCGTATTATCACTAATTGGCGTAAGTCTGTTAACGCTAAATGGATTTAGTTTTAAATTAAATATAGGTGATGGCATTACACTTATTGCAGCCATATGTTTTTCTTTACATGTATTATGGGCTAGCAAAGTCTGTGATATAGATCATGTTATTACAACATTTGTTCAAATGTCGGTTGCAGGAGTTATCTCTTTAATTGGTGCATTATTATTTGATTCAGAGATAAAAGAAGTATCTCTGAGTTCCCTTTATTCACTTGTTTATTTGATAATTGTGGCAACGGTTGTGTCATATTTGTTACAAATGTATGGTACTAAGCACATAAGCCCTAGTATGGTTTCAATATTATTGTCAACCGAAGCAGTATTTGCTACAATTCTGTCTGTCATTTTGTTAGGCGAGAAAATAGACATAAAGTCGTTTATAAGTATATTGTTAATGAGTATAGCTGTTTTTATAAGTTCGAGAGACGAAAGTGCTTTGGACACTATAGAAGAGCCAGTTTAAAATAGAAGGGTGATTTCAATGTTAAAAACTGAAAGACATAATATTATATTATCTGTATTAAAAGAAGAGGGTGTAGTTTCAGTTTCTGCATTGAACGAGTTACTACATGTATCATCAATGACTATTAGACGTGACTTATCGGAACTAGAGGAAGCTGGTTTATTATTAAAAGTCCATGGCGGAGCTCAAAGTATAGATTTTAATAAACAATCAGAGTTATCTCATTATGAAAAAAAAGAGATAAACATTGATGAAAAAAGGGAAGTTGCAGAAATAGCAGCGAGTTTAATCAATGAAAAAGACACAATATTTTTAGGACCAGGAACTACAATTGAATTGATGTCAGAGTTTATTCAATGTGACTACATAAGAATCGTAACAAATAGCTTACCTGTTTTTGAAAAATTTAAAGATAATTCAAGTTACGAGATTTATTTAATTGGTGGTGTGTATAGGGAACGAACTGGAGCTTTTGTCGGTGGATTGACATCTGAGATTATAAAATCTTTAAAATTTCAAAAAGCCTTTATCGGTACTAATGGGATTAAAAATAAAGACATTTATACTGCTAACATCGAAGAAGGTAGTAATCAAAAACTTATATTGGATAATTCATTATATAAAATAATAGTGGCAGATCATCATAAATTAGGCAAAGAGGATTTTAATGCTTTTTATACTTTGGATAAGGTGGATTTACTTGTAACAGATCGAAGTATATCGAATTCTAAGAAAAAAACTTATGAAAAGTACGTAAACATATTACATGATATAAAGGATGTGTAGAAATGAAAGTAATTATTGGTGCAGATAATGATGGTTTTGAACTCAAAGAAAAAATAAAAAATGTTTTAACAGAGGAAGGATTTAGTATTTTAGATGTTTCTGAAAAAGCATCTGATACTTTTGTAGAATCGACCGAAAAAGTAGTTAATGAGTTGAAAAAGAATAAAGATAATTTGGGTGTTAGTTTTGATGCATACGGCGCAGGAAGCTTCATGGTAGCAACAAAACATAAAGGTATGATTGCAGCTGAGGTGTCTGAAGAAAGATCAGCATATATGACACGAGAGCATAATAATTCTCAGATGATTACTATAGGTAGTCAAATTGTAGGAGAAAAACTAGCTGAAAACATTGTACTAGCGTTTTTAAAAGCTGAGTATGATGGTGGAAGACATCAAATAAGAGTAGATATGTTGAATAAAATGATATAAAGGAGAATCTATATGAAAATAGCGATTGGATGCGATCATATTGTTACGGATGTAAAAATTGCTGTAGCTGACTTTTTTAGAAATTTAAACTATGAAGTGATTGATGTAGGGACATATGGTTTTCAAAGAACACACTATCCAATTTATGGAAAAAAAGTAGGCGAGTTAGTTGCATCAGGAGAAGTTGATGCAGGTATTGTGATTTGCGGAACAGGTGTAGGTATTACAAACGCAGTTAATAAAGTGCCTGGTGTGAGAGCTGCGCTAGTGAGAGATATGACAAGTGCAATCTATGCCAAAAGTAGTCTTAATGCTAATGTTATAGGGTTTGGTGGTAAAATCACAGGAGAATTTTTAATATGCGATATTGCTAAAGCCTTCTTTGAAGCACAGTATCAAGAAACAGATATGAGTAAAAAAGTCATCAATCATTTAGAAGAGTTAGATAGTGAAAAGGAGATTGTTAAAGAACAAGAACTTTTTGATGATTTATTAGAGAAATGGGACAACGGCGAGTATACTGATTAGGAGTGATTATATATGTTATTATCTAAAAATAAACGTCAACATATGGAGAATCTATCAACGAAAGATGGTGTAATTGCTGCATTGGCCATAGATCAGCGTGGAGCTTTAAAAAAAATGCTGAATAAAGAGCAGTATACTGGTGATGAAGATTGTGCTATTACTGAGTTTAAGAAGTTAGTTTCTAAAGAACTAACGCCATATTCATCATCAATATTGCTTGATCCTGAGTATGGAATTCCAGCTAGTCAGCTCAGAAATTCAAAGGCAGGCCTAATAGTTGCATATGAAAAAACAGGGTATGATACTAGTGAATCGGGTCGATTTCCTGATTTGATAGATGATATATCTGTTTACCGTTTGAAGGAAATGGGAGCGGATGCTGTGAAATTTCTTCTTTATTATAATTCAGACGATAATGATAAAATAAATCAAAGAAAACACGCGTTCGTTGAGAGAATTGGGTTAGAGTGTGTAGGGGCGGATCTTCCGTTCTATCTTGAGTTATTATCGTATGATAATGAAATTACTGATAATAATAGCAAAGAATTTGCGAAAATTAAACCTAATAAAGTAATAAATATGATGAAAGAATTTTCAAAAGAACGCTATCATGTGGATGTATTGAAGGTTGAAGTACCAGTGAATATGAATTTTGTTGAAGGCTTTACCAATAGAGATGATGTCGTATACAGTAAAGAGGAAGCCTTAGAACATTTTCGTAATCAAAGTATGTCTACTCACTTACCATTCATTTTCTTAAGTGCAGGTGTAAGTGCTGATTTGTTCCAAAAAACATTATATTTTGCAGCTGAAGCTAACTCTGAATTTAATGGTGTTTTATGCGGAAGAGCAACATGGCAAAATGGCTTACCTGCTTATGTGCGTGGAGGAGAAGAAGAAGCAACTGAATGGTTAAAAACAGAAGGAAGAAAAAATATAGAAGATTTGAATAAAGCTGTCTTCGAAACCGCAAGCTCATGGCATTCTAAATTTAAGTGAGGTAAGAAAATGATATTAACAGTAACAATGAATCCTTCTGTAGATATCTCATATCGCCTCAATCAATTAATGTTAAATAATGTCAATAGAGCAGAAGAATATGAAAAAACTCCTGGTGGAAAAGGGTTAAACGTGACACGTATAATAAAGCAAATGCAAAAACCCGTTTTAGCTACAGGATTGGTGGGTGGAGCTAATGGAACGTTTATCACAGAAGAGTTATTAAAAGATAGAATAAAACACGACTTCACGTTCACTAAAAAAAATACTAGAAATTGTATAGCTATACTTCATGATGGGAATCAAACTGAGGTTCTTGAACGAGGACCATTCATCGAAAAAAGTGTGCAAAATGATTTTTTGGATAAATTTTCTGAGCTAGTGAAGTACGCAGAAGTAGTCGTGATATCTGGAAGTGTTCCTAATGGTGTAGAAACTAACTTTTACAGAACATTATTAGAAGAAGCCGAAGAAAATCAGAAAGTAATAGTAGATGCTTCTGGAGAATTATTACAGAGTGTAATTAGATCTGAAAAGAAACCATTTGCTATAAAACCTAATGAGTCTGAAATATGCGAACTATTACATGTTGAGGTTGAGGAATTTGAGATTAACGCTAAAGATATCGTATTAAATAACGTCTTGTTAAAAGAAATACCTTTAATATTAATTTCTAGAGGGAGCAAAGGTGCTTATGTCAAATATTATGACGACTTTTATGAAGTTAATATACCTACAGTTTCGGTGGTTAATCCGGTAGGTAGTGGAGATGCAACTGTCGCAGGTATTTCGGTAAGTTTATTAGAAAATAAATCAATCGAGGAAGTAATGAAGTGTTCTATGTCCTTAGGTATTTTGAATGCTATGGAGAAGAAGACTGGTTACGTTAATTTAAAAGAATATGAAAACATCTATAGTTCTGTTAAAGTAGTTAAGTTATAATGTTAGAAAACTCATAAGGAGCCTTAATATGAATCCTTATGAGTTTACTTTTGTTTATATAGGGTGAAAGGGCGGTGTTAAATGATGAAAGTGGCTATTATTGGTTATAGTGGGAGTGGAAAATCGACTTTAGCTCGTGAGATAGGAGTAGTGAATGACATTCCTGTACTTCATCTCGATACCGTCCAATTTTTACCGAATTGGCAAGTTAAAGAAGATAAAGAAGCTCTTAAAGAAGTAAGTGACTTTATGGCAAGAGAACAATGGATTATTGAGGGGAATTATACACGATATCATCAAGCACAAAGATTGGAAGAAGCAACGTGGATTATTTGGCTGAAGTTCTCGCGTTGGGCTTGTTTAAAGCGTGTTATTAAACGTTATATAAAATATCAAGGAACGACAAGGCCAGACATGGCAAAAGGCTGTGAAGAAAAACTGGATTGGGAGTTTATTACTTGGGTTTTATATAAGGGAAGAACGCGAGACAAACAGCAACATTATCAAAATATTGTCAATAGATATCCTGATAAGATGACGCTTATCAAGAATCAACGACAATTAAATAAAATAAAAAACGTTATGCTTAAACATTAGCATAACGTTTTTTGCTTACATAAGTGGGGCAAAAACATTTAAAACAGCTCGTCCTAAATGTCGCCACCAACCAACTCGTCTTACTTCATCAATAGTAATTTCCTGACATAACGCTTGGGTCGCGATAAAGTCATCATATACTTCTTGGACCGCTGTCGTTTTATACATCCATACGCCACATTCAATATGAAGATATAAACTGCGATAATCCATGTTAATCGAACCGACCACCGCATATTCGTCATCAACCACAAATGTCTTAGAATGGATAAAGCCAGGCGTGTATTCATAAATCTTTACACCTGCTTCTATTAGTTGGTCGTAATTAGAGCGTGTGACAGCATGTACATACCATTTATCAGGAATATGAGGTGTTTGAATTCTAACATCAACCCCACTCTTCGCGGCATTACATAGAGCTTCCATTAATAAATTATCAATAATCAGATACGGTGTTGTAATGTAAACATAGTGATCCGCTCGATTAATAAGTGATAGATAGACATTACTGCTGAGAGACTCTTCATCAAAAGGGATGTCAGTATATGGTTGATAAAATCCTTCCTCATCAGGAAGTTCTGGAAAATGACCAGGATGATAGTCTTCATAGACGTCATTCTCACCACGGACAAAATCCCAAAGTGTTAAGAACATCAGTGTAAATCCCCAAGCTGCTTCACCTTCTAAGCGAATCGCCGTATCTTTCCAGTGACCGAATCGCTCAATTTCATTAATGTATTCATCAGCTAGATTAGCGCCGCCAGTAAACGCTACTTTTCCGTCAATCACGGTAATTTTTCGATGATTACGATTATTGAAAATAGAAGAAAGAACTGGAACGAAAGGATTAAACACACAAGATTTTATTCCCATTTTTTCTAGTTCAAGATCATAGCGATGAGGAAGTGTAAACATACAGCCAAAGTCGTCGTACATTAATCTGACATCAACGCCTTGTTCAGCTTTTCGGACGAGTATTTCTAGTATTTCGTCCCACATTTTTCCTTTTTCGATAATAAAGTATTCCATAAAAATGTATTTTTCAGCTTTTTCTAATTCGATCTTCATCGATTCAAACATATCTTCACCTAGTGGGAGGTACTGACTCTTTGTGTTTTTAAATAAGGGTACAAGACCGTAGTTGGTGAGATAGTTTGATTGAATGATTGCATCCATATCATTTTCAGGCAAAGCGACTTTTTCTACCGTTTGTTCGATTGCTCGCGTTTCAGCCACTTGTACTTTACGCATGCGATTAACAAAATCGCTCCGTACATATAGATGACCGAAAATAAAATAAATCACCACACCTATATAAGGTAATAACATGACTGGGATAAGCCATGCAATTTTATAAGCTGGATTGCGACGACTATTAATAATACTTAAAATGGCAAATAAAGCTGCGATAACGTAAACGGCATAGAAGTAAACGAAGTACTCTTGAAATTGCCAAAGAATCCCGACAATTAGCAATAGTTGAATTAATAATAAAACACCAATTAAAAAGACTCGATTTGTTATAATTTTTAATAATTTCATACATCACCACTCTCTGAATCGTTACTCCCATGCCTTATTATAACTGATTTTATCTAATAGTGTTATTAAAATATCGGGTAGTTAAAAAATAAATTTATGAAAACGGTGTTATAATGCAGAAAGCCTTAAAAACACAACTGTATTAGTACAGAGAAAGGTAATGTTTGAAACAGTTAAAACAATCATTTTATATAAATTTGTGATAAGCATAACATTTTAAAATGTTGATATTAATAGCTTTATTCACTTTTTTTAAAATAAAAAAAGAAAAATAGATTATTTTCACACAAAATGCTTGTGATATTTTTATCTTGTGTTATACTGTAATTGTAAAGCTGTTACAAAGATGTAAAAAGAAAGAGGAGGTCCAGTTAATGGGACATTGGGATGGATTTAAAGGCGAAGCGTGGAAAAAAGAAGTTAACGTACGTGACTTTATTCAAGCAAACTACACTGAGTATCGCGGAGATGACAGTTTCCTAGAGCCAATCGCACCAAGCACAGACAAATTATGGACTAAATTACAAGAACTTTTTGAAATTCAACATGAAAAAAATGGCGTATACGACATGGATAGTAATATTCCTGCAACGATTACGTCGCATGAACCAGGTTATTTAATCAAAGAAGAAGAAAAAATTGTCGGATTACAAACAGACGTACCATTGAAACAAGCATTCATGCCTTTTGGTGGAATCAAAATGGCAAACAATGCCTTAACATCAAACGGTTATGAAACAGATGAAGAAATGACGAAAATCTTTACTGACTGGAGAAAAACACATAACCAAGGTGTTTTCGATGCTTACACACCAGAAATGCGTGCTGCTCGTCGTAACAAAATTATTACTGGTTTACCAGACGCATACGGACGTGGCCGTATAATCGGTGACTACCGTCGTATTGCTTTGTATGGTATTGACTTCTTAATGGAGCAAAAAGCCAAAGATCATGCTAACACTGGTAACAAAGTGATGACAGATGATGTTATTCGTTTACGTGAAGAAATCACAGAACAATATCGTGCATTAGCACAAATGAAAGAGATGGCAGCTTCTTATGGATTTGATATTTCTCGTCCAGCTGAAAATGCAAAAGAAGCTATTCAATGGCTATACTTTGGTTATTTAGCTGCTATTAAATCTCAAAACGGTGCTGCAATGTCTATCGGACGTATCTCAGCATTCTTAGATATTTATATTCAACGTGATTTAGAACGTGGATTAATCACTGAATTCGAAGCACAAGAGTTAATTGACCACCTAATTATGAAATTACGTATGGTTAAATTCGCTCGTACACCAGAATATAACCAATTATTCTCTGGTTACCCAATTTGGGCAACACTAAGTATTGCGGGTATGGGATTAGATGGACGTTCATTAGTAACGAAAAATGATTTCCGTATTTTACATACATTAACAAATATGGGACCATCTCCAGAGCCAAACTTAACTGTTTTATACTCATCAAGATTACCAGAAGGTTTCCGTACTTTTGCTGCAAAAATCGCAAAAGAAAGCTCATCTATTCAATTTGAAAATGATGATTTATTACGTGAAAACTGGGGTTCAGATGACTGCGCTATCGCATGTTGTGTGTCTGCAACAGTCGTTGGTAAAGATATGCAATTCTTTGGAGCACGTGCTAACTTAGCTAAAGCTGTTCTTTATGCGATTAACGGTGGTGTCGATGAAATGACAAAACAACAAGTGGCACCTCGTTTCCGTCCAATGACTGGTGATAAATTAGACTACGATGAATTTATCGAAAACTACAAAGATATTATGGACTGGTTAGCAGAATTGTACGTTAACACATTAAATGTTATTCACTTCATGCATGATAAATATGCATATGAAGCACCTCAATTAGCTTTAATGGATAGCGACTTAAAACGTACTTTCGCAACAGGTATTGCAGGTATCTCACATGCTGCGGATAGTTTAATGGCTATCAAACATGGTAATGTTGAAGTAATTCGTGATGAAGATGGTTTAGCAGTAGACTATGTACCAACAAACGAATTCCCTACATACGGTAATGACCAAGAAGAAGCAGATGCTACAGCAAACTGGATTCTTGAATACTTTATGACACAAATTAAACGTCAACACACATACCGTAATTCAACACCAACAACATCATTATTAACGATTACATCAAACGTTGTATACGGTAAAGCAACAGGTAATACACCTGATGGACGTCGTGCAGGTAAACCATTAGCACCAGGTGCTAACCCAAGTTACCAAGACGGTAAATATTTAGGTGAGAAAAATGGCTTGTTAGCTTCATTAAACTCAACAGCACGTCTTGATTATACAAATGCTCTAGATGGTATTTCTAATACTCAAACGATTAACCCTAATGGATTAGGTAAAGATGATGCAACACGTATCAATAACTTACGTAATGTAATGGACGGATACTTTGACAAAGGTGGTTACCACTTGAACGTCAACGTCTTCACAAATGAGTTATTACTTGATGCACAAGCACATCCAGAAAAATATCCAAACTTAACGATTCGTGTATCTGGTTACGCTGTTAAATTCCGTGACTTAACACCGGAACAACAAGCAGACGTTATCGCAAGAACATCACACGATCACATGTAATAAAAAATAATGGGATGGCGAGAGTCATCCCTTTTTTAAAAAATGGAGATGAGAAAAGATGTCGAAACAAGTTGTCGGAAGAATACATTCCACTGAAAACTTCGGAACCGTAGACGGTCCTGGTGTACGCTTTATTATTTTTACTCAAGGGTGTCAAATGAGATGCCAGTTCTGTCATAACCCTGATACATGGAAAATCGGTGGGGGACGTGAAGTCACGGCAGATGAGATGATAGAGGAAGCTTTAAAATATCGTAGCTATTGGGGAGCAGAAGGGGGCATCACAGTAAGTGGTGGCGAACCTTTACTTCAGTTAGATTTCTTGCTAGATTTATTTAAAAAAGCTAAAAAAGAAGGTATTCATACGACTATCGACACTTGTGGGAAACCTTTTACTCGTCGCGAACCATTCTTTAGTAAGTTTGAAGAATTAATGCAGTACACAGATTTGCTGTTATTTGATATCAAACATATTGATAGTGATGGACATCGTGAATTAACATCCCATCCAAATGAGAATATTTTGGAAATGGCACAGTACCTTTCAGATATTAATCAACCGGTATGGATTCGTCACGTCCTTGTTCCACAACGTACAGACTACGATGAATATTTAATACGTTTAGATGCTTTCATCAAAACATTAAATAATGTTGATAAAGTCGAAGTATTGCCTTATCACACAATGGGGATATACAAGTGGCAAGAGTTAGGCTTGGATTACCCGTTAGAAGGTATCAATCCACCTGCTCAAGAGCGTGTTAAAAATGCTCAGCAACTATTACATGTCGATGATTACAAAGGCTATCAAACACGTGTATGGTCATAAAAGTTTAAAAAGACGTCTATTTTGACGTCTTTTTTATTTGCTCGTTTAAAACGGTATAACATATAAGGTGATTTATGATATAATGAAACCACATGAAGAAAGAAGGAGTTTTTGTATGTCAACGATTTTAATTTTTGGTCATAAAAATCCGGATACGGATACTATTACTTCAGCTATTTCAATGAGCTACTTACAAAATCAATTAGGTCTTAAAACAGAAGCGGTTGCATTAGGTGCTCCTAATGAAGAAACACAATTTGCGTTGGATTATTTTAAAGTAGCTGCGCCACGTATTATAGAGCGTGCGAGTGACGAGACGAACCAAGTTATGTTAGTGGATCATAATGAAGCACAACAAAGTGTCGACGATATTAAGGACGTCGAAGTTTTAGCTGTTGTTGATCATCATCGTATAGCTAATTTTGAAACGGCGAATCCACTGTACTATCGTGCAGAGCCAGTTGGTTGTACGGCGACAATCTTATATAAAATGTATCAAGAAAATGACATTGCTATTCCTAAAGAAATTGCAGGATTAATGCTTTCTGCTATCGTTTCTGATACGCTTTTATTCAAATCACCAACATGCACGCATCAAGATGAAAAAGTTGCAAAACTTTTAGCTGAAATAGCAGATGTTAATTTAGAAGAATACGGTCTGGAAATGTTAAAAGCAGGCACGAATCTTGCTACAAAAACAGATGAAGAAATTTTAGACTTAGACGCGAAATCATTTACGATGAATGGCAAGATTGTGCGTATTGGTCAAGTTAACACAGTGGATGTGGCGGAAGTTTTAGCACGTCAAGCGTCATTAGAAGCATTGATGACTGAAAAAAATTCCAAAGATGGCTTTGACTTATTCGTTCTTGTTATTACTAATATTTTAGATAGCGATTCCGTTGTTTTAGCTATTGGAGAAGAGATTGCGGCTGTTGAGAAAGCCTTTAACGTGACCTTAGAAAATCATACTGCGTTACTTCCTGGTGTTGTTTCTCGTAAAAAACAAGTCGTGCCACAATTAACTGAAGCATTTTAAAACCTAACAGTCAAGCCACTCTTCTGAGAGCTTGGCTGTTTTTTAAGTCGTAAGAGAAAGAGGCGTTCTAAAGATGAAAAAGGCAAGATTGATGAGTCATCAACATGCAAATCCTTCGCAACTAATACAGCATGAGCAAGCCGACGCGATTCGTCTGAATAAGTACATTAGTCAGTCAGGCTTTTGCTCGAGAAGGGAAGCAGATCGCCATATCGAAAGTGGTGCTGTAAAAATTGATGGTCAAGTAGCAGAAGTGGGAACTAAAGTTTTTGCTCACCAACACGTTACAGTCAATGGACAAGCTATTGTACCGAAGCAAGCGCATGTATACTTGGCATTAAATAAACCAGTAGGAGTTACCTCAACCACCGATACTAAAGTTGAGGGGAATTTAACTGAGTTTATGGATTATCCCGAGATGATTTTCCCAATCGGTCGTTTAGATAAAGAGTCTACGGGACTTTTATTGATGACCAATGACGGAGATATCGTCAATAAAATATTAAGAGAAGAAAATGGACACGATAAGTCGTATAAAGTGGCCGTAGACCAGCCAATTTCCGAAGAGTTTTTGAAACAAATGGCGCAAGGGGTGACAATTTTTAATCCTGTAACAGGTAAGCATCAGAAAACTAAAAAATGTCAGGTGAAACAAGTATCGACTTATCAGTTTGAGATTACGTTACAACAAGGGTTGAACCGTCAAATAAGAAGAATGGCTCAAGCACTTGGTTATCACGTGACAGCCTTAGAAAGAACACGCGTGATGATGATTGAGTTAGGAAATTTAAAGCCAGGTTACTATCGTTATCTATCAGAGAAAGAGCTGATTGCTTTAAACGAAGCTCTTAAAAATTCAACGAAGTGAGGAGTGAAAAAATGTTAGATGAGATTTTTTCATTGTTTAAGATCCAACAAGATGCACAAGGTCGAACGTTGTTAGAACGTTATTTACATCCGAATAATCGTTGGTCGCACGACAGACAGGAAACAGTTCAGCAGTACTTGACGGACAAATTTAAGCAGATAACCTCTGTTTTTGACTTGGAGGCCATAGAGATATTTAGTTACTGGTCGGATTTAGAAATCCGCACGCGTTGTGGTGGCTATCGTGTAGAGGAATTTAGCGAAGCCATTATCGATTTTCAAAAAGGAGAAGCTGGTTTTACCTGAGGGGCGAAACGGCCGGTCGCAGTTCTTAGCGACCATTTATTCGAGTATTATAATATTGATTTAAGTCAGTATGAACAAGTTTCATCTGACATGATTGCTGAAACTTTTTGTCTTACTAAGATTAAGAAATGAGGAATGAATATGACAACCTATCAATGGGGAATCGTTGGTTTAGGAAATATCGCACATCGTTTTGCTAGTACGATGAATGAACATGGTTTACAACCATATGCCGTAGCATCTCGTAATCAAGCACGTTCAGATGAATTTAAAGAGAAATTCAACGCTGTTAAATCATACGGGGATTACACGTCACTCTTTCAAGATGAAGATGTGGATGTCGTCTATATTGCGTCAATTAATAGTCAGCATTTTGCGTTAATTAAAGAGGCGCTTGAGAATGGCAAACACGTGTTGTGTGAAAAGGCTATTTGGCACGACAGCCGTGAATTAGCGCTTTTAAAACAATTGGCCGACGACCGTCAACTTATTTTAGCAGAAGCGATGACGATTTTTCATATGCCTTTAATGCACGAGTTGAAACGATTGATTGCGAGTGGTAAATTAGGTGAGATTAAACAAATTCAAGCTGATTTTGGTAGTTTGAAAGAAGATGATCCGACTAACCGCTTTTTCTCTAAAGAAAAAGGGGGCGGGTCAATGTTGGATATTGGAACGTATGCCTTATCTTTCTTAAGTTTCTTTTCGGGTGGCGCTCTTGTAGAGTTGGATAGTTTCATGATTCCTTATGCGCCAACAGGTGTCGATGAGCGATGGGCTATTTCAATGCGCACGACGGACGATATTATGTTGATCTCTAATTTAAGTTTTCGTGCGAAATTACCAAAGCGTGCATTGATTGCTGGAGACTTAGCATATGTTGAAATTATGGAGTATCCACGGGCAGATGAAGCAACGATTGTTTATCCAGATGGTTCGGAAGAAGTCGTTCGTGCAGGTCGAACTGAAGACGCTTTATGGTATGAATTAACGAATATGGAAGAGGCGATCGCGGGTAATCGCGAAGCCATTCTTTATGAAAAAACAGCGCAGACAGTTGACTGGATGTCTACATTGCTGAAGCGCGAACATTTAATCTAAAAGAGAAATTAAAGGGTTAGGAGAGAGTAACATGCAACGAAGTGATATCTATGCAGTGGTTGATTTGGAAACCACTGGCGCAAATATTGAAGAGGATGCATTAATTCAAATTGGGTGTGTCTTTGTTCAAAATGGCATAACGATTGACCATTTTGTGACCGACATTAATCCTAACCGAACACTCTCTCCACATATCCAACAATTAACTAAAATTACGAATGAACAGTTGGCAACAGCCCCTTATTTTGAAGAAGTGGCTGCCGATTTATATCAACGTTTGCAAGGTTGTGTTTTTGTCGCACATAATGTGCATTTTGATTATCAGTTTTTAAATGAGTCTTTTTCACGGGTTGGATTGCCTCGCTTAAATATTCTGGCGATTGATACGGTAGAATTAGCTCAGATTTTTTATCCTAGACTTGCTAGTTTTCGCTTGACGGATATTGCCAATGAACTGCAGTTAACACATGAGCGTCCGCATCAAGCTGATAGCGACGCTGAAGTCACGGCACAGTTATTACAAAAAATTACGGATAAGGCATTATCTCTTCCTCTTGTAACACTTGAACGTATTACGGTTTTAAGCACGATGTTGGCGTTTGATACACGCGAATTCTTGCAAATGCTTTTAGCGGAAAGTCGGCAACAAAAGAAAGATTTACCTGAGGAGCTATTTATCCATTATGGTATAGCTTTAAGAAAAAAAGAAGTTTTTTTAAATGAAAAAATCGCTAATCCAGAAGACTATCCGAAAACACGTGCCGACAAGCAACGAATATTTGCTGGAGAGATTGAGTATCGAGATGAACAAGTAAAAATGATGGATGAGGTCTTTGATTATTTTTCACAAAAGACGAAAAACAGACCGTTTGTATTAGAAGCACCAACGGGAAGTGGTAAAACAATAGGATATTTGTATCCTTTAAGTTACTTAGCTACGTCTACTAACCCAGTGGTTGTAAGTACGCGCTCGATTTTATTAGAAGAACAACTCATGCTATATGCAGTTCCTGAAGTAAACCGGCTTCATCCGGATGCGTTACAAGCCACATTAGTGAAAAGTCATCGTCATTATCTTGATTTGACACGCTTTGCTGAAACGCTGTCACATCCAGTTGAACAAAAGCAATACTTGCTTTATCAAATGGGGGTTCTCGTGTGGCTGACAGAAACAGTCACAGGAGATTTAACAGAACTTCAATTGGCTAACTACGAACACTTATTTTTTGAACATGTTCGACATAGAGGAGAGCAGTGGTTAATAGCGACCGACCCGTTTTATGATGTAGATTTTTATCGTCATTTGAAAGAACGACAACGAGTATCGAATGTCATCATCGTCAATCATGCTTATTTAATAGAAGAAGATAGACGTGAAACATTTCAGTTGCCTTGTAGTGATTTTCTTATTATAGATGAGGCGCACCACTTACCAGACATGTTGTGGCAACGAAATCAAGAAACGAGTAACAAACGCCTTCTTTTTTATCAAGTAACAGAGTTATTGAAAGGGCCTGAGTTAAGTGTTGCTCAGTTGTTAAAACATGATGAGTGGGGCAATCTTTTACAACATATGACCTTAATTTTGACAGAGATACATACTTATTTAGAGCATGTTTTTTCTGATATTACGGAAATAGCGCAAATTGATTATGGTCTAGCATACGGTGAAACGTATCATTTTAAACCAGATGAAAAACGTCGTTTACCTTTATATTTAGAAAGCGATTTGGCAAATTTACTGTCATGTGTCAATGAATTACAAGAGTTGATAAATGAAGCGAAAGAGACCTTTGAATCACATCAAGAGAAATGGCTTTTATCGGAAAGACTGGCGTTTAGTCGTCAAATAGAATTGTTAGAACAATTCATTGAGCGGTTTCGTATTTTACAGTTATGGCAAGATGATGTTGATACTATTTTTTGGATACGTCTAGAGAAAAAACATGAAAATGTTGTGATAGGATGTTTGTCAAAAGGGAAAATAGAAGTCACTGAGCAAGTCTGGTATCAACGTTACCGTCAATGTTTATTGACAGGTGGCACGTTGCAAGTCAACCGTGACTTTCATTTTTTGATGAATCAATTAGGAATTCAGACGTTTCAAGAACTGACTTTAAAAGAACCATATGCTTACGATGAACAGGCATGTATTATGACGTTAGAAGATAGTCAGGATTATTTTTACCAGTCGCCGTTTGTCTACGCAAAGTATTTAAGCCGTTTAATTACCGCTATTGCACGTGAAAAAAAGGGGTCGATGTTGGTTCTCTTCACTTCACATGAACAGTTAGCAAAAGTTTATCAAATGACGCACGAAGTTCTTTTACAAGAGGGCATTGAAGTATATGCTCAATCGATTTCGGGAACGAATGAACGAATAACTAAGCAATTTAAACGCAAACCTAATAGCATTTTACTTGGAACGGATACATTTTGGGAAGGAATCGACTTACCGAGAAACGAATTAGAAATTTTGATGATAACCCGGCTCCCATTCGAGTCACCTGAGCGATTATCAGCGCGCATGCGTTTAGACGAAATTGAGCGAGCAGGTGGGAATGGCTTTTATAATTATACGTTACCTAAGGCGACGTTGCGTTTAAGGCAAGGTGTCGGAAGATTGATACGGTCGATAGATGACCGTGGCATTATTATTATGACCGACCCACGTTTTACACGTGCGAGCTATGCGTCAATGATGCAAAGGTCTTTACCACGTGACTTACCGATTCACCTAACGTCTTCAGATGACATTGCTACAGATGTACGTGATTTTTTTGAGAATGTGTCATCAGAACGTGACAATTAAAAATCTAATTTGTTATAATAGACGGTAAAAGAGAAAGAGGTGTCCTTTTGAAAAAAACAATGACCTTTATCAGTGTAATGCTATCGCTATTTATCTTGTTTTCTACTGTTTTTTACGTTAGGGCACAGCGTCCTTATCGACAAGCGAAACAAGAGGCTATCGAGGTAGCGCAAGCACATACTAATTTAAAACATGTCGATAAATTTTATTGGTATAATCGTGAAGAAGATTACTTTTCACTCTTAGGAAGAAGTGAAAAGGGCGAAAAAATGTATGTGATTATTCCAAAATCAGGAGAAAAAATACAGTTGCTTGACCCGGAAAAAGGTTTATCGGAATATGAAGCGTTGAAATTAGTGGAAGATGAGTTTAAACCACATAAGTTGTTAAAGGCAACAATTGGCCTTCACCGAGATATACCGACTTGGGAAGTAGTGACTCAAAACAAAGATAAATCACTAAATTATTATTTGATTAACTTTGAAGATGGTCAGTTACAAACGGTACTAGAAAACGTATAGTAAGGAGGTTTTTATCGATGAAATTATCCGCTAAAGCACAAAATATGTCAGCATCTGTTACGTTAGCAACTGCTGCAAAAGCACGTCAGCTAAAACAAGCTGGTCATGATGTCTTAAATCTGACGTTAGGCCAACCAGATTTTCCGACACCTTTAACCATTCAATCAGAAGCCATTCGTGCTATTTCATCTGGAGAGGCGAGTTATTACACGGCATCTGATGGGATTTTACCTTTGAAGCAAGCCATTCAAAAACGGACGAAGCTCGACTATGGTTTGGACTATGATTTGTCAGAAATTGTGGTAACTGATGGCGTCAAGTTTGGTCTTTTTGCTTTGTTTCAAGTGTTGCTAGATGAGGGTGATGAAGTGCTCATTCCAGTCCCTTACTGGGTTAGCTATGCTGAACAAATCAAATTAGCAGGCGGACGACCTGTCTTTGTAGAGCCTTCAGATGAAGTGAAGATGAAAATAACGGTCGAAGAGCTTGAAAAAGCACGGACGGACAAGACGAAAATAATCGTATTAAACTCTCCTTCCAATCCAACGGGAATGATTTATTCCGCTGAAGAGCTTCGCCAAATAGGTGAATGGGCTGTGTTACATCAAATAATCATTTTAGCAGATGATATTTATGCCAAATTGGTATATAATCAACATGAGTTCACGTCGATTGCAACGCTTTCTGATGACATCAGAAAGCAAACGATTATTCTGAATGGTGTTTCAAAAAGCTATGCGATGACAGGTTGGCGAATTGGTTATTTATTAGGTAATCAATCTGTTATAAAAGCTGTGACCAAGCTGATTAGTCAATCGGTTAGCAATAGCGCAGCCGTCAGTCAATATGCTGCCGTAGAGGCATTAACTGGTGATCAGTCTGCCGTAGAGCAGATGCGCTTGGCATTTGAAGCGCGCTTAAATAAGTTTTATCCCAAAGTTGCTGCTCTAACTGGTTTTGAAATCGCAAAACCAGAAGGTGCTTTTTATCTGTATCCTAATATCAAAGAATGTTTGACTCTTTGTGGGTATCAATCTGTCACGCAATGGGTGAATGATTTACTCGAGGAAGAAAAAGTGGCAGTGGTAACGGGTGAAGGTTTTGGTAGCGCTCATCATATTCGGATTAGTTATGCTTCTGATGATGAAACATTGGAACGTGCAATACAACGTATTCAGGCTTTTATAGCAAGAAAAATGAACGATACGCAACAAGCGTAAAGAAATGGAGAGACACTGATGGAAAGAATTCGTATAATTGATTCAAAAAAACACGTGGGAGAAGTTGTAACGATAGCGGGTTGGATTGCTAACAAGCGCTCAAGTGGTAAAATAGCTTTCTTACAAATTCGTGACGGTTCTGCTTTTTTCCAAGGGGTAGTAGTCAAAAACGAAGTAGGAGAAGAAGTTTTCGACTTAGCTAAGTCATTAAACCAAGAGACATCTGTTATTATTACAGGTGAGATTCGTGAAGATACACGCTCTAAATTCGGCTATGAAATTGGCGTGCAAGGTATTGAAGTAGTTGGAGAAAGTCATGACTATCCGATAACACCAAAAGAACACGGAACAGACTTTTTAATGGATCATCGTCATTTATGGCTACGTTCTAGTCGCCAACATGCTATCATGCAAATACGTAATGAAATGATTCGTGCGACTTACGAATTTTTCAACACGCGTGGCTTTATTAAAATTGACCCACCTATTTTAACAAGTAGTGCACCAGAAGGGACGACAGAATTGTTCCACACTGACTATTTTGGAGAAGAAGCTTATCTTTCTCAAACAGGCCAGTTATACTTAGAAGCTGCTGCGATGGCTTTTGGAAAAGTCTTTTCATTTGGGCCAACATTCAGAGCGGAAAAATCTAAAACACGCCGTCACTTAACGGAGTTTTGGATGATGGAGCCAGAGATGGCATTTGTCAAACATGATGAGAGTTTAGAAATTCAAGAACAATATGTGGCCTTTATGATTGAATGTGTTTTAGAGAATTGTGATTATGCTTTAGATGTCTTAGGACGAGATAAAGACTTATTGAAATCTTACACAGAATTGCCATATCCACGCATTAGTTATGATGATGCTGTCACATTGTTACAAGAAAATGGATTTGAAGATATTGAGTGGGGCGATGACTTTGGTTCTCCTCATGAAACCTTTATTGCAAATCATTTTAGCAAGCCAGTTTTCATCTTAAACTATCCGAAATCCATGAGTCCTTTCTACATGAAGCCACATCCAGATCGCGATGATGTTGTTATTCGTGCTGATATGATTGCGCCAGAAGGTTATGGTGAAATTATCGGTGGTAGTGAACGTGCTATTGGCTACGATTACTTGATGGAACAATTAGAAAAAGATCAACTCAACTATGACGATTATGCTTGGTACTTAGATTTAAACAAATATGGTCCTGTACCACATTCAGGCTTCGGATTAGGTTTAGAGCGTGCCGTAACTTGGGTGTCTGGAATTGAACACGTACGTGAAGCAAGCCCATTCCCACGTTTATTGCACCGTATTTACCCATAATAATAAAAGTCAAAACCGTTATTTCATATGAAATAGCGGTTTTTTTTTCTAAGTAAAAACACTTGCGTTTTATCGTTTACAAATGTAAACTTAAGTAGAAAGGAGGCGTGGCAAATGAATGAAACGACAATTAGTGAAGCAGAATGGGAAATCATGCGTGTTGTCTGGGCGAATAGTCCGGTAACCAGTCAGACGATTATAAATGTGCTTACGCCTAAAATGGATTGGAAACCGAGTACGATTAAGACCTTGATTAATCGGTTGTTGAATAAAGGATATATCAAAGCTGAGAAAGAAGGGCGCGCCTTTCTTTATGAAGCGACCGTCTCTGAAAAAGAAATGCTGATGACAGCATTTAAGGCATTGCTTGGTCAAACATGCGCGCGACGATCGGGTGAATTACTACAAGAATTAATCACCGATACAGTTTTAAGTCAAAAAGATTTAGCACGACTCGAGCAAGTTATTCAAGATAAACAATTAACAGCCCCACTTGAAGTGCCGTGTGATTGCTTACCCGGACAGTGTCAATGTCATCTATTTTATGGAAAAGGAGAGAAATAAATTGAAAAAGAAATTAGTCATGAAAATACCTAATATTAGTTGTGAACATTGTGTGGCACGTATTGAAGATGCCTTAACAGAAATAACAGGTGTTGCGAAAGTGAAAGGCAACGTGAAAAAGCAGCAGATAACGGCTGTTTTATCGGATTCAAGCGTGGAAAATGATGTGAAAGAAAAACTATCAGAAATAGGCTACCCAGTAAAGGAGTGAGAATGTGAGTAAGGAAACGACACAAATAGAAACACTTGCGATATCAGGCATGACGTGTGCAAACTGTTCCGCAAGAGTTGAAAAAGGATTGTTAGAACAAGAGGGCGTTAAAACAGCTCATGTTAATTTAGCGACAGAACGCGCGACTGTTGAGTTTGATGAACGTACTTCAGTGACTAACTTATTACAAGCAGTAGCTGACAGCGGCTATCAAGCGATTCTTTATGATGAGGCACATCGCGAGCAAATCAAACAAGAACAATTAAAAGAACAGCGCCATATGAAACTTCAGTTGATTATCAGTGCGGCGTTGAGTTTACCAATGGTAATAGGCATGATATTGATGATGCTAGGTGTTACGCATCCTATTGTACATTGGTTACATTTACCTATGGTGCAGCTCTTATTGGCGACTCCTGTTCAATTTTATATCGGTATGCGCTTTTATAAAGGAGCGTACCATGCGATTAAAGCCAAAGCCCCTAATATGGATGTCTTAGTAGCGATGGGCACTTCAGCAGCCTATGGTTTAAGTGTTTATAACGGCTTTTTTGGCGGCAATCCCGAGCATCTGTATTTTGAAAGTAGTGCGGTAATTATCACGCTTATATTACTAGGTAAGTATCTAGAACAACGTGCGAAAAGCAAAACAGGCGAAGCGATTAAAGAGTTAATGAATTTGCAAGTGAAAATCGCAAATGTCTTGCGTGATGAAAAGGTCGTCTCCATTCCTATTGATGACGTGCTAGTTGGTGATATCGTCGTCATTCGTCCCGGAGAGCAAGTTCCTATCGATGGGGTTATTGTATCTGGACGCTCTGCGATTGATGAAAGTATGTTGACTGGTGAGAGCATGCCAGTAGAAAAAGAGAGCGAAGACCGTGTATTTGGAGGAACAGTCAATCAAACAGGTGTCTTGCAAGTCGAGGCAACGAATATTGGTGCTACCACTGCACTCTCACGTATCATTCGCATGGTAGAAGAAGCACAGGGGACGAAAGCACCGATACAAAGTGTGGCGGATCGTATATCACATATTTTTGTCCCTGTAGTGTTACTTGTAGCTTTTGTCACCTTCTTAGTGACGTTCTGGGTCTCAGGTTATATGGAACAAGCTGTCTTACATAGCGTGGCAGTATTAGTGATTGCCTGCCCATGCGCTTTAGGACTTGCGACACCAACAGCCATTATGGTTGGAACGGGGCTTGGTGCTAAAAATGGAATTCTGATTAAAGGCGGCGGTGCGCTAGAAAAAGCAGCGACAATTAACGCGGTCGTACTTGATAAGACAGGAACGATTACGGAAGGAAAGCCAAAAGTAACAGATGTCAAATGGGCGAGTGACGATGACGCTCGTCAACAAGAATATCTTAAAATATTAATGGCGCTAGAAAGAGATTCGGAACATGCTTTAGCACGAGCTATAGTCGCTTACGGAGAAGCGTATGAAATTGAGATACCTGATGCACATGAGGTAGAAGCGTTAGTTGGAATGGGTATTACTGGGATAGTCAGTCAAGCTCGATACAGCGTCGGAGCAGAACGCTTAGTTAGGCAGCATAAATTAACGATTCCTACTCATTTTGATTATCGGAAATTAGAAGAAGAGGGCCAAACAGTCATGTTTTTACTTTCTGAAACCGAAGTACTGGCTCAAATTGCCGTATCTGACCCGATAAAAACTACTTCTAAACAAGCGATCCAGACGTTACACGAACAAGGTGTCGCAGTTTATCTATTAACAGGTGATAACAAGCGAGCTGCACAATCGATTGGGAAGCAAGTCGGGATTGATGCTAAACGAATTATTGCCGAAGTTTTACCAGAAGAAAAAGCAAGCGTGATTCAAGCAAGACAAGCAGAAGGCGAAATCGTTGCGATGGTAGGAGATGGAATTAATGATGCACCGGCACTTGCAGTTGCTGATGTGGGAATTGCAATGGGAAGCGGGACGGATATTGCAATGGAAACGGCAGATGTCACACTGATGAGTAGTGACTTACGTCAAATTGCCAAAACTATCCAGCTTTCGGAATTAACGATGAAAAAAATCAAGCAAAATCTGTTTTGGGCATTTGTGTATAATACGATTGGTATTCCGTTTGCCGCACTTGGCTTACTAAACCCTATGGTAGCTGGAGGCGCTATGGCTTTTAGTTCAGTCAGTGTTTTATTAAACTCATTGCGATTAAATCAAGCGAAATTAAAATAAAAAAAATAACTATTTATAAAATAATTTCGATAAGTCAACATAAAAAGGTGAATGGAACGAAGTCGTTTCATTCACCTTTTTATTTAAGGGTAATAGAAGAATGTTAATAATATAGTGGTTGACTCTACTACTAAAAAGTTGTTATACTAAGTTTTAGTGGTAAACACCACCACTAAAAGTCGTGAAGAGAAGGAGAGCGCTATGAGTAGAGTACAGTTTTATCCGGATAAGGATCTTTTAAAAGCATTAGATAAAGATGCAAAACGATATGGCGTTACGATGAGCATGCTTGTAAATGATCTTTTAAAAAGACACTATGGATTGGTTCCAGAAACATCTTTGTCAGAAACAGAATTAAATTCAATAATATTTCAAGAGATTAAGGATTTTATTGAGTCGAAAAAAACAGGAGAAGAATTTGATTTACTTAGAGCGTCTAAAACATTTAGTGAAATCGAAATGACTTACTCTGGTCGACCTAGTATTATAAGGGCAAAGATTGGGAAGAATTTTGCTAAAGTTGTTGGTCATCATCCTGATTTTAAAGAGGTAGAAGTTGTTAAAATAAATGATAAAATCAAAAGAAACCTAAATAATGCTGCAATATACCGAATAAAATAAGATTCTATTCAATCAGTAAGAATTATTTTGACAAGAAACGAGTGAAGACATGAGAACCTATCGTAAATAACTCTTTTGATGAAACATAAAAAATAAAAAGGCCTGTTGAATTAAAAAATTCATCAGGCCTTTAAAATATATTGTTACTATTGAAAGAGTTCAAACTTGATTAAAATGTGATAGAAGATAATTCTTTTTCTTTAGATTTTGCTTGCGTAAAAACAGGGAAATCGAACTGTTTGCTAAGTGTTTTTCCTAAATAAAATGCGATACTGTAATCAATCATACTATGAATAAATCCACCGACTCCGATTAAACCGACTACAACATATAGAAAACTGTGTTCATAGGTTGCGGCACTCATATTACCTGCAAAGAAGAATACACTGACGACAGCTAACTCCACAACAGCATGAATCACACCGATAACAGCATTAAACATAAAAAATTGCTTGCGGTTCATTACGATATTAGGATGTTTCTGCAAGTAAACAGCACCTAGATAGGCGAAAATCACATGAGAAAGAGCACGAAACGCGATAATCACGGGCGTGGTTAAAAAGAAACCAAAGGCAGTCCCTAAAGCGACGATGACAGCGACTTGGGGCGAAATGAACATGGCTAGAAAAGTCGGAACATGACTCGCTAGTGTAAAGGATGCTGGACCAATAACCACTTTGACAGGCATAACCATTGGAATTAAAATCCCTAGAGCGACTAAGATGGCCGAGAACGTTAAGCGTTTGACAGAACTATTGGACATGAGATGAATCCCTCCATTTATATTGTTGTGATAATCTTATACAAACGTTCACAGACTGTCAAGTTTAAACGTTCATTATTTAACAATGAGAGTAGATTATTTTGATTAGAGATTAACCTTTAAAATATTAACTTTTTATCTCCATTTTATTGATACACCTTATAAAAATAAGTGAAAACGATTGAAATACGAACAATAACATTAAAAAATGATTTAAAGTGAAGAAAAAGCTTGCTTGATTAAAAACTTAGTCTTATAGTGTAAATGTAAAGATTAATCAAAAATGTGCGTCATAGCACAAAAGGAGAAAAGTCTAACATGGAAAAGTTTTTTAAGCTAAAGGAAAATGGTACGACAATAGGGACAGAGGTAATGGCAGGTTTTACGACCTTCTTTGCGATGAGTTATATTTTATTCGTTAACCCGTCAATTCTGGCTATCTCAGGCATGCCGTTTCAGGCGGTGTTTCTTGCGACGATTATAGCGGCAGCGATTGGTACATTGATTATGGGGTTGTTCGCTAATGTGCCGTATGCTCAAGCACCGGGTATGGGACTCAACGCGTTCTTTACTTTTACGGTAGTTATCGGATTAGGATATACGTGGCAACAAGCTTTAGGCATGGTATTTTTATGTGGAATTATTAATATTATTATTACAGTTACTCGTATAAGAAAATTGATTATTCGAGCAATTCCAGAGAGTTTACAACATGCAATCGGTGGCGGTATCGGGATTTTTGTTGCCTATGCAGGTTTAAAAAGTGCCAACTTATTAAGTTTTTCAGCGGATCAAGGTGCCATTACACATGCTGTCGTTGAAGACGGTGAAGTAACAAATGTTTTTATGAATGGTGGTATCGTGCCAAGTTTAACGACTTTTAATCATCCAGAAGTTATTTTAGCGGTGATCGGCTTATTACTTACAATTGTATTAGTCGTATTAGATGTCAAAGGTGCGATTTTAATTGGGATTATCGGGACGACTCTTGTAGGGATGATGATGAATGTCGTAGACGTTTCAGCGATTGATTTTGAATCAAATTCTTTAAGTAGTTCGATTAAAGAATTAAAAACAACATTTGGTGCAGCATTTGGTGCAGAAGGATTGCCAAGTCTATTTACTGACAAAGCTAAAATTCCACAAGTATTAATGACGATTTTGGCATTTAGTTTATCGGACACATTTGATACGATTGGAACATTTATTGGAACAGGTCGACGCACTGGTATTTTTAGTCAAGAGGATGAAGAAGCACTGGAAGACAGTAAAGGACTTAATTCTAAGATGGACCGTGCATTGTTCGCTGATGCGATTGCGACAAGTATCGGAGCTGTTTTTGGAACGTCTAATACGACGACTTTCGTTGAAAGTGCAGCGGGTATTGGTGCAGGTGGACGTACTGGTCTAACATCTGTTGTTGTAGCAATTCTATTTTTATTAAGTAGTTTATTTGCACCGATTATTGGTGTAGTACCGCCTCAAGCAACCGCGCCTGCTCTAATTGTTGTAGGTGTCATGATGTTAGCTTCATTTAAAGAAATCAACTGGTCATCATTAGAAGAAGCGGTTCCAGCGTTTTTTGCTTCTATTTTTATGGGCTTATCTTTTAGTATTTCTTACGGAATTGCTGTTGGATTTATCTTCTATGTTTTATTGAAAGTTGTAAAAGGGAAAGCGAAAGAAATCAGTCCTATTTTATGGATTGTCACTGGCCTATTCATTTTAAACTTCGTCATTTTAGCAGTACTATAATCATTCAAAATATGATAAAATTAAAATCTCACTATAAATTAGTGAGATTTTTTTCATGAAGGAGTGACGAGAAAATGCAGAAAATTACCCAATCGTATACTTTTGAAGATGGTGTCAAGGCTTGCTTGCCAACTGTTCTTGGCTATGTTGGGATTGGCTTAGCTGCTGGAATTGTTGGCAAAGGAGCAGGCTTAAGCGTACTAGAGGTAACGCTGATGTCATTATTAATATATGGGGGTAGCTCTCAGTTTGTTATTAGTGGGTTACTCTTGTCGGGAGCGTCACTATCAAGTATGGTGCTAGCGACTTTTCTTGTAAATTTCCGTCATTTATTAATGAGTCTTTCCGTATCTTTTCATTTTAAAGAAGCAACACTCGCGCATCGCGTGGGAATTGGCAGTTTGTTAACGGATGAATCTTATGGCGTCTTGATGACAGCTATTCAAAATAAAGAAGCTATTAATACAGCATGGGTACATGGATTAAATATTATGGCGTATATTACGTGGGTGGTTTCAACAGCGATAGGTGCTTTGTTAGGATCGGTCATTCCCAATCCTGAAATTTTTGGGTTAGATTTTGCGATTACAGCGATGTTTATCGGATTGGTTACATTGCAAGCGGAGTCTTTTATGCGAGTTAAACGTCGGGCAACTATCATCGTTATAATAAGTGTGGTGGTGACGTTTATCGTCAGTCAGTGGTTGTTATCAGCTGAAATGAGTGTCATCGTTGCGACATTGATAGGATGTTTTATGGGGGTGCAAGTCGATGAGTCTAAGAATTGAAATAGTTATTTTAATCATATTGGCAGCACTTGTGACTTGGGTACCACGTGTGCTACCGTTTTTACTTTCTTCAAAAATGAGTTTTTCACCTAAGAGCCAAAAATTCTTGTCTTTTTTACCTATTGCTATTTTAGTCGCTTTATTAACGCAGTCATTTATTAGTTTAAATGATGTCGGACGTTTGACGGTTGATAGTTTAAAACTCATAGCAACGATACCGACATTGTTAGTTAGTATTTTAACGAAAAACTTAATGTGGACCGTGCTTGTTGGGATGATAAGTATGGCGCTTTTACGATTCTTCGTGTCCTAATCGGTAGGATATGTTATAATAATAGCTACTTTAAGGAATGGACTGAGGAAATTATGAAAGAACTTTTAGGGACAACATTTACAGGTCTAGTGACCGATGAAAATGAACACTCTTATTTTATTCAAAAACAAGGGATTACTTTTCGCTTAGATAAAAGCGAAGGGGAACATGAATTAGGCGAAGCGGTTGAAGGGTTTGGATATGTTAACCAACAAGGGGACTATCGTATGACAACGGAAATACCAGCTATTCGTCAAGGACAATATGCTTTTGGTGAAGTGGTGGCAACACGTCGTGATTTAGGTGCTTTTGTTGATATTGGATTACCGGACAAGGAGATGGCGTTATCTTTAGATGAACTATCTGAAATGCGTGAACTATGGCCTAAAAAAGGGGATAAACTTTGTGTGACCTTGCGTGTCGATGATAAAAATCGTATGTGGGCAAGTTTAGCTGAGGACGAGTACATTCACAGTTTGAGCCGAGTGGCAACAGAGGATATGCATAATAAAGATGTTTTGGCGATCGTTTATCGGACAAAACTGGTCGGTACGTTTGTCTTAACAGAAGATTATCATCTTGGTTTTATTCATCCAGATGAGCGTGAACAAGAACCGCGTTTAGGTGAAGAGGTTAAAGCACGTGTTATTGGAGTGCGTCCAGATGGCATGTTAAACTTATCGTTAAAACCGCGCGCTCACGAAGTTATCAGTGATGACGCGATGATGATTTTAACCTTCTTGGAACAATCAAGAGATGGCGTGATTCCCTATTCAGACAAATCGACACCTGAAGAGATTAAGCAAATGTTTGCGATTAGCAAAGGACAATTTAAACGTGCTTTAGGATCGTTAATGAAGCAAGGGAAAATTAAGCAAGAGAACGGAAAAACGTATTTAATTAAAAAATAATTTACAAAGGAAGACGATTGCTTCGGCTTCCTTTTTCTCATGATATTGGGGGAAGAGAGAATGACAGACATTACGTCTATGCAAACGCGTTTGCATTTGCATGTCACACAAGCGATATATTGGATTTCATTTTGTTTTATTTCTGGTTATGCAACGGTTTACTTGTTATCTAAAGATTTTTCAGATGGTCATATAGGGATGATTATCTCGTTAGCTAGTCTTTCGTCGGTCGTGATTCAATTTTCAACAGGGCGTATTTTAGATAGCGTTAAAGGACTGACCGTTCGTAAACTCATGATGTTTTTTGTGGCATTGATTACAGTCACGAGCTTTTTACTCGCACGGTTTACTTTTTCAGACGGACTTTTATCTTTCTTATATTGTTTATCCTTAATCTTTTTATTAAATTTACAACCATTAGTGACATCATTAATCTATGAGTACATTAACTTGGGAACGCCAATGTCTTTTTCGTTTTCTAGAGGAATTGGTTCACTAGTATTTGCGACGACCTCTTTGATTTTAGGGCAATGGTTAGCCACACATTCGACACAGTGGCTTCCAAACTTATCGACATTAAGCATGGCGTTACTTTGGGTGTTACTATGGCGCCTGCCTGTTGTAAAGGATGAAAGGCATCATGAAGAGTTAGCTGAACAAGCCTTGAAAACTGCAACTCATGAAGAAAAGATGAACGACTCATCTCAAGCAACATCGCTTTTTAAAAAGTATCCTAATCTGGCATTGTTCATGTTGGGAATGACCTTTATTTTTTCTTTTCATACAATTGTTAACGTCTACTTGCCACAGATATTACATCGTTTAGGTGGCGGAACATCAGCAGTGGGAACGGCGATTGCTGTCGCAGCATTTTGCGAAATTCCTGTTATGTTTGGTTTTCAACGTTTAGAGAAAAAAGTCTCGGTTGAAAAACTGATTCAGTTTTCAGTCGTCTTTTTCTTCATTCGTAGTTTGATTTATTTATTTGCCAGTCAACTTTTAGCTATTGTACCCGCACAACTTTTACAAGGGTTATCGTTTGCTATTTTAACACCAGCCTATGCTCACTATGTCAATCAAAATATGTCGGCACTAGACCGCGTGAAAGGGCAAACGTATATGATGGCCTGTGTCACTCTAGGGAACGTGATTGGGAGCTTTGTTGGTGGCTATATCTTAGAATGGCGCGATGTCACAGCGTTATTAATATTCGGAACAATCTTAGCATTTTTAGGGATGGTCAGTTTGATTCGCAGCGTGCGCACACATGAGAATGTTTCACAGTAAATCTAATTGAGAATCGCTTGATTAAGCAGTGGATTTAGATTATAATGAGTTTAATTTGGTGAAACGTTAATAATTCTAATTGAGAATGAGAAAAGGAGAATGAACATGGATGCCACAACTTCGACATTAAAAAATATTCGGAAACAATTACACGAAGGTGGCTATAAATTGACTCCTCAACGTGAAGCAACGGTTTTAGTTTTACTAGAGAACGAAAAAGATCACTTGTCAGCAGAAGAAATCTATATGTTAGTCAAACAAAAGAGCCCAGATATTGGGTTAGCAACAGTCTATCGTACGTTAGAGATGTTAACAGAATTGAAGATTATTGATAAAATCAGTTTCAATGATGGTTTATCACGCTATGATATGAGAAAAGAAGGCGCTAAACATTTTCATCATCACTTGTTATGTTTAGAATGTGGTGACATAGAAGAAATAGAAGAGGATTTGTTGATTGATGTGGAGAAGGTCGTCGAACGACGCTTTCGTTTTCAGGTTACCGACCATCGTCTAACATTTCACGGTGTCTGTCATCAATGTCAACGTCAATCACCTAAACGAGCTCGTTAAGTTAAAAAAATCAGACCTCATAAAAAGGTCTGATTTTTATTTTGCTGCTTGTATACATAATCAGATTATTGTAAACTTGTTAAAAAGGAGAGGGTTTTTATGATGCGCGAAATAGAAGATTTCTTATATTATAGTAAAATTGAACGTGGATTATCGCAAAATACGATTATCAGCTACCAACGTGATTTAAATCAATATGTAGCGTATCTGCAAGAAGAAGGGATAAACAGTTGGTCGGATATTGATGTAACAGTTGTCAAAGTGTTTTTGCAGCGGATGTCGGAAGCAAACAAATCAGCCGCTACTATTACGAGAATGATTTCGACGTTGAAACGATTTCATCAATATATCCGTCAAGAACGGATCATCGACCATGACCCTATGCAACACATTAAGCGTCCTAAAAAAGGCGTCCAGCTTCCTAAAACACTAACGCTTGAAGAGATTGAAACGTTAATTCAAACACCCGATACGACCACAGCTCTAGGGTTGCGCGACCGTGCTATTTTAGAAGTCATGTACGCGTCAGGTTTGCGTGTGAGCGAGTTGACGCATTTGAAATTAGACGATTTACGACTAGAATTAGGGTTAATCCAAACTATCGGAAAAGGGGATAAAGAACGCATTATTCCACTAGGTGATCATGCAATTTATTGGATTGAACAATACTTAGAAAAAGCACGGCCTGAACTAGTTCAAGATTCAAGTGTGCCTTACTTATTTTTAAATCATCGTGGCGGAGGCTTTTCACGTCAAGGAATTTGGAAAAATTTAAACCAGCATGTTTTAACAGCAGGTATTCAAAAAAATGTCACCCCGCATATGCTTCGTCATAGTTTCGCTACGCATTTACTAGAAAATGGGGCGGATTTAAGAATCGTGCAAGAACTTTTAGGTCACGCGGATATTTCGACGACGCAAATTTATACGCACGTTTCAAAACAACGCATGAGCGAAGTCTATCAGCAATATTTTCCTCGTGCATAAAAAAGTAAACGTCGCTAGGCGTCTATGTTATAATAAGAGATTGACAAACGCTGTTGGAGGTAAGTATGAGTGAAGAGCTAAAAGTGAAACTGGATGTGTTTGAAGGGCCGTTAGATTTGCTACTTCACTTGATTCAGACATTAGAAATAGATATTTATGATATACCCATTGCGGAGATTACAACTCAGTATATGAATTATATTGACACGATGACGATTTTACAATTGGATGTCGCGGGTGATTACATTGTGATGGCCGCGACGTTGATGTCGATTAAAAGTCAAATGTTATTGCCCATCGAAGACGTGACACATGATGACTTAGAGATGGATTATGAAGTGGAAGATCCACGAGAAGCCCTTGTTCAGCAATTATTAGAATATAAAAAGTACAAAGTAGCGGCAACTGTCTTACATGAAAAAGAAGCCGAACGCCAACATTATTTTTCTCGTCCACCGACTAACTTGGATGACTTTAAAGAAGAAGTCCCACCATTAGAGCCAAATCAAGTGAATACATTAGACTTATTTTTGGCGTTTCATGATATGATTGAGCGTCAGAAAAAACGTCTGCCACGGCATACGACAGTTCAAAGTGAAAATAGGACTATCGAAGAACAGATGACACGTGTCTTAGAAAAAGTAAAGACAGCTTCTGCGAGTGAAGCCGTACGTTTTGATGATTTATTTGACGTGTTTACCCGTCCTGAAATCGTGACGACATTTATGGCGGTTTTAGAACTTATAAAAACAAAAGAGATTGTCGTGCGTCAATCAGAGGCGTTTCAACCAATCTATGTATTTCAACACTCGGGGAATGAAGAAACAGAATTAAGGAGTGAAATCGATGACACTGCAAGGTAAAATCGAAAGTTTATTATTTGTGGTAGGGGATGAAGGGTTAACGTTAGACGAACTGGCGTATCTGTGTGAAGATAATACGGCCACCATCTATCGCATGATTGAACAGATGAATGAACGCTATACATCGGAAACGCACTCGAGTTTTTATATCATGGAAACAGGTCATCGCTTCACGCTTGTGACTAAAAAGGAATATGCGCCATTGTTACAAAAATACGCACAGTCGCCGATGTCTAATAAATTATCGCAAGCTAGCTTAGAAACACTGGCAATTATTGCTTACAAACAGCCGGTAACACGCGCTGAAATTGATGAAATTAGAGGCGTGCAATCATCTGGTGCTTTACAAAATCTCGTCACGCGACATTTGATAAAAGAAGTGGGTCGAGTTGAAGGGCCGGGTCGTCCAATTTTATATGGTGTGACGGATTACTTCATGAATTACTTTGGATTAGAACAGCTGAGTGAATTGCCGTCAATCAGTGAGATGGAAGCTGAACTATCTGAAATGACAACAGAAGATTTATTTTTTCAATCGTCAGTCGAAGAAATAATCGAAGAAGAAACAGGGTTAATGGAAGGGGAAATATAAAAAGTGGAACGTTTGCAAAAAGTGATGGCTCAAAGCGGTGTGGCTTCACGCCGAAAATCAGAGCAACTAATATTAGAGGGTAAAGTAAAGGTCAATGGCAAAAAAGTAACAGAACTTGGTACAAAAGTAAGTAAGAAAGACACGATTGAAGTAAATGGTGTACCTGTTTTACAAGAAGAACACGTCTATTTCATGTTATATAAACCTAGAGGCTATATATCAGCTGTTACCGATGATAAGGGAAGAGAAACGGTAGTAGACTTATTACCAGGTGTAACAGAACGCATCTTCCCAGTCGGTCGTTTGGATTATGATACGTCTGGCCTTATCTTACTGACTAACGACGGTGAGTTTACCAACCAATTAAACCATCCTCGCCATGAAGTAGATAAAGTATATGTCGCGAAAGTAAAGGGCGTCCCTACCAATGCGATGTTATCGCCTTTGAAAAAGGGTGTTAAAATTGATGGACGCATGACAGCGCCAGCACGCTATGAAATATTATCTACTGATCGAAAAGCAGATACGGCGATTGTTTCTTTAACAATTCATGAAGGTCGTAATCATCAAGTTAAAAAAATGTTAAAAGAAGTAGGCTTTCCAGTGATGAAATTGAAGCGTGAGCAGTATGGCAATCTAACATTGAAAGGATTAAAACCTGGACAATATCGTAGCTTGTCACAAAAAGAAGTGCGTCAACTATTAGATCTTTCAAAAGAGGGATAGAGGGATGAACTATCGGATTTTGTTGCTAGAAGAAAATCCACGAACCGTTCGCTTAGTTCGCACACTTTGTGAGATGAACGGTTACGAGATGACTGTTTTATCGGATTTAACTAGACTTGAGAAAACACTCGCGCTCGTAAAACCTCATTTAGTAATAATGAATTTAAATTGGCAAAATCATTTTACCTATCAACCACTTAAAAAGGTGGTCACAACAACGCAATTACCTGTTTTCGTCCTTTCACGTTTCGAAGATGATGGACAGGTAATTCGCGCGTTTGAGGAGGGAGCGCAAGAAGTATTGCGTCAGCCTTTCCACGAAGCAGAGTTGCTTCATCGAGTGCATCGCTTACTCTCGCTCTACTATGCTCCGCCAGCTTTCATTCGTATTAATGGTTATCGTTTTTTTGAAGGATTGCGGCTAGATGAGGAGCGACAGGTCGCTTGGCTATTTTTACAACAAATTGATTTAAAACCCTTAGAGTTTCGCTTGCTCGCTTTTTTGATTGACCATGTAGAAGAAGTTTGCACGCGTGAGCAATTATTAAAAGAAGTCTGGGGGTATCATCTGACCGACCACGGTCGCGTCGTCGATGCACAGATTACGCAGTTGCGTAAACAGATTGGTCGCGTTTCGCCAGCCTACGCCGAACTGATTACAACAGTGCGTGGCAAAGGCTACCGATTAGTTAAGCCAAAGACTTGCATCTTGTGAGAAATTTGGTATACTAATAAATGAACATAAAATTAAAAAGGTTCGTCTTCAGGGCAGGGTGTAATTCCCGACCGGTGGTGATAGTCCACGACCTATCTTGGCAACAAGATGGCTGAATTGGTGAAATTCCAATACCGACAGTAAAGTCTGGATGGAAGAGGATAGAGCTTATTTGGTGAACAATTCCAATTAAGACTTTAGCTATTTTCTGCCCTTATACAGAAAATAGCTTTTTATTTTGGTTAATTGTTGACAAACAAAGCTCCATGAAGATGAATTCTTCACAGGAGGAAGAAAAATGAAGAATTATCGTGCAAGAAAAATGGTCACAGTAGCAATGTTGGCGTCTATTTCGTTCGTTATTATGTTTTTTGCGTTCCCGGTTGTCCCACTATTTCCTTTTATGAAAGTCGATTTTAGTGAGATTCCGATTTTAATCGGTGCATACTTATTGGGACCAGGAGCAGCGGTTGCGATTGCAGGACTACGTTCGATTTTGCACCTTTTAGCAACCGGAAGCGACTTATCACAAGTCGTCGGTAATTTTGCGAGCTTTTTAGCAGCTTTAGCGTACGTCTTACCGATATACTATATTACTAATCGCTCAAAGGCAGACACTTCAAGACTAGGATTGGGACTTGTCACTGGGACGACTTCCATGACTGTTCTGATGATGCTAGCGAACTATACGTTTATTTTACCGCTTTACATGAAAATCTTAAACTTTGATTTAGGAATGAGCACGATGAAATATTTAGTCGTCGGAGTCTTACCTTTCAACGTTATTAAAGGAATTATTGTTAGTACGGTATTCGTTCTTGTCTATAAAAAATTAATTCCTTGGCTCATTTTAAAGCAAGGGTTTGGCAATGAAAATCAAATCATAAAAAAATAAGAGAAAAAAAGGAGCGTTTATGTGCGAACACAAACGCTCCTTTTTTTATGCTTGTTTGTCAATTACAATTGCGCGTGTCGGACATTTACGATAAGCGGCAAGCGTACTTTCTTGTAATGCAGGGGGAATGACTTGTTCCTTCATCGTCTGATTGTCTTTAAAAAGGACTAAACCGTCTAAATCATAATCAAAGACGTCAGGCGCTTTTAATTGACAAAGTCCGCATGCAATACATTTTTCTGGTATAATTTTACATAACATAGATGATAAACTCCTAACGAGGTGAGAATTTTGCTGACGACTGACCATTTTATTTTAACGTGTTTCGACCATGGATACAAGGTGCGTGTGAGTACGTTGTATCATGTACTCGTAGGGAAACGTACTGGCTCTGTTTTAGTCTACGCTTTTTTTTATCACCAAATGAGATATTTCGGCCTGCTCCCAAATTTAAACCGCGACGTGTATGATGACGTATTAGCGCGACTTGTTGCGAATGAGTTTTTATTACAAGATGAAACGACCGTTCAGTTGACGTTAAAAGGTCAGCGTGAATTAACTAGGTTACGTGCGTTACCTAATGAGAATATTTGCTCTCATCGTTATTTAAAAATCGACGATGAGTTTTTAGACTTACTATTGTTTGCCACGCAAGTGATTTCTCATTTAGCGTACGTTGAAAAAGACTACACACCGATTGAGGTACGCGTTGATAAACAACGTTTTATACGAAGTTGGTTGCAAGTTCAAACGTCTGACAGATATGTGCTGGCTGAAGCGTTTTATCAAGAGTGGTTTTCGCTATTAACAAAACTCCCATTAGAAGAAGCGACTTATTGGACAAAACGTCTGTCAGGTCACGAGAAGATAGGACGGACGAGTCATCAATTATTGACGGAAAGTACGACAGATGCTTTTGCGGTCTTTTTGTGTGAGAAAAACTATCAACATCATTTATTATCAGTCTTGGAGCAAGATATTGTTCATCTTCCTATGATGAGAAGTCTGAGAAAAGGGCTGACACATCACCCATACAATCAAAGTATGTTAGAAACCGTAGAGGTGATAAAAGAAAAAGGAACGCTAGAAGCCGTTCAAACAATACGACGTTTAAAATATAGTACGGTCGTCGATCATTTGATTGAATGGGCAATTTACGACGAGCATTATCAAACGTGGTTCAGTCTAGCACCGCAAACAGTTGCGAAGCTGAAAGTATATGAGAAGCAACATCCGATGATTAGAGATTGGCGATTTAAGGATGTACAAGCAGTATTGCCTGAAATTGAATTTTATGAAATGCGGCTGTTTCAAATCAATGAAATAAGAGTGGAGGGAAGACGATGAAAGACTTACAGTCGGCTTTATCACACTATTTTGGCTATCAAGACTTTCGAAAAGGCCAACGTGAAACGATTGAAGCCGTTATGGAACAACGGAATGTCTTGGCAATATTGCCGACGGGAACGGGCAAATCGTTATGTTATCAGTTACCGACTTTATTGTTAGACGGTTTGACGGTCGTCGTTTCTCCTCTGATTGCCTTAATGGATGACCAAGTACAGTCGCTGAAACAAAAAGGGATTTTTTCGGCAGTTACCTATAATAGTTCGTTAGATTTTAATGAAAAACGAGCGTTGCTTTCTTCTCTTTCTCAACAAAAGTTTTTGTTCATCAGTCCAGAAAGCTTGGCAACCTCAGCTGTTATCGAAGCCCTTCAGAGATGCTCGATTAGTCTGTTTGTTGTAGATGAGGCTCACTGTATTTCTGAATGGGGGTTAGATTTTCGTCCAGAGTATGAGCAGATTCCTCAAATTGTCGCACAATTAACTATTAAAAAATGTCTAGCACTTTCAGCTACTGCCACTGCTGCCGTCCAACAAGATATCGAACAAAAATTATTTTTGAACGAAGAGGTAAAAGTCATACGCTATTCGGTTGACCGGCCTAATATTACCTACTCGGTTGTGACATGCACGACTAAAAATGAAAAAGAAGACTTTATAGATTCATTTTTAGACCGTCATACTTTGCAACAAGGTATTTTATATTTTTCTAGCAAAGCAGAAGCCGTGCGTATTAGCGATTGGTTGCGTCATGAACGTCATCAATCAAGTGCTTTTTATCATAGCGATTTATCTCATCAAGATCGGCGATTGATTCAAGAACAGTTTTTAAAAGGCGACGTGCGCATACTCTGTGCGACGAGTGCTTTTGGTATGGGGATAGATAAGTCGGATATTCGTTTTGTAATACATTTTCATTTGCCTAGTAGTTTAGAAGCGCTTGTGCAAGAGTCTGGTCGAGCGGGAAGAGATGGCAAACTCGCTCACAGCATTGTACTGTATCAACCATCTGACTGGCACATACATCGTCATTTAGCAAGTGAGAGTTTGGCAGAATATCGTGATTTTAAAGCACGTATGGAAAGTGCACAAAAAGACGTCCAATCCTTTACTGATTTACAAAAAACGTGGTATGACCATTACCAACAAGGATGGCTGTCGCTTAGTCGACTTGAAAAAATGTGGGAGAAAAAACTGCAACAACGTGAAAGACAAACTACTATCATGCGTAGGTGGTTGGAGATGACGAATTGTCGCAGACTGGGTATTCATCATTATTTTGAAAGTGGGATGTTTCCAGCGCCCATCAAGAATGAGCATTGCTGTGATAATTGTCAGCCAGACATTTGGCAAACACGTTTACCGGAAACTGAAAAAGTAGAAAGTCATGATTCGACAGAATGGCAGACGGTATTAAAAAAACTTTTTAACGTTGGCTATTCAAGTCAAAATATTGTAAAATAAGAAGCGAGTATAAAAAGAGGGGGATTCAGACGTGAGTAAACAACCAGATGAAAAACAACCATGGGAACAACCGATTTATGAGACGGAATATGAAACGAATAGTTCACGTTCCGAAAAACGAACAGGTAATAAAGGAAATATCGTCTTTATGTCGATATTAGTCCTGTTATTAGTTGCGATTGCTGCCATTTTAGTCTATATATTTGTTATTGCAACCAAAGGAGATGTCGCTGAACCGCCGAAAGAGCCAGCTAAAGTCGAACAAGTAGAAAAGAAAGAATCTGAGGCTTCTAAGAAAGAAAAAGCTGAGAAAGAAAAGGCTGAAAAAGAAAAAGCTGAGAAAGAGAAAGCGGCAAAAGAAAAGGCTGAAAAGGAAAAAGCTGAGCAAGAAGCAGCTGAAAGAGAAAAGGCTGAACAGGAAGCAGCACAACAAGCTGAGCAAGAAGCAGCTGAACAAGAAGCGGCGCAACAACAAAA
The DNA here is from genome assembly GCF_003987555.1 of Vagococcus lutrae. Lineage (GTDB taxonomy): Bacteria > Bacillota > Bacilli > Lactobacillales > Vagococcaceae > Vagococcus_A > Vagococcus_A lutrae. Next base: position 175,244 of record NZ_NGJW01000002.1, on the reverse strand, counting down.
CCAACAAAACCAAAATAACCAACAAAATCAACAGAATCAAAATAATCAACAAAACCAAACGCAACAAAATGAACAACCGCAAGCTGGAGGACCAGGAACGCACACAGTTCAGCAAGGGGAATGGTTGTGGAGCATCGCTAGACAGTATGGAATAGACCCTAAACATTTAGCTGAATTAAATGGATTAGGTACTGACTCAGAGCTTCAACCAGGTCAAGTATTACGAACACAATAAGCAAAAAGTCGTCAATTGACGACTTTTCTTATGGTTAAAATGTAGGATGGATTAGGGAGAGAATCATGAAGAATAAGATGCAAATTGCTATTGACGGACCAGCCTCAGCTGGAAAAAGTACGGTCGCTAAGATACTGGCGAAAAAACTCGGTTATGTTTACTGTGACACGGGAGCTATGTATCGAGCGCTAACTTATATGGCGCTTATGAATAAAGTTTCGTTAGCTGATGAAAAACGGCTCGTATCTCTTTTGGACGAGATGACGATTAGTTTTCGACAAGAGGCAGACGGACAGCGCGTTCTCGTTAATCATCAAGATGTCACCGATGAGATTCGTGAAGCTAATGTTAGTCAAAATGTTTCGGAAGTATCTGCTCACTCAGGTGTACGAGAAGCGTTAGTACGCCAACAGCAAGAAATTGCTGCACAAAGTGACATTGTGATGGATGGTCGTGATATTGGGACGATTGTTTTACCTAACGCTCCTGTTAAGATTTTTCTGATTGCCAGTGTCGCTGAACGTGCGCAGCGCCGATATGAAGAAAACAAAGCTAAAGGGATGACCGTAGAGCTTGAGCAGATCAAAAAGGAAATTGAAGAGCGAGATTACAAAGATACCACTCGCAAAGTATCACCGCTTGTTAAAGCAGAAGACGCGATAGAATTAGATACAACGGGACTGTCTATTGAACAAGTCGTAGAAAAAATCGAGCAAATTATCCAAAAACACGACTTTTTTCAATAAATAAGGGTATATCCTAGAAATCGTCCGTTAGATAAGGTACAATGGTATTAGAACTTTTTGTTGGTAAGGAGGCCACGAGTTATGTCAGAAATGGAAAAAAATGAAATGGAAACGACAAGCATGATGGATGCTCTAGATAGCGTTCAAGAAGTTAAAATTGGAGATGTGGTGCAAGGGGAAGTTTTACAACTTGAAGATAAACAAGCCCTTGTTGGAATCGTAGGAGCTGGATTAGAAGGCGTTGTTCCTTTGAAAGAGTTATCTACTATGCCAGTTGAGGATATTAACGACGTCGTAAGCGTTGGAGATGTTTTAGACTTGGTAGTCATTACCGCTATCGGCAAAGATAAAGAAAATGGTAACTATTTATTGTCTAAACGTCGCTTAGAAGCGAAAAAAGTTTGGGAAGAAATCGAAGAAGATTTCAAAAACAATAAAATTATCGAAGCCCCTGTGACAGATGTTGTCAAAGGTGGTTTAGTCGTCGACGTAGGTGTTCGCGGATTTGTGCCGGCATCTATGGTAGAAGATCATTTTGTCTCTGATTTTTCTGAATATAAAGGCAAAACAATGACCTTCAAAATTATTGAAATTGAACCATCAGAAAACCGTTTAATTTTATCTCACAAAGCTGTTGTTCAAGAAGAAAAAGCTGAAATGAAAGAAAAAGTTTTAGCTGACCTTGAAGAAGGAGCAGTTGTGACAGGGAAAGTTGCGCGCTTAACAGACTTTGGTGCGTTTGTTGATTTAGGAGGAATCGATGGCTTAGTTCACGTTTCTGAAATTTCACATGCACACGTTGCAAAACCATCAGATGTCTTAGAACCAGGACAAGAAGTAGAAGTGAAAGTTCTTTCAATTGATCCAGAAAAAGAGCGTATCTCACTTTCTATTAAAGAAACATTACCTGGACCTTGGGCAGATATCGAAGAGAAAGCAGCCGTTGACACTGTTTTAGACGGAGTTGTTAAACGTCTGACAACCTTTGGAGCTTTCGTTGAAGTCTTCCCTGGAGTTGAAGGGTTAGTCCATATTTCGCAAATTTCACATAAACATATTGCAACGCCTCATGAAGTGTTAACAGAAGGTGATGAAGTCCAAGTGAAAGTATTGGATGTACGCCCAGAAGAGCACCGCATTGCTTTAAGTATTAAAGCATTGGAAGAAAAAGAAGAGGAAGAGCCAGTCGTTGAGGAAACATACGAAGTAGAAGAAGAATCAACAGGCTTTACACTTGGTGATATGATTGGTGACGATTTAGACGGAATGTCAGAATAATCATGAAATAAATGAAACTCAGATGACGTTTTGTTGTCTGAGTTTTTTTGTGGGAATTTATAATGAAGAAATAGCTTGCCACAAGCGTATTAGGTAGGGTAAACTACTAAAGTATGAGGAATTTAAAGGAGGGATGTCTCATGGCAAACCCAACAATTGCCATCGTCGGACGACCAAACGTTGGAAAGTCGACGATTTTTAATCGGATCGCGGGAGAACGTATCTCGATAGTTGAAGATACGCCCGGAGTTACACGCGACCGTATTTATGCCGTAGGAGAATGGCTTGGAAGAGAATTTAGTATTATTGATACGGGTGGTATCGACTTAGGTGACGAACCATTTATGGATCAAATTAAATATCAAGCAGAAATTGCAATGGATGAAGCCGATGTGATTATTTTAGTGACGAGCGGACGTGAGGGTGTCACAGACGCTGATGAAATGGTCGCAAGAATGTTGTATAGTACGAACAAGCCAGTATTATTAGCCGTCAATAAAGTTGACAATCCAGAGATGCGAAATGATATTTTTGATTTTTATGCATTAGGACTTGGAGACCCATATCCCGTATCAGGTAGTCATGGTATCGGATTGGGAGATTTATTAGATGACGCAGTGAAACACTTTAATCAAGAGCAAGAAGAAGAGGATGACAGTATCATTCGCTTTAGTTTAATTGGACGTCCAAACGTCGGCAAGTCATCATTAATCAATGCGATTCTTGGTGAAGAGCGAGTGATTGTTTCTAACGTTGCAGGCACGACGCGTGATGCGATTGATACGCACTTTACATCTGAAAGCGGTCAGGAATTTTTAATGATTGATACTGCCGGTATGCGTAAGAGCGGAAAAGTGTACGAGAATACGGAAAAATACAGTGTCATGCGAGCCATGCGAGCGATAGATCGTTCTGACATCGTGCTAATGGTCATAAACGGTGAAGAAGGAATTCGTGAGTATGATAAACGAATTGCCGGTTTCGCTCATGAAGCTGGTAAAGGCGTCATTATCGTCGTGAATAAGTGGGATTTAGTAAAAAAAGACACACACACGATGAAAAAGTTTGAAGAAGACATTCGCAAAGAGTTTAAGTACTTAGACTATGCGCCGATTATTTTCGTATCAGCGAAAACCAAACAACGATTACATTTGTTACCTGATTTAATCGAAACGATTAGTTTAAATCAAAACTTACGTATTACATCGTCTGTGTTAAATGATGTTATCTTAGATGCGGTAGCGATTCATCCGACACCAACAGATAAGGGTAAACGTTTGAAAATTTTCTACGGCACACAGGTAGCAGTTAAACCGCCTACTTTTGTTATGTTCGTGAATGAAGAAGAGCTAATGCACTTTTCATATGCTCGGTTCTTAGAAAACCAAATTCGTAAAGCTTTTCCGTTTGAAGGAACACCTATTCGAATTTTAGCACGTCGTCGAAAATAAAAACTGGCATTTTATCACAGGTTATCTAAATGTGCAAATCAATTTGTTATTCTATAAAAAATACTCAAATTCCTTGATAATACAATGTTTGTGTGGTATCTTTGTTAATGAAATATTGAGTCATCAATTTTTCGTTAGCATCAAACTTTTCGTAAGTTTGATGACTCAGATGTCCAAACACATCTTATCATTTTTCGGAGGTGAAATTGAAACATGGCAAACAAAGCAGAATTAATTGAAAAAGTAGTTGAGAAAACAGACTTAACGAAGAAAGACGCAACAGTTGCTGTTGATGCAGTCTTTTCATCTATTCAAGACTTTTTAGCTGATGGCGAAAAAGTACAAGTGATTGGTTTCGGTAACTTTGAAGTACGCGACCGTGCGGCTCGTAAAGGACGTAACCCACAAACAGGTGAAGAAATCAGCATCGCTGCAAGTAAAGTACCTGCATTTAAACCAGGTAAAGCACTTAAAGACGCTGTTAAATAATAAAGGATAGTTAAGACTAGTAAGTTGTAAAACTTGCTAGTCTTTTTATCTCGCTTTATGCTTATGAGAGTTGACTTTAGTTGCCAAAACAAAAGAAAATTGTCATAATCATGAATAGTGAAAGAAGAAAGGGTGCAAAACATGGCCGAATTTTATAGCATACAAGCACTTCAAGCAATCGAAGAAGGCGATTTAATTGAGTTTCAATTATTATTTGAAGAAGCGCTTATTAATGATCCAGATGAAGTAAAGGAACAACTTGCTTATCAGTTATTAGAGATTGGCTTTATTCAACAAGCTGAACAATTATTTGAACGCTTGTTAGAAGCGCATCCAACACAGCATCATTATCGTTTACCGTTAATTGACATTGCGATAGATAATGATGACATTGATCAAGCAGAGTATCACTTAGACCAGATACCTCAAGATGACGAAAGCTATCCAGGTTCATTATTAGCCGCAGCTGATTTATATATGACGTTAGGCTATCCAGAAGTGGCAGAGATTAAGCTGAAAGAAGCGCATGAGCTATTACCTACTAACGCGACGATTCAGTTTGCACTTGCTGAGTATTATTTCGACCAAGCTAACTATGAAGCAGCGATTCCTTATTACACTTATTTAGCAAAATTACGTTTACCTGAGTTTAAAGATTTGTTTGTTTTAGACCGATTAGGTATGTGTTATAGCTATGAAGGAGAGTTTGAAGAAGCGGTTGTCGTGTTAGAAGAAGCGCTAGAAGACGAGCGACGTGATGAAACATTGTATCAACTTGCTTTAGTTTATATTCAACTTGGACAGTTAGAAAAAGGCATTTCGTTATTAGAAGAAATTCGACTATTGGGAGAGTTGAGTGCGGGTGGTTATCTTGCATTAGCAAGTGCCTACCTAGACGAAGAAGAGCGAGAAAAAGGTGAAGAAGTGATTTTAGAAGGGGTTAAACACTTCCCTTATAACAGTTCACTTTATCATTTAGCGTCTGATTTTTACTTCCAATATCACGATGAAGTCCAAGCGGAAGAGTACTTGCGCCAAGTGATTTCCTTTGAAGAAGATAGTGAACTATCTAAAGTAAAATTAAGTTTCTTGTTATTGCGTCAAGAACGTTACGATGATGTGATTGAGATGTTAGCCGAGTTAGGAGAAGCTATGACAGCACAAGGTCATTGGAGCTTAGCTCAAGCCTATGTTGGAACGGAAGACTATCCTAAAGCCTTTAAGCACTATCAACTAGCGCTACCAGGTTTGGCAGAAGACCCAGAGTTTCTAAAAGAATATGCGTTATTCTTGCGTGAAGAAGGCGAAAACAAACACGCTTATCACGTCTTGCTACGCTATTTACAATTAGTACCTGAAGATTTAGAAATGAACGACTTATTTGAACAGCTAAGAGAGTAAAGGGATGGGAACATGATAGGGATGAAACAAAAATGGTTGTGTGAAGTCGTAACGCAACATTCGTTACAAAATCGTGAAAGCTACTGGTTACTAACCTATCTTTTAGAACATGAAACTATTTTAAAAAACGTTCATTTTGTTGAGCGATGTGCCGCAACACCTCGTGGACTTGAGATTAATTTGAATTCAGCGTATGAACCATTTGTCTTCTATAAAAATGGCCAAGCGTTTTTTGACTATCATCAAATTTTTCATGAAATACGTTTACATTGGCAAGACGACCTTTATGTAGAGATTAAACTCGAGCGACCATCCGAACATTTATATCACCTTGCCGTTCTTGAAGCTAATCCTTATATTGACTCAGAGGAAGAAGGAAAAGAGTGGGATGATTTTTTCCATGAACTTCATCGTGAAAGACAGTGGCAAGTCGTTAACCGTGCGTTAGACCAAGGAGATATCAAAGCCTTTCAAAACGTACTAAGCCAGTTAGACGGTGCCCTTAACTAAAAATAAAGGCTCTGACTTGCCAACAAAATAAGAGAGTGTTATACTAAGACTATAGTGATGATTAAGAGTTTTAGTTCGCACTCTTTTTTTTACACTACATGGGTCGTAAAATGACTAGCTGGGTCATTTGTCGTCCAGCTAAGGAGTTTGATAGCAGTGGAGAAAGAACTTCAGCTTTTACAAACGATTGCACCGGACATCATGGATGTTGTCCAAGAACGTTTTACGATATTACGCCAGATTCATTGGATGGCGCCTGTCGGAAGACGAACTTTGGCTGAACGTTTACACATGTCTGAACGTGCGTTACGAACCGAAACCGATTTGTTACGACAGTTAAATTTGATTGACAGTTCTAAAAGTGGAATGACGCTTACCAAGCAAGGTGTAGATCTTGTGCGAGAGCTAGAAGATGTCATGTCCCAACTTTCTGGTATGAAGAAGATGGAGAAAGAGTTAGCCACACTTCTTAATATTGAAAAAGTCATTATCGTCGCTGGAGATAGCGATGTTGATGCGAAAGTATTTGAAAAGTTCGGTCAAGTGGTAACAGACTCACTTAAAATGTTATTACCCGATCGCGATAATATTATCGCTGTGATGGGAGGCACGACAATGGCAGCTGTTGCAAATCAGATGACGCCATTTTCAGAACACGTGCAAAATAATATTTTTGTACCTGCTCGAGGCGGTATTGGTGAGGCGGTTGATATACAGGCAAACTCTGTGAGTGAAATGATGGCAAATCGCACGGGTGGGACATCACGTCCGCTATATGTACCAGAGCGAGTCAGTCAAGAAACATATAACTCACTTTTACAAGAGCCTTTTGTTCATCAAGTATTAGACTTGATTAAAGAGGCGACGTGTGTGATTCATAGCATCGGTCGTGCCATGCATATGGCTAAACGACGAGGCATGTCTGCTCAGGAGCTGGAGATGCTAAAAGAAAAACATGCGGTCAGTGAAGCTTTCGGATATTTTTTCAATGAAGAAGGCGAAATAGTTTATAAAATACCCAGAATAGGGTTACAATTAAAGGAGTTAGAGGAAGTACCTTATGTGCTTGCTGTAACCGGAGGTAGTCGCAAAGCAGAGGCGATTACATCTTATATGACACATGCTCCACATCAAACATGGTTAATCACCGATGAAGGAGCCGCTAATCAGATTTTAAAAGGGGTAACCCTTTAAAATAAAAAATTTTTTCGATTTTCTAAAGGAGGAAATCTAGCATGACAGTTAAAGTAGGTATTAATGGATTTGGACGTATTGGACGTTTAGCATTCCGCCGTATTCAAGAATTAGAAGGTATTGAAGTTGTAGCAATTAACGACTTAACAGATGCATCAACATTAGCACACTTGTTAAAATATGATACAACTCAAGGACGTTTCAATGGTGAAGTTGAAGTTCATGAAGGATTCTTCAACGTAAACGGTAAGGAAGTTAAAGTTCTTGCGAACCGTAATCCTGAAGAATTACCTTGGGGTGAATTAGGAGTAGAAATCGTATTAGAATGTACTGGTTTCTTCACTTCTAAAGAAGCTGCTGAAAAACACTTAACAGCTGGCGCTAAACGCGTTGTTATTTCTGCACCAGGTGGTAACGATGTACCAACAATCGTTTACAACACAAACCATGAAGTTTTAACAGGTGAAGAAACAGTTATTTCAGGTGCTTCATGTACAACAAACTGTTTAGCTCCAATGGCTAAAGCTTTACATGACAAATTTGGTGTTGTTGAAGGTATGATGACAACAATCCACGCTTACACAGGTGACCAAATGACATTAGATGGTCCTCATAAAGACTTACGTCGTGCACGTGCTGCTGCAGAAAACATTGTACCTAACACTACAGGTGCTGCTAAAGCAATCGGTTTAGTTATTCCAGAATTAAACGGTAAATTAGACGGAGCTGCACAACGTGTACCAGTAGCAACTGGTTCATTAACAGAATTATTCACTGTTTTAGAAACAAAAGTAACAGAAGAAGAAGTTAACGCTGCTATGAAAGAAGCTGCTAACGAATCTTACGGTTACAACGTAGACCCAATCGTATCTTCTGATATCGTTGGTATGACTTACGGTTCTTTATTTGACGCAACTCAAACAAAAGTTATGACAGTTGGCGACAAACAATTAGTTAAAACGGTAGCTTGGTATGATAACGAAATGTCATACACTGCTCAATTAATCCGTACATTAGAATACTTTGCAAAATTAGGTTAATTCAAACTTAATTAGATCAGTACTTAATATTCGAACGTAAAAAGCGGGGAAGCAAACGCGCTTCCTCGCTTTTCTATTTGGTATATTATAAAGGAGGCTTTCCCCCGATGACGAAACAAACAGTAAAAGACTTAGACTTAAAAGGTAAAAAAGTATTAGTGCGTGTGGACTTCAACGTTCCACTAAAAGATGGCGTTATTACAGATGACAACCGTATCGTAGCTGCATTACCTACAGTAAAATATATTGTAGAGCAAGGCGGCAAAGCGATTTTATTCTCTCACTTAGGCCGTGTAAAAACGGAAGAGGATAAAGAAGGCAAATCTTTAGCACCTGTTGCAAAACGTTTAGGCGAATTGTTAGAAAAAGACGTAACATTTGTACCTGAAACACGCGGTGAAAAATTAGAAGCTGCTATCGACGCAATGAACGAAGGCGATGTATTAGTCTTTGAAAACACACGTTTTGAAGATATCGATGGTAAAAAAGAAAGCAAAAACGATCCAGAACTAGGTAAATACTGGGCTTCTTTAGGTGATGTTTTTGTGAACGATGCTTTTGGTACAGCTCACCGTTCTCACGCATCTAATGTTGGTGTTTCTTCTAACTTACCTTCAGCAGCTGGTTTCTTAATGGAAAAAGAAATCAACTTTATCGGCGGTGCAGTAGACTCACCAAAACGTCCATTTGTGGCGATTTTAGGTGGAGCAAAAGTATCAGATAAAATTGGTGTCATTGAAAATCTTTTAACAAAAGCAGATAAAATCTTAATCGGTGGCGGTATGGCGTATACCTTCATGCGTGCACAAGGTAAAGAAATTGGTAAATCACTTGTCGAAGAAGATAAAGTGGAGTTAGCAAAAGAATTACTTGAACGCGCTGACGGTAAAATCATCTTACCAATCGATTTTGGTGTCATTGAAGATTTTGAGAATATTCCTCCTGAATATGTATCAGAAATCCCAGCGAATAAAGAGTCATTAGATATCGGACCAAAAACAATTGAACTATTCCGCAATGAATTAGCTGGTGCTAAAACAGTTGTTTGGAATGGCCCAATGGGTGTTTTTGAAATGAGTAACTTTGCTAAAGGAACTATTGGCGTGTGTGAAGCCATTGCGAATTTAGAAGAGGCGACAACAATTATCGGTGGTGGCGACTCTGCAGCAGCAGCGATTCAATTAGGCTTTGCAGAAAAATTCTCACATATTTCAACAGGTGGTGGAGCTTCTCTAGAATATCTAGAAGGTAAAGCATTACCAGGTGTAGAAGCTATCTCAGATAAATAAAAACGAGAAATCGTTTCAAATTAGAAGGAGTGCATATACATGCGTAAACCAATTATTGCAGGAAACTGGAAGATGAATAAAACAATCAGCGAAGCATTAGACTTTGCTGAAGCAGTAAAAAACAAAGTACCTAGCCATGATAAAGTGGATGCGGTGATCGGTTCACCTGCTTTATTCTTACACGGTTTAGTAGAAGCAACAAAAGGAACAGACGTTCAAATTGCTGCTCAAAATAGCTACTTTGAAAACAGTGGTGCGTTCACAGGTGAAAACTCACCAGCAGCTTTAGCTGACATGGGCGTTGACTACGTTATTATCGGACATTCTGAACGTCGTGAGTACTTCCACGAAACAGATGAAGATATTAACAAAAAAGCAAAAGCGATTATTGCTAATGGTATGACACCAATCGTTTGTTGTGGTGAAACATTAGAACAACGTGAAGCCGGCGAAACAAACGCTTGGGTTAGCGGACAAATCGAAGCTGCGCTTGACGGTTTAACAGCAGAGCAAGTAAGCAACTTAGTATTAGCTTACGAACCAATCTGGGCAATCGGAACAGGTAAATCATCAACAGCTAAAGATGCGAACGACACTTGTGGTGTAGTACGTGAAACAGTAGCGAAAAAATTTGGCGAAGAAACAGCTGAAAAAGTACGTATTCAATACGGTGGAAGTGTTAAACCTGAGAATATTAAAGAGTACATGGCTGAAGAACATATCGACGGTGCTTTAGTCGGTGGCGCAAGTTTAGAAGCAGATTCTTTCTTAGCATTATTGGAGGCAGTGAAGTAATGAGTAAATCACCCGTTGCGATTATTATTTTAGACGGTTACGGTAAACGCGATGAAACAGTCGGTAATGCCGTAGCACAAGCTAACACACCTAACTTTGATCGCTATTGGGAAACATTCCCACATAGTACATTAAAAGCAGCTGGTTTAGATGTGGGACTACCTGAGGGCCAAATGGGGAACTCAGAAGTTGGACATACTAATATTGGTGCAGGACGTATTGTTTATCAAAGTTTAACACGTATTGATAAAGCAATCACAGATGGCGAATTCCAATCAAATGATGTTTTAATCGAAGCGATGGACCATGCTATTAAAAATGATTCGGCCCTTCACTTATTCGGTTTATTATCAGACGGCGGTGTTCACAGTCATCAAAACCATCTTTATGCATTGTTGGAAACAGCTAAAGAAAAAGGCGTTAAAGAAACGTATGTTCATGCCTTCTTAGATGGACGTGACGTAGCACCCACTTCAGGCGCAGGTTTCATGCAAGAGTTAGTCGACAAAATGGCGGAACTTTCTTATGGTAAAGTTGCGACAGTTACTGGTCGTTTCTATGCTATGGACCGCGACAAACGTTGGGAACGTGTTGAAAAAGCGTATAATGCGTTAGTAAATGGGGAAGGTGTTAAAGCAACTGACCCAGTACAAGCGATTAAGGATTCTTACGCTAATGGCGTCAATGATGAGTTTGTTTTACCAATCGTAATTGAAGAAAACGGAGAGCCTGTTGCGACAGTTAAAGAGAATGACGCTGTGATTTTCTTCAACTTCCGTCCAGACCGCGCCATTCAATTATCAAATGCCTTTACAGATAAAGAGTGGGAGTTCTTCGCAAGAGAAACCCACCCTGTTGTCAAATTTGTAACGATGACTTTATATAACCCAAGTATTGACGCGAAAGTGGCCTACCCACCAATCGAGCTTAAAAATGTACTTGGAGAAGTATTGTCAAACGCTGGTTTAAAACAACTACGTATTGCTGAAACAGAAAAATATCCGCACGTTACTTTCTTTATGAATGGCGGACGTAATGAAGAGTTTCCAGGAGAAAGTCGTATTTTAATCAACTCACCAAAAGTTGAAACTTACGATTTAAAACCTGAAATGAGTGCTTACGAAGTAACAGATGCATTAGTTGCAGATATTGAAGCTGATAAACATGATGCGATTATCTTAAACTTTGCAAACCCAGACATGGTTGGTCACTCTGGTATGTTAGAACCAACGATTAAAGCAATCGAAGCAGTGGATGAGAATCTAGGTCGTGTGGTAGATGCCATTTTAGCGAAAGACGGTTATGCTGTTATTTTCGCAGATCATGGAAACTCTGAAACAATGATGACACCAGAAGGTAAACCACATACAGCACATACAACGGTTCCGGTTCCTGTTATTGTAACGAAAAAAGACGTGACATTAAGAGAAGACGGTCGTTTAGCAGATGTGGCGCCAACAATGTTAGATTTATTAAATATTGAACAACCGGTTGAAATGACTGGTGAAAGTTTAATTAAGTAAAGGCTATTCATTGCATCTTTACTTAAAAAAACTTAAAATAGAGCTTGAGGAGTCATCCTCAGGCATAATAACCTTAACGAAAAATCACTGATTTTTCACAACAACAAAGGAGAGAAAAAAACATGTCAATTATTACAGACGTATACGCACGCGAAGTCTTAGACTCACGTGGTAACCCAACAATCGAAGTAGAAGTTTACACAGAAAGTGGTGCTTTTGGACGCGGTATGGTTCCTTCAGGTGCTTCAACTGGTGAATACGAAGCCGTTGAATTACGTGATGGCGACAAATCTCGTTACTTAGGTAAAGGGGTACAAAAAGCAGTTGACAATGTAAACAACGTAATTGCTGAAGCAATTATCGGCTTTGACGTTCGTGATCAAATGGCTATTGACCGTGCTATGATCGAATTAGACGGAACTCCAAACAAAGGTAAATTAGGCGCTAACGCTATTTTAGGTGTTTCTATCGCTGCTGCTCGTGCTGCTGCTGATTACTTAGAAATTCCTTTATACCACTACTTAGGTGGATTCAATACTAAAGTATTGCCAACACCTATGATGAACATCATTAACGGTGGTTCTCATGCTGATAACAGCGTAGACTTCCAAGAGTTCATGATTATGCCTGTAGGAGCAAAAACATTTAAAGAAGCTATCCGTATGGGTACTGAAGTATTCCATAGCTTAGCAGCTGTATTAAAATCTAAAGGCCACAGCACAGCTGTTGGTGATGAAGGTGGATTTGCACCTAACTTAGGTTCTAACGAAGAAGCTTTGGAAGTTATTATCGAAGCAATCGAAAAAGCTGGTTACAAACCAGGTTCTGACGTTCGTCTAGCAATGGACGTTGCTTCATCAGAATTCTACAATAAAGAAACAGGTCTTTATGACTTAGAATCTGAAGGACGTTCTTTAACTTCAGCTGAAATGGTTGCTTTATATGAAGAATTATGTGCAAAATACCCAATCATCTCTATTGAAGATGGTTTAGACGAAAACGACTGGGATGGTTTCAAACACTTAACAGAAGTTTTAGGCGAAAAAGTTCAATTAGTTGGTGACGACTTATTCGTTACAAACACTGAAAAATTAAAACGTGGTATCGAAGAAGGTATCTCAAACTCAATCTTAATCAAAGTTAACCAAATCGGTACTTTAACTGAAACATTTGAAGCGATTGAAATGGCTAAAGAAGCTGGCTACACAGCTGTTGTTTCTCACCGTTCAGGTGAAACAGAAGATGCTACAATTGCTGACATCGCTGTCGCAACTAACGCTGGTCAAATCAAAACTGGTTCTGCTAGCCGTACTGACCGTATTGCTAAATACAACCAATTATTACGTATTGAAGACCAATTAGGTGAAGTAGCTGAATACAAAGGTTTAGCTTCATTCTATAACTTAAAAAACAAATAATCCGTTAAACGGATCTTGATATTCTTTTGGAATTAAAACTATTCGGACGTAACACCCTCTAAGTGATTAGAGGGTGTTTTTTGTTGTTATAAGAGTTTTTCAAAATATTCAATAAGTAGGTAGTCTTTGAGATAGAAAAGTTAGAAAGACAATTTCAGTTTTTAAAAAGTTCAAAGGTTAAAAAGATTTTATCAAATAAATTAAGTGGTAAATATAATAATCGTCCACAACTAAAAGTGATGCTTAACTATATTAGATAAGATGATATAATAGTTGTGTCGGAATTAGGCAAGATAGGACGAAATTACAAAGAAATAACTAGTATCATGAATCAGATATAAGACAAAGGAGCTACACTTGAAATCCTTAATTTGCCATCTCTGAACGGTATACAGGACGATAACTTGAGAAGGTTACTAAATAATCTAATCATTGAATTGTTTAAGTATACTGCTGAAAATGAGCGTAAACAGATACGTAAAAGGCAAAGACAGGGTATTGAGTTAGCGAAAGAAAAAGGTAAGTATAAAGGTCGCCCTTTGGCTTATAGTGCTGATTCAGCGGATAAACAGAAGCGTGTGACATATGAAAAGATTGTTGAGATGTTAGAGAAAGATGTTCCTATAACTCAGATTTCTCAGGAGTTGGATGTGGGTAGGAATACTATTTATAGGATTAGAGATGGAAATAAGTAGTTATTGATATTAAAGTTCTTAAGGTAGAAACAATGAAAGATAGATGCATTACTAAAAAGAATTATATCGAAAAGGAGAAGAAATAGGTTTGAATTTAACGTTTATGATAGGGAATGGTTTTGATATTAATTTAGGATTGAAGACATCCTACAAAGATTTTTATAATCATGTGTTAAAAAAATATAATAATAACGATAATTTAAAGAAAAATATATTTTTAGAAAGAATAAGTAAGAATATTGAAGATTGGCAAGATTTTGAAAAGATGATGGGAATTTTGACTTGTTTTGATTCAAAAAAAAGTAATTTTGCTTATAGAATTAATAATTTAGATTTTACTTTATCAGCAGAAGAAGTAGATAATCTTATAGATTCAATCTATGGTGGAGAAAGTGAGGTTAATTGGAAGAGTTATTATTCAAGTTTAGAGTTTTTTACAAAAGAGTTCCAATTATATGTCATTGAACAGCAAAATAGTGTCCTTGAAAAAATGTCTAATATTGATAGAAAAGAAATTATTGAACAAACAATAAGTCGGTTTTGGGAAGATTTTGATGAAGAATCCAAAAGATGGTATTTTGAAGAAATAGAAAATGAAATTAAAATGTTGAAGACCTTTATAGTTTCATCAGTAGGAAGCAGTAAAAAAGAAAGAAAATTAAAATTTACACTAAATTTTTTGAACTTTAACTATACTTCAACATTAACAGAAATAGTAAATTCACTATCTACTAATGAATTAAAAAAAATAATTATAAACAGCTTAACAGAAAATATTAGCAAAGAAAAATTAGATGGTGTTGAATTAGAAATAGTGATTACCAATAATCACGTACATGCAACAACAAAAACAGGGATGTTTTTAGGAGTTGACAATTTCAATCAAATAAATCCCAATTTTTTTAATAATATTAGAGCTCAAGAACTTTTAATTAAGCCCGAACGAGTACAAGATAGACTTCCAACTGAATTTGAGGCATACCATGAAATAATATCAAATTCAGATTTAATTTATATTTTTGGAATGTCTCTTGGGGAAACAGACAAAATGTGGTGGCAATTATTAATAAATTTTTTAAATAAAAATAATAATTCAAAAATAGCAATACATAGTTTTTCTCCAAATAAGATATTAAATCCTTCTGAGTTAAGTTACGATATTAACATAGATGAAATAAAAAATTTACTATTAAGACATGAAATATCTTTTTTTAATGATCAAGTTGATAGGAAAGAAGCTAGGAAGATTAGAAGTAAAATAATACCAGTTATGAATAGTAAAATTATGTTCAGGTTATCAACTAATTATTTCTGGACAAAATTAGAAGCAATAACTATGTATGAAGAATTAATTTTTAATTCAGAGAATATTAAATATTTTGGAATATCTATCTCAAATTATTCGCATGATTTATGGAAAGAAATTGAGAATAACAGTAATCAAATAGTATTATATCGAAGCGATATAAATGAAGTTAGAGGAGAATTTTATAAATTTATTCGAAATAATGAAAGTACTGAAATTTATATTTATAAAGACGAATCAAATTATCCTGAATTTCCAAATAGTAGGTTAATTATTGATAATAAACTAAGTTTAGTAAATGAACATTTCATTTTTGATTAAATAAAATTCTGATTTTATAGAGAGGTAAATTATGAAAGATAAATTGGCAATAATTGGAAACGGATTTGATATATCACATGGACTTAAAACAGGATATTTAGATTTTGCAAATACGTTACCAGTAGATAAAAAAAAAAATTGGGAAAAAATACTTATTGAAAGTGAAGTTCATCCAAACACGTGGTACTCATTTGAAGATGCAATAGATAAAATTACAGCAAAATGGCAGGAAAAATATTTTAATACTATTGTAAAAGAGGACGATGAGTTCACAGAGGAAGTCCTTTTGAGCAAAATAGAAGAAATAAACTCGATTTTTTTGAAAATGAATATCTTATTGATGGATTACCTTATGGGAGAAGACAAAAAAACTATAGACTTAAAAAGTAGTGTAAAAAAAGCCATAGATTTAGATACAAATATTATTAATTTTAATTATACACGTACAGTTGAAAATTATGACAATATTAATGTTTATTATGTTCATGGTTCTTTAGGGGAATCTGAAATAGTACTAGGGTACAAACAACGTGCTGAACCAACTGGTATCATGTCAGAAGCAACGGTTTTTGACAAAAAGAAACTAAGAGAACAATTAAATTTTAGGCGACATCTTATCAGTCTTGGCTTAAGTGAAGAGGATTTAGAAAAAGAGATGGTTGAATTTAACTCTCATGTAAGACGAATGTTTAGTGGTAGAGGAGGATATGTATTTGATTATTCACCTTCACTAAATAAAGAATTTCTTGATTATACAAACGAATGGTATAAAGAAAATGGATGGTCTTTATTTAATAGATTTAGAAAAGCAGACCCTATTATGTATCCATATTTGTTGGATGAACTATTAAGAAATGAAAGACTTGAACAAATGTCAAAAATTATAAATGATTATGGGGAAATGAATAGTTTTAGCCCAGCATCGATTAGTATGGGAATTGATTTTACTAATGTTAAAGAGTTGATTATATTAGGTCATAGCTTAGAAGCTGATGAAGAATTGATTGTAGATATTATCAATGAACTAGATAATTTAGAAAAGATTAAACTATTTGTTTACAGTGGAGAGGACTATTCAAATAAAATAAATTTTTTGAATAATGTATCAGATAGAAATGTTGAAATAGTATATTATTAATTACAAGAATTGCTAACTACAAAATGCATTCTAGTTAGTAGTACGCTACATTATAATTTTAGGAATGTTGATATATAAAGCTTTATGTGGTATGATTTTCTTCAAATAAAAGAAAAGTTCGTCTGACCGTATTGCTAAATACAACCAATTATTACGTATTGAAGACCAATTAGGTGAAGTAGCTGAATACAAAGGTTTAGCTTCATTCTACAACTTAAAAAACAAATAATCCGTTAAACGGATCTTGACATTCTTTTAGAATTAAAACTATTCGGACGTAACACCCTCTAAGTGATTAGAGGGTGTTTTTTTGTATAAAAGTAAGAAGAATAGCCATTAATTTGCATACAGAAAAAACTAATTGGTAAAATATCAAGTATGTTACAAGTATTGACTAAATATATAAAGGCTTTTTGGTGTTCGAATCATTAAATTATAATCATAGCAAACTATGATATATATTTTTAATACAAGCATATACTTGTTTGTGGGTAAAAATTTATATAACTGATATAATAAATTAGAAAGTTTATAAAACTTATCATTTGATTTATTTTTATTATAATAACATATAAATTTTAGATAAAAGATGGTTTTTTAAATGATTAATTAGTAATTGTGAAAGGAAGATAGAATTGAATCAACAAGCAGAAAAATTTATGAATATGTCTGTATTAGAGAAAGAGAACATGATTATGCCAGAAGTAATTAGATGTTTACTTTCACTCGGTGGAGAAGCGAGTAAGAAAGAAATTGTTAGAGATTTGATATTAACTTCAGAAACGATACCAGAAGACTATATTGAGTTTTCAAAAATATCTAAACGAACTGGAAAAAGTTATAAGCCTTTTGATTATCAATTCAATTTTGCGGTCAGGAATTTAGAATTTGCTGATTTTGTTATGATTCCCAAACGGGGTATGATTAAATTGACCGAAAAAGGTTTAGCTACTAATTTAGCTACATTTGATAGCGAGTCAATGGTAAGAAGTTTATCAGAACCTATTTTTGAAGCAAATAGAAATAAAAACAAAAGGATTGTTTCAGAGGAAACAATTATTAATGATTCTGAAATACCTGAAAGTGTAGAAGAACACGGGTTAGAAAATAGTCAAGCTGATGCTTGGAGATTTTTGTTAATTGATGCATTAAAAGCAATGTCTCCTAAGAAGTTTGAACTTTTCTGTCGAAGATTAGTAAAACAGATGGGAGTAGAAATTGATTCGAAAATTGGTACGCAGTACGTAGCAGATGGAGGAATAGATGGATTTGGTTATATTACTTCAGATGAGTTTAGAACAACTAGGGTGGCTATTCAAGCAAAAAGATGGGAAGGATCTGTATCCTCACCAGAAATAGATAAATTTAGAGGTTCAATGGATAAACATAACGCAGAATTTGGTGTATTTATTACAACATCGTCATTCACTAAAAATGCTATCGAAGCTTCAAGAATTGGTACTAGAGTAATTACATTAATTGATGGTGAAGCTATTTGTGATTTAGTTGCGAAATATCAGTTAGAAGTGACTCCTGTGCTGACTTATGAACTAGGGAACTTTTACTTGTTTGAAGAATAACAATCATAAAATGCAACAAAATTTGACTTGATTTTTATATTCATATTAGTTATTTTTTATCGATAAGTGTTATAATGAATGCATATTAGATAACGTTAGGAGAATCGTTATGGAAAAGGATTTGGAGGAGTACAAAGAGTTATTCAAAAATGCTTATGAAGAAGTAAAGAAAGAGAATCAAAACCTAGATTATGTTAACTTAGTTGTTGCAGGTAAGAGTGGTGTCGGAAAATCGACGCTTATCAATTCCGTATTTGGTCGACAACTAGCAGATACGGGTGTGGGAAAGCCTGTTACCGATAAGATTACACTGATTGAGCAACCTGATTTTCCAGTTAGAATTTATGACACAGTAGGATTTGAATTAGCTAAGTCTTCTTTTGATCTTACAAATGTATTAAAAAATGTTGGTGCAAATGATATAAAAAAATTAATAAAAAAATCGAGACACTCAGAACATATTTCAGAACATATTCATGCGGTGTGGTATCTTATTTCGGGTAGTGGTTCGCGAATAGAAGATGAAGAAATGAAGTTGATTAAATGGATGAACGATCAGAAACTACCTGTTATAGTCGTTTTAACTAAGAGTTATGACCGCACAGAATCCGAACTATTACGTGATGAGATTAATCGATTATTACCTGAGGTCAAAGCGACAGTTTCTGTGTTAGCACAATCGACAGACCATCTAGAAGCTTTTGGTATTGAGGAGTTAGTCGAGCAAACTTTTCATAATCTTCCAGAAAGCCTTCAAATTTCATTTATTCACTCTCAGGAGGCTTCATTAAAATTAAAACACTCTGAAGCTGTGAAGGTGATTAGTATGAGTATGGCGAAGAGTTTTATGAGAGAAGCAATTCCTTTTGCACAGCTTTCTACTAGAAGTATATTCAATAATCAAATACAGATGCTAGCAAAAATAACATCTATTTATGGAGTTAATTTTGAAAAGAAAAATTTAGAAAAAGCATTATTATCTATGATAAATTTATACGAATCAGCTGTACCTAAGAAAACGATAAAACAAACGGTTGATAATAAATTAGGTGCCGTTGCAAAAAACTCACAAGGGTTAATATCGGGTGGGTTGGATATGATTTTTGTAGGAGCATTAGGTTATGCCTATACAGAATTGATGTCATTAGTTGTAAAAAAAGATATCGATTTAGAATCATCATCCGTCGAAGATATAACAGAGTTATTAATCGAGTTGTTACCTAGCTTTATGCCTAAAATGAAATAAATACATTTGAATAGATTGTGTGAATAATTATAGAATTCTTTGGTCTATTTACCAAATCAGTCTGATAATTCTAGATGAAATCAAGCGATAAATAGAACAAAGTAAGTGTAGCGCCCCCTAATAGACTATCTATTGGGGGCACTACACTTTTTTTCGTACTCATTTAAGAAACATTGTCTAAATCGATTTTTCTCGTGTCATCGGTATATTTTGGGTGAAAATATGACACAATAAATGTTAACGACAAAAATATCTAAGTTTTTTTAGGAATTATCAAAAACTAATTGTACTGTATGTGAGACCGTAAAAAGGAGGGAAGCACATGACAGATGAAGAATACTTGACAGCCTTGCTTAATCGAGATGAAGAGGCGCTCGATCAGTTAATGACGCAGTATAGTCGCTTGCTTTGGTTAATCGCCACAAAATATCTTTCTGACGTGTCATCGAACACAGAAGACATCGAAGAAGTTGTGAGTGATGTTTATTTAAGGCTTTGGCGTCATCCAGAAGGGTTTAATCCTGCGCGAGGTAGTTTAAAGACGTATTTAGCTATTCTGACACGAAGTATAGCACTAAATAAGCGAAAAGGCCTGACAAAACGCATTTTTAACGCTCTTGAAGATGATATGTTGGATAGAGAGCCATTATTGGAAGCATCGTTTGATATGGATTGGGAGGCTTTTTATGAGGCTGTGATGACATTAGATCCAGTGACGAGAGAAATTATTATTCAGCGTTATTTCTTTGATCGACAGCCGCGTGAAATTCAAGCCTTAACAGGATATGAAGCTAAGTATATTGATAACCAGTTGTATCACGGAAAGAGAAAACTCGCACGTCATTTTAAAGAGTTGGGAGGAGAAATAGGATGAAACGAATTGATAAAGAACCATTTGAATCATTATCCGAAGAGCAATTAAAAGAAATGGAACAATTTATTGAAGAACCATTGACAGATGAACGTTTGATGACGATTAAAAACCGCGTGAAACGTGAAATCGAAAATGAAAATAATGAAAAAGAAGAGAAGGTTGTGCCAATGAAAAAACGAGGAAATAAGCGGTATATGTGGGTCGCCGCAGCAAGTCTCATGTTATTAGTAGGATTTGGTATGCGTGATGAAATAAAAATTGCTTATCAACGTGCGTTTGGCACAGAAGGAGAGCAACTATTAAAACAAGTTGATTCTTTAGATGAAGTTGCAGAAGACCAAGGATTACGGCTAACCGCCAAAAATTCATTTAAAGATGGTGATACGACCTATGTGATGATGACTTTACAGGACTTGGAAGGTGACCGTCTTGCGAAAGATACGCAAATCGACGCATGGGAAATGTTGAATGGTGGGAATACACGTGTCGTTGATTATAATGAAAAGACGAAGACAGCTGTTTTATTAACCTCGGCTATTAGTTGGGAGGAGCATGAAAACCAAGGCTTTTTATTACGTCGATTTAAAAGTTATGAACAAGAGAATACTAATCAAGTCGCATTGGATTGGGATAAGCTGATACAACCACAACCAGAATGGGAAAAGCTAAAAGTATCAGACGGTATAGGTGGAGGGTATCGTTCAGAAGCACTTGATGCTCATAAGCTAGACTTTGATGAGCTAGCTAGTCAAAACTTAAAACCAGGCGTTCTGAATCAGCCTTTGGATGAAACAGAACAAATTATTTTAGAGAACGCGGCGTATAAAGATGGCTTACTACATTTACTCGTACGTTACCCTAATGATTTTCAACATGATTACTTAGACGTTTCATTAAATAACGAGGGAAAAGCGATAGAAAGTATTGCTAGTTTCAATGCTGGAAGAGGAACACATCGAAATGAAACGGGTCGGACGGATTTTATCGAATTTGTGTTTGATGTCAAAGAAGATACTCTTAAAAAGGCCCAGTTATCAGTAGAAACACGTTCAATGAAAGAGGTAGTAGAAGGAAACTGGGCGATTCGTTTAGCTGAGCCAACGGCGTTAAAAAAACAAGAGTTAAGCGATGTGGCATTAACCAGTCATACTCAGTTTACAAAATTATCTTTTTCAGGCTTATCCTTAACCGGCATGTTAACATCTGATACGACTGAAGAGATACCTGTTGAATTGATCGCTGTGTTAAAAGATGGCAGTAAAAAGACGCTGATTGCTGAAGAAGATCAAGTAGTGTTAAATTCAGAAGATGCTGATCAATCACTTATGTTTAATTATATTTCTTTGGAAGAAGTTCAAACATTATACTTAAATGGAAAAGAACTTCCTTTATCAGATTAAACTAAAAGTCGCTTAAATTTTTTTAAGCGACTTTTTTTTATGCGTGTTTTTCTTTATCTAAACAAACAAATGTAGCTTTAGGTTGTTTTGTTAATGAAGCAAGGAGAGAATGAACGAGTGCAATAGGCAGGAAAAGAAGAGCTGCCACCAACATTCCCCACTCATATGCTAGTGTTGTTCGCTCATCTTTTTTGAAAATGGGGCGTTTGGAAATGCGTGAAAAAAGTGACCCAATAGGGATACCAAAAGTATTCCCCATCATAATCACTTGAACAGAGGCTAAGATTGCTTCGGCTTGTTTTTCTCCATATAGTGTGATTAAGTGTTCCCATGCTTTTTCTGACACAGCACCACGTTGATCTGCGACGTGTTGAGCGAATAAAATGGCTGCTTGTTCATGCTCAGGTGTATCATCCATTTCACCACCTAAGAGTTGGCTAATTTCGGTTTGATTCATACCGGATTCTAGTGCTAAGGTGGTATGTCCATACGAACAAAGATTGCAGCCATTAACTTCTGTAACAGCTAACATAATACGTGAATTAAAATGTTCCGATAATAATCCGCTTTTTCTCGCTTTTTGGAGAGTTGGCATATTTCGTAAAGCATAGTAAAGGGTTCGATATGCTTCTGAGAACGTTGCAAGTGACTTTTGTTTTAACATTGTGAAATTGGCACCTTTCTTTCATCTTATTAATATCTCTATCATAGCTGAAATAACAATGATTTGGAATTTTTAAGTTCTAGAATAAGCTGCGTTTCACTAAGATTTTAACAAACCATCTTTTAAAAAGCAGGATAATCGCTCGGACAAGTGGGATTTGATAAAATAGAGATAAGAGGTGGCGAGACTATGAAGAAGATGAAAACAAAACTAACCGATATCTACGTCCCAAGTTTTATGAAGTTTGATAAATGTTGTATAGATGATGCCAGTGATATTCAGACTATGAAGCGATTAGCTGTTGAGCAGGAGAAACTAGTAGACTTTACTCAATTAGTTAAAAAAACACGAATTCATGATGAATGGACGAGCCATCGTCACGACGCAGCAATGATTGTTTGGATTGGTGAAGTACCATATGATTTAGAAGGCTATCATCATTTGTATGAAATCGCGCTCATGCTTAAACATAATGGACTGTGGCAAGATTTTTCAACCTTTGATTATGATAAACGTGATGGCGAGCTATCTTTAAACTGAATAATTAAAACTTCGCTTATACTTATAGCGAAGTTTTTTGATATATAAATCAAAAAAATACCTTCTCAATGATATATCTAGTTTGGCATAATCGCCCTAAATTATTATTGTTATCGAATTGAAAATAATCTCATGATAAAGATAACTAAATTAAAAATGATAAAAGTTATTATTTTTAGGTTTGCGGTTATATCTACAAATAAATAAAGTGTAAGGGTTTACAAACCGTGATAAATTGTGTTTATTAAAACATTAGGAGGAAGTATCATGAAAAAGTCAAAAAAAAGGATTAATCGCTTTACTAGCAACTTTAGTTATTGGATTTGCAGGGGTCGGAATCGCATCTGAGTTTATTAATTGGGGTGGAGAAGATAATATTGATGCTATTTATCAAGCCGTAGATGATTTAGATAGTCAATTAACACTTCGTAAACGTGATCTGAAAAAAGCTGAAGGTGAAGTAAAAAGTGCGAAAGACAAATTAAATGAAGCGATTAGTGAAAAAGAAGTTACCGCTAATGATTTACAAGTGTTAAATCAAGAATTACAAGAAAAGCTTGTCGAAATTGAGATAATCAATGTCGACTTGGATGCTACCAAAAATCAAGTAACTGAGAGAGATGCTATCATTTCTGACAAAGAGAAGAAGGTAGAACGTCAAGCTGAATTATTACAGCAATATGCCGACGCTCTAGAAGATACAAGTGAGAAAGTAAATATTTTAGATGAAAGAATTAAGAACTATATAAAGGAAGTAGATAATAAAGAACTTGCATTGAAACAGAGTCAAGCAGAAGTTTCACAATTAACAGCTGAAAAAGAAGCATTATTAAATGAAAATCAAGCATTAAAAGCATCTCAAACGGACACTGAAGCTAAGTTAGAAAAAGCGTTAAATGATGTTGATATGTTAAGAAAGCATGTCGAGAATAAAGTCATCGAACAAGCAAACGAATAATTAAACATATATGAAGACAACGTATACCCACTGCGTTGTCTTTTTTGATAGATTTTTTTCAATGCTAACTGAAAAAATGACGAATAGAAAAAACTTTATCAGAATTGATGGGATAATACACTACTTGCTGCTTTTTGGTTATAATAGAAGTATCTTAAAATGAGGTGAAGAGATGAAAATAAAAGCAATCGTTTTAGATATTGATGGAACGTTATTAACCGATGATAGGCAAATAAGTGACGCGACCATTACGTCCTTACGTCAACAACAAGAAAAAGGGGTCAAGGTAATTTTAGCTTCAGGAAGACCGACTTCTGGTATGATGCCGTTTATTAAAGCGTTAGAGCTCGATCGTTTTGGTGGCTACTTAGTTTCGTATAATGGCGCAAGTGTCTATGCGTGTCGTGAACAAGAAGAGATATTTATTCAAGCGCTTCCGATTTCAACAAGTCAGTAAATATTAGAGCATTTAAAACAATTTGATTTAATCCCAATGATTGCTCACGATGACTATTTATATGTCAACGATGTTTATAATGGAATGTTGTCGCTTGAAAATGGTCCTTTTAACATTATTGAGTATGAGGCAAGAGGCGGGCGGTTTAAATTATGTGAGAAACATGATTTAGCAGCGTTTGCTACGATACCACTTCATAAAATTTTAGTAGCTGGTCAACCAGAGTATATCCAAGGATTAGAAAAAGAATTACGAGAACCTTTTGGTGATACGGTTACTGCTAGCTATTCTGCGCCGTTTTATTTTGAATATACTGATAAAGGTGTCGATAAAGCCAAGACATTAGCTAAGGTGTTTCAACCAATGGGAATCTTGCCTGAAAATATCGTAGCGTTTGGCGATGGACATAATGATTTAACTATGATTCAATACGCCAAATATGGTATTGCAATGGGAAATGCTGTTCCTGAATTAAAGGAAAATGCCTATGCCATAACTAAAAGTAATAATGATGATGGAATTGCCATTTTCTTAAATGCAGGGCTGAATTCTATCGAATCACTCAACTAGGAAAAGTATCCCTAGCCGATATTTAATTCATCATATTATTCGATTCTCTCAAATTTAAATATTTTTTCACAAATACTATGATGCCGAATTATACAATACTATACCTATTAATTAATAAATTAACGATAGTAAAGCTTGATTTATCAAAACGTTATCCGATTTACTAAATGAAATAATTGTTCAACCTTGAATAAAGAAAAGCGTTTTTGTTTGTGAATAAAAAGTTATCAAACATTGCATATCGTTATGTAATTTTAAAATTTGTTATTATTATTTTTTGTGTTAAAGTTTCCTTACTAAAGAAACAATTTAATGGAGGAAACATTAACATGGAAAAAAGAATTTTTGTAGGATTAGTAATACTGTTAAGTAGTTTTGGCACGATGAGTTTGGCATCACAACTACTTAAATGGGGTGGAGAAGAGGATGTAGCTGCGATTCACGAAGCGATAGTTGACTTAGATAGCAAATTATCAAACAAAGAAACACAATTGCTTTCAACAAAAGATTCAATGTCCCAATTGACACAAACGTTAAATGCCACTCAAGTTGACTATCAAACCGCTCAAAGTCAATATCAAGCCTTATTAGCAGAGAAAGAAAATCAAACCGATGAGTTAAAATGGTTGGAATCTGAAATTGCTAGACTCCAGTCTGAGAAAGATACAGATACACATGAACTAGCAAGCTTGAGAGAAAAAATGGAACGTCGTCGTATCGAAGCGATGGACCGAGAAAATGTTTTAGCTGAACAGTTGGCACATGCTAACGAAGCTATATTAACTATCGAAGCGGACATAAAAGGCTATCACAGTACAATTGAAACGTTAGAGAAAGAAAGCAAAGCATTATCAGACGAAATTGCACAAGTAAAAATTGAAAAACTAGCTTTAGTACAAGAAAATCAGCAGTTAAAAACAGCTAAAAGCGATAGCGATGAAAAGTTAGCGGAAGCATTGCGTGAAATTAAAGAACTACGTTCATTCGCAGAAGAAACCGTTGATAAACATGAATAAAAAAACCACACATTGAGGCGATATTATGTCGTTTCAATGTGTGGTTTCTATTTTATTTAAGCCATGCTTTAACCGTATCAGGATTATCTTTAATCCAGTTTTGTGCTGCTTTTACAGGGTCTGTACCACTATTTATTTCTAACATGACTTTTTCCATATCGTCTTTTGACCATTTGAAATTCTTTAAAATGCGATAGGCTTCAGGTGAATCTTCTTTTAAGTTTTGTCGCGCCATTGTATTAATGGTTTCTTCAGCACCCATTGCTTGTTTTGGATCTTCAAGATAGTTTAAATCATATTTTGCAAACATCCAATGAGGTGACCAGCCCGTAATGACAATTGGCTCTTTTTTCTTATACGCTTGTCCAAGTGCGACGGTCATAGCGCCAGAAGATGAGGTTTCCAGTTGCCAATCACTTAGGTTATCGTAAGCAGAAAGTGTTTCTTCTGCGGCTTTTACAACACCTGCGCCAGGCTCAATACCTGTGATAGTTTGATTTGCTTCGTCAGTCAATTCGTCTATGCTGTTGACATTCATGTAGGAAGGAACAGTAAGACCGACTTTCGCACCTTCAAGGTTTACACCGAGATTATCAACCTTATCTTGATACTGCTCATACTGAGCACCATGCGTATTAGGGAGCCAAGCAGCTACCATAGCATCTGATTCGCCATTAGCGATAGATTCCCACATAATAGCATTATCAAGCGGGGTAATCGTCACATCAAATCCTTCTTGTTTTAAAACTTCGGCAATGACGTTCGTCGAAGCGACTTCAGTATCCCATTCCACATAGGAAAGTGAGATGGCTTCTTTTTTATTTTTATTTGTGACTAGTGAGTTAGCTGTCAGAGCTGCAATGATAACTGCTATGATAGCAATTGTCGTGCCTATTTTACGTTGACGAGACATAGGCTCTTTAGTCGTATCTTTTTGTGTTTTCGGTTTATTGAGATACTGCGTGAAGCGGTCGATAATAATCGCTAAAATAACAAGTGCCACCCCACTGACAAAACCGTTTCCGACTTGTGCGCGCTGTAATGCTGATAACACGCCACGTCCGAGCCCCGGTGCTCCAATCATTGAGGCAATAACGACCATAGATAGTGACAACATAGTTGTTTGGTTGACACCTGCGAGAATCGTACTTTTAGCTAGTGGTAATTCTAATTTAATTAATTTTTGCCAACCGGTTCCGCCAAAAGAGTCTGTCGCTTCAACTAGCTCGGTAGGCACTTGGCGAATCCCTAGATTAGTAAAGCGAACAGTAGGTGGTAGCGCAAAAATAACAGAGGCGAAGACGCCCGGTACCATTCCTATTCCGAAAAAGGCCACAGCAGGTATTAAGTAAACAAAACCTGGCATTGTCTGCATGAAGTCAAGAATCGGTGTGATAATTTTTTCAGCTAAATCACTTTTCGCCATTAAAATCCCAAGTGGAATCCCAATCAGAATGGAAACTAAACTTGAAATTAAAACAAGGGTGAAAGTGTTCATTAACTCATTCCATAATTGCTGGTTATAAATAAAAAGCAGTCCTAGAAATGTAAAGACGGTTAATCCCCATTTTTTATTTGAAATCCAAAAAGCCAGGAAAGTTAAGAGTCCAATAAAGACGAAAGGTGGAATCCATAGGAGTAGTTGAGTTACATTTTCCATGAGTCCTTGTCCAAAAGATTGGAAGAAAGAAAACAATCCAGCAAAAGTATCGGTCATCCATTCGGTTAAGTTTTCCACCCAGTCGGCGACTGGAAGAGGCGCCATTAAAAAGTTATTAAACATTTGCCGTCACCTCCATTTGAGTATCTTTTTCTGACGTGTCGGTTAGTGATTCAATGACACTTCCACGTATGATAACACCTAAAAGTTTTTCATTTTCAACGACAGCAAGTGGTGTCGGTGAATCATATATAAGAGGGAATAGCTCACTGACTAAAGTATCTTTTGTGACAGTAATAACATCTGGATTCATTACCTCTCGAAGGGCACGTTGCTCTTTACGTGCAGTCACGGCCTCATCTGCCGTAAGTGTACCGACTAAACGACGTTGACGGTCGACAGCCATTAACATACTGACTTCTTCACTTCGCATTTTTGAGAGAGCCACGTTGGGACCATCAATATCAACATTTGTTGTAATAGCAGGCACCATAATGTTTTGTGCCGTTAAAACGCGCGCACGATCGACATCTTCAACAAACTCTCGTACGTAGTCATTGGCTGGATTGGTTAAAATTTCTTCTCCAGTGCCAATTTGCATGATTTGACCGTCTTTCATCAAGGCAATACGGTCGCCTAAACGTAAAGCTTCATTAAGGTCGTGGGTGATAAAGATTATGGTCTTTTGCACGTTCGCTTGCAAATCAAGCAATTCATCTTGCATTTCACGACGGATTAAAGGGTCTAATGCGGAAAAAGCTTCATCCATAAGTAAGATTTCAGGGTCATTGGCTAAAGCACGAGCTAAGCCGACACGTTGTTGCATCCCACCAGAAAGTTGGTCTGGATATTGGTCTTTAAAAGATAGTAAACCTGAATTTTCTAAGGCTTTTTCAGCTTTTGTTACGCGTTCTTCCTTTGAAATACCACGTAATTCTAACCCTAGTTGAGTATTTTCTAAAATCGTACGGTGAGGGTAGAGGCCGAAGTTTTGGAACACCATGCTCATTTTGTGACGACGGACATCACGCAATTCTTCTTTATCCATTTTAGCAATATCTTGACCATCTATATAAATATCCCCTGATGTTGGTTCGATTAAACGATTAATCAGACGTATCAGAGTTGATTTTCCACTTCCAGAAAGTCCCATAATGACGAAGATTTCACCTTCGTTGACTTCGAAATTGGCGTCATACACTCCAACTGTTGCCCCTGTTTTTTCTAAAATTTCATTTTTAGGTCGTTGTTCTTGTACCATACTCAACGCGGCTTGGTGTTTCTTACCAAAGACTTTTGTGAGATGTTTGACTTGAACTTTTACCATTTATTTCACTCCTTTGATTTTCTTTTTATTATCAGAAAACATTCTGAAAATAAAGTGACCATACAATCTTAACATCGTGTGGTCACTTTGTCAAAGGATAAAAAAAAGAAGAGCTTTTGCTCTTCTAAGCTGTTCCATTCGGATAAAAATAGTTAAACATTTTTTGTTTGGCATACTCGTCTCCTACAAAGTACAGACAGTCACCTGCTTGCAACTTAGCATACGGACCAGGGGAGAGAAGTAACTCATCGGCATGTGAAATAGCGACCACTGTAGCAGCTGTTTCATGCCATAGGTTCAGTTCACTAATACTTTTTTCAAGATGAGAAGCTTCATCCGTCAAGACTAATTCAGCTGGAATAAACGGACTAACTTGGTTCATTTTTTTGGTTTGTTGGATTAGCCGTTCGATTTTTTGTGCCATATTATCAAACTCTTGCTTTTGTGTTTCAATACTCTGAAATACATCTTGCTTAATCTCTTGTATAGATTGTATATCACGATGTTGACTTAGTAGTTCTTCGGCTTTTATTTTAGATGAAACAATCGTGCCGCTGCCATGTTTCGCCTCCATAATGCCTAAATCAACAAGCACATTTACAGCTTTACGTGCTGTCTCTGGCGATACGCCAAAGGTATTAGCAAGTGTGGATCGTGCGTGGATTTTTTCGCCAACGCGATATTGACCGCATGCAATTCGTTCAGAAATCTCAATGGCGACTTGTTGGTAACGTGGCATGGTCACTTTTTTTGTATTGCCCACTTACTGATGGCTCCTTTCTAATCGCTTTTCTTTAGTATACAATAAAAAACACTCGCTGTGTTAAATCACAGCGAGTGCCGATAGAGAGGTTATCCTAATTGTTCAAACGCTTTCGTTTGCATTTCACGAATTGTTTGCACGGATTCACTCATTTTTTGTTTTTCTAAATCGTTTAATGGAAGTTCAACGACACTCTTAAGCCCTTGACGATTGATAATAGCCGGTGTACCGATACAAATATCAGAGACGCCATATTCGCCTTCTAATAAAACTGAAAGAGGGAGAATCGCATTTTGGTCGTTAAAAATAGCTTGGGTAATTCGAGCTAAGGCGACAGCGATACCGTAGTGAGTGGAACCTTTTCGTTGAATAATTTCATACGCGGCATCACGCACGCCAGCAACCAGTTCGATGAGACTTTCTTCCGTGACGTCAGGTTGTCCTTTCATCCATTCGTAGACTTGTAAGCCACCAATATTAGCGTGTGACCAGACTGGGAACTGGGAGTCACCGTGCTCGCCGATAATATAGGCATGAACGTCACGAGCATCTACATCCGCAATCTGTGCTAATGACTTTCTAAAACGAGCGCTATCAAGAGATGTACCAGAACCGATGACCTGATTTTTTTGTAATCCTGAGAATTTTAAAACGGCATAGGTTAGGATATCAACCGGATTACTTGCTACTAAGAAAATACCGTTAAAACCACTTGCCATGATGTTTTCAACAATCCCTTTTGTAATGGCTAAGTTTTTATTGACTAAATCTAAACGAGTTTCACCTGGTTTTTGTGCAGCGCCTGCTGTTAAAACGACTAAATCTGCATCATGACAGTCTGCATAAGTAGCAGCGTATATTTTTTTAGGAGAGGTAAAAGCCAAACCGTCTGATAAATCGAGTGCATCGCCTTCACTTTTTCCAACATTTAAATCAATAATACCTAATTCACGACCGATGTTTTGTGTCACAAGAGTAAATGCATAACTGGAACCGACATCACCAGCACCGACTAGAATAATCTTTTCTTTTGAATGTGTATCACTTAACATAAAATACCTCCTTATTATATCGCTATCTCTATTTTACTACTAAAATTTGTGAAATAACAAGGAGGAGCTATATGAATACGTTTTATTCCGTTATAGTAGGATCGAAAGATGCTTTTAAGTCATTGCTATAAACAGAAATGTTTATTCCTTCTTGAGCAGCTAGATAGGAGAAGAAGTACTGAATAATATCTTTTTCAGCAATATTTTTGATAAAGTTAATGCTCAGTGTTTCTCCAAGAGAAATCACTCCGCATGCCATCGGACTTTTTTGAGTGGGATAGGCGTAGACTTCAGCATGATAGATGTGTTCTAGCATTGTTTCTGGTAAAGAAAGTTGTCCTAAATTAGTTAGATTAATGGTTTTGCGACGTTCACTAAGATAGCCAAAACCAATCCGTACCGCAATTTTTTTTATAAAAAGCGGGATGAATTTAGACGCAATATTTCGCTCAAAGTTTACGTTGTGATTAATCAATGACTGTAAATATGTTTTATTGGTCTTTTGGACTAACATCTCTTGAACGAGTGGTACAAGTTCCGCAACCGTCATGTCGTCGGTCATATAAGCGCCAACGTTAACCACACTAAAAAAGTTACGTAGCGTTTCAGAAGGGAACGCTTTACGCAAATTGACAGGAACAGCGATAACAATGGGTTTTTTTGTTCGTTGTTGTTTTGCCCGTGCATGATAAATAGAATAAATAAGTACCGATGCCAAGTATGAAGTAATCGAACCGCCATATGACTTAGCAATGGCATTTAGTTCTCTACTATTTACAAGACCGCTTATCACACTTGTTTCATATTCATCTAGAGTAATACCTTTAATATGATAAGAAGGTGGGCTTGAAAAAGTTTCAGCGTATACAGGCGTATAATTTTCACTAAAACTATCTTCCATTTCCTGTGACTTGACCGTTTCATTTGCTTTTAAAATCCCTTGTTGAGAGGTGTCTATTTCAATGCCTTGAAATTCAAAGTAGTAATATAAAATAGATTTTAAGAGTTCTAAAGCCCCACTTCCGTCCGCAAGTGCGTGGAACATTTCAAGGGACAGACGGTGGTGGTGGTATAGCACGCGTAGCGAATAACCTTGGTCTTCGGGTGTGATAGGCGTACATGGTGTCATCTCATCCGGTTTCACTTTTAAAGGCTGTTGATTTTCATCTAAATAATTCCAAAAGACGCCCTGTCTTAAACGGACGGAAAACATCGGAAAGCGTGGCATAACACAATCGACAGCTTTTTGTAAAATATCAGGTTTTACAGGTTCTTTTAAGACGACTGAAAAACGGAAGACTGATGAGTTGCGTTGATTGGTTACCGACGGAAAAACTTTTGCAGCGTTGTCTAAACGATACCATTTATACACGTTGTTCACTCCTTTTAAAAATGAAATCTTTTTTGTAATTCATACATCAGTCTTTTCCCAGAAAATATCCAAATTCCTACTGCAGTCAGTGTTCCGTATAAAATACTTAGGACGCTTGGCCAAAGAACCGTGACAGCTTTAAAAAAGAAGAGGAGCAAGGGAAGTGAGTTGACACCGATGATAAGTAATAAATAGCCGATATCGTCACGCCACATCGATTTATTTTTAATCGACCATAACGTCATCAGTAACCCTGTTCCAATACCTAGAAACGGAATGGCGTAGTTTAACGACCAACGTAAAAAATGATTCGATACGTCAATAACAATCATTAACGTGCTGAGGATTAAGTAATTGTACCAAAGTGTTTTAGCAACTAGATTGATATAAAAACGACGATACAGTTCTCGTGCTAAAAACCAAAAATAAAAGAGTAATATGGCAACAATAGGTGACCAAGCGTGGGAGAATTGACTCCAAGTTAAAGCGTTGGTCGCAATGGCAAGTGTACTAAGTACAAAGGTTACAAAGAGCCATACTTTAATGGTTTTTCGATGTTTATGTCGTTCTTTTTGATAATGTGGAAATGCTGTTGGAGAGGGAGTAGCGTGTTCATTTAATGGAAAGTCGCATAACGGACAGTGCGTATGTTCAGAAGCGACTTCGACTTGACAACGTAGACATTGCGTCATGTTCATCTTCCTTTTCAATATCATTTTTATAATGAGTTAATGGTTTTAGCATAGCATATTTTTGATAAAAAAAAAGGAAGAGTTAACTCTTCCTGAAATCAGATCGTCGTGCGTAAGCTTGCCAAGGGAGTTGACGGGCTTCACACCAGTCTTTAACAGGTCCTTGGATGACAACGTCTGTTTGTTTGAGCTGTTCAATTTTTTCTTGACCTAGCAATGTCATTAACGTTTGAATCGTATTTTGCCATTCTACAACCGTTTCAATCGTAGCGTTCACACCATGATTTAAGACACTATGCAAGAAGAATCCAGATACACCAACCGCTTTAGCTCCTAAAGCCAGTGCTTTGACAACGTCCACTGGATTTTGGATACCACCAGAGGCTAGAATGTCAATAGAGTTCATGACACGCTGTGCTTCGATTAATGAGATAGGCGTCGACTGTCCCCAATTTTCTAAAATCGATAGTTCTTGATGTTCACGTCGTGCGTTCTCGATTTGAACAAAATTGGTACCACCACGACCACTAATATCGACTGTCGTGACGCCTGCTTGCATGAGTTGTTGAATCGTACGCTCACTCATTCCAAATCCGACTTCTTTTACTATCACGGGTTTATCGAGTGAGTGAGTAAGGGTCGCAATATTGGTCAGCCATTTTTCAAATTGTCGTTCACCTTCTGGCATTACTAGTTCTTGTGGGGCATTGACATGAATTTGAATCCCGTCAGCCTCTAATAATTCAATGGCTCGCTTGGCATTTTCTAAAGAGTGTTCAGGGCCTAGATTAGCGAGTATATAGCCGTCAGGGTGCATTTGACGAATGACACGATAGCTTTCTGCAGTTTCAGGATGTTTTAATCCCGCACTGACTGAACCAGACGCCATTAGCAAGCCTGTTTCACGCGCGACTATCGCTAAATCGCGATTTATTTCATAAGATTTATCACTGCCACCTGTCATCCCGTTAATGTAAAAAGGGGAAGTCAGCTTCATGTTCGAAAATCTTGTTTCTAAAGAAACATTCGCTTGGTTGATCTCTGGAAAGGAATGATGGACAAATTGTAAATAATCAAAATGACGCAAAGGACGACTATTATAAAAAGATTCGGCTAAAGCGACATGTTCATCTTTTCGATTTTTATGAATACTCAATTTTTTTCCTCATTTCATAAAGGAGTATACTCCCGTTCTTCATGAACTGCTAGTGGAAGAGGTATGATGTGATTATCTTTCCAACTGGCAAAAAGTTCACGTGTATCAATTTTTTCATCAATAATGACAATCCCACAGTCGCCGCCACCTGCTCCAGATGATTTAGCAGCGCCACCCATGTCTTCTGCCGATTCACAAAGATTGTAAAGGCTAAGTGTTTCGATATGAACGCCACTGCTTTTACCTAAGTCTTGTAACAAACGTCGATTGGCACGAATGCCTCGTTGTATGCCAGTTAAATCTTGTATTTTAAAGGCGTCAATCATACTTTGGACGACTTGACGACTATCAGCTAAAAAATGACGATAGTAAATCGAAATTTCATCTTTTTCTTCGTTTAAACGGTCGACAAGATGGGTGGTTGAAGCAGGAGAACCCGTCCAACCAATTAATAAGGATAGGTTTTCAGGGGGAGTCAATGCTTCAATGGCTAGTTTCGGCCAAGTTGCTTCTAAGAGCGTCAAAATGGGCACAGTGACTAATTTTTCTCGAACCCAATCGCGATCAAAGCATGAGTAAGCAATCCATCCGCCATATGTACTTGCAGCTAAATCGCCAAACGAGCCATTACTATTGATTGCTAAATGGGCTAATGCTGCTAATTTATAAATTAGTTCATTATCATAAGGGACTTGATAAAACTTTAAAAGTGCTTTGATAGTTGCCACGGTAACGGCGCCACTAGAACCCAGACCGTATTTTCGACCATCTTTATTGTCTAGGTCACTTTGAATTTCAATATCAAAGAAGGTGACCTTTTTGCCTAGCGCGACAGCGTATTTTTCGGTAATCGTCATTGCTTGTACAACATAGGCAAAAGGATTTTCTCGTTCATCGATAAATACTTTTCCGTTTCGTCTTGTCCATGGAATAGGGAAGTGGTTGGTTAAACTTGAGCGAATACTTCCTTGCGTATCTGTTTTTGTCAATTTGACGGTAATATACTGATTTAGCGCGATAAGTATCGCAGGTTGCCCAGGTTCTAAAACAGCATATTCCCCTGCAATATAAAGTTTACCGGGTGCACTCGCTTCTATCATGGCAACCATCCTTTCGTATTCTCTTCAAGTAGATGAGCTCCAGGTCCGACGGTGGATATAATCGACGGTGTAGATGGAAAGCGGTCATCTAGTAATTCTTTTATTTTTTGACTGTCTGAGTAGCGACATAAAACTTTGACGTTTGGGCCAGCATCCATTGTAAAATAACAAGGCAGTCCATAAGATTCTCTAATTTCTCGAACGCGATTTAAAACACTTACTGTTAAAGGTTCCCAATAACTAAAAGGAGGGATGGCGCCAAGCATGGTGCCGTGCATCTTCATACCGTTTGCTTCAGTAATTTCTCCCATTCGGATGAAATCTTTATCTTTAATGGCTTCTTTAATAGCGATTAAATCAGACTTAGCTGATTCAATCCAAGCAGGGTAGAAAGCAGAGGTTTCAACAGTCCGTTGCATGCCTTCACGACTTGATAGTGTTTTTTGCTTGGTATTGACAGGTACAGTAATCATCGCGATATCCCAATCGGCATTATCAATAGGAATCGCCTGACTACTTTCACTATCGGTTCCCATATCCCACTCGACAAATCCGCCAAATAAGCTACGCGTTGCACTACCAGAACCTTGTCTTACGAAAGTTGATAGTTGGCCGAGTGGCATGTTTAAACCGAGTAAATGGTTTAAAGATAGACCAAGCGCCGCATAGGCTGAAGCAGACGAAGCTAATCCTGCTGCAGTAGGGACGTGGTTATGACTTTCGATTTGTATCGGCTGTTCTATTCCAGCCTGTTCACGAAAGAGATTTAAAAAGCGCTGAACTTTTTTTAACTCAGCGTCGGATTGTTTCACGCCATTTAAAAAGAAGAGATCACTCTCTTCATCTTCTAAAAATGTTGTTCTCGTATCAGTATAAAATTCATTTAAGGTTAAGGAAAGACTACTATTGGTAGGTAAAAATAGTCTTTGATCACGTTTCCCCCAGTATTTAATTAAGGCAATATTAGTATGGGCACGCGCGGTTATACTAGTTTTCATCTATTGTTTCACTCATTTCATAGAGCCAAGTTTGATAGGCTCCAGCTTTTTTCAATGCGTTAGCAATGATAGTGGCATCTTGTTGATTTTTAGCGAGTGCAATCATACAACCGCCACGGCCACCACCCGTTAGTTTAGCACCGTATGCATTATTTTTCAATGAAACTTCTACTAATTCATTAAGCAGTGCATTGGAGACACCCAGTTTATCTAGTAGTCGATGAGCTTTTGTCATGTTTTTACCTAATAAAGCAGGTTCGTCTTCTTGCATATAGTGTTGACTCTCGCTCGTCAAACTTCCTAATTCACGAATCATTTGTTGATAGTGAGCACCATTTTCTCCTTGGATTTTCTCAGCAATACTTGCGACAGCCGCTTTTGTTTGACCCGTCACACCTGTATCAGCAACAACTAATACCGCACTCATTGCCAATGTGAAAGGAAGTGGTGCTTTGCCTTTTGTATAAGTATACGGTTGTGAGCTACTGGTCATTAAAGCATCTAGCCCACTGGGATTACCGTGAGCGATTTTTTCAGCAATATTGACGATTTCTAACAATGTGCTTTTTTCAAGTGGCACTTGGAAGTAGTCAT
Source organism: Vagococcus lutrae (assembly GCF_003987555.1). GTDB lineage: Bacteria > Bacillota > Bacilli > Lactobacillales > Vagococcaceae > Vagococcus_A > Vagococcus_A lutrae. Next base: position 138,396 of record NZ_NGJW01000002.1, on the reverse strand, counting down.
AAAGCGCTCGAACGGTAGCAACCGCAACGGCAGCACTTGACCCCATGCCTCTTTCAGCGGGGATAGTACTTTCAATGATGATTTTAACTGTTTCGTCCTGCCCGAGCCGTTCTAAAGTAACGTCAATCGCTTTATGTAAGCTTTCTAATAACTCTGGCATTTCTAAAACCAGCCCTTTATAAAAATCACATTCTATAAACAATTCGTCATGTGATGTCACATGAACGTGGATGTGTGTTGCAGGAAAAGGAATGGCAATAGAAGGCTCACCATAAACAACTGCGTGTTCTCCCATTAAAATAATCTTGCCGTTGGCTTGACCAAACCCAAGTGCTTTCATACTGTAACCTCCAAAATGATTTAACTAAATAATTGTAAAAGAGCAGGTGCTGCATACAGAGTCATAAACTGCACGCCGTAATTTACACCTAAACGATTTAATGTACCGGATGTAATCCCAATCAGTAAAATACCAAACAAGTTTAACAGTCCAGCATCCATATAGCCAAGTAAGAGTATTAATGAAATAAATAACCCTAAAATTGCTTCATGCGGTATTTTTTGTAAAACAAAAGTGGTAATAGGCGCTGCTAGACGCATAGCGACGATATAGACGATACTAATGGCTAGCAGACTACCGATTGCAAAAGCTAGCATCAGTTGTGGAGACGTTAGCACAGATTTTATCGTTTGTTGTTGACTAATATCAAACACAGGTGGGGCATTAAAAAATGCTGCTCCCGGACCAATAGCAGAGGGCGATAAAGGAATCCCCAATGCAATCATACTAATCATTAAGCCAGAGAGATAGGTACTCTGTGCTAAAGCACTCATAGTTACAATACTCGTTTCCGCTTTTTTAATCGGATTTTTTTCTTTTTTACCAGCTAGTTCGCCAAAAAGAATAGTTAGCCCGACAGGACTTAGAACGAACAAAAAGTTTGCAATAAAACTAGCACCCACACTACTAATCAACTCGCTTTTTGATAGGACGTTGAAAGGACTTAAACTTTCATTTTTAATCGCAGGAATATATGTAGGTGGGATTGTTTCAATGATTTCTTGTTCACGTTTTTCTTTATTAAAGAGAGATAGTAGTGTTAAGAGTAGAGGCGCCACGGTAATACCTAAAAAGAAAGAGGTGGTAATATTCTTTTCGAGTGGCACGATACCTAACTCCCAGTAAACTTGCCGTAACCCCTGAAAAAGAAGTGCTAGTGGCACGATACTTAAAACGGAGATAATTTTACTACTACTTAAAAGAGCTAAAAATAATGCCCCACCGATGAAAAACCAACTGGCGTTATCTTTTAAAAAATCAACATAGGGCATGATTAATTTTGAAATAGTTAAACTGGTGGGCAATGCTACCAATACTCCGATTAGACTTCCGACTGCACCTTTTTTGATTGCGATTGCGGTACGTCCTTCTTTTTTCAACATTAATGAATGTTCGACAATCGGAGAAGACATTACGCCACCGGGCAAGCCAACGATAAGAGTTGGCATTAAATTCATTAAACCTAGTGTAACGAAAGACGCAACGAAGAAAGTCAGTGCGACGATTGGATTAATTCCAGATAAAATTACTGCCATAGAGATGGGAAGTAGCACGGAAGTTTCATCTGTGCCAGGTATAAAACCGATAAAAATATATAAGACAATGGCAAGCAATGCTGCTAGCACCATTTGACCTAATATAAGCAAACTCATAAGGAATCCTCCTGTTTTTCTCCAATAATAACGATACGCTTAGGTTTTATTAAAAATGTATTTAAAAGAAAGCCGATAACGGCACCGGCTAAGCCAAAAAATAATTGCTGAGTCGTATTGGTATCATTGGCAAGAAAGTATCCGAGTAGGGTAGGAATACTTGCAAGGATAAATGCTTTGATTAAATCATTTACGCCGACAAAATCTTGCCAGACACTAATCCATTGTTTTTTCACAATATAGCCTCCTTCAGTTTTGACGCCATTATATTGAGTGTAACGCAACTTTTTCAATTATAGAACAGCTCGTTCATATTTTAAACTTTTTTTATGATTTATTCCTTAATTCGCTTAAAATCGCTTTTGCTTGTTCTTGGTTATATGTTTTAAGAGCCGTTAACTTAGCGGCCACTTGTTGAATCTCGTTATCTTTTGCCCCAACAGTAATTGCTAGTGATTGTGCATGTAAGCGCATGTGTCCTTTTTGAATACCGTCGGTTACTAGTGCGCGTAAAGCAGCAAAGTTTTGTGCCAATCCAATGGCAGCGGCAATTTCTGACCACTGATACGCGTGTGTGACATTTGCGATTTCTTGAGCGACTTTAGCTGTCGGTATAACATTGATTGCGCCACCTACTGCTCCTAATAATAAAGGTAAGGTTATTTCGCCTTCGAGGGCTTCGTCACTTAGTTGCCATTTTGTTAAACTTTGATAGCGACCATTTTTAGCCGCATGAGCATGAATACTAGCATTTGCTGCGCGTGTATCATTGCCAGAAGCAAGTACTACGGCTTCAACACCATTCATAATCCCTTTATTATGTGTCACAGCACGATAAGGGTCTAAGTTAGCATATTGGGTTGCTAAGACAATTTTCTTGGCTAAGTCTTTTCCTTTTTCGGTGTCAGATTGACCTAATAGGATAAAAGGAAGTGTGATTTTTGCCGTAGTACAAGCATGTTGATTGTGATTACTTAAAATGCTCATTAACGCTTGTGTCTCAAATTTACTTTCTAAGTAGGGTGTTATTCCTTCTAAAATAGTATTGATAATATTTGCGCCCATTGCCTCTTGAACGTCAACGTGAACATAAAAAGTAACAAATGAGGGCGTGTCATTCTCATCTTCTATAATAGTCGTCTCAATGTGACTTAACCCACCGCCGCGTTTTACGATAGAAGGATGTGCTTCTTTAGCGAGCGTCTTGATAGCTGCTAAGTCGCTTGAGGACAAAGGTAAATGGTTCGCAATTGTTGACGAGTAGGTAAAGATAATTTGACCTGTCAGTAATCGTTCAGAGGTATGAGTGATGACACCACCTGCTTGGTTGAAAATTTTTGCCGCATGATTGGCAGCTGCTACTACGGAAGGCTCTTCTGTAACCATTGGCACGATAACGTCTTGATGATTAATCGAAATATGGTTGACCACACCGAGCGGTAAACTAAACTGTCCGATTTGATTTTCAATTAAATGATTAGCGACATCCTCTGTTAACGCTGGCTGTTCAGTAAGGATTCGGGCACTTTCTGTCGAAAGAACCTGTTGATGGACTAGCTCATCACGACGCTCTTGTGGTGTTAATTGATAAAATTTTCGTTTATCTGTCATTTTTTATTGCTCCACTTTGTCATAAATTTGATAGATACGGCGATGCTGATCCATCGCGGCTAATTGTATCACTGCTTTATCCTGAGGGTGTGATAGTGCGACAGAGCTTCCGTCTTCTGGTAACGATTCTAAAAATGTTGTTTCATATTCTTCTATCGTTAATGGATAGCGCTGGCTTAGCATTTTCTCATGGTCAGATGTGTAAAGGTGGTGGCGATAGTTTTCTACTAGTTCTCCTGTAAAGAACTCCGCCACGGAACCTGACCCGTAACTAAAGAACCCGATAGTCTCTCCTGCATTTAAACTCTCATCTAAATCGAGTAAGGAGGCAAACCCTAAGTAAAGTGAGCCTGTGTAAATATTCCCAATTTGGCGTGTGTACTGAACACTTTTTTCATAACGTGTTAGTAATCGGTTAGTTGTGTCACTTTCTTCATCTAAAATAGTAGTGAGTGCTTTTTTGCCCATTTTAGAATAAGGAAGATGGAAACAGACAGCAGCTAGTGCATCTAAAGTGGTATGATGACGGCGTTGATGTTCATTCCAAGTTTTTTGAAAAGCGTCGATATAAGCTTGGTTGGAATATTTTCCATCGACTAACGCATTTTTAGCGTAGTTAGGACGCCAAAAATCAAAATTATGAAAGGTGTAAGGAACAGAGTCGTTGTTTAAAGTCAAAACTCGTGGGTTTTGACTTATAATCATTGCGACGGCGCCAGCTCCCTGTGTGACTTCTCCAGCAGTTCCTAGTCCATATCGAGCGATGTCAGATGCGACAACTAAAACTTTACGGTCGGGATGATTACTCACGTAGTCATAAGCCATCATAATACCAGCAGTTCCGCTATAACAAGCTTGTTTGACTTCGATTGCTCGTGCGAAAGGTTGAATTGCTAATAAGTCGTGCAAATAAGTCGCACCCGATTTAGAATAGTCAGTTCCAGACTCGGTTGCTAAAATAATCATATCAATTTCACTCGCATTTCTAGCGTTAATGAGTGGAAATGCGGCATTGGCTGCCATTGAAACGGTATCCTGTGTGATAGGATTAATGCCCATTCGGTCCTGTCCGATACCAATCGTGTATTTATCTGGGTCTACTTGACGTGCTTTCGCTAAATCTTTTAAATCGAGGTAAAGAGAGGGAGTATAAACGTGTAGTTGATCAATCCCTATTTTCATATTAAATTCCTACTTTCTAACATAATATAAACATGTTTTATATATACGTTAGAAGTTTATCAGAAAACCAACGATAAAGGAAGAAAACGCTCAAACCTTAATTTTAAATTAAACAACAAAGAAAACTAGCTCACTTGTTTCTTTCAAGTGAGCTAGTTTGGTTTATTTTTTCGGTATATCTTTTAAAATTTCAATTTTTTTAATCGTCACGTCTTCGACAGGACGGTCTGTTTTGGCATCTGTTTCTGTTTCAGCAATCTTGTCAACCACATCCATGCCTTCAATAACTTGACCAAAGACCGTGTGACTCGATGGGCTACCTTCAAATGCGTAGTCTAGATAAAAGGCCCCTCCATTTTTATAGGCGTCAATAATTGCTTGCGGATATTCATCCGTTAATAAACCGTCTGATTGATCATCGTGATTTTGAACGATGAAAAATTGACTGCCGTTTGTATCAGGACCAGAGTTCGCCATTGAGAGTGCGCCTCTTAAATTATACAATTCATGATTTAACTCATCTTCAAAAGGCTCTCCCCAGATACTTTCACCGCCAGTACCTGTTCCTTTTGGGTCACCGCCTTGAATCATAAAGTTATCAATTACGCGATGGAAAATTAATCCATCGTAGTAACCTTCTTTAGCATGTGTTACAAAGTTTTCGACTGTTTTTGGCGCGTATTTCGGGAATAATTTAATTTTAATCGTCCCCATAGAAGTTTCCATTGCGACTAAAGCTTCATCTTCAGCGACTTCTTCAGATAACTGAGGTAGCGTTAATGATTTAAAATCCACGACTTTTGCTGTTTCTGATGTCGCGGTTTGTTCGTTTTTTGAAGAATCTGTTTGATTTTGACAAGCGGCAAGTGTCAATCCGCATAAGCCAATGACTGCAGCTGTTAACCATTTTTTTCTCATATAAAATAACCTTCTTTCTCTCATCATGATACATCATAATTCTATCATACCAATTATCATAACAAATTCATGAAAAATGTGAAAGAATTTAATAAAATAAACATCCGTTTTCTCGACTAATCTGAAAACGGTGTTATAATAGACCTATCGTTTAAATTTAGGAGGAATTACCCATGGGAAAATTAGGTATTTCATTATACCCAGAGCGTTCAACTTTAGAGAAAGATAAAGCGTATTTAGATTTAGCACATAAATACGGTTTTAAACGTGTGTTTACAAGTTTGTTACAAATTACAGATGACAAAGAAAAAGTGCTAAAAGAGTTTAAAGATGTCATTGATTATGCCAATCAATTAGATTTTGAAGTAATGGTTGATATTAACCCGGGTTTATTTGATCAACTAGGCATTTCGTATGATGATTTATCATTTTTCCATGAATTAGGAGCAGATGGTGTCCGTTTAGATATTGGGATGACAGGTCAGGAAGAAGCTAAAATGACACGTAATCCATATAACTTAAAAATTGAAATCAACATGAGTACAGGTACTAGCTATGTTGACAATATTATGAGCTATTCACCTAATACTCAAAACCTTTTAGGTTCACATAACTTCTATCCGCACCGTTATTCAGGTTTAGGTTACGATCATTTTGTCTTTTGCTCTGAAAAATTTAGAAACTATAATCTAAATACAATGGCTTTTGTTAACTCTCAAGCAGCGACATTTGGACCTTGGCCAACACAAGATGGTTTATGTACATTAGAAGACCATCGCGAACTGGATATTGCGACACAAGTCAAACACCTTGTTTTAACAGGTTTAATTGATGATATTATTATCGGAAATGCGTATGCTTCCGAAGCGGAATTAAAAGCTATGTCCGAAGCTTTCTTTGCAGATTTTCCTACTATTAAAGTGGATGTGCATGAGGGAATCACAGAAAATGAGCGTGTGTGTCTGTTTGATAACTTACATAGCTATCGAGGAGATCGTTCTGAATACATGATGCGTTCCACGATGACTCGTGTCTACTATAAAGACCGTGAATTTCCACCACATAATACTGTTGATATTAAAAAAGGTGACGTCTTAATTGATAATGTTGAATTCGGTCAATATAAAGGTGAAACACAAATTGCCTTGAAAGAGATGAAGAATGACGGTCGAGTGAACGTGGTAGGAAAAATTAGTGAGGATGAATTATTCTTACTTGACTTCTTACAACCATGGTCAAGCTTTAAATTAATTGAAAATAAATAACATCGTTCAATTAGCCAGTAAATGATTACTGGCTTTTTTTTATTGGTTAAAGCTAATTATTTTAAAGCGTTTACTTTGTTATATTATATGGTATTCTTTATTTGATAGAGTAAGTTTAGGAATGAGTGAGAAAGAGGGCGTTTCCATGCAACCAATTATTAATGCAGATCCTGTCAGTAAGTGGATGACTAAAAATGTGATTACCGTTTATCAGGATCAGTCCGTTCAGCAAGCTATTCAAATACTAGAAAATCAAACAATTTTTGGTTTACCTGTGGTGAATGAGTTAAAGGAGTATCAAGGGTTAGTTTCCAAAACCGTTTTAATGAATTACTTTAACGAAGAAAGTTTATTTCATAAAAATGTATCAGAAATCATGCTTGTCAATGCTAAAACAGTGTTACCACAGACAACGATTAAAGAAGCCTCCGAAATGATAGAAGGCTGTCTACCAGTAGTTGACAAAGATGGAATATTACAAGGAATCATTACGCGTACTGATATTATTCGCTCTAATACTTATCAGCTCGAGCGAGCACGTCAAAAAATTGACTATTCTGAAACCTTAAAACAAGTTTTGGAATCAGCGTATGAAGGAATTGTTGTCGTCAATCGACAAGGCTACATTCAAGAAATTAATGAGTCATACTGTCGTTTAATTGATATGACCCGTGAGGAAGTAATTGGAAGACATGTGGCGGATGTGATTGAAAACACTCGACTACATATTATCGCGAAAACTGGGAAAGAAGAGCGTGGGTATATTCAACGTATACGTGGACACGAGCTGATTGTTCATCGTATTCCTATTTTCAAAAATCAACGGGCTGACGGTGCAATCGGAATGTTAGTTTTTCAAGATGTTTTAGAACTGAACCGTATATTAGATAATTTAACCGTTCAACAAAATGAACAGGAACCGGACGTGGTGCTAGAAGCAACGAAAGACCATGTTTTTCAAAAAGTATTAGGAAAATCACCCGCCATTCAAGAGACAAAACGCCAAGCTATACGAGCGGCTCAGACAACGGCAACGGTTTTTATTTCAGGCGAAAGTGGGACGGGAAAGGAAGTTTTCGCACGAGCCATTCACGACATGAGTCCAGTAGCTGATGGGAAGTTTGTGACAGTAAACTGCTCTGCCATACCAGAATCACTCATGGAATCAGAATTATTTGGTTATGAAGAAGGAGCATTTACAGATGCGAAAAAGGGTGGTAAGGTTGGAAAGTTTGAAATGGCTGATAATGGCACGATTTTTTTAGATGAAATCGGAGATATGCCGTATACACTTCAAGCGAAACTTTTACGCGTTCTTCAAGAACAAACGATTGAAAAAGTGGGCTCTGCTTTGCCTAAGCAAGTCAAAGTTCGTGTGATTGCTGCCACTCACCGAGATATTAAACAAATGGTGAAGGAAGGTACTTTTAGAGAGGATTTATATTATCGTATTCATGTTATCCCGTTAAAATTGCCGTCATTAAAAGAACGACGACAAGATATCCCGTTATTTATTGATTTTCATTTAAAAAGAGTAGCCCATGAATATGGTTTGCCGATGAAACATCTCACACATGAAGCGATGGAGAAACTTGTCGCGTATAATTGGCCCGGAAACGTGCGTCAGTTGATTAATGTGTGTGAAACGATGGTTGTTTTAACAGAAGGTAATAAAATTACCACGGCAGACTTACCTGCTGATATTTTAGAGGAAGAAAAAGAATGGTCGCATCTTACTCCGATGGAACAAAACGAGCGTGATTTGATTATTGATATGTTGAAGCAAACAAATGGCAATAAATCCGAAGCGGCAAAATTACTTGGTATTCAACGAGGAACGCTCTACCAAAAACTTTCAAAATATGACATTTCCTCATAAGTGTCTGTTTATCATACGCTAAGTGTTCGTTATTAGAACGCTTAGCGTATTTGTTTTTGTTTTAACCGTGATATCGCTTACTTTTAAAGTTGGCATGTAACTTGCTCATAGTAAGACAGAAAATGAGTAAGGAGGAAAGAAAGATGAATCAAATAGCAAAATTTGAGATGCCAGCTCACGTTTATTACGGTGAAGGCGCTCTTGACCATCTCGGCACATTGACGGCTGAGTTAGGGAAAAAAGCTTTAATCGTTAGTGATGAAATGATGGAGCAAATCGGTCATGTAGACCGCGTTGTCCATTTATTAGAAGACGAAGGGGTCACAGCAGCGTTATATCTCGGAGCTAATACTGAACCGACCGATGATTTTGTGGCGGATGCTTTGGCAATCTATCAAAGCGAAGCTTGTGATTGTATCGTGTCTATTGGCGGCGGAAGTTGTTTAGATACGGCAAAGGCAGTTGCAATGGTTGCGACTAACGGCGGAAATATCAATGAATACGGCATGAAACGCCGCGATATTCTTGCACCGTCAGTGCCAATGGTTTTAATCCCAACAACAGCTGGTACTGGGTCAGAAGCAACAGATGTGACAGTGATTACGAACACGAAAGAAAATATTAAGATGATGATCAAGCATCATGCTTTCTTGCCGACTGTTGCGCTAGTCGATCCTATGTTGACGATGACCGCACCAAAACATGTCACAGCAGCCACAGCGATTGATGCATTATGTCATGCCATGGAATCATTGATTTCAAAAAAAGCACAGCCTATGACAGAAATCTTTTCAACCCATGCGATTGAAGCGATTATGTCGAATATCGAAGAAGTGTATCACAATGGTGACAATGTTCAAGCGCGACAAGAAGTGTCATTAGCAGCGTTACAAGCAGGCATTGCATTTTCAAATGCTTCCGTGACATTGGTTCACGGGATGAGTCGTCCGATGGGAGCGATGTTCCATGTACCACATGGTGTATCGAATGCGATGTTACTTCCGGCAGTTTTAGAGTTTACTCGCGAAGAATGTGAACCTTCACTTGCTAAAGTAGCAAAAGTCGTTTTACAAGAAACTAATGGGATGAGTCAATCTCAATTAGTCGACGAATTGATTAAAGAAATTAAACGACTCTGCCACGTATTAGAAATTCCTAACATGCATGATTGGGGTATTGATGAAAAGGCCTTTGAAGCGGCGTTAGATAAAATGGCAACGGATGCCCTTGATAGTGGTAGTCCCGCTAATAATCCTCGTGTCCCAAGTCACGCAGAAGTCGTTGATTTATACCGCACGTGTTTCCGATATGATTTTTCAAAATAAAAAAGGAGAATAGAAGATGACAAAACAATTAAAAAACTTTATCAATGGTGAATGGGTAACAGCAAAATCAACAGTCTATGAAGACGTTCCAAATCCAGCGACAGGTGAGATTTTAGCTCAAGTGCCACTTTCTAACGAAGATGACTTTCAACTAGCAGTAGATGCAGCAGATGAAGCATTTAAAACATGGAGTAAAACGCCTGTCCCTAGACGTGCGCGCTTAATGTTTAAATTCCAACAATTGTTAGTAAAACACTGGGATGAATTAGCAGAAATTATTACGATTGAAAATGGAAAGAGTTTTTCAGAAGCACGCGGTGAAGTCCAGCGTGGAATTGAAAACGTGGAATTTGCTTCTGGTGTGCCAACGTTGATGATGGGTGACACGCTACCTGATATTGCAACAGGTGTTGAATCTAGTATGTTCCGCTATCCATTAGGGATTGTTGGGGGAATTACACCATTTAACTTCCCGATGATGGTGCCGGCATGGATGTTCCCAATGGCGCTTGCAACGGGTAATACATTTATCTTAAAGCCATCTGAAAGAACACCTTTATTAGCAAATCGCTTGGCTGAATTAACCGTTGAAGCTGGCTTCCCTAAAGGTATCTTTAATATTGTTCATGGGGCACATGATGTTGTCAACCAAATCTTAACGCATGAACAAGTAAAAGCTGTGTCGTTTGTCGGTTCAGAACCTGTTGCAAAATATGTGTATCAAACAGCGGCAGCACATGGTAAACGTGTTCAAGCGCTAGCCGGTGCCAAAAACCATTCGATTGTACTTCCAGATGCCGATTTAGACTTAACCGTTCGTAATATTACAAGTGCGGCCTTTGGTTCAGCAGGAGAGCGCTGTATGGCGGCGGCTGTCGTTGTCGCAGTTGGAGATGTAGCAGATGAATTAGTAGAGCGTCTGAAAAAAGCAGCTGACGACATAAAAGTGGGAAATGGTTTAGAAGAAAATGTCTTTTTAGGCCCGGTTATTCGAGAATCTCATAAGGAAAAAACACTCGGTTATATTAAATCTGGAGAAGAATCAGGAGCTACTCTTGTAAGAGATGGCCGTTTAGATGCTCATGTCGATGAATCAGGTTACTTTGTCGGTGCAACTATCTTTGATCATGTCAATACTGATATGAAGATTTGGCAAGAAGAAATCTTTGCTCCTGTTCTCTCTATCGTGCGTGTTGAAACACTAGAAGAAGCGATTGCTCTAACGAATCAGTCTGAGTTTGCTAACGGTGCATGTTTGTATACTGACAGCGCAAAAGCCATTCGTCACTTCCGCGACAATATTGATGCAGGTATGTTAGGCATTAACTTGGGTGTGCCAGCTCCAATGGCTTTCTTCCCATTCTCTGGTTACAAAAAATCATTCTATGGCGACTTACATGCAAATGGTAAAGATGGTGTTCATTTCTATACACGTAAAAAAGTAGTAACAGCTATGTATTAATTCTTTGTGAAAGCAAGTGTCTAATAATCATGACAAGTGTTGTCTGAAAAACAGACAGCATTTGTCTAGCTTTTAAAGATATAATGAAAAGGCTTACTTTGAAAAGTTGATGTATCAGTTTTGTTGAATTTCACAAAGTTGGCACGAGAGTTGCTTATATAAAAGTGAGAACAAATGAGAAAGAGGTGATACGTATTATGTTAAACCCTACGCCAATTCCAATCGGTATTTCTAATCGGCATATTCATCTGTCAGAAGCAGATTATCAAACACTGTTTCCAAATACCGAAGTGAGTGTTCGCAATTGGCTGAAACAACCGGGAGTCTTCGCAGCAGATCAACTCGTAACACTTGTCGGTCCAAAAGGCCAGATTGAACGCGTCCGACTTTTAGCACCATTTAGAAAAGAAACACAGGTCGAAGTATCGTTAACTGATGCTCGCGCGCTTGGAATTAACGTACCCATCGCGATGTCTGGTGATTTAAGCAAAGCCAGTGATATTACTGTTAAAACGGAAGAAGGGGAAATTGTCGTCAAAGGTGCAATCGCAGCTAAGCGACATATTCACATGAATCCTGAAGAAGCCACGAGTTTAAATGTTGTCGACCATGAAGAAGTTCAAGTTTCACTAGGTTCCGATGATCGTCGTACGATTTATGACGATGTGATTGTCCGAGTTTCACCCGATTTTGTTTTAGAGATGCATATTGATACTGATGAGGCAAACGCCGCAGGTATCACCCCACAAAGTACAGGCATTATTATTAAAAAAAATAAATAAAACAAACGATAAGGAGAATGAACGATGAGTAAAGGAATTTTTAAAACAGTTGATGAGGCAATTAAAGCAGCAAAGGTAGCAGAGGATAAATTTATTCATGAACCAATTGCGACACGTGTAAAAGCGATTGAAGCGATGAAAGATGGTTTCCGTCCTTATTTAGATCAAATGGCTAAAGAAACACATGAAGAAACAGGTATGGGAACGGTAGAAGCAAAATTAGCGAAATTAAATAATGCTATTTACAATACACCAGGACCAGAAATTTTAATGCCCGATGTTGAAACAGGTGACGGCGGTATGATTATGTATGAATATGCACCGTACGGCGTAATTGGCGCAGTCACACCAAGTACGAACCCTGCTGAAACTGTTATCTCAAATGCGATTAAATTCCTAGCTGGTGGTAACACAGTATACTTCAGTGTTCACCCAGGTGCTAAAAAAATCTCTCGTTGGGCTGTTGAAAAATGTAATGAATTTATCTATGAGGCAACAGGCTATGAAAACTTAGTTGTGTCAATCGAGCAGCCTTCACTAGAAGCAGTTGACCAAATGATGACACATCCATTAATTGACGCTTTAGTTGTCACAGGCGGACCAGTTCTAGTTAAACAAGCTATGGAAAGTGGTAAGAAAGCGTTCGGAGCAGGCGAAGGTAACGTACCAGCAATGGTTGATGCGACGGCTGATATTGAGTTAGCTGGTAAAAATATTGCTGAAAGTGCAGCGTTTGATAACAACATTTTATGTACATCAGAAAAAAGCTGTTTAGTAGAGAAAGCTGTTAAAGATCAATTAATCGAAGAAATGCAAAAACATAAAGCATTACTATTAACTGATCAAAAAGATATTGATAAATTAGTTAACTTAACAGTAGACGGTAACAAACCAGCTCGTCCTTACATCGGTAAAGATGCAACATTTATCTTAGATGAAGCGGGAATTGACTACGAAGGTAAACCAGAATTAATTATCTTAGAAGCGAAAAAAGATCATCCGTTCGTTGTGATTGAAATGTTAATGCCAATTCTAGCAGTGGTAACGGTTGAAGATTTTGAAGACTTATTAAAAGTTGGTTTAGAAGTAGAGCGTAACTGTCGTCATACAGCAACGATTCACTCTCAAAACCTTGTTCACATGAACCGTGCAGCACATGTGATGAACACATCAATTTTTGTTGTAAATGGTCCTTCTTCAGCTGGTACAGGAGTAGGTGACACGGGTGCATCAGCTCTTACTATTTGTACAGCAACAGGTGAAGGAACAACGACTGCTAAAACATTTACAAGAAGACGTCGTTTGAACGCTTTAGAAGGTTTCTCAATCAGATAAACCAACATCAGAATAGGCTTTCATTTGGAAGTCTATTCTGACTTATTGAATAGATGGATGGAGAGAATCAAGATGTCAAAAAAAATTATGGCAATTAATTCAGGGAGCTCGTCTTTAAAATTTAAATTGTTTGAAATGCCCAGCGAAACTGTCATGCTAGAAGGTCAATTTGAACGAATTGGAGAACAGACGAGTCAATTTTCATATAAATATCAAGGTGAAAAAACAATCAAGAAACACCCCGTATATAATCATCGTGAAGCGGTTGAATGGTTGATGCGTGAAATGGTGGATGTTGGTATATTGGATAGTCTAGAAGATATTGAAGGGATTGGACACCGGATTTCTCATGGTGGGACATACTATAAAGGCGCCACACTTATTGATGAAACAGTTATGGAACGAATAGGTGAATTAGGTACCTTATCCCCACTCCATAATCCTGTTAATCTAATTGGAATTAAAGCTTTTCGTGATGTTTTACCAATGATTCCGTCAGTCGCTATTTTTGATACATCTTTTAGTCATACAATTACACCAGACAAACACGTTTATGCAATTCCTTATCATTTTTATGAAGAATATGGGATTAAGCGCTATGGTTTTCACGGCATTAGCCATCAGTATATTGCAGAACAATTGCCGCAGTATGTGGCAGAAGAAAAGCTAGGCCGCGTCATTTCTTGCCATTTAGGAAGTGGGGGAAGTTTATCAGCTTTAAGTCACGGTAAGACGATTAATAACTCAATGGGCTTTACACCATTGGCAGGTATCGTAATGGGGACGCGTTCAGGAGATGTGGATCCTCAAATCTTACCTTATATCGCTGAGAAAACCGGAAAAGACGTGTTTGAAATAAAGGAAATGTTAAATAAAGAGTCAGGTTTATTAGGTATCTCAAAGTTATCCAACGATTGTCGCGATGTGGAAGAGGCTGCTTTTGCAGGAAATCAACAAGCGCAATTGGCACTTGATGTGTATATCCAAAGTATTTGCAAGTATATTGGTAGCTATCTAGTAGATTTAGGGGGGCTAGATACGCTCGTCTTTACGGCAGGTATTGGAGAACACTCGGGTTATATTCGGACGGAAGTCTGTAAACGTTTAGCGTTTTTAGGACTTAAAATTGATGAAGACAAAAATCAAAAAAATGAAACATATATCCATCATCCAACTTCTCAGGTTGACGTGATTGTCATTCCGACGGATGAAGAAATTATTATTGCCCGTGAAGTATTCAGAAAAATATAAGAAGGAGCGTTATAATGAGATATTATGATTATTTTTTACCTAATGTAAACTTTTTTGGACCGAAATCAGTAGAGGTAACGGGTGAACGTGTTGCGTTACTTGGCATGAAAAAAGCGTTAATCGTTACGGATAAATTTTTACGAGGATTAGAAAATGGCCCGGTGGCACAAGTGGTCGCGTCATTAGAAGCACAACAAATTGACTATGCTTTTTACGATGGGGTTGAGCCTAATCCGAAAATTGCAAACTGTCATTCTGGTCATGAAATTTATGAAGCAGAAAAATGTGATGGTATTATTACAGTAGGGGGCGGATCGGCTCATGACTGTGGTAAAGGAATCGGAATCGTTGCGACACATGATGAAGATTTAACAGAATTAGCTGGTATCGATACCTTAACTAATCCACTACCACCAATCGTAGCAGTCAATACAACAGCTGGAACAGCGAGTGAAGTGACACGTCACTGTGTGTTAACAAACACTGAAACAAAATTAAAATTCGTCATTGTCAGCTGGCGTAACGTTCCATTAGTCTCAATCAATGATCCTTTATTAATGATTGGGATTCCACCTGCTCTAACAGCAGCGACAGGTATGGATGCTTTAACACATGCGGTAGAAGCGTATGTATCTAAAAATGCCAACCCTGTGACAGATGCTGCTGCTATTCAAGCGATGAAATTAATCAGTAAAAACTTACGTCAAGCAGTAGCCAATGGTGAAAACGTAGAAGCTCGTGAAAATATGGCGTATGCTTCACTGTTAGCAGGTATGGCATTTAACAATGCGGATTTAGGTTATGTTCATGCAATGGCTCATCAATTAGGTGGACAATACGATATGCCTCATGGTGTTGCTAATGCTATTCTTTTACCAACTGTGGAAGAATATAACATGATTTCTAATCCTCAACGTTTTGCTGATATTGCAGAATTCTTAGGCGAAAATATTGACGGCTTATCAACACGTGAAGCAGCTGAAAAAGCTATCTCTGCACTTCGTACGCTAGCTACTGATGTTGGTATCCCAGCGACTTTAGAAGAGATGGGCGTTAAGAAAGAAGACTTTGAATTAATGGCAGAAAATGCCTTACGCGACGGAAATGCTTTCAGTAATCCTCGTCAAGGTAACAAACAAGATATTATCGACATGTTTGAAAAAGCTTTTTAAAAAATAGAAAAAATAATTCATTTATAATATCGCTAATTATAATGACCAAACGGGAAGAGAAACATCTTTTCCCGTTTTTTTGTGATGTTATGTCAGGATGTGGTTTAAAATGATGCGTAATACGTGAATGAAAGGAATTTAATTGGACAAACCGTTGAATTCCCTATAAAATGAGTAAGAGATTTCAATAAGATTAGGAGGACACATATATGTCCATGTTTTTAGATCAAGTAACCATTGACGTAAAAGCCGGAAAAGGCGGCGATGGTATGGTTGCATTTAGAAGAGAAAAGTATGTGCCGGATGGCGGCCCTGCCGGTGGTGACGGTGGTCGTGGTGGCGATGTTATATTTGTAGTTGATGAAGGATTACGAACATTGATGGATTTTCGTTTTAACAAACATTTCCGTGCGAAGCCAGGTGAAAATGGTATGCGTAAAGGAATGCACGGAAGAGGAGCGGATGATTTAATCGTGCCAATCCCTCCGGGTACAACCATTCGTGAAGCTGAAACAGGTAGATTGCTAGGAGATTTAGTGGAGCATGGCGAGCAATTAGTGGTGGCTAAAGGTGGCCGTGGTGGTCGTGGTAACATTCGTTTTGCGACACCAAGTAACCCCGCTCCAGAAATATCTGAAAATGGAGAACCTGGAGAAGAATTTCGCTTGGAACTAGAATTAAAAGTTTTAGCAGACGTAGGATTGGTCGGCTTTCCTTCTGTTGGAAAATCGACGTTGCTTTCAATCGTATCAAAAGCAAAACCTAAAATTGGGGACTACCACTTTACAACACTTGCGCCAAACTTGGGTATGGTGACTGTGAAGGACGGTCGTAGTTTTGCTATGGCTGATTTACCCGGATTAATTGAAGGTGCCTCTCAAGGCGTTGGTTTAGGAACACAGTTTTTACGCCATATTGAACGCACACGTGTTATTTTACATGTGATTGATATGAGTGCGATGGAAGGTCGCGACCCGTTTGAAGATTATTTAGCGATTAACCAGGAGTTAGAAGCGCACAACTTACGCTTACTAGAACGTCCTCAAATTATCGTGGCGAATAAGATGGATATGCCAGATGCTGAAGAGAATTTAGTCGCCTTTAAAAAAGAATTGGCAGCCTACCATGACGGCGACATGCCTATCGTTTTTGCGATATCAGGTGTGACGCATCAAGGCGTTGAAGCACTTTTACAGAAAACAGCAGATTTAATCGAATCAACACCTGAATTCCCACTTTACGATGAGGAAGAGCAAGTCGAAGAAAGTGTGACGTATGAATTCAAACCAAATGAGCGTGAATTTGATGTGACACGTGATCCAGACGGTACATGGGTGCTTTCTGGTGAAAAACTTGAAAAACTATTTGTAATGACAAACTTCGACCGCGATGAGAGTGTCATGCGTTTTGCAAGACAGTTACGTGGGATGGGTGTCGATGAAGAGTTACGCTTACGTGGTGCAGTTGACGGTGACCTCGTTCGAATAGAAGAGTTTGTATTTGAATTTGTTGATTAGTTGAAAATGAATGAAAGAATTCTGTGGTAAGCATAGAATTCTTTTTTCACTTATGATATGAAAAGAAAGTAGGGATGTTATGGAGTTAGAATTTTTAGGGACAGGTGCAGGAGTTCCTTCAAAACAGCGAAATGTCACGAGTATCGCACTAAAGCTCTTAAATGAACGTAATGCTGTATGGCTTTTCGACTGTGGCGAGGGAACGCAACAACAAATACTCCGTACGGCTATTCGCCCACGTAAAATAGAGAAAATCTTTATCACGCACTTACATGGCGACCATATTTTTGGTTTGCCTGGTCTTTTAAGCAGTCGCTCTTTTCAAGGTGGCGAAACGCCTTTAACAATAATTGGTCCTAAAGGGATTAAAGAATTTGTCGAAACAAGTCTGCGTATTTCTGATAGTCGTTTGAAATATGATTTGATTTTTAACGAGATTGACCAAACAGGCATTATATTCAAAGACCATCAGTTTGAAGTAACCTGTCTTCCTTTAGATCACCGAATTACTTCTTATGGTTTTAGAATACAAGAGGCTGATCATCCGGGCGAATTGTTGGTTGAAAAACTACAAGAAGAAGGCATTACATCAGGCCCTATATATGGGAAATTAAAAAATGGGGAGACCGTTACTTTAGAAGATGGACGTGTACTAGACGGAAACGACTTTGTCGGACCACGTCAAAAAGGACGTGTCGTCACAATATTAGGGGATACTCGTGTGCATCCAAATGCTTATACGCTAGCTTCAGAAGCAGATGTTTTAGTCCATGAAAGTACTTTTAAACATGATGAAGAGAAAATGGCTAAGGCGTATTATCACAGTACGTCGGTACAAGCGGCTAAAATTGCGAAAGAAAGTGATGTCAAACAGTTACTACTAACCCATATTAGTGCCCGTTATTTAGGTCGTGATGTCGCTGCATTGCAGAAGGAAGCCCGTCACGTTTTTGCTAACACACGTGTGATGCAGGATTTTGATGTGATAGATATTCCGTTTATTAAAGAGGGGGAACGACCATGACGCTAGATAACCGAGTTGTGATGATTACGGGTGCTTCTAGTGGATTGGGAGAACAAATCGCTTACGCTTCTGCAAAAAAAGGCTATCGCTTAGTTTTAGCTGCCAGAAGATACGAGCAGCTAGAAAAAGTCGCAACCAAGTGTCTAACTCATGGCGCGTCTTCAGTTAATATCTATACTTTAGATATTGGTAAGATTGAAACAATCGACCGTGTTTATGCTCAAATCAAAGAAGACGTCGGTCAAGTTGATATCTTAGTGAATAATGCAGGCTTTGGTCTATTTGAAGAATTAATTCATATCGACCTAAAAACGATACAAGAAATGTTTAATGTCAATGTAGTAGGACTAATTTATCTCAGTCGACTCGTGGTCGCTGATATGCTAGCTAAAGGACGAGGTCATTTGATTAATATCGCGTCTCAAGCAGGGAAAATGGCCACACCTAAGTCTACAATTTATGCGGCGACAAAACATGCCGTGCTTGGTTTTTCTAATGCTTTACGCTTAGAAGTTAAACCCTATGGTGTTCAAGTGACAACGGTAAATCCCGGACCCATAAAAACTGATTTTTTCGAACGCGCTGATAAGACCGGTCATTATTTAGACGATATGGGAATTTGGGTCTTAGATCCGAGTAAATTAGCCAATAGAATTGTGGCAAGCTATGGTCATACGACTCGAGAAATTAATGCACCGTTTCTAATGAATCTGGGTGCTAATTTTTATACATTGTTTCCTCATCTAGGTGATTTTTTGGCAGGAACCGTCTTTAATAAAAAGTAAAGAGGAGTGATAAGGATGAAAAATGGAACACGATTTTTTATAGGTTTTGTCTTTTTAGTTTTAATCATTATTTTTGCGGTCATTAATACTGATGTCGTACATATTAATTTTGGAATTATGGCGGTTGCTATGCCTTTAATTTACGTCATTTTAGGGTCAACTGCAGTGGGTGCCATTATCGTCTCACTTTTATGGTTTAGCAGTTATTTAAATCAACGAAAAGAAATGAAGCAACTTAAAGCAGATAAGGCTGAGTATGTTCAAAAGTTAGACCAAATGGTAGATCATGAAGTTCGGTTGAAAGAACAACAATTCACACAAGAAATAGCAGAGAAAGACCGTCGGATTGCGGAATTAGAATCAGAATTTAGCGCATTAAAAGGCGAACCGTTTGTACCAACTTCTGAGGATTATTAGAAAGAAATGAAAAACTTTGTGACTGTATGAAACAATGCAGTTCACAAAGTTTTTTATTTTTGTCTTGACATCAATTAAATAAACTGATAAATTTGTAAAGGTAAAGCGTAACGGTTACTATTTAATAACAAGAGGTGAATTTTTTTGGGAATACCAATAACAGTTGTTTCTGGGTTTTTAGGAGCCGGGAAAACAACTTTAGTAAATCAAGTACTTCAAAATCAATATTATTTACCGGAAGAAGTATTGATTATCGAAAATGAATTTGGAAGCGTGGGAATGGACCACGATTTTTTATTACATGTTGAGGAAAATATCTATCAGTTAAATAACGGCTGTCTATGTTGTAGTTTAAGAGGCGATTTAATAAAAGCATTTGATGCGATTATTAAAACGATTTTAGCTAAAGGAGTCAAACTGAAAGCACTTATTATTGAAACGACAGGTGTCGCAGATCCACAACCGATTATTCAAACGTTGATAACAACACCTTCTATTATGGCACATTTCTACATCGACAGTATCATCACTGTTATTGATAGCGACTATTATAACGACGCTGCCATTCACCCTGAAACGATTAAACAAGTCATGTTGGCTGACCGATTAGTGGTTTCAGAAAAAAGTGAATTGAGCAATGATGATAAAAAGAGAATAGAAGATGACTTAAAAGCACTAAATCCACTAGCGGATACGCTTTTTTATGATAAGCGAAATGCTTTTTCATCAGAGGATTTCTTTTCGTTAAATCGCTTTCGATTGGTGGAAGAAGTTGCATTGCCTGAAATGAATGAACAACATGAACATCATCATTCACACTCGTCCCACGAATTTGAGAGCTTTTACCTACCAGTACCAAATTTTCTTAACCAAGCATTGTTTTTACGTTGGTTAGACTGGTTACTTTTTGAGTTTGACCAAAAACTATACCGTTTTAAAGGGATTTTAGCTTTTGACGAGTATGAGTTAGCTGTTCAGATTCAAGGAGTAAATCAACAAGTTTCTTTTGAAATGCGACCTGAGTTAGCCACTGAAGCCAAAACAGGTTTAGTTTTAATCGGTCAGGAATTAGATAGAGAAAAAATCGAAACGTCATTTAAGGAATTAATTCAATAGAAAAGAGGCTATTTATTAAATGAAAAAATTATTAAAAGGACTGGCGCTATCAACTATAACATTGTCATTACTAACAGCATGTCAAAGTCAGTCAAATCAATCAGACGCTAAGAAAAATGGTTTAAATGTTGTGACGACGTTTTATCCCATTTACGATTTCACGAAAGAAATTGTCGGAGAAGAAGGCGATGTTTCGCTAATGATTCCGGCAGGGTCAGAACCACATGACTATGAGCCTTCAGTTAAAGATATGGCGAAGCTCAATGACGCAGATGCTTTCGTTTACCATAACGAAAATATGGAAACTTGGGTACCCAAAGCACTAAAAAATGTGAAAGAAGACGATGTGGCAATTGTTAAAGGCACAGAGAATATGGTTTTAATGGCAGGAGAAGGCCATGATCACGACCATGGTGACAGACACGAAGAACATGAAGAGCATGACCACGAGCATGATGAAGATAATAATCATGACGAACATGAACATGGTGAGCATGATGAACACTCTCATGAATTAGACCCTCATACATGGGTGTCCCCAAGACTAGCAATGGAAGAAGTCGAAAGTATTACAGCGCAATTAAAAGAAGCTTTTCCTAAAAAAGCAGAGATATTTGAAAAAAATGCACAAAATTATTTGAAAGAACTAAAGCAGTTAGAAGAAGAATATCAAACGAGTTTATCTCAAGCGAAAAATAAAACATTTGTCACACAACATGCTGCGTTTGGTTATTTAGCTTTAGATTACGGGTTAAAACAAGTAGCGATTGCCGGTATGATTCCAGAGCAAGAAGCTGGGCCTGCTCGCTTGGCAGAGTTAAAAGAGTTCGTCCAAGAAAATGATATTCAATATATTTATTTTGAAGAAAATATGAACGACAAATACGCTCGCACCTTAGCAGAGGAAGCAAAAGTAAAACTAGAAGTCTTAAATCCACTAGAAAGCTTATCTAACGAAGATATAAAAGCGGGTAAAGATTATATCAGCGTCATGCGTGAGAACTTAAAAGCACTTGAAAAAACGACGAAACAAGCTGGAAAAGAAATAACAGAACATGATGACGTTGAAAAAACGGTTGCTGCTGGATATTTTGAAGATCATCAAGTGAAAGACCGTGACCTTTCCGATTATGAAGGAGATTGGCAGTCTGTCTATCCACTTTTAAAAGCAGGCCAGCTAGATGCGGTATTTGACTATAAAGCGAAACAAAAACAAGATAAAACAGCTGAAGAGTATCGTGATTATTATGAAAAAGGCTATCAAACAGATGTTGACCGCATTACGATTAAGAATAATCACGTCACTTACGAAAAAAATGGTGAAAAAATGACCTATCCATATACATATAAAGGATATGAAATATTAACATATGAAAAAGGGAATCGTGGTGTTCGTTACTTGTTTGAAGCAACGGAACCAGCTGGAGAATTTCAATATATTCAATTTAGTGATCATCAAATCGCTCCTCATAAAGCAGAACATTATCACTTATACATGGGTGGCGACAGTCAAGAGAAGTTATTTTCAGAGTTAAGTAATTGGCCAACTTACTATCCTACCTCATTAAGTGCACATGAAGTAGCTCAAGAGATGGTAGCACATTAGTCTTAACAATTTTAGAGTCTGTGATTATCACAGGCTCTTTTTTCATGCTATAATAGTTGGGTAGGAGTGATGATGTGAAAGAAGCAATGTATACTTGGAAAAAATTACCGTTAGATAATCATAGTGACGTAGAAAAATGGTTAGCTGAACGAGATTTACCAACAAGTTTTGCACCTTTAGTGCAACAACAAGATATTAAAAATGAAGATGCATTAGATCAGTATCTAGCCCGTCGCTTGGATGAATTGACTGATCCTTTTTTAATGTATGATATGGATAGAGCGATAGAACGCTTGCAACAGGCGATTATGGAAAATGAAAAAATCATCATTTACGGTGATTACGACGCAGACGGCATTACTAGTAGTACGGTGATGAAAGAAGCGATTGAGATGGTGGGTGGCGAAGTCGATGTCTATTTGCCAAATCGTTTTAAAGATGGATATGGGCCTAACTTAGCCGTCTATGAACGACTAGTAGCAGAAGGCTATCAACTCATTTTGACCGTTGACAACGGCGTTAGCGGCCATGAGGCGATAGCGTATGCCCAAGCTCAAGGTGTTGATGTCATAGTGACGGACCATCACGCGTTGCCTGATGTATTACCTGAAGCGTATGCTGTGATACATCCTGCCCACCCCAAAGGAAGCTACCCTTTTAAAGATTTAGCAGGGGTGGGAGTAGCGTTTAAATTTGCTTCTGCACTATTAGAAGACGCTCCATTAGAGTTGCTTGATTTAGTTGCGATAGGAACGGTTGCTGACTTAGTATCACTGACAGGTGAAAATCGGTTACTTGTGAAGCATGGTTTAGAAATGTTAAAACAGACGGAGCGAGTCGGTTTACAAGTGTTGTATGAGGAATTAGGAATTGACACTACTCAGTTAGGCTCAGAAGATATCGGCTTTCGAATTGCCCCCCGTCTTAATGCGTTGGGCAGAATGGAAGAGGCTATTGTCGGCGTCGAGTTACTTTCGACCTTTGAACCTGAACACGCACGAACGCTTGTCGCACAAGTCGAAACAACGAATCAGGCGCGTCAAAAAACGGTACAACTCATCAATCAGGAAGTCGATACGTTAATAGAAGCTGAAAAATCAGATATCTATGTTCTCGCAAAAAAAGGATGGCATGAAGGGGTTTTAGGAATAGTGGCAAGCTATGTTGTAGAAAAAACGCAACGACCGGCTATTATTTTATCAATTTCTGAAGAAGGCCACATAGCGAAAGGCTCGGCACGTAGTGTTCCAGGAGTCAATATTTTTAATCTATTAAAAGAAGTAGCACCGCTTTTACAACAGTTTGGTGGGCATGATATGGCAGCAGGCTTAAGTGTTTCAGTAGACAAGTTAGCGGAGTTGAAAGCTGCATTAAATAACGTCATCAAGACAGATAATTATGATTTAGGGCAAAAGGAGACACTGACCGTTTTAGAAGTCACACAATCAGAGATGTTAAGCATTGATTGGATTGAAAAACTTGCGGTATTAGAGCCATTCGGAACGGATAATCCTAAACCGTTATTATTGTTAGAAAATGCTCGTCCAATGGATGCTCGTCAAATTGGCATTGACCATCGACATTTAAAAGCACAGCTTCAACATAAAGTAGCTGAACGCCCTCTAGATTTAATCGGATTTGGCTTTGGTGAAGCTTACGACAGCTTTAGCATGACAGACGAAGTCGATGTAGTAGGTACATTATCGATTAACGAGTGGAATGGAGTTAGACAGCCACAGCTAATGCTGAAAGATTTTAAATTACAAGGCACACAATTATTAGACTTTCGAGAACAAGCTCATAAAGTAAAAGATATCATGCGTGATAACACTGTCTATTTCTATTTTAAAGAAGACACAGCTAAGCAGTTTTCTTTTATCCCTACTGCACAATTAATCGCAGTGAATGAATCTCAGCCTATTGAACAGTTAGATATCGAAGCAGGGACTAGTGCGGTTTTTTTAGACTGTCCAGTCGAAGCAGAAACGTTACGTACGATAGTAAATCTGACAGAGTTTTATAAAATCTATTTAATACTCTTAAGTGAAACGCAAGCTTATTTAACAGGTATGCCATCTCGTCAGGATTTTGCTGCCCTCTATCGCGTCATCCAATCCAGTCAGGAAATAGACGTGCGAAATAAACTACCAATGCTTGAGAAATATTTAAGAATTCCAATTTCTAAGATAAAGTTCATGATAAACGTGTTTTTTGATTTGAATTTTGTTACAATAGAAGATGGTTTGATGACAAAAGTAGTGGAACCAGTCAGCACACCTCTTGAAGAAAGTCGTTATTATAAAGAACGACAAAAACAAATGAAAACTGAAGAATTTTTATTATATGGTGATATCAATCAAATAAAAGATTGGTTACATCAATAGGAGGAAATAGTGTGAATTTAAAAGATTATATTGCAAGTATACCGGACTATCCAAAAGAAGGAGTTATCTTCCGTGATATTTCCCCATTAATGGGTGACGGAGCGGCTTATCGAGAAGCGACGCATCAGATTGTAACTTATGCCAAAGAAAAAAATATTGATATGATTGTTGGGCCTGAAGCGCGTGGTTTTATTATCGGCTGTCCAGTTGCTTATGAATTGGGAGTAGGATTTGCCCCAGCGCGTAAAAAAGGAAAATTACCTCGTGAAACGATTGAAGTAAGCTATGGCTTAGAATATGGTGAAGCCATCCTAACCTTGCATAAAGATGCTATTAAACCTGGCCAACGTGTTTTAATTTGTGATGATTTATTAGCAACTGGTGGTACCATCGCGGCTACTATCGAAATGGTTGAGAAACTTGGCGGCGTTGTTGTCGGATGTGCCTTTCTAGTAGAATTAACTGAGTTAAATGGTCGAGATAAGATTAAAGATTATGATATTTTAACTCTTATGGATTTCTAAAATATGATAAAAGCGTAGGGAGCGTATTTTGTTCCTTACGTTTTTTTAAACAATGGGAGCCTGTTACCGACTGGGAAAAAGAAAGGATAGTTATGCGAAAAAAGAAAAAAATCGGAACGTTTTTAATTGGATGTGTGCTCCTATGTTTTCTAATGCTAAGTGGTATTTATCTTTACCGAGTAAAAAAGGGAATTCGAGAGTTAGAAAAATGGGAAGGGTATATTAATCAAATGGTCGTAAAATATGATATACCGGATGATCAGAAATTAGTAGAAGCGATTATTTTAACGGAAACTAAAGGACAACATATTGATATTATGCAAAGTAGTGAAAGTCAGACGGGAAATCCGAATACGATTTTCAGCTCGGAAGAGTCGATTGAATCCGGCGTTAAGCATTTAGCCGATGTGATTCACTATGGGGAGCAAAAAGAGGTAGATAAGTGGACGAGTGTTCAGGCTTATAACTTTGGTAGTCAATATATAGATTATGTAAACCAAAGAGGGAATATCAATACATTGGATCTAGCGGAGGAGTATTCAAAAACCGTCTTAGCCCCGTCATTAGGAAATAAAGATGCTACAACGTATCGTTATTTAACACCTAAAGCGGTTTGGTATAATGGGGGCTACTTGTATCAAAATGGCGGAAATATTTTTTATGCAGATCGCGTTAAATGGCATTTAACACTGATAAAATGGTTGGAATGAGAAATGGAGAGAAGTAAATGGAACTATCGAGCTATTTGGAAGCGGGAGGGACGTATGTCTCTAACTTAGTCCTTCAATACTATCGACATATTGGGTTAAATGAAAAAGAAGTCATGCTATGGATGCAAGTGAATCGGTTCATTCAACAAGGTGTTTACTTTCCTAACATGCAACAAATTAGCGATGAGACGGGCGTCCCTTCCGAAGAGCTGTATCATCTATTAGAAGAACTTGTGAATAAAAAAGTCCTTGCCATAGAGTCAGCGGTCGATCAACAAGGACGAACCTATGATCAATATAATGTGACGCTTATTTATGGTCAAATTGAAGAGTATTGTCAAGAAAGCATGCATCAACATCAAGTCGTTGAACAAGAAATCAGTGAAAAACAACTATTTCAAGAAATTGAAGTAGAATTTGGACGAACCTTGTCTCCTATTGAGCGAGAAACAATAGGTTATTGGTTAACAAAAGATGGTTATGGTGTAGAATTAATCTCGCTAGCGTTAAAAGAAGCAGTATTAAATCAAGCTTACAGCTTAAAATATATGGATAGAATTTTATTAAGTTGGGAAAGAAAAAACATTCGTAATGCGCAGGATGTCGAAAAAGAAAAACGTCGTTATGAAAACCAGATGACAGATAAACATACTCCTGACTATGAGGATCATACTCGAAACGCACCTCGAGTTCCATTATATAATTGGCTAGATCCTTCAAAAAATAATGCGGAGGAATCATAATGTTATCAAAGAAAAAAACATTAAAAGCGATAGATGTTATGGCTGAGATGTTTCCAAATGCCGAAGGAGAATTAATACATAAGAATTCATTCGAGTTGCTAATTGCTGTGATTTTAAGTGCGCAAGCGACCGATGTATCGGTTAATAAAATTACCCCTGCTCTGTTTGAAAAATTTCCAACTCCGCAGGCTTTTGTAGAGGCTCCTTTAGAAGAAATTGAGAATAGTATTCGCACTATCGGCTTATTTAGAAATAAAGCCAAGCACATAAAAGGGTGCTGCGAAATGTTAATCCGAGATTTCAATGGGGAAGTCCCTCAAACTATTCCTGAGTTAATGAAACTACCCGGTGTTGGCAGAAAAACAGCGAATGTCGTAGCAGGAGATGCATTTGGTATTCCTGCAATAGCAGTTGATACGCATGTTGAACGTGTATCCAAACGGTTACGCATTGTTAAGCAATCAGCATCGGTTATAGAAGTAGAAAAAACACTCATGCAAAAAATACCGAAAGAACGTTGGGTAGATACACATCACCGCATGATTTTCTTTGGTAGATACCATTGTTTAGCACGTGCGCCAAAGTGCGAAACATGTCCACTGCTTTATCTGTGTGAAGAGGGACAAAAAAGATTAAATGTAAATGAAAAAAAGTAAGCAATGCGATTTAGCATTGCTTACTTTTTTAGTTATCCCGATTTGATTCAGTCGGTTTTTCTTCAGGCTTTTGTGTCGTCTGAGGCTGTGTTTGCTCAGTAGTCGGTGTTGTTTCGGTTGGTGCTTCAGTTTCAGTAGAAGTTTCAGGTGGTTCAGTGGCGGTGGTTTCTGTTTCTTCTGACTGAGTTGTTTCTGTTTTGGGTTCTTCTGTCGATGGTTTCGTTTTGGCAGTAGTTGGTGCTGGTTTCCAAGTCGTTTGATCTCTGACGTGGTCTTTTACATATAACTCATTACCTATTTTAACGACACTATCTGGCATGACCCAATCTTTTGGTTCAGTATTTTCTGTTAGATATCCCATTAGATACTTATAAATAAGCATCGCAAGGTGTTGCTCTTGGTAAGGAATAGGACGATAAAAATCTTTATAACCCGTCCAAACTGAAATCACATAATCTGGATTATAACCGACGAAACTAATATTAGGCGCGCCAGTAGTATCGCCTTTAATCTTATCCATGTCTTTTTCATCATAGTTAGACGTTCCTGTTTTACCTGCGTGGAAAATGTAAGGAATATCTGCTTGTGCCCCTGTACCGCGTTTTAGGACGTCTTTCAACATATCTGTGACAATGTAAGCCGTTGAGTCTTTTATGACTTTTTTGCCTTTTTCTTTGAAGATTTCCTCTGTACCGTCTGGGTAGATGATTCGGTTAATATAGGAAGGTTTGTGATAGGTTCCTTCATTTGCTAATGCACCGTATGCAGCCGCCATGCTTAACGAGTTTGTTTCTCCAAAAATAGCAGAGGAAGGATTTACGCCACCTGGATATTCCATATCAATACTTTCAAGAAATTCTGAAACTTTATCTAAACCAACTTCTTCGATCGTTTTAGCAGCAGGAACATTTCGCGAATCGACAAGAGCTTCACGAATAGTAATCGCTCCTAGATAACGACGATCGTAGTTATAGACATTCGTATTCGTATTAGGATACTTGTAAGGTTCATCTACAACGATTCTTGCACTTGAATAATTGAGAAATTCAACCGCAGGCGCATACACATTTATCGGTTTGACCGCAGAGGCAAAGTCACGTTTAGCTGACGTCGCTAAGTTTTCACCTAATTGAACGTCTTCAGGGACTTTACGTCCACCAATCTGAGCGATAACATCTCCCGTGTGAACATCTAAAATTGTAATTGCCGCTTGGAAATCGTCATTTGGAAATTGAATCTGTTCATCGCCATTGACTAGATTATATAAATATGATTGTGCATCTAAGTCAAGATTGGTATGAATTTCTAAGCCATCTGTATAAATATCTTTTTCAGATTTTTCTTTTGCTTCAGCAATCACTTCTTTAATATAGTTATCAATCATTCGATAGCTTTCCGACTGGTTTTCTAATGGTCGCAAGCCTTCTTCGATAGATTCATTGATTGCTGCTTGGTATTCTTCTTCATTAATGCGATTATCTCGCTTCATCTCACCAAGTACAATATCCCGTCTTTTCTTAGCAAGGTCAGGATTGACGTAAGGGTCGTAGGTAGCAGGGGCTTGTGGTAAACCTGCTAACAGTGCCGTCTGAGCGAGTGTTAACTGGTCAAGTGATTTCCCAAAATAAATTTCAGACGCGGTTTCCATACCATATAAACCATTAGACATGTAAACCTTATTGATGTAATACGTTAAAATTTCATCTTTGGTTTTGCTACGCTCCAATTCAATTGCTAAAGAAGCTTCTTGTGCTTTTCTTTTTAATGTTTGATCTTCTTCTTTAGTTGAGAAGTAAGATAACTTGATGAGCTGCTGTGTTAACGTACTACCACCTTGTAATGAATCAGATGTTAAGTTTGAAATAGCAGCACCTAAAATTCGAATTGGATCAACGCCAATATGTTTCTCGAAGCGTTTATCTTCGATGGACATGATTGCTTCTTTTAATTGAAAAGGAACTTGTTCAGGCGCAACTGTTTCTCGTTTTTTTTCACCTACTTCATAAATAAGTTGGTCATTTCGATCATAAACTTTTGAAGATAGCGTGTCTTCTAGTTTTGCAACATCAAGCTCAGGAGCCCCTTTTGTGTAGAAGAGAAAGAGACCCACTCCTGATAAAAAGGCGATAGAAACAACTAAGAAAAGAATGAGGAGAATTCTACCAATCCATTTCTTTTTATTTTGTTTGGGTTTCTTTTTATTTTTTCTTTTTTGTCCTTGTGTGTAAGAACGCGTCTTTTCTGACATAATGATTAAACTCCTTTAAATGTATTGGTCGACAGCTTTTAAGTAGTCTAACCTTGGTTGGTATGACAAAGCAATTTCAGTGCCTTTTGATTCTATCTCTTTAAGAGGAATAGATTTACGACCGTTATTGATTTGTGAGTCCCAAAAGTCAAACAAAACTTCTCCCGGTAAGAAAAAGTAACGGTTTAATGTAGAGAAACTAATTAAAACAAACGTTATTCCTTGTTGCTTATGACAAGCTTTCATATGCTGAATCTGATGCTCATGAAAGTTGCTAAGAGGAAACGATGTTTTATTCTTTGTTTCTTTGGCTTCAAAATCTAAATATCTTCCTTTGTATATACCGTTAAAATCAGTTGTTGACGGCTGTTTGAAGTAGGCCTCTTTAATTATCGCCGCACTGCGTTTTGGATAGTCGACATTTACAATCTGAACGGGAGTGGGTTTTTTATGAATGACCGCAATCTCACGCGTTAAATAGTAGGTATTAGAATCATTAATTAATGACT
Source organism: Vagococcus lutrae (assembly GCF_003987555.1). Lineage (GTDB taxonomy): Bacteria > Bacillota > Bacilli > Lactobacillales > Vagococcaceae > Vagococcus_A > Vagococcus_A lutrae. The sequence goes on along the minus strand of NZ_NGJW01000002.1, from coordinate 108,262 downwards.
CTAACTGTTGACCACGATTTCCATGTTGAATCGGTTGCCTTAGTCGTTGATTCCCTTTATGATGGTGTTGAAGGCGACCGTTAGGATACTTTATTGTCATAACTCTCACTCCTAGCATGTATTATAGCAAAAATCAATTTAGAATGGAAAGGTTAGTGTGGTAGCATTGATAAAAAGATTGTGGTTATCAGGTTATCGTTCTTATGAACTCGGTGTTTTTAAGAAAGATGATCCGAAAGAAAAAGTTATCAAACACGTGTTAAAAGAACGATTAATCCACTTAATCGAAAATGGGACAGAGTGGATTATTACTTCTGGCAACTTAGGTGTTGAACTTTGGGGATTAGAAATAGCAGAAGAATTAAAGAAACTTTATCCAGAACTCAAAACAAGTTTGCTTTTTCCATTTGACGAATTTGGTAGTCAGTGGAATGAAACGAATCAATTAGCCTTAAGCACGGCAAAAAGCAAAGCGGATTTTGTAGACAGTGTTTCACATCAACCTTACCATTCGCCAAGTCAATTAAAAAATCATACGCAATTTCTAATAACGCATACAGACGGGGCATTATTTGTCTATGACCCTGAATTTGAAGGAAAACTATCTTATGCTTATCGCGATATACAGCAAACACAAGAAACAAGTCCATATTTTTTAGAACTTATTTCTATGTTTGATTTACAAGATGCAGCTGAAAATAACATATAAGAGGTAATTGTTTTGTTTTATCGGTAATTCTGGTAGAATCAACTTGGTGAAATATGTTATAATGATTGATGAACATGAATATGAGTGAGGTGTGGGATATGGCAAACTATAATTATATGGCAAGAGATATATTGCAAAAAGAATTTAAAACAAAAATGCGTGGCTATGATCCAGTAGAAGTGGATGAGTTTTTAGATGGGATTATTAAAGACTATGAAACGTTTAATCGTGAGTTATTAGAGTTAAGAGAAGAGAATCATCGATTAGTTGCGAAAGTAGATCAATTAACTAAGAGTACAGAGTCTCTGACAAGAATGCGTCAAGAAACGCCTAAGACTGTCAACACAGCAACAAACTTTGACATCTTAAAACGTCTATCAAATTTAGAAAAAGAAGTATTTGGTAATCGCTTAGTCGAGAGTGATAATCAAGATACTTTAGATGAAACAAAACAGTTTTAATCAAAAAATGATTTGGTAGTTTTCGGGTAATTACGGTTAGCTTGACTAGCTGAGGAAAGTCCATGCTCTCACAAGCTGAGAGTGCTTGTAGTGTTCGTGCTTAGCGAAAAAATAAGCTAAGGCAGATGTGTTTCACATTTGACGGCAGTTAAAACAGCTAAGGCTCTAGGGCTATGCTGGAGTAGACTTGAAAGTGCCACAGAGACGAAGCAATATTAGAAATAATATTGGTGGAACGGGTAAACCCCACGAGAGAGCAACCCAAACATAAGGTAGGGGCACTTTTTTCTAGGAAATGAACGAAGAAAAGAGGCAGTCGTAAGATTGCAGACAGATTATTACCGTTACTTTTTGATCCTGAGAGAAAGTAATACAGAACATGGCTTATAGAAAACTACCTTTATCAGGAATGAACCTTCCGTTTTAAAAAATGGAAGGCTTTTTTTTACAAAAGTTGATGAGTGAAATCAGAGTGATGCTGATATGAGAAAGGAATCCAACATGAAACAATTTAAATTAATGGCGACAGCAGCAAGTGGTATGGAAGCACTTGTAGGACAGGAATTACGAGATTTAGGAATAGAGTGTCAAGTCGAAAATGGACGCGCAATTTTTTATGGCGATATGACGACAATTGCTACCGCTAATATTTGGCTACGCACAGCTGACCGAGTAAAAATTATTGTAGGCGAATTTGATGCTTATACGTTCGAAGAGTTATTTGAAAAAACGAAAGCATTGCCTTGGGAAACACTATTACCGATGGATGCACAATTTCCAGTTGCTGGTAAATCAATTAAATCAAAATTATACAGTGTCTCTGATTGTCAAGCCATTACTAAAAAAGCGATTGTCAATCGTTTAAGCGAATACTATCATCGTTATGGTCGTTTACCTGAAACAGGGGCGTTGTATCAATTAGAAGTGGCTTTACTAAAAGACAAAGTGACCATTACCCTTGATACTACTGGCCCAAGTTTGTTCAAGCGTGGTTATCGTTTAGATAAGGGCGGTGCCCCTTTAAAAGAAAATATGGCAGCAGCGTTAGTGAAGCTAACAAATTGGCGAAAAGACCGTCCGTTCTATGATCCGGTTTGTGGTTCAGGAACCATTTGTATTGAAGCCGCATTAATCGGACATAATATTGCTCCAGGTTTTAATCGAGATTTTGCTTGTGAAGAGTGGTCATGGTTTGATCCCGAGATTTTTGACAAAGTACGAGCCGAAGCAGACGAACAGGCCGACTATGATATTGAACTTGATATATTAGGTACGGACATTGACGCACGAATGATAGAAATTGCGAAAAAAAATGCAGCAGAAGCGGGACTTTCTGATAGTATTCAATTTAAACAAATGCAATTAAAAGATTTTACGACTGAAAAAGAATATGGCGTGATTGTTGCCAACCCCCCATATGGCGAGCGTTTGGGTAAAGAAGAAGCCGTACGCCGATTGTATAAAGAAATGGGCGACGTCTATCGACCATTAGATACATGGAGTAAGTATATCTTGACAAGTGATTTACAGTTTGAAGAATTTTATGGCGCAAAAGCGACTAAAAAAAGAAAACTGTATAATGGCTCTTTAAGAACTGATTTATTCCAATATTGGGGTAAACGCCCACCAAGACCAAAACGGAATGAGGAGTAATAATATGACACATATGACAGAAAAAGCCTTTCTTGAGCATTTAAAGGAAATGTCTCTTATTTCGCAAACATTAGGATTATTAGAATGGGATGTTCAAACCGGTATGCCGGAAGCAGCAGCGGAACATCGTTCGGAGGTTGTCAGTTATATGAGTGGCAAGCACTTCGATTTAGCAAATGGGGAAAAGATGACGTCATTCATTGACTATTTTTCTGAGAATTTAGCGGAACTTTCGCCTTTTGCTCAAGAGGTATTTGCGGATGTAAAAGAGAGTTATGAGCTGAATAACAATGTACCTCAAGACCGAATTATTGCTTACAGTAAAGCATTGTCAAAAGCTCATCAATCTTGGGTGCAGGCAAGAGATGCGAAAGATTTTGCTATCTTTCTACCAGCGTTAGAAGAATTAGTAGCATTTAATAAAGAGTTTATTCCTTATCGTCAAAAGAACCAACGCACAGACTATGATGTATTACTTGATTTATATGAGCCTGACATGACAGTAGCGAAGTTAGATGATATTTTTGAAACCTTAAAAGAGGGCATTATTTCTCTTAGAAAAGAAATTGCCGAAAAAGGAACGCCTCCTGAAACAGACTTTATACATCGCTATGTTAGTAAAGAAGCGCAAAAAGAGTTTGTCTTAGAAGTTATTGAACAATTAGGATACGACTTATCTCGTGGTCGTTTAGATGATACCATTCATCCATTTATGCTAGGTATCAATCGACAAGATGCCCGTATCACAACGCGTTGGAACGAACATGACTTTTTAATGGCGACATTAGGAGTCATTCATGAAGCGGGACACGGTATGTACGAGCAAAATATTGATGAAAAATATGATCATACACCGTTATCACGTGGAACGTCTATGGGAATTCATGAATCACAGTCATTATTTAATGAAATCATTGTAGGGAGTAGTCGTGCTTTTTGGCAACGTCAGTACCCACGTTTACAAGCAATAACTGGTGATACCTTTGCTGATATAGACTTTGAAACATTTTATCGTGGGATTAAACAAAGCAAATCGAGCTTGATTCGTATTGAAGCAGATGCTTTAACCTACCCACTGCATATTATCATCCGTTATGAAATCGAGAAAATGATTTTTAATGAGGAGATTAATCTTGCTGATTTACCACAAATCTGGAACGATAAATATGAAGAATATTTAGGCATTCGCCCCGAAAATGATTTGGAGGGAATTTTACAAGATGTTCACTGGGCTGGCGGTAGTTTTGGTTATTTCCCTTCCTATGCATTGGGCTTTATGTATGCAGCACAGCTTTATCATGCGATGAATCAGCAATTTGATGTTGAAGCAGTCTTGGCATCAGAGGATTATTCACGTATTATTGAGTGGAATAAGAAACATATTCATCAATTCGGTGCTTCTAAAAAACCTAATGAATTAATTTTAAATGCGACAGGTGAGGTACTCAATCCAACCTATTTAATCGATTATATGCGAAAAATATTTTTTGACGTGTATCAAGTGCAATAAAAAAAGCCGATGAGTTTGCTCATCGGCTTTTTAGCTTAAACTAATTTCTTTTTGGAAGTTCGATTAGCAATCGCATCGACAATAGTTGCAATCGCTCCGTCTCCAGTAACGTTACATGCCGTACCAAAGCTATCCTGTGCAAGATATAAGGCAATGATTAATGATATCATGGCTGCATCAAAACCTAGAATTGATGCAAGAGGGCCTGTTGCAGCCATAACTGCACCACCAGGTACGCCTGGAGCAGCAATCATAATAATTCCTAAAACGAGAATAAAAGGAAACATCTCGCCAAAGTTTGGTAAGTGGTCTTTCATAAATAAAATGGCCATAGAACAGCTGACTAATGTAATGGTACTGCCAGCTAAGTGAATATTAGCGCATAATGGAATGACAAAGTCGACAATTCGCTCAGAGATCCCCGTTTTTTTTGCTTGTTGTAAAGTAACAGGTATAGTGGCAGCGGATGATTGTGTCCCGACAGCTGTAAAATATGCTGGCGCCATTGTTTTTAATAAAAAGAACGGATTTTTCTTATTCATTGATCCTGCAACTGAGTATAAGAAAATCAGATAAATGATATGTAAAATTATAATCATTAAAAAGACTTTCGCAAAAATACTTAAAATTGTCTGAACTTGTCCGGCATAAGTCATATTTGCAAAGATTCCGAAAATATGGAATGGCAATAAAGGAATAATTGCTTTTTGCAATGTCCATATAACTATTGATTGAAATTCATCGAAAACTTGAAATAGTTGATTACTTTTTAAAGTACTTAGACCTAATCCTATCATAAATGAAAGCACTAAAGCTGTCATCACATCCATAATCGGTGGAATTTCTATAGTTAGTAAACTTTTAACAAGCCCTTCGCTTGGATCACTAATATTTTTCATCATAGTTAAATGAAGCATTTTGGGATAAAGTAACCGTGCTACTGAAAATGCAAAAATGCCAGCAATAATACTTGATAGATAAGCGGTTAAGGTTGTCACCCCGAGAAGTTTGCCCGCATCTTGTGATAGAGAGCCAATCCCAGGGACAATAAAACCAATAATAATCAACGGAACAATAAATGATAAGAAACTTCCAAAGATCTGGTTAAATGTCGCACTAAGTTGAATAACTACCAGGGGGGCAAAGGTTCCTGTCATCACCCCTAAAATAACGGCGATAACAATTTTCAATAATAATGGTATTTTTTTCATAAAACATCCTCCTGGTTTCTCATTAGATTATTATTATTATATCATTATATTTTAATTTGTAAAGAGGAAATGAAAGAAATAATGTAAATTCATTTTTTATTCAAGGCTTGTCGAGCCAAGTTATCAGCGCCTTTATTTTGCTTTTCAGGAATCCATTGCAAAATAAAGAGATGACAGTGGTCTATCATATGATTGATACGTTGTAAATAGGGTGCAAAATGTTGATTTTTAGTATGACCTCGCTCAATCACTTGACTGACTACTTTACTATCTGTGAACATAAAAATCGTTTGATTTTCCCATTGTCGATTTAAGACATATTCCAACGCCCATTCAACCGCTCTAAACTCTGCTTCGTGGTTGCCCCTATCAGAAATAGGAATAGCATGTTGCTCGTATAGATTATGATCGCCAATCAGGACGATTCCAATACCACTAGGACCTGGATTGCCTTTTGTGGCTGCATCAACATAGATTTTTAACATAATTTACTCCTTTTTGCGTGTCAGTCTAATGTCGCTATGTTAAGATATAATAGAATGAGAAAAGGTGAGGAAGACGCGTGAATAAGAAAAACAGCACAGTTAAAATATACTGGCAGCCAGAATGGGCGACGAGTATCGTCTATTGGTCTTATACGATATTATTAGGTTGTTTAGCGCTGATTATTCAATTAGAATTAATTCGAGTAAATATCTATACCATTCTATTAGGAACAGCTAGTCTGATTTCTTTTGTAGTAGGAACTCAGCGTTATTTGATTGTCACTGAAAAAATTATTAAAACAGTGCCATTGTTAAAGAAAAATACTCAAATTATTGAAATTTATCATATCAAAAGCATCGATGTTTTAAACTTTTCAGTTACTATTACTCAACATGATGGCGCGACGATGACCATGCTAATGTTAAAGAAACAGCAAGTAAAACTTATAGAAGCATTATCGGACAACAATAATTTTCAAGGTATTATAATAAATAGAAAAGACATGGGATGAGTCCCATGTCTTTTTTAAAGACTTTCAGAATCTGAATCTAATATTTCTACATTTGTCGCTTGTTCACCACGTCGACCTTCAACAATATCAAAAGAAACGGGCTGGTTTTCTTTTAACGTTCTAAAACCATCACCTAAGATTCCTGTAAAATGAACAAAAACGTCCTCATCTTCGTGATAAGTAATGAATCCGTATCCTTTTTTGGCATCGAACCATTTCACTCTACCTTTTATCATTTTACATTCCTCCAATTAAAAGTATCGTACCTTTTCATTATAGAAGTAATTTCGAGAAAGGTCAATGATGAAACCTATTGGTAGCACAACATTATCCTGTTTGTGACATCTATGTTACAGACAGAATAAATTATATTACAAAGTCTAACAACTTGTTAACAACATCTCATTTTTTGCTATAATGATGGTGTTGAATACGTGTACAGGATGTGATAATGGTGCAGTCATGGAGAGAGTGGAGTTATAAATTAGGGTATGTTTGCGGTAAGTTTGTTTCGTTTTATCCCTCACAAATCAAAAAAACATGGGTTAAAATGACTGAGAAAACGACCGTTGTCACACGAAAATAAAAAATAGGGCTTACACGCCAAGTAGATTATCAATTTCTACTTGGCTTTTTTTGCTTTTAACGTTATGATAATAACGATACATGATATTGTAAGAAAAGGTGATAATATGAAAATAAATTTAAAACGAAAAGCAGGTTATATGGGGATAGGTTCTGCGATTAACGTATTAAAAAACAATCAAAAAATTGCTACGATTTCACCAGAAGAAACGATAGAAGTCGACGTTGAATCGGGGGACAAATTACAAGTAGTTTATGGTATTTTAAAAAGTGAAGTCTTTGATGTCACAGAAGAACATCAAGATCGTACTTTTGATGTTCATATGAACCCTGTCGTCTTTAATTTTTATGTGACTTACTTTACCTTGATTTTTATTATTCCTTTACTATTTAAATCATGGGTATTCGCAATAGCTTTAGTAGCCTTTTATGGCGTTTTCATTTGGTTAATGGGTAAGAAATTCTACATTATGGAAGAAGTGGCTGAAAAGTGACCTTAGCTTCAGATGAGTTCTTAGCTAGTTTTAATCGTATTGAAAAATGGTTACAAAAAGAATTACCTGGAGATGAACGCTTTGGTTTTTCAGAGTTAGTGCGAAGAGCAAGTAAGCAAAAGATTAGCGTTATTGAAGAGTATGAAGATGATTTATTGCAGATTGCACAATTACGAAATGCTATTATTCATGATCGTATTTCACCAGATTTTGTGATAGCCGAGCCAAATGAATGGGTGCTCAATCGTCTCATCGAAATTGAAAAACGCTTAACCCATCCAGAGATGGTTTTACCTCGTTACGAGAAGTATGTAACAGGATTTGAAGAAGATATACCGCTGACTGAGCTACTAAAAATTGTAGCGCAACATGGTTACTCACAATTCCCTATTTATCGTAAAGGGACATTTTTAGGCTTGATTACGGCGCATGGACTAGGTATTTGGATGGCAAAGCAACATAAAAATGATTGTTTACAAATCGGCGGTTTACACGCGAAAGATGTTTTGATTAGCGACCGTCGTAGTCAAAATTTTCGCTTTGCTTCTGCTACGACATTTGTATATGAAGTGACGCGTTGGTTTCATACAAATCCTTCTTTAGAGGCGGTTCTTATCACACGTGATGGTAAGCCTAATGGTAATTTATTGGGTATCATTCGTCCAAAAGATGTTTTTCAAAATGAATGGAGAAATTGAGGAAGCATATATGTGGTTTTTATTAATTATCGCAATCGTTATAGGGTTAGACCAGTGGTTAAAGTTTTGGGTAACAGAACATATTGGCTACGGTGAAACGCTATTTGACAATAATCCCATTTTGTCACTGACAAACATTCACAACGAAGGCGCAGCCTGGAGTATATTAGAAGGGAAAATGTGGTTCTTTTATCTCGTCACTTTTTTAACTGTTGGAGCGACATCGTTTATCTTAATTAAATATCGTTATGAGTCTAAATGGCTAACGATTGGCCTTAGTTTAATTATTGGTGGCGCATTAGGGAACTTTATTGACCGTTTACGTTTAAATTATGTTGTGGATATGTTTCAAACAAATTTCATGAATTTTCCAATATTTAATATTGCAGACGTCGCTTTAACGATTGGCGTTATCTGTGTTTTTATTTATATTATGTTAGATGACGCATTAGAAATGGTAGGATAAAAAATGTTAGAACAATTAGAATTAATCATTAGTGATGAAAAGGGACGTCTTGATAAGGTGTTAGCGGATACGTATAGTGATTATTCCCGCTCACAAATCCAACAATGGTTGAAAGCTGGATATGTGACAGTAAACGATATGCCTGTTGCGGCTCGTTATAAGGTTGCTACCGGAGATAAAATTGTCATCTCAAGACCTTCACCAGAAAAGTTAACAGTTGAACCTGAAGATATTCCACTAGACATCGTGTACGAAGATGACGATTTACTTGTCGTGAATAAACCACAAGGAATGGTTGTTCATCCGTCAAAGGGTCATGCCTCTGGTACATTAGTAAACGCGCTTCTTTATCATTCGCGAGATATTGCTAGTATAAACGATGTCGTCCGTCCGGGGATTGTTCATCGGATTGACAAAGATACGTCAGGATTGTTAATGGTGGCGAAAAATGACGTGACGTTAAGAGGGCTACAACAACAATTACAAGCACATACTGTCAAGCGAGAGTATATTGCCTTGGCTCATGGTGTCATTGTGCACGAGCGAGGTAAGATTGATGCTCCTATCGGTCGAGATCCACACAATCGCGTCACTCAAACCGTCATTGAGTCTGGAAAGCCTGCCGTCACACATTTTCAAGTAATGGAGCGGTACCAAGACTATACACTGTGTCGCTGTCGTTTAGAAACAGGACGGACACATCAGATACGTGTGCATATGGCGTATATTGAACATCCTATTGCAGGTGATCCTGTATATGGACCTAACGTCACTTTAGAAGGAGCAGGACAGTATTTACATGCTGCGACACTAGGATTTACTCATCCGAGAACGAATGAAACACTTTATTTTGAAGCTCCTTTACCAACATATTTTGAATCAGCTTTAAAAAACTTAGCAAAATAGTTTGCAATTTAGATGAAAAACAGGTATGATAATTTTAATCAAATAGAAATCCTTTAAAGTGGTCCTGTGAGGCTAACAAGGAAAGACACGACACGATTAGTTTGTACCTTAGAGATACTCTAAGTATGCACTATTCTCAATGTTTAAACGTCCATCCTACTTCACAGCGAAGTAGGATTTTTTTATTATAAAGATTAGGGGGAAATGAGATGACAAAGAAAGTGGTAGACGAGATGACGATGACACGCGCGTTAACACGTATCACGTATGAAATTATTGAAAGAAATAAAGGCATCGATGACATTGTGTTAGTGGGCATTAAAACACGAGGAATCTTTTTAGCTAATCGAATAGCTGATCGTTTGGAACAGTTAGAAGGAAAGAAAATCCCAGTTGGTGAGTTAGATATTACGTTATATCGAGATGATAAGCCAGGAAAATCAGATAGAGATGCCCAAGTGAACGGGACTAATATTCCTGTTGATATTCAAGGAAAACAAGTCATCTTAGTAGATGATGTCTTGTTTACAGGTAGAACGATTCGTGCGGCACTAGATGCGCTCATGGATATCGGTCGCCCTGAAAAAATATCGGTCGCTGTTTTAGTCGATCGAGGCCACCGTGAATTACCAATTCGTGCGGATTTTGTTGGAAAAAATATTCCAACATCCCTAGATGAAGAAATTATTGTTAAGATGAAAGAAATTGACGGAGAAGATGGTGTAACCATCGCGAAATAAATTTGAATAGCTTGCTTTTTAATTGAGTACAGAGAGACGCAAAAAAGCGACCATTAACTTACTGACAGGATGAGTAGGTTTAATTTGAGCAGTCTCTATTGATAGAGGCTGCTTTTTTTATTATGAAGGAGGATATTATGAAAACAACACAATCATTTAGAAATCCAGATGCTGTATTGGATATACAAGATAAACCGAAAGCGAGTCAGTGGTTATTACTTAGCTTTCAGCACTTATTTACGATGTTCGGTGCGACTGTTTTAGTGCCAATTCTAGTCGGAATCGATCCAAGTGTTGCTCTATTTAGTTCAGGTATTGGAACAATGGTTTATATTATCGCGACTGGGGCAAAAATCCCTGCTTATCTTGGCAGCAGTTTTGCCTTTATACCAGCAATGACGTTACTTTTAAAAGACCCCGATGCTGGCTACGCTGCAGTAGCGCAAGGTGCTATAACGACGGGACTTGTCTATATCATCGTGGCGATGATTATAAAGCGACATGGAGCAGATTGGATAGAAAAGCTATTACCTCCCATCGTCGTTGGGCCTGTTATTATGGTTATCGGTCTTGGTTTAGCTGCTAATGCAGCTAATAATGCGATGTTTGATATCAATGGTGATTACAGTCCAAAATATATCATGGTCGCATTAATAACACTGGGACTTACCATTATTTTTAATATGTTTTTAAAAGGGTTTCTAGGATTAATTCCGATACTACTAGGTATCGTCAGTGGCTACTTTGTTGCACTAGGTTTTGGCATTGTAGACTTGAGTATTATCAAAAATGCCGCATGGATACAAGCACCTGATTTTCATTTTATCTTATTAGAGGGAAGCAAAGGGATTCAGTGGAGCGCCATCTTAATGATGGCACCGATTGCGTTTGTGACAATGACAGAACATATGGGGCATATCACCGTCTTAAACCGTTTAACAAAACGTGATTTTTTCCAAAACCCTGGTTTACATCGCACGCTACTTGGTGATGGACTTGCTCAAATCACGGCTGGTTTAGTGGGTGGACCACCTGTGACGAGCTACGGAGAAAACATTGGTGTCCTAGCAATCACTAGAATTCATAGTGTCTTTGTTATTGGAGGAGCAGCCGTCTTAGCTATGATTTTAAGTTTTGTTGGTAAGGTTAGCGCAGTCATCCATAGTATTCCAAGTCCAGTTATATCAGGTATTAGCTTTATCTTGTTTGGCGTCATTGCTTCTAGTGGATTAAAAATTCTGATTGAACAAAAAATTGATTTTGATAAAAAACGCAACCTTATTATTGCATCAGTTATTTTAGTAGTAGGAATTGGCGGGTTAATCTTTAAAGTAGGAACTTTTGAATTACAAGGAATGGCACTTGCAACATTATTTGGGATTATTTTAAATCTAATTTTACCGGAAGAAGCAGCGAGCGAAAAAGAATAACGAATCAGAGAGGATGACATCATTGTGATTATCAATCGAGAACAAGTAAGTTTAAAACATTTATTAACTGTCGAAGCACTTAATAATCAAGAAGTATTAGGGTTGATTCGTCGTGCGCAACAGTTTAAACAAGGTGTGGCTTCGCCTAAATTGAAACGCGATTATTATGCCGCAAACTTATTTTTTGAAAATAGTACGCGAACGCATAAGAGTTTCGACATGGCTGAGCGCAAGATGGGATTAAATGTGATTGAATTTGACACGTCTACAAGCTCAGTTAATAAAGGGGAATCCCTCTATGATACGGTTTTAACAATGTCAGCGATTGGTGTCGATGTGTGTGTGATTCGTCATTCAGAAGAAAACTACTATCATCAATTAATGGAAAGTAAAACCATTCGATGTAGTTTAATCAACGGAGGCGACGGAAGTGGGCAGCATCCAACACAGTGTTTGTTAGACTTGATGACGATTTATGAAGAGTTTGGTCGTTTTAAAGGACTTAATGTCGCGATAGTCGGCGATATTACGCACTCGCGCGTGGCAAAATCAAATATGCAAATGCTTAAGCGATTAGGAGCTAATGTCTTCTTCTCTGGACCTGATGAATGGTACGACGCACAATATGAAGCATTTGGAACGTTTATGGCATTGGATGAGTTAGTGCCTAACATGGATGTCATCATGCTCTTGCGTGTACAACATGAACGGCATGACGGGACCGAGTTATTTGATAAGGAAGCTTATCACCAAGCGTACGGTTTAACAGAGGAGCGAGCAAGTCATATGGCAAAACATGCGATTATCATGCATCCAGCTCCTGTCAATCGAGATGTTGAATTAGCGGATAGTTTAGTTGAATCGTTATCTTCGCGGATCGTCATGCAAATGACGAACGGCGTATTTATGAGAATGGCAATATTAGAAGCAATCTTAGAAGGGAAGGCTTAAGACATGGCAATTTTATTGAAAAACGGCTTTTGTTTAAATGGACATAATGAATGGGTGGCAACTGATTTACTAATAGAAGATGGAAAAATTAGAGCGAAGGGACTAGCACTTGAAGATGTTAGAATTAACGGAAATCTAGAAATTATTGATTGTGCTGATAAGTTAATTGCTCCTGGGTTTGTCGACGTTCACGTCCATTTTCGTGAACCAGGTTTCACGCATAAAGAAACCATACAGACGGGAAGTCTTGCTGCCGCTCGTGGAGGCTTTACTACAGTCTGTGCGATGCCTAATCTTGATCCCGTCCCAGATAATGTTTCGGACTTTTTAGATATTGAGCAACGTATTGAAAAAGATGCTGTTATCGACGTTCGCCAGTATGCTCCGATTACCAAAAGCCTAAGAAGTGAAACGCTAGTGGATATGGCCGCTTTAAAAGAAGCTGGTGCTTTTGCCTTCACGAATGATGGTGTGGGAGTCCAAACAGCTGGCACGATGTATCTAGCAATGAAGAAAGCGAAAGAGTTAGAGATGAGTATTGTCGCACATACAGAGGATGAATCACTTCTCTTTGGCGGATGTATGCATCACGGCGCTCAATCGGAAAAGCTTGGTCTGCCTGGCATTTTAAGCGCAACAGAATCATCTCAAATCGCTCGTGATTGTTTACTTGCGGAAGAAACTGGCGTTCATTATCATGTTTGTCATGTTTCAACCAAAGAAAGTGTTCGAGTCATACGAGATGCTAAACGAGCAGGGGTCAATGTAACAGCAGAAGTCTGTCCACATCATTTGATTTTAACAGATGCTGCCATTACATCGGATAATAGTCAGTTTAAAATGAATCCACCTTTACGTGCGGAAGAAGACCGGTTAGCTTTAATTGAAGGTCTACTCGATGGAACAATCGACTGTTTAGCGACTGACCATGCGCCACATCATGCTGATGAAAAAGCTCTTTCCATGACAGAAGCGCCTTTTGGAATTGTGGGAAGTGAAACGGCATTTGCCTTGATGAATCATCACTTTGTAAAAACTGGGATTTTCACATTGCAACAAGTGATTGATTGGCTGACATACAAACCAGCTCGATTATTTAAGCTACCAGTGGGAACGCTAGATATTGGTGCACGTGCAGATATTACTGTGTTAGATGTTGAAAAACAATATGAAATTAACGAACAGGACTTTGCTTCTAAGTCACATAATACGCCATTTTTAAATCAAACGGTGACGGGACAAGTTCTATACACTTTCTCAAACGGTCAAAAAGTTTGGGGTGAACAGGAGGAACGGTCATGAAACGATTTTTACTATTAGAAGATGGAACGGTTTTAGAAGGCAAAGCGTTTGGTTCTCTTAAACCTACAACAGGTGAATTAGTTTTTACGACGTGTATGACAGGCTATCAAGAAACGATTACCGACCAAAGTTTTAACGGTCAGATTGTTGTCTTTACATACCCTCTGATCGGTAATGTAGGAATTAATCGAGATGATTCCGAATCGATTCAACCAAGTTGTAAAGGTGTCGTAGTGAATGAATTAGCTCGTCGACCATCTAACTGGCGTCATCATCTTTCACTGGATGATTTTCTTAAGCAACGAGGGATTCCTGGGATTGCTGAAATTGATACACGTGCATTAACTAAACGTATTCGTGCGAACGGTACTTTAAAAGCGACGTTTATCAATGAAGGGGTCGACCTAGAACATGCGTTAGATCAATTAAGAGCGACTGTTTTACCAACACAGACCGTTGCTGAAGTTTCAACGAAAACTGCTTATCCCAGTCCGGGAACAGGTAAAAAAATTGTTGTAATGGATTTCGGTTTAAAACACAGCATACTCAGAGAATTAAACAAACGTCAATGTGATATTACCGTCGTGCCTTATCATACATCAGCCGAGGAAATTGCTAGTATGAGTCCAGACGGCATATTATTAAGTAATGGACCGGGAAATCCAGCTGCTTTACCCACTGTTTTACCGGTTATTCAAACATTACAGCAACGCTTTCCAATGTTTGGTATCTGTCTAGGACACCAACTACTTTGTTTAGCTAATGGGGCAAAAACAGAACCTTTATCATTTGGTCATCGTGGTGGTAATCATCCTGTTAGAGAAATTGCTACAGGTGATGTTCGTTTTACTTCTCAAAATCATCAATATGTTGTAGCGAAAGATAGTTTAAGAGAGACACCACTATTATTAACCTATGAACATCTTAATGACGGAAGTGTGGAGGGGGTAAAACATCAAGAGTTACCAGTATTCAGTGTACAGTTTCATCCAGACGCTGCACCAGGTCCACACGATACCCTTACGATATTCGACGATTTTATGAGTTTGATTGAAAGTTGGAAGGAGCAAACACATGCCTAAAAGAAATGACATCAAGAAAATATTAGTAATTGGCTCTGGCCCAATCGTTATCGGACAAGCAGCAGAATTTGACTATGCTGGAACGCAAGCCTGTCTATCGTTAAAAGAAGAAGGGTATGAAGTTGTTCTTATTAATTCAAATCCTGCAACGATTATGACCGACAAAGAAATCGCTGACCGAGTTTATATTGAACCAATCACACTAGAATTTGTTTCAGCCATTATTCGCAAGGAGCGTCCCGATGCGCTTCTACCAACACTTGGTGGACAAACTGGTTTAAACATGGCTATGGCGTTATCAAAAGCGGGGATTTTAGAACAATATGATGTGGAATTGCTTGGAACAAAATTATCGGCGATTGATCAAGCAGAATATCGCGACCTTTTTAAACAACTTATGGAAGAGTTGGAGCAGCCGATACCAGAAAGTACGATTGTAACGACAGTCGAAGAAGCGTTAGCATTTGCTAATGAAATCGGTTATCCACTCATCGTACGACCTGCATTTACTCTGGGAGGAACAGGTGGTGGAATGTGCGATGATGAAGAGAGCTTGATTGCTATTACGAAGAATGGCTTAAAACTGTCGCCAGCCACTCAGTGCCTCATCGAAAAAAGTATCGCAGGTTATAAAGAGATTGAATACGAAGTCATGCGCGATGCAGCTGACAATGCGATTGTGGTTTGTAATATGGAAAATTTTGACCCAGTCGGTATTCACACAGGCGATTCCATTGTTTTTGCACCAAGTCAAACTTTAACGGACGTCGAGCATCAACTGCTCCGTGACGCGTCATTAAAAATCATACGTGCCTTAGAAATTGAAGGGGGCTGTAATGTACAATTAGCTTTAGACCCTGACAGTTTTAACTACTATGTCATTGAAGTTAATCCAAGAGTGAGTCGTTCTTCAGCCTTAGCTAGTAAAGCAACAGGCTATCCAATTGCCAAACTAGCAGCAAAAATCGCTGTTGGATTGACATTAGATGAAATCAAGAATCCCGTTACTCAAACGACATACGCCGCTTTTGAACCCACATTAGACTATGTTGTCAGTAAAATCCCACGTTGGCCTTTTGATAAATTTGATAAAGGGGAACGTCGTTTAGGAACACAAATGAAAGCGACTGGCGAAGTAATGGCGATGGGACGAACGTTAGAAGAATCTCTTTTAAAAGCAGTGCGTTCATTAGAAATTGGCATGAAGCATCTCGATCTTCCAGAAGCACAAGAAGCGAGTGACGATGACTTAATTATAAAAATGATTAAACCGCAAGATGACCGTCTTTTCTACTTGGTTGAGGCGCTAAAGCGTGGCTATACAATTGAAGAGTTAAATCAATTAACTAAGATCGACTTATACTTTTTAGATGTCTTAGCGCATATTATTGAAATAGAAGAAGAACTAAAGGTTAAGCCTTTTGATAGTAGCATATTAAAGAAAGCAAAACGCTACGGCTTAACTGATGAAATTATTGCCCAAATGTGGGAAACGGATGAGCAGGTCATTCGCGACTTGCGTAAAAAAGAAAACGTCTTACCAACCTATAAAATGGTTGATACATGTGCGGGAGAATTTGATTCAGCAACGCCTTACTTTTATAGTACGTATGCACAAGAACAAGAAAGTACGCGTTCTGAACGACCATCCATCTTAGTTTTAGGTTCTGGACCGATAAGGATTGGACAGGGAGTCGAATTTGACTACGCGACGGTTCACTCCGTTAAAGCGATACAATCACTTGGTTATGAAGCAATTATTATGAATAGCAATCCGGAAACTGTATCGACGGACTTTTCTATCTCCGATAAACTTTACTTTGAACCTTTAACGTTTGAAGATGTCATGAATGTCATTGAATTGGAACAGCCTGAAGGGGTCATCGTGCAATTTGGTGGTCAAACAGCGATTAATCTGGCAGAACCTTTACATCGAGCTGGTGTAAAAATTATGGGAACGAGTATTGAAGATTTAGACCGAGCGGAAAATCGCGATTTATTTGAACAAGCCTTACAAGCATTAAACATTCCACAACCATTAGGTAGTACGGCAATGAAGACGGAAACGGCGCTTGAGATAGCTAAAAAAATTGGTTATCCCGTATTAGTTCGGCCAAGTTATGTGTTAGGTGGTCGAGCGATGGAAATTGTCGATAATAAGGAAGATTTACGGGCTTATATGATAGACGCTTTTAAAGCCTCACCAGATCACCCTATCCTTATTGACCGATATATTACCGGACTAGAGTGTGAAGTCGATGCGATTTGTGACGGCAAGACGGTATTAATCCCTGGTATTATGGAACATGTGGAACGAGCAGGTGTTCACTCAGGAGATTCTATGGCGGTCTATCCACCGCAAAGACTCTCAGAAAAAGTTGTCGCTAAAATTGAAGCGTATACTGAAAAATTAGCATTAGGACTAAACTGTTTAGGAATCATGAACATCCAATTTGTCATAGACGGAGAAGAGGTTTATGTCATTGAAGTTAACCCTCGAGCGAGTCGAACGGTACCTTTCTTAAGTAAAGTGACCGATATTCCAATGGCTCAAATTGCCACTCGAGCAATTTTGGGCGAGCGCTTAATCGATATGGGGTATCAAACTGGATTGTATCCGAATCAGGAACTTGTTTCTGTTAAAGCACCTGTTTTTTCGTTTGAAAAGTTACAAGCGGTCGATAGTTATTTAGGTCCTGAAATGAAATCTACTGGGGAAGTAATGGGAACAGATCGCACATTAGAAAAAGCATTGTATAAAGCATTTGAAGCGAGCGGTATGCATTTACCTGAGACAGGTGCCGTATTAATGACCATTGCCGATGAAACGAAAGCTGAGGCTTTAGAAATAGCCAAAGAATTTGATGCAATTGGTTATGAACTCTATGCTACAGCCGGCACAAGTCGCTTTTTAAATGAGAATGGCTTACGTACGACCGTAGTAGCTAGGGTTAGTCAAGAAGCGGAAGAGACCGTTGTCGACGTCATTCGAACTGGAAAAGTCCAGGTCGTTGTCAATACAATGGATAAAAAAAGAACAGGTGCATCAGACGGCTTTATGATTCGACGAACAGCAGTTGAAAACGGTGTTCCTTTGCTGACATCTTTAGATACAGCCAAAGCCATTTTGAGTGTGATGGTATCACAACGCATGAGTGTTCAAGCATTATAATATGTAAGGAGACAAAAGAGATGAAACAAGAATTGATGAAAGTCGTATCACAACGTTTAATTGCTCATAATATATATGAAATGGTAATGACAGGTGAATTAGTTACAGAAATGAACACGCCCGGACAATTTTTACATTGTTTAGCTCCAAGAGCCGATTTACTGTTGAGACGTCCTATTAGTATCGCTGATATTAATCATCAAGAGCAAACTTGTACGATTATTTATCGAGCAGACGGTGACGGTACACGCGCGATGAGCACTTTAGTCGCAGACGATACGATTGATATTATGGGACCACTTGGTAAAGGTTTTCCGGTTGAGGATATTAGTGAACGAGAAGAAATTCTGATTGTAGGTGGTGGAATCGGGGTTCCGCCTTTACATGAAGTTGCTAAACAAGCTTATTTAAGAGGCGCTAAGGTCACCAGCTTACTTGGATTTGCAACAGAAAAAGTAGTGTACTATGAAGAAGCATTTCGTCAATTCGGAGACACCCTTATTGCAACAGATGACGGTTCTTACGGATTTAATGGTCATGTTGGACAATTACTCGCCAAACATTTAGAAGAAAATCCGACCGAATACAGTGCTATATACGCTTGCGGTGCCAAAGGGATGTTAAAACTGATTTCAGACTCGTTTGGTTATCATCCGCGTGCCTATGTTTCTATGGAAGAACGAATGGCTTGCGGTATGGGAGCTTGTTACGCTTGTAATTGTCAAGTGAAGCAAGCAGACGGGTCTGTTACAACGAAAAAAGTTTGTGATCAAGGGCCTGTTTTTAAAGCAGGGGAGGTAGTATTATGAACCGACTAAAAGTAGAATTACCGGGACTCTCTCTTAAAAATCCGATTATACCAGCTAGTGGTTGTTTTGGATTTGGCGAAGAATATGCCAAATACTACGATATCAGTCAGTTAGGTGCGATTATGGTCAAAGCGGCTACTCTCGAACCACGAGCAGGAAATCCGACTCCGCGTGTAGCAGAAACACCAAGCGGTATGTTGAACGCTATTGGCTTACAAAATCCGGGGCTTGATGTGATTATGAATGAAAAATTACCTGCGATAGAACAATATGATGTGCCGATTATTGCAAATGTCGCAGGTTATACGACGGAAGATTACGTTGAAGTATGTCGTCGCATTGGCGATGCGCCAAACGTCAAAGCGATTGAATTAAACATTTCCTGTCCCAATGTAAAATGTGGCGGGATTACGTTTGGAACAGATGCGCAAGTAGCTGGAGAGTTAACGAAAGCAGTTAAGGCGGTCGCAAAGGTACCCGTCTATGTGAAACTGTCACCGAACGTTACCGATATTGTGCCGATTGCAAAAGCAGTAGAAGCGGCTGGTGCTGATGGAATAACCATGATTAATACGCTCTTAGGAATGAGAATAGATTTAAAATCACGTCAACCTGTTTTAGCCAATCAAACGGGGGGATTGTCAGGACCAGGTATTAAACCTGTAGCGATTCGGTTAATCCACCAAGTCTCTCATGCAGTTTCTATTCCAATTATTGGAATGGGAGGCGTTATGACAGTCGATGACGTACTTGAGATGTTCCTTGCAGGAGCAAGCGCTGTCGCTGTGGGGACAGCAAATTTTACAGACCCTTATATCTGTCCGAAGTTAATCGATGCTTTACCTCAGAGAATGGACGAGTTAGGCATTGAAAGCATCGAACAATTAATTGCTGAAGTTAAGGAGGCACGTTAATATGCACAGACCGATTATCGCTCTTGATTTTCCTAACCAAAAAGAAGTCCTGAGATTTCTTAGTCAATTTCCTGATGACCTATCACTCTTTGTAAAAGTCGGTATGGAGTTGTTTTACCAAGAAGGGCCGTCAATTGTTCACTTGTTAAAAGAAAAAGGGCACGATGTCTTTTTAGATTTAAAACTACATGACATTCCCAATACAGTTCAGTCTGCTATGAAAGGAATCGCAAAGTTAGGTG
The DNA here is from genome assembly GCF_003987555.1 of Vagococcus lutrae. GTDB lineage: Bacteria > Bacillota > Bacilli > Lactobacillales > Vagococcaceae > Vagococcus_A > Vagococcus_A lutrae. Next base: position 87,930 of record NZ_NGJW01000002.1, on the reverse strand, counting down.
TGACGATGACGAACGTTCATGCGGCAGGAGGAGTCGCTATGATGGAAGCGGCTTTAGCAGGACTCCATGCCGGCTCGCAGTCAAAACAAAAAGTACCTATTTTGCTGGCAGTTACTCAATTAACCTCAACTAGCGAAGAAATGATGCAAGCTGATCAGGGAATAAAGATGTCTCTAAATGAAAGTGTGTTACATTATGCGACACAGGTGAAAAAAAGCGGATTAGATGGCGTGGTTTGTTCTGCGTTAGAAGTTGAGATGTTAAAAAATCATATAGGGGAATCATTTGTTTGCTTGACACCGGGTATACGTCCGACTGATAGTCAACAAGGCGACCAAAAACGTGTTGTTACACCTAAACAGGCTAGACGTATCGGTTCAGATTATATCGTGGTAGGCCGTCCTATCACACAGGCGACAGATCCGTATGCTGCTTATCAACGCATCACAGAAGAATGGAATGGAGTGAAATAATATGACAAATGCCAAAGAAATTGCCAAACATTTACTTGATATTAAAGCGGTTAGTTTAAGCCCTACAGCGCCTTTTACTTGGGCAAGTGGCTTGAAAAGTCCTATTTATTGTGACAATCGAGTGACGATGAGCTATCCAGTAGTTCGTCGTCAAATAGCACAAGGATTGGCGCAGCTCATTCAAGATACATATGGAGAAATCGATGTCGTTGCTGGAACGGCTACGGCAGGTATCCCACATGCAGCGTGGGTAGCGGAAATTTTAGATTTGCCGATGATTTATATTCGAAGCAGTGCTAAAAAACACGGAAAAGGCAATCAAATTGAAGGAGTGCTACATGAAGGACAACGTGTGGTCGTCATTGAAGACTTAATATCAACAGGGGGAAGTGTCTTAGAAGCGACAGATGCTGTAGAAAATGCCGGTGGGAAAGTTTTAGGCGTTGCTGCTATCTTCACTTATGAATTAGCACAAGCAACAAAGCAGTTTTCTGATAAAAATATGGCGTTTGTAACCCTCACGCAGTATTCAACTCTCATTGAAGTCGCACGTGAAAATGGCGTTATTTCAGAAAATGAGTTAAAATTACTTATGCAGTGGCGCGAAAACCCGCAAGAATGGAATGCCCTGTAACGCTAAAATGAAATGAGTGAGGATTATGAAAAGTACCGCTTCAAATTTAATACTCCCATGGGATTATCATAATAATGGACCCGAAAGGTGGGCGACCTTGACAGACGATTTTAAAAAGGCCGGAGCAGAACCGCTTCAATCGCCAATTGCGTTAGGCAAAAACGAACTAACATCTGGAGCTTTACCCGATTCCTTGACTTTCCATTATCAAGCGACCATTTTTGAAAAATCCTTACAAACCTATACGTTACATTTACTACCAACACATCAAGAGAATACGATAGTTTGGCAAGATGTCACTTATATCTTAGAAGATATTCACTTTCATATTCCAAGTGAGCATACATTGGATGATAAGGCTAGCGAAATCGAGTTTCATTTCGTACATCGTAACCAACAAGATGAGTTACTTGTAATCGGCTGTTTATATAATCAGAGCGAAACAATAGCAGGTTTGTTTGATACAGGTCTATCCGAAGAACAACATTGGTACGAGTCAGCTGACAACATATCTTTTGATCCACGTATGTTATTACCTGTGTCACCAAGTTTCTATTATTATCATGGCTCCTTAACGACGCCTCCTACAGTTAGTGGTGTGAAATGGCTCGTAATGGATGATATTTATCATATACAGCCGCATTTATTTTTACAGCTAAAAGATTTTTTACAAAGTACGCACAATAATCGACCGTTACAACCGGCTTTTCATCGTATGGTGTGTCATTGTCCTAATCATTAATAGAAAGAAGAGTCTATGCTTTATGCCCTGCAAGACTCTTCTTTTTGTTTGACTTTTTATACGAATTCACGTAACTTGTTAAGAAAATAAGAAAGGACGTTTGATATGGAAAAATTACCATTGGTCATTGTGTTACTAGCGGCGCTTCTAATTCCACTTATGATGGGGAAATTTAAAATTAATGTCTTTCCATCGATTGTTGCAGAAATTATTGTCGGAATTATTTTAGGAAAGAGCGTTTTAAATATTATTGAAATTGGGGATTATTTGGAGATATTTTCATCTTTTGGGGTCGTATTCTTAGTATTTCTTAGTGGGATGGAAATTGACTTTTCTTTATTTAAAAAGAAAGAAGAGACATCCGATGATGATACGAAAGCAGTCAATCCGTTGAAGATAGCTCTGACAGCATATTTGACTATGCTAGTCTTATCGTTTGCTGTCAGTTACTTTTTTCATTTTAGTGGTTTATTTGAAGACTACTGGTTGTTATTTATTATTTTCACCTCTATTGCCTTAGGAATTGTGATTGCTTCACTAAAAGAAAGAGAACTTCTCAGCCAGCCTTTTGGACAAACTATACTTCTGATTGCAGTTTTAGGTGAGATTACGCCATTGGTCTTATTAACGGTTTATTCTTCCGTATTTGGCTCGGCCGATAGTAATTTATGGATGATTCTTTTAATATTAGGTGTAGCAGCCCTATTATTACGTTTTAAGAAAGTTTATACGTTTTTTGAAGAAATCGATAAAGTTACCACGCAACTCGATATTCGTTTAGCCTTCTTTATTATTTTGACGCTGGTCGCAGTTGCTGAAGGAACTGGAGCTGAAAGTGTTTTAGGCGCCTTTTTAGCTGGGATTGTAATGAAACTATTAAAACCACGTGAAAGTACAGTTGAAAAACTGGATTCTTTTGGCTATGGATTTTTTATTCCGATTTACTTTATCGTGACAGGTGTTAAGTTAGATTTATCTTCTATTTTTTCAGATGCCAAAACGTTATTACTTATTCCATTATTCTTTATTTCATTTTTCTTAACGAGAATATTGGTTATTCCGATTTTAAACCGTCATTTTAAACGCGCCAATGCCTGGGCAGGGACTTTTTTATCTGCTACTACTTTAACGCTTATTCTTCCAATTTTGGAAGTGGCCGAGCAAGTGGGGGCAGTGAATGACAACGAAAAGGGTGCGTTGATTTTAGCTTCTGTTTTAACTTGTGTGTTTTTCCCACTTTTCTATAATAAACTATATCAAAAAGAACCAACGGAAAATCGCCCAACTCGAGTTAGTATTATTGGTACCAATTCATTAACGATGGCGGTAGCCAATGAGCTGTTAAAGAAAAACTATGAGGTCAATCTTCTCACAGATGATGAACAAGCCTATCATACTTTCAATAGTGAAGGACGCGTGCAGTTAGTTAGTTCCATGGTTGAGCACTTTCCTGAACATTTAACGCCTACAACGACCGATGTTTTAATTATTAATTACGACGATACGGATAATGAAAGTCAAATGGCACGGTTAGCAAAAGAACGAGGGATTGAGCGAGTTATCGTTCATTTCGAAACTAATAATATTGTAGAAGATACCTATAGTGAACTAAGTGATTATGGCATTGAAATCTTTAGTACATTTGATGCACAAGCTAGTTTGTTACGCACGATGGTAGAAACGCCGTCGATTATGAAAATTATTGATGATACAGAAACAGGTTTATATGAAGCAACGGTTAAAAATAGTCGCTACGCTGGTATTCCGATTAAGCAGTTACCATTTGTCGATGCGATGACAATTAGTAATATTAGAAGAGGAAATCAACTCTTAACACCGCACGGGAATACGATAATTGAGCTGGACGACCATTTAATTTTCACGGGTCAAAAAGAAGAAATTACAGGTATTAAACAACAATTAGAACGAAAAAACTAACGAAACGTAACCAAACAGGAGAGTGGATAACTCTCCTGTTTTTCATTCTTTACATAAATGCTTTTAATCTTTACAAAAAATTTACAATAGTTTGGCATTAGAATTTACATAGGCGCGTTATGATAAAGATGTGGTTGAGATATATCACTTAGATAACATAGAATAAAGGAGACTCATTTAGTTATGAAAAAATTAAGTATCGTAACACTATTAGTTGGTGTTACACTTGCCATGGTTGGTTGTAATAGTGCTGGTAAAACAGATGAACCAACAACAGATGGCAGTAAATCAGCAAGCAATGGTAATGAAAAAATTGAAATAAGTGCGGTCGGTTCAACAGCACTCCAACCGTTAGTTGAAAATATTGCTGATATTTACATGACAGATAATCCGAATTACACGATTGTCGTCCAAGGTGGCGGAAGTGGGACAGGATTGAGTCAAATTGTAGCAGGTGCAGTTGATATCGGTAACTCAGATATTTTTGCGGAAGAAAAAGATGGCATTGATGCGAGTGAATTAGTCGATAATCAAATTGCCGTAGTCGGAATGGCACCAGTTGTTAATAAGGATGTAGGTGTTGAAAATCTTACTACCGAGCAGCTGATAGATGTGTTTACTGGTAAAGTAACGAATTGGAAAGATTTAGGTGGAAAAGACCAAGAGATACTTGTCGTTAACCGGGCTCAAGGTAGTGGAACACGTGCTACTTTTGAAAAATGGGCGTTGGACGGTGCTCAATCGATTGCCTCACAAGAACAAGATTCATCAGGTACGGTTAAAAAAATCGTTGCTGAAACACCTGGTGCTGTCAGCTATCTTGCTTTCTCGTACTTAGATGATACGCTAACGACGTTAAAAGTAGACGGCGTTGAAGCAACAACTGAAAATGTTGCAACAAATGATTGGAAAATCTGGTCATACGAGCATATGTACACGCAAAAAGATGCAAAACCAGAAGTTAATGAATTTATCGACTACATTCTATCAGACGACGTGCAAAAGAATGTTGTAGAAAAATTAAACTATATTCCAATTACATCAATGGATGTTACACGTGACGTAGACGGAAATATTAAATAACGGTCACGCTAGATTTTCTCAGACACTCTTGTCTATGCTATAATAGAAATACAAAAGACAATCTGAGAGGAGTGAGTAGTTTGAAACATATTTTAGTTGTGGATGACGAACCGTCAATTACGACATTATTAAAATATCATCTTGAAAAAGAAAATATGACGGTTACAGTTGTCCATGACGGGCAAACTGCTTACGACACAGCGTCAAAACATTCATTTGATTTTATTATATTAGATTTAATGTTACCCATGATGGATGGCTTTGAAGTCACCCAATTATTGCGGTCGCAAAACATTAAAACCCCCATTATAATGCTTACCGCAAAAGATGAAACTGTTGATAAAATAATTGGTTTAGAAATGGGCGCCGATGATTATTTAACCAAACCATTTAGCCCACGTGAACTTATGGCACGACTTAAAGCAGTTGAAAGACGTGGTTCTCGTTATCAAGTAGAGAAGGCTCAACCAGTAAAACCGACTAATGATTCCCCCACAATTATAGTAGGTGAACTGATTGCTTATCCTGAACAGTTTACTATTTTTAAAAATGATATCCCCCTATCATTAACTAAAAAAGAGTATGAACTGCTTATCTACTTTATGAAACGAAAAGGTCGGATTATCAATCGTGATACATTGGCTCAACAGCTTTGGGAAGATGAACTTTACCAACATTCTCGAACGATTGATATTCACATTAGCCATTTACGTGAAAAGATTGAACATTCACCGAAAACCCCCGAATACCTAATAACTGTTAGAGGGTTTGGTTATAAATTACAGGAGCCGACGATATGAATCAACGAAGACATCTGAGAAAGAAAATGACTTATATGATTGGTTTTATGATGCTTATTCTACTAAGCGTCATTTTAACCAATCGTTTTTTTAATCAACAACAACTTGGAAATCAACAAGCTCAGCTGACTCGAGATGCCGAATGGATGGTGCGTGTTTTAGAACTAGAGAACCGTGAACGATGGGAAACTGATCACTTAGACAAAGCGAAACGCTACTTGGCTGCTAGTCAACAACTTGATTTTTATGACCCAACAGGTGAGAAAATAGGAACAGATGAACAGGAAACAGGATTCCTACCAGAAATACAAGCCATTTTAAATCAAAATCAAGAACGAGGAAGTGCGGTGCGTAATGTTCATCAAACAACCTCGTACGTCTATTTAGCCTATCCAGTAAAATTTAATCACGAATTACAAGGAATAGTTCGCATTAGTGAACCCTTACGTACACCGAACAAGAGAGTGAAACAATTTCAATATGCATTAATCGGCATCGAAATTTTATTGTTTTTACTCGTGTCTCTTTCACTTTGGATTATTGACCGACACAAAAAAGCCCCATTACAATATGCCGTTCCTATCTTAAAAGATTTTTTATCACATCCTGAAAATCATCATGAATTAAGTGAGAACTCACAAGAGTGGGGCATACTTTACGAAGTCTTAAATGATGTGATGAAGGAAACGAATGATATGTATTATCAAAATCTCATTACGGAAGAACGGTTTTCATTCTTATTAGAACACCTATCAATCGGTATCATCGTACATCACGAGCAACTGAATGGTGACGTGCGCGTGACGAAAAATTCTGTGTCAGAAAAGTGGTTGTATCGTCAAAATGGACTTCAAGCGCAATTGGATGAGATGATAACAAACTTAAAACCTTTAAGACGAGATTGGGAAGAAGAAATCACGCTTAACTATCCAGAATTTCAAGTCATAAATGTATCGCTAAAATGGTTGAATACCAGTAATGCTATTGAGCGAGATGATTATGTTATAATGCTTTACGACTTAACGCCTATAAGGAAAATAGAACAAATTCAACACGACTTCATCCGCAATCTATCACATGAGTTAAAGACTCCGATTACTTCAATTATTGGATTTTCAGAAACATTGTTAGATAGTGCGCTAGAAGAACCCGAAGTAGCGCGCGAGTTTGTTCAAATTATAGAGAAAGAAGCGAAACGTTTATCACGGTTAATCCAAGATATGTTGTTACTATCTCGAACCGTAGAAACATTTGACGAACAGATAGCTCATAAAGAATCCATCGAGCAGTTGATAACAGAAGAAATCAATCTGTATCAGCCACTCATCAAACAAAAAAATCTATCTGTCATTCCAGAACTAGATGATGAAAGTCATCATTGCTTATTTCCATCTGTTTTTTTACAACCCATTATTAAAAATCTTCTGGAAAACGCATGTCTTTATACGGCCGAATCAGGTACGATTAAGATTCAAACGACGGTTTATGAGAATGAATTAATCCTGACGGTGACGGATGATGGCTGTGGTATACCTGAAGAGGAGCAAAATCGGATATTCGAACGTTTCTATCGTGTTAGTAAATCACGCCAACGACACACTGGTGGCTCTGGACTGGGACTTGCGATTGTGGCACACTATGTGGAATTGTTGGAAGGAAGTATTGATTTAAAAAGTAAATTAGGAGATGGCACCACGTTTAAAGTGACCCTTCCTATAACAAATTAACTTTACAACACCCTTTTCTTTGATAAACTAGAGAGGGTGTTTTTATTTTATTAGAGGAGGGAAGCCGGTGCAGAGACAACACGTATCTCTATACATCAAACTATTTTTTTCTGTTACCTTGATTAGCATAATCATGGGGGGATTAGCTTCTTTCTTTTTGAATAGTCTTACGCTAGTAAATGACATACGTTTACGTCATAGCTGGTTACTTTATTTATTACCGATTGGTGGTATGATAACCAGATATTGTTATTTAAAATATGATAAAATGGCGGCTGAAGGCGTTAATCTTGTATTAAAACGTGCTAGAGGTCATCAAAATAGGATTCCAATCGGTATGTTACCACTCGCACTCTTTGGAACACTTTTAACTCATTTGCTTGGTGGTTCGGCAGGAAGAGAAGGGACGTCCGTGCAGATGGGCGGAGCTGTGGCTGAAGCCATTACCAAGAGATTTGGCTTAGAGAAAGATAAAAGATATCAACGCCTGCTCATGATGACAGGCATAGCGGCAGGTTTTAGTGCAACGTTTGGCACACCGCTAGCTGGGACATTTTTTGCTTATGAAGCACCACGTTATCGTCATCTTCCGAAGATACAACCCTTACTCATTATTTATGCCAGTTTCCTTTCAAATATGATAGGCGAATTAGTGGGAGCGACGCATCGATTGTATCCCGCTGTCAATCTGGCTCGCATTTCGTTGAAAAACTTACTGTCCTTAGTCATATTGGGCATACTAGCTGGGATAGTCGCGTTTCTTTTTACTTTTAGTCTTACTATGTTAAAAAAAGTTTATCATGACTTAATAAGTAAACCGATTTTAATCAGTGCGATTGGAGCGGTTATATTCATATTCATTATCACCCTTTTCAAATTGGAAGATTATCAGGGGCTGAGTCTGCAGCTTTTTGATCGAGCTTTTTCAGAACAATCTTCTGATTGGGACTTTTTAAAAAAATTAATGACAACCGTCTTAACACTTGCTGCAGGATTTCAAGGGGGAGAAGTCACCCCATTATTTGAAATCGGTGCAAGTCTTGGAAACGTCCTAGTTCATCAAGGCTTAACACTTTCTATTACGACAGCGGCTGCCTGTGGCTTTATCGCTGTGTTTGCAAGTGCTGCCAATATTCCAATAACTGGATTTATTATGGGAATCGAATTATTCGGTTGGGGTATTTTACCTTATTTATTTATTGTAATCCCTATTAGTTATTTAATCTCTACTTCAAGAACAATATATACGTCTCAATTAAAACCGTTGTAAATAGAAAACATCTATATTCTTTGTTATATCCTTAATAATTTTTTATTAAACACCATAAGGAATACTAGAATATAGGTGTTTTTTTATATCTTCTTTGTTTGTTTTTAAACAAAAAAGTCCTTTACACTCTAAATATTAAACGATATGATAGTAAAAAATTGTCAGAATATTTAAACTTTTAAGAGAGGAGGTAATCAGATGAATGTACTAGTTGCTTTTATGTGTATTACCGGAATTTTATTCATTGGCGAATTTATTTCGTCTAAAACAAACGCTTGGATACCTTCCGTGTTTATTTCAGGTGTTCTATTCTTAGTAGGTTTTTGGACAATTTTACCACATAATATTTTAGAACTATCAGGGATTTCGCCACAATTATCCACGCTATTTGTTTATTTACTTATTACGAATATTGGAACGATGTTATCTATTAAAGAGTTAAAAGAGCAATGGAAGTTCGTTCTCGTATGTTTAGCCGGAATGCTAGGTGCGATTGTTTTACTCCTATCAGTCGGGCGTATGTTAACCGATTATAACACCGTTATTATCGGAACACCGCCTCTATTAGGAGGAATTGTTTCTGCTTTAATTATGAGCGATGCCGCAACCAAAGTAGGTTTAACTGATTTATCAGTACTAGCGATTGTTATCTATGTTATGCAAGGCTTTGCAGGTTACCCATTAACAGCAATTGTGTTAAAGAGAGAAGGGCGTAATACGTTAAAGTTATTACGGAATGGACAGTGGAAGAGAAACGAAGAAGATACTAAAGGTGCTGTCGCTAATCCTATGGAAGAAAGAGCAAAAATATTAAATTACTTACCATCTGCTTTTGATACAAGCTATTTTTGTTTCTTGCGCGTTGCCTTTGTAGCATTTTTAGCAAATGAGTTCTCAATACTCCTTAAAACGATTGTAGATATTAACGCATTTGTTATGTGTTTAATTTTTGGTATTTTTGCCCGTTACTTAGGTTTCTTAGAAAAAGCACCGCTAGTAAAAGCCAACGGATATGGTTACGCAATTCTTGTGCTAATGGCATTTGTATTTGATGGTTTAAAACAATCGACTCCTGAAATGCTTGTCAAACTTATGGTCCCGATGCTTGTTATCATCGGTGTAGGGGTTATTGGCATTTATATATTTTCATTTATCGCAGGTAAAATATTAAAAGTTAGTACAAACTTAGCATTTGCCACGTCACTTACCGCTTTATATGGCTTCCCAGCTGATTACATATTAACGACTGAAATTGTTAGAAGTTTAGCAACTAATAAAGAAGAAGAAGACGTGCTTTATCAACATATGGTTCCACCCATGCTAGTAGGCGGATTTGTATCAGTGACCATAGTATCTGTTGTTTTAGCTGGAGTATTTGTTGGATTTATTCATTAAGATAATAAGAAAGGTGATTATATGTCAGTAAAAGAAATGATACTAAAAGAAAAAGACTTTCTCGTTGATTTTAGACGAGATTTACATCAACATCCCGAATTGTCTATGGAAGAATATGAAACGACTAAAAAAGTCGCAAGTGAACTTGATAAACTAGGTGTTCCTTATCGTTTGACAGAACCTACAGGACTTATTGCAACGATTAAAGGCAATAAAGAAGGAAAGACAGTATTACTAAGAGCCGATATGGATGCACTTTCTGTACAAGAATTGAATGAAGGGCTATCATACACATCACAAACCGATGGAAAAATGCATGCTTGTGGTCATGATTCACATACGGCTATGCTTTTAACAGCAACGAAAGTTCTTGTTCAATTAAAAGAAGAATTAAACGGCACCGTACAGCTTGTATTTCAACCGGGAGAAGAAGTCGCTAAAGGTGCTAAAGCAATGATTAAACAAGGGGCTTTAGAAGGAGTCGACAACGTTTTCGGATTACATATTTGGTCACAGTTACCAAGTGGAGTTGTAGCATGTGATCCAGGTCCTAGTTTTGCAGCTGCTGATGTCTTAAAAATTCATTTTGAAGGGAAAGGTGGGCACGCTGCAATGCCACAACAAAGTGTGGATGCTGCAATAATGGCTTCCCAATTTGTTGCAAATGCGCAAGCGATTATATCACGAGAAATCGACCCATTAATGCCTGCAGTCTTAACGATTGGTAAAATGGAAGTTGGTCAACGATTTAATGTCATTGCTCAAGATGCTGTTTTAGAAGGAACTATCCGTACATTCCACAAAGAAGCTCGTGATACGGTGGAAGAAAAATTGCGCTGCTATGCGAATCAAATTGCAGCGATGTATGGTGGTAAAGTAACGATTGATTACGAACGCATTACTGAAGTAGTCGACAATGAAAAACAATCCGCTGAACTTGTAAAACAAATAACACGAGAAGCCTTCGGTGAAGAGGCAATAGCGAATCCCGCACCAACCATGGGTGGAGAAGATTTCGGATTCTTTATGACTGATACACCGGGAGCTTTCGCTCTAGTGGGTTCAGGAGATCCTGAAAAAGATACATGCTGGCCACATCATCATGGACGTTTTAATATCGATGAAGATGCCATGTTAGTCGGTGCAGAGTTATACGTTCAATATGCCATGAAGTATTTAGGTCAATAAGAAATAACCACTCTCTATTAGAAAGGGAGTGGTTATTTCTTTTTTAGTACTAAACTATATGAAAAATGTTTCTTTATCTCATTGTGAGAGGATACATAAAATCCAGCTTTCTGAGCGAAACGAATTAAATCTCGCGTTCGATAAATAGATAAACCAAACTTATCAGCATGCATGAAAGAAAGGTACTGTTCATCCAGATAGATTAAGATGACTGTGCCATTTCTATTTAAGATACGAGCTAACTCTTTAAATACGATAGACAGATCCGACCAAAAGTAAAGCGTATTAATACTGTAAATCATATCAAATTGTTCACTTAGATAATCTGTTTGATGAATATCACCTAAAGAAATATTAAGATTGGGCAAGGGATACATTTGTTTAGCATGAGTGACCATATCAGGAGCGTATTCAAGACCATAAAATTTAGCATGATTTGAGTTTGCTAGTTGAGCTAATAATGATCCATTACCAAAACCAACTTCTAAAACAGATGGAGGTTTAGAATAATCAATCATATCAACAATAAAAGAGCGTTCACGATGAGTTAAATGTGACATCATGAAGGTACTAATGAGCCCAATATAGCCAGTTGGTTTAGCAAATGGTCGTGCAAGTTTTGATATTGTCATAAAATCATCCTTTAATTTTAACTATATAGTCACACTATAACATATAACTAGCAAACAATCGTTTTAGCAGTAGAAAGAGCATATAGTAGTAAAATATTTTTAAAATCTTTGATTTTTTTAAAATAAGCTAAAAAATCAATAAAAAGAGAGTAATAGCGAGGGAATGACTACTTTATTTTAATAAATTATTTTAGGTTTACATAATATATATTATACGAAGTAGAATTTGTTTTTATTATTAAACATATAATCATTAAGGTGTTTCTATAATCAATTGATACTCTATTTTAGCATCATCTATTAATCGTAATGGATTATCAGGATTTCTTTTAAACGTCTTTTTAAAATCTTTACTTTGAAGCAAAACATGTTTGTCTGTTAGTTTTAAACTGACGTCTTCAAAATTGTACGTTAACCGACTTGACTCCAAGTCAGTTTCTGTTAATTTAGTAGTCAAAAATTCTTGATTAAATCGATTGAGATCATTATTTACAATGTCTGAATCTGGTTCATCAGTCAGATACTGAAATGAGACGTACAATTTACCATTTTCATAATTATAGACGCCATCATGTTGATATGTATAAGAATCGGCCCAAACTTGCATGATACCAGCTTTAGAAATGTTGCTGTTACCACGATGTAACTTACTTTGATAGGACATTAATAAAAAGGATAAGGCAGAAATTAAGACGGTGATTCCAATAATTTTAGATTTTTTATTACTTTTCATCTAACAAAATCCCCCTTACATTAATCAATAGAAAACGCTTAAAAATACAGTGAAATCATTTTATTACTTATTTTAAGTATATAATATTTATCGTTAGGTTTCCAAATAATAACGTGCTATTCTATCAATGATTGTCCATAAATATTAGACTATGTTACTTTTGTCCGACAATCATGGACAAAACAGTTATTTCATTAGATTGTTATTCACATAGTAAAGCGGTTACTATATAGATGAACGAATTAGATAACGTTCAGTCTTCTTTTGCGCAAAAGAAACAATTCGTTTATTCACTCAAAGGAACTCATCATAAGGAGGAAAAAAATGAATAGTTCAGGAAATTTTAAAGTAAAAGTTCAACAGTTTGGTAGTTTTTTAAGTGGCATGATTATGCCCAATATTGGAGCATTTATCGCATGGGGTATTATTACAGCATTCTTTATTCCAACAGGCTGGTGGCCAAATGAAGCATTAGGCGAAATGGTAGGACCAACGATTACCTACCTCCTCCCTATCTTGATTGGTTACACAGGTGGTTCTTTAATTCATGATAAACGTGGTGGCGTTGTCGGAGCAATGGTTACGATGGGTGTCATTGTAGGAACAGATATACCAATGTTCTTAGGTGCTATGATTGTCGGACCACTATCTGCATGGTTAATGAAAAAATTCGATGATGCTATTGAAGGTAAAGTCCCTGCTGGTTTTGAAATGCTCGTCAACAACTTTTCTGCCGGTATTCTAGCAGCTATACTCGCTATCGTGTCATTTTAGGCAATTGGACCTGCAGTTGAAACGCTTAATAAACTTTTAGCTAGTGGTGTTGCCTTTCTTATCGACCACTCTCTCCTACCCCTTGTTAGCTTGTTCGTAGAACCAGCTAAAGTGTTGTTTTTAAATAATGCGATTAATCACGGGGTGTTAGGACCAATTGCCATTGAACAAGCTAATGAAATTGGTAAATCCATCTTATTCTTAGTGGAAGCCAACCCTGGACCTGGTCTAGGTATCTTACTAGCATACACTGTTTTTGGAAAGGGCTCTGCAAAACAAACCGCACCGGGTGCAATGATTATTCATTTCTTAGGTGGGATTCATGAAATCTACTTCCCTTACATCTTAATGAAGCCTGCTTTACTATTAGCAGCGATTCTAGGTGGAATGTCTGGTATCTTTACGTTCTCACTTTTCAACGTTGGACTTGTAGCTCCGGCATCACCTGGTAGTATCTTCGCTCTACTAGCAATGACACCAAAAGGCGGTTACTTAGGTCTACTCGCTGGCGTTTTTGCTGCAGCAGCCGTTTCATTTGTTGTATCTGCCTTTATCTTAAAAACATCTAAAAATGATACAAAAGACTTAGCAGAAGCTCAAGCGGAATCAAACTCACTTAAGCAAACACGTGTCACTGCTGACAACGTTTCTGTTGAAAAAAATACGACTAATTTCGCAACACCAGACTTAATTGTTTTCGCTTGTGACGCTGGTATGGGCTCAAGTGCTATGGGGGCTTCAGTTCTTCGGAAAAAAATCAAAGATGCTGGTCTTGATATTAAAGTGATCAATAAAGCCATTTCTCAAATTCCTGAAGAGGCAGATATTATTATCACGCATAAAGATTTGACTCCACGCGCAAAAGAGAAAAAAGCAGATGCCTACCATATTTCAGTCGATAATTTCTTAGCAAGTGATAAATATGATGAATTAGTTAATCGCTTAAAATAAACATCAGAAAGGATTTGTGAATCGATATGTATTTAACAGCACGTTCTCGCCTTATTTTAGAACAGTTACTTTTAACTAAAACATATCATGACGTGACAGAGCTAGCCGAACGTTTTGAAGTCAGTGAACGTACGATTCGTCGTGATTTAAAAGAAGTAACTGAACTTTTAGAAGAAAATGGTTTAACCTTGAAACGTGACAAACAAGCCATATCGATTCAAGGATCTGAAGAAAAAATTGAGGCATTTAAATGGCAAGTTTTAGATTTAACTTACAATGATTATACACCTGACGAACGTCAACAGTATATTTTAAAAGAACTTCTAAAAGCGACCGATAGCATTAAACTTGTCGCGCTTGCTAATGATTTAAATGTGACCGTCGCAACGGTTAGTAATGACCTTTCTAAGATTGAGAACGATTTTTTCCTTGCTAATAAGATTATTAGAAAGCCTGGTCTTGGTATTTATTTAGATATTGATGAAAAGTCAAAGCGTCAGCTTTTAAGTGACCTTTTTTGGAAAAGAATATCGCATAGTCAATTTATACAGCTTTATAATCAACGAAATACCAATGCTTTTTTTGAAGAACGTCTCGATTTCTTATTTGAAAATATAGATATTAAAATTATCGAACGTGGCTTGTCATATATAAAAGAAGTGTTTGGTCCTGGAATTTCAGATGATGCTTATTTTAATCTTGTGATTCATTTAGCCGTATCAGTAGAACGGATTTTAGAGGGTAATGCCCTACCTGTTCCTGAAAACTTATCGGATTTAAAACAACTACCTGAGTATCAGATTACCCGTGACCTTTTGGAACAGACATTAGCAGACGTATTACACACCATTCCTGAAGGAGAAATCGCTTTTCTGACCACTCACATTCGTGGAACGAAAACTTACGTTTTCACTGAGTATTACAGTGAAAACGAACACTTCTATGCGACAACCTTAGCTGCCCAGCTTATCCGTCTTGTTTCAGAAAATGTAGAGCAAGAGCTTTACACGGAAACGTTGTTAAAAGGTTTAACCGCACACTTACGTCCGACATTAAGACGGCTGCAGGATGGGTTAAGTATAAATAATCCACTTTTAGAAACGATAAAAGAAGATTATCAAGACTTATTTTATGTGATCAGACATATCTTTGATACTCATTATCCTGAAATGACCATTCCTGATGAAGAAATCGGATTTTTGGTCTTACACTTTGGAGCAGCAATTTTACAAAATTCGCAAAAGGCAAGTCTTTCAGGTTTAGTCATCTGTGCAAGTGGCATCGGCACGTCAAAAATGTTAGTCACACGCTTAAAAAAGGCGATTCCACAATTAAAGTATTTAAAGACGATTTCTCTTTTTGAATTAGAACGTAATCTAGCGTCACATGATTATGACGTTATTGTATCGACTATCGATTTAGGTAAAGTACCCTATCGTTATTTTTTAGTCTCCCCTATTCTAACCGATCGCGAACTTTCAAAAATTGAGATACATTTACAATCAAAAATATCAACATACGCACGTCGTACGACGTCTGTAGTTAACGACGTGACGTTAAATAAGCATGAAGCTCTTCACTTTATTCAAAAACAAGAAGAAAAACTTAAAGTAGTTCATTCCCTTATGAAACGTTTTGAAGTTCACCCCATCAATAGTCCTAAAGGAACGCAAGAGGATGTACTACGTGCGATGTGTACTAACTTACTACACTATGAAAGAAACCTAGATATAGAGGCACTAGTCGCCTCTATGAGATTAAGGGAAGAATGGAGTGGCTTTGGCGTGACTGGGACACAAATTGCACTCTTTCATGCTAGAACTGCTGAAGTAGATGAACCTGTTTTCCAACTCTTCCCTATTTTAAATGGCACGATGTTAATACCAGGTATGGACGGAAAAGAAATTGCTGTCAATACGTTGGTTTTATTACTCGCACCAGAAAAATTTGAAACAGAAGGCTTAGATATTTTAAGTCAACTAAGCTCTATGCTAATTGAAAATCAAGAAACGATAGACTTGATAGAGTCCGGCAACACAGAAGAGATTTCCTCTTTTGTGATTGCAAAACTCTTATCTTTTTTAAACGAATCTTGATAAAGGTATTTAAACACTGGAGGAACGCATATGTTATTACAAAAAAAAGATTTACGATTAAATCAACATTTTACAAATAAAGAAGAAGCAATCCGTACGGCCGGACAATTATTAGTCGACAATGGTTACGTCACGTCTGATTACATTGACAGCATGGTAGCGCGTGATGCGTTAACATCCACGTATATTGGCAATATGGTAGCCATCCCTCACGGTACAGAAGGCTCGCAAGAAAGTATTATCGAATCAGGCATTGTCTTACTACAAGTACCTAACGGCGTTGAATTTGACGGAGAAACCGTTAAAATTGTAATAGGTATTGCCGGTAAAGGTGATAGCCATTTAGATTTGTTATCTAACATTGCCATTGTTTGTTCTGATCATGAAAACGTGGAAGCACTTGTTGCCGCAACTTCTGCTGAAGAAATAATCGCTATTTTTAATGAAGGCGGTGAGTAATATGTCAAAACCAATTGCAATTCAGTTTGGGGCTGGCAATATTGGACGAGGTTTTATCGGTTGGTTACTTCATGAATCTGGTTACCATGTTATATTTTCAGATGTAAACGCCGATTTAGTCGATGAAATCAATCGACAAAAACAGTATGATGTTATCTTAGCTGAAGAAAACCAAACGACGACGGTTATTAATGATATTTCAGCAATTAATAGTCAAAAAAATCCAGAGCAGTTACAAGCAGCGATTAAAGAAGCAGAAATTATCACCACCGCAGTTGGTCCTACTGTTCTTCCATATTTGGCTGAAAATCTAGCAGCTGGTATCGAGTTAAGAGCAAACGAACAACCATCGTCACTGGTAATTATTGCCTGTGAAAATATGATTGGCGGTTCAGAAAGCTTAAAAGAAGCCGTCTACCCTCTTCTATCTGACAAAGGCGTCGCTTATGCTGATAAATACGTACGCTTCCCTAATGCAGCAGTCGACCGTATTGTACCTGACCAACATCATGATAATCCACTAACGGTTATGGTCGAACCTTTCTATGAATGGGTCGTAGAAAAACCAAAAGATGTAAGTATCACCATACCTACTATTAATGGAATGAAACTTGTAGATGATTTAGAGCCGTATATCGAGCGTAAATTATTTACTGTTAATACTGGCCATGCAGTGACAGCCTATCTAGGATATATGAAAGAGATTGAATCAATAGAAGATGCTATACATAATGAACGCATTCTTTTTGCTGTTCGAAGTGCCTTAGAAGAAACAGGCGCTCTTTTAATTAAAAAATATCAATTTTCTAAAAAAGAGCATGAGGAATACATTGATAAAATTATTAATCGCTTCAAAAATCCTTATATATCAGATTACGTCGTGCGCGTTGGGCGTTCGCCTATACGTAAAATTGGCGCTAATGACCGCTTTGTCATGCCAGCCAAGCAATATGTCGAAGCCTTTAATACAACACCAAAAGCTCTTTCGCATGCTATTGCTGCAGCACTACTTTTCACTTATGATGGTGACCATGAAGCAAACGATTTACAAAAAGCAATCAAAGAAAAAGGTCTGGATGCTACAATTACAGCCTATACAGGCATAGAAACTTATACCAAACTATTTGAAGAAGTAAAAGAAGCTTATCTAGAATTAGCCTAAAAAAAAGAGAGTTTAGCAATTTTGCTAAACTCTCTTTTAAGCTGTCGCCCATCTTTTTTCCAATTCTCTTGAAAGAATTGAAAGTGAATAACAAATAATAAAGTAAAAAAATGTCATAGCGAGAAACATTGGCAAAACAGCATTAGGCTGTTGAGCATAAATAATTTTGGCATTGTGTGTTAACTCTGGTAACGAAATGATTACCGCTAATGATGTGTCACGTATTAAAGAAATAAATTGACTCACAATGGGTGGAATCATAATTTTTAACGCTTGTGGAAAGATGATATACCATAATGTTTGGAAATAGTTTAATCCAGTAGAACGTCCTGCCTCCATCTGACCTTTTGGAACGGCCACTAATCCTGCTCGTATAATTTCAGAAAGCATAGCCGATTCAAATACCGTTAAAGCTACGACTGCCGACCAAAAAATATTAAACTGTATCCCTATTTGTGGTAAAGCAAAATAGGTAAAAAAGATAATTAATAATAATGGTAAGTTTCGGATGATGTCAATGATAATACCGACAATTAAAGAGACGTATGGAATTTTCATATATCTGACAACCCCAAGTAAACCGCCAATAATAAAACTTAGAACAATAGAAACTAAGGCAACTTTTACTGTAACCGCTAGTCCGTCCAGTAAAAA
This sequence comes from Vagococcus lutrae, assembly GCF_003987555.1. Classification (GTDB taxonomy): domain Bacteria; phylum Bacillota; class Bacilli; order Lactobacillales; family Vagococcaceae; genus Vagococcus_A; species Vagococcus_A lutrae. Next base: position 69,219 of record NZ_NGJW01000002.1, on the reverse strand, counting down.
ACGAATGTTAATCCATGAATATGCTTGTAGAAAATTTGACATTGTATAGCCTCCCCTCACGATTAATTAGAATGACGTAATTGATTTTCAATATAGCGCATCAAGTACGATAACGGTAGTGTTAAAAACAAGTAAAACAATCCAATTAGTGAGTATGTTTCAATAGTTTGAAAAGTTGTCGTTGCAATTAAATCACCTTGATACATCAAATCTAAACCTGTCACCATGGCCAAGATAGACGAGTTTTTGATTAAATTGATAAACTGATTGCCTAGTGGTGGAATAACCACTTTAAACGCTTGTGGCAAAACAATATAAAACATTGCTTGCATGTAAGATAGACCTGTCGAACGTCCCGCTTCAAGCTGACCTTTAGGAATACTTAGGATACCTGCACGAACAGTGTCCGCTATAAAAGCTGAGGTATATAAAGTTAATCCAATTGTCCCTGCCCAAAACCCATCAAAATTAACACCATAGATAGGCATCACAACAAAGAAAAACATCACAACAATTAGTAACGGGACATTTCGAAAGAAATCAACATAGATTGCCCCTATTTTTCTTACAAGTTTTATGGGAGAAACTTCTAAAAGTGCCATTAATGTTCCTATGATTAAGCTAGACACTAAGGCTAATAAACTAGCTGTCAACGTCACTTTTAGTCCTGATAATAACATATCTTGATTATTTAGGAATATATCTTTCATCGTATCTCCCTCCTATTTTCTTTCGACATTTGGAAACCATTTTTGATAAATTTTATCATAAGTTCCATTTTGTTTAAGTGTGGTAAGTGCTTCATTTACAGCCTTTAAAAAATCATCTTGATTCTTATTAATTGCAATACCATAAGGTTCATCAGTAAAGATATCTCCTGCTAAACGATACCCTTCATTCTCCTCAGCGATTCCTAACAAAATACTATTATCAGTTGTCATGGCGTCACCCTGCCCGGATTGTAATGCCGTGAATGCTTCTGAATAATTTTCCAACTCTAATACCTTTGCAGTTGGCGCTTTTTCGCGTATATTGACCGCAGAAGTGGAACCTTTTACTGCTAAAACAGTCGTGTTTTCATTTAAGTCTTCAATCCCATTAATCGGGGTTTCTTCTTTAACTAATAATGATTGCCCCGCATCAAAATAAACATCTGAAAAATTGACAACTTTTTTCCGTTCATCGCTAATCGTCATCGTAGCAATGATGGCATCAATATTCCCGTTCTTTAATAATGGAATCCTTGTCTTAGATGTCACTTCAACAAATGCCGCTTCTCCATCATTTGGTAATAACTCTTTCGTAATGGCTTTTGCAATATCAATATCAAAACCTTCAACTTCACCGGTTTCAATATTCATTAAACCAAACAAGCGAGTATCATTTTTTACTCCCCAAATGATTTTGTTGGCATCTTGTGAACGTTCTAAAACATCTTGTTCTGCTAAACTTGTTTTACCACAAGCAGTGAGAAGAATGATTAAAAGTGAAGACATTACTAAGGTAATTATTCGCTTAAATCGTTTCATAGCTAACGTCCTCCTTTATTAATGATTAATAATTTTACTTAAAAATTGTTTTGCGCGTTCTTCTTTTGGATGGTCAAAAAAAGTATCCGCGTCAGTATCTTCCAAAATCTGTCCATCAGCCATAAAAATAACACGATCGGCAACTTCACGTGCGAAGCCCATTTCGTGTGTTACTACGACCATCGTCATCCCTTTTTCATATGCCAATTTCTTCATAACTTCAAGTACTTCTCCAACCATTTCAGGATCCAATGCAGACGTTGGCTCGTCAAACAACATAACAGATGGATTCATTGCTAAACTCCGGGCAATTGCGACACGCTGTTGTTGCCCTCCCGAAAGCTGTGAAGGATAACTATCCTTTTTATCAGCTAATCCTACTTGCTCTAATAAGTCTATTGCTTTTTTTGTCGCTTGCTCTTTTGATAATTTCAACACTTTCATAGGAGCTAAAATTAAATTTTCAGTGACTGTTTTGTGCGGATAAAGATGAAAATGTTGAAAAACCATACCGAGATGTTTGCGTACTTCGTTTAAATTAGTTCGTTGATCATGTAAGTCAACATTGTTTACTAATAGTTTCCCGGTTGAAATTTCTTCTAAAGCATTAATGCATCGCAATAACGTACTTTTTCCGGATCCTGAAGGACCTAGTAGCACAACAACTTCGCCTTTTTCAATATGTAAGTTAATATTCTGTAGTGCATGAAAGTCACCATAATATTTATCGACTTGTTTAAATTCAATCATTTTAAGACCTCCATTTATATAATTTTTCTGAAGTTATTGCTGATTTCAGAAACCAGTTCTTCAAGTATAAACTAAATAACTATGATTTGTAAAGCGCATCATTAAAAAATAATGAGTTGAGCATTAATTTATTTTAATTTTATGCTATATAATTCATATAATTAAAGAGATTAAGCACAAATACAACATGTTTTCATAACTTATTTTCAATAACAATAACTTTATTAAAATATGATTAAATTAAAAAATAAAAAACGTTAGGCTTATCATAATAGTGTATAAATAGTTCTTTTTTTGATATGATAATAATAAGTAGGTGATATGATGCTTAAAAAAATTAAAAATGCACTTATTGTTACCGTCGTGTATTTAGTAACGGCTAATATTGGGAACTTTATTTTCGATACACACAATGCAATAGACTGGACGTCTACTCTTTGGGAAGCTATTTTTTTCTTTATTTTCATCCTACTATTGCAGCAATTTCGAACGTTACCTCAAGACGATGAGCAATAAAAAGAAAACGAGTCCTTTTCAATATCACGAAAAAGACTTGTTTTCTTTTTGTTTAGTCTGTTTGTTTTTAAATAGAAAAAGAACCAAGTTAAGTGTTTAAACCTAAATTGATTTTTTGATGGAGACAAGGGGGGTCGAACCCCTGACCTCTTGCATGCCATGCAAGCACTCTCCCAGCTGAGCTATGCCCCCGTACAGACTCTATTATACGATATAAAAAAAATATTTCAAGTCTGTGTAAGTTTACATAATAAAATTATGGTTGTTTTAAAATAAGGTCAAAAGATTGAAGTTGTTGTTGAATTAAATCAACATAAACTGAAGCTCCATCAGGATTTAAATGAACACCGTCTTCTTCTAATAATTGTAAGTTACTCTGAGCTACCGAGTACCAATCAACTAGCGTCAACTTGTCATTTTCGTGTGTCGCCGTCCATAAAAGTTGATTAACTTCATCTTGCCAGTTAAGTGGCACGTAGGCATTAATAAACATCACATGACTATCACCTGCTAGTGATAATAGATGAGTCAAATCCCGCTTTGAAAACGGACCATTGGAGCCTAACTCGACAATCAACAACGTTTCTTTTCCTAATTCTTTATGATATTTTTCTTCTAGCAAAACAATACCTTCACTCATTTGTCGTCCCACATGTGCATCAACAATGATTCCTGGAAAACGTTCTTTTAGTTCATTTTCTGCTCCTAGAATAATGGAATCGCCAATCACAATCATTTTATTAATTGTTTGTTTTTTTATAGGCTCAGTTTCTTCAGTCTTTATAGTATCTTTTTCTCTTACTTCTGTTTGTACTGTTTTTGCTTTTCTGTCAGAATGTTGCTCCACAGACTTTGCCGCAACCAAATTAGTACCAATTATTAAAGATAGCAATAAAGACGAACTTACCAAAAGATTTAATGCAATCCGTTTATTATCATGATAAGCCTGCTTCATATCACGTCCCCATTTTTTTAGAGGTGAACGTTTAAGAGGTTGCTCAATAAATAAATAAGAAAAATGCGCTACTATAAAAATTAAGACAACTTGTAATAATATCAGTATAAAATGTTGTGTAAATTTAAGTTTTGAAGGAGTTGTCAAAATAATAATCGGATAATGCCATAAATAAATACTATATGATCGCTGCCCAATCCATCTTAGTAAAGGATGCTCAAAAAACAAATGGACTCTTGAACCTGGATGAGCGATAACCGCAATCAGTAAAGCAGAAAAAACAGACACTACTATAAATCCAACCGGATACATCCATTTTTGAAACTCAGTCACGCGTATCGCTAGTAACATTAACACAGAGAAACTAATAATTCCTGTAATATCTAAAACACGTGTCACCGTTTGCGGAGGATTCGCATTAAGTCGTCCCCAAGGCCAAACTGTTCCCAGTATCGCTCCAATCATAAAAGAAAAGAACCGGGTGTCGGTACCATAATAGACACGATCGAAAGATTCCGGCTGATAAAGCAAGCCCATTAGGATAGCAGAAATCAAGGCAAAAATCCCCCAAACTTGCCAAGTCTTTACTGCTTTATCTTCTTTTCTCTTAAGATAAACAAAGATAAAAGGATAGATTAAATAAAATTGCGCTTCAACTGCCAAAGACCACAAATGTTTGAGCGGCGTCGGCTGACTAAAAAAATCAGCGTATGGGACTTTTTTGTAGATGTACCACCAATTACTAGTATATGTTAAAGCTGCTAGACTATCTTTTAATTGATTCAACCATGAGGTATGGGAAAAAAATAAAATCGCAATAAACGTCACGAGAATGACTGATACAACAGCTGGAATCAACCGCCGAAATCTGCGTTGCCAAAAGGCTTGGATATCAATTGTTTCTTTTTTTTGCCATTCATCGTTTAGTAAATTAGTTATTAAATAGGCAGAAAGAACGAAAAAAATATCGACTCCTATAAAGCCACCTTTCACAAAATGTGAGCGAAAGTGATAGGTTAAAACTATTAGAACGGCAATCGCACGTAAGCCGTCTAATCCATCTATATAAATGCGTTTCTTTTGTTGTGATATCGGCATATGAAATCCCCCTTTAATATAACGATGCCTTTATCTATTGTAATACAAATGTAACATTATAGCAATATAAAATCAGTTATAAGACATTAATATTACAATTGTTGCTTAGTGATTAATTTTCTTTTTTAAAATGATAGAGAGTTTTGAAATGTCAATAAAAAAAATAACACAAAATGTGTTATTTTTCTTTAGCTTTCAATATTTTAGTTTCAGGCATTTTTACTTCCAGTAAATCAAGAATAAAAACAAATGTCGGAATCCCGAGAACCAACCCCCAAACGCCAAAAAACTTTTCGGAGAACATTAAAACGATAAACACATAAAATACAGGTAAATTCGTTTTACTACTCATTAGTTTAGGGTTTAAGAAATAAGATTCAATAGCATGGATTACCGCAATCACAATTAACACGTAGATAACATCTTGAATTCCGCCAATAGAATAAGCAATCAATGACAAGGGAATACATGAAATGATAACCCCTGCTACTGGAATCAAACTTAAAATAAAAATCATAAGTGCCAAACTTAATAATTGTGGGAACTTCATTAATGATAATGCAATAGTCGTTAAAACAGTATTAACCAGAGCAATAATAAACTGTGCTTCAAGTACCACACCAAACGTATTAATAAATTTTTTCCCGAGATAAGCGACGTCCTCACTGAAAAGGGCTATCTTACTGTTTTTAAACCCTTTAGAAAAATCTTTAACCCAGTCTTCTTCGATTAAGAAAAAGAAACTTAGTACAAAGGCTAGTAAAAATGTTAAACCAATCGAGCCAATGCTTGAAATAGTGTCAAACACAACACGGACTCCAGAGGTAATTTGGTTTTTAATATCTGTTAAGCCGACATTTTCACTTAACCATTGCCACAATCCCTTTGCGCCGACTTGATTCTCTGGATGTTGGTAAAAAGCAAAAACCGACTCAATCATCGAGATAGTCTGACTAAAAAGTTTCGGTACATACACCGTAATCGAAAAATATAACCCTAATACAATAAGCAAGTATGTAAATATTATGATAACTTGCTTTGGAATTTTTGTTTTTTGATACAAGAGATTTACTAGACGAGTCAATAAATACGTCAAGATAAATGTAATAAGTAACAGATTTATGATACTTCGAAATATATACAACAATATGCCAATTAAAACTAATGCAAGTGTGCGACGAATTGTTGTTTGTTGCTTGATTTTATTCCACCATTCCATTTACAATACTCTTTTCTTCATATTTAATATTTACTGTCTGTTTGTTTAGTTGCGATTAAATAATCTTCCCACAGCAAGTCGAAGACATCCATCGTCTCAACATAGTCACCATAGTCTTCTAAGTATGAACTAATACGATGATAACTGCTATCGTGTTTATGAAATTGAGAATCTTGAGCAATCGCTTCGCAAAGTCGTGACCGTGCAGTGTTACTACGTGCTTGCCTTTGCGATAAAATATAATCGTAAAAACTACGCATTCACGTCATCCTTCCAAACCTTTTTTAAAAATTGTTGACGGCTTCTACTACTCATCTTATATCGTGAAGGATCTTTTTTATAAAAATCTTGATGATAGTCTTCCGCCGGATAAAAAGGTTGTTTAGGCTCAATTTTAGTAACTACCGGCGTACAATAACGTCCTGATGCATCCAAAGTTTTTTTACTTTTTAGGGCAATGTTTTTTTCTTCCTCATTTTCATAAAAAATAACAGGACGATAACTATCCCCTCTATCTTGAAACTGACCCCCAATATCGGTTGGATCAGTTTGTTGCCAATATATTTCGACTAACTCTTCAAATGAGATAATACTGTCATCATAAGTAATCTCAACAGCTTCCGTATGTCCCGTCTTTCCTGAACAAACTTCCTCGTAAGTTGGATTTACTACGTGACCACCCGTGTAACCTGAAATCACTGAAATAATCCCAGGGCGTTCGTCAAATGGCTGCACCATACACCAAAAACATCCTCCAGCAAATATCGCTTGTTTTTTCATGTTGTCCCTCCTACTTATTTTCTATGGGCAAATAAACACTCATGCGAATATCATCATCTACCAAATTAATCCGGTCTGCTTTTAAACGTAAACCATTTTTTAATGGTAGTTGATCTAAATGAACTATGATATACGTTTCTTCAGAATTAAACTCAACCCATTTCGGTATCTCTAAGCCATGCTCTAATTGTTTCATCACATAACTTATAGGTAATTGTAAACTACCTAAAGAAATATTGCGAGCCTTAAGCTGTATATTCCCATTTTCCATGACATACGGGTCAAAATATAAATAAAATTCAACTGGATACCCTAGTAACTTAAATGTCCCTGTTAATAACGCTTGATCTTCTAAATAAAAATCATAAGAAACACCGGAGTCTTTTAAGAACTCATTTAAATAATGACTAATCACAAAATTCAACTGTTTTTTAGTACTTGTAAGCTGAAAGCTTGGATCAGCTTGTGTTTTAACTCGTTGTTCCACTTCTTGTCGATATGTCACTTCTCTTTTATCCGTGATTCTATATCCTACAAACAAAATAACCGCTAGTAATACGCCGATTAAAGAAAAGAACGCAATACGCCATGGATTTTTCTTAACAGCCTTTTGTTTATGATTGCTTTCTACATTCATATCATTTTTTTTCAAGCCACTCACTCTTTTCACTTATTAATTTTTCGGTAAATTGATTCGCAATAAGCTGGTACCCCATCCGATTTGGATGAAATTTATCTTCATCAGACAATAGATTGTTTTCAGTTGTTTCTGATGTGGTATCCATACCAGAAGATAATAATTCATCTATTGGAACAAAGTACGCTCGTTTATCTTCTTTTGTCACTAATTCGCTTCGCTCATTCCACCGTGTCACAATCTCATCCATTCCTTCAATTTCTTGAAAAGTTAAATAAAAAGGATTATAAATTCCTAACTGAAAAATAGGTGCCTTTTTATTATACATTCGAATGGTTTCATACAAAGCAGATAAATTATTTTGATAATCAGTCGCTGGTTTAGCAAAAGTTGTAACATCCAACTCTTTAAATAATTGCTTTCGTATCACTTTCATCAAGTCATTTCCGCCAACAGTTAGTAAAATAAAGTCTGCCTTTTTTAAACTCGCTTGAATCTCATCATTCGACTCAATCCGCTTTTTAATTTGACTACTCGTGTCACCTGCTTTACCAAAATTAGATGCGTCAATCGCCTCTATACCGGTAGCTTCTCGTAATTTATCAGTGACTATCGGGACATAGCCACCTTTATTTTCAATATCACCAATACCTTCAGTCAGGGAGTCGCCGATTGCTACGTATTCTAAGCTATCCTTATATTTAATGCGTTGCTCATTCGGCTTCATTAAATTTGGCTGTTTTGGAATGAAAAGAGTCAGAGCCACTACAGCTAAGGTTAAACATAGGATAAAGCCTAATAATTCACCAAAATATTTTTGAAAAATTCTCATATTATCCCTCTTATCTATTTGGAATAAAAAAACAGATCAAATGATCTGTTTTTAATTAATCTGTATAATACATAATCGCAAATGCACCTTTACCCGCATGAGTTGAAATAGTTGAAGATGTCGTTAATAATGGAATATGCATTTGAGGAAACATTTTTTGTAGTTCTTCTTTATAATATGTAGCTATATCCAATCCATCTGCATGAGTAATCCCAATCGCACGAATATTTTTTTTGCTTGCGATTTCTTCTTTCGCCTCTTCAAACCATTTAATGAAAGCTTTTACGCCACGACCTTTACTTTTTGTAACGAGTCCTGTATCTAACAGTTGCATGACGACGCGGATATTAAACACATTTGATAAAACCCCAGTCGCACGACTAATTCGGCCACCTTTCACTAAATTATCTAGTGATGCGACACCGATATATAAGGTAGTGTTTTCTTTTACTTTTTCAACTTCTTGAATAATTTCTTCTTTTGTAGCACCTTCAAGTGCCATTTCTGCAGCACGGATAACTTGAAAGCTTGTCCCTTGGTCTGCAAAAGTGCTGTCAATCACAGTGACATCGGTTTTACTAATTTGTGCAGCCTGTCTTGCTGCTTCAACTGTACCACTTAGCAAATTAGTTAAATGAATGGATATAACGCTACTACCGTCTTTCCCTAATTCATCATAAGCTTCTACGAATTCGCCAATTGGAGGTTGACTTGTTTTAGGAAGAGCTTTAGCATTCGCCATCATGTCCATAAAATCGTCGCCATCCAAATCCGCATCACGATAAATTACATCATCTACCATGACGGAAAGCGAAACAATTTTAATTCCTAATTTTTCAGCCAGTCCTGGTTCCATCGTGCAAGCTGAATCTGTCACAATTTTAACTTTGGTCATATTTATACCCATCCTTTTACAAAAGAGTTTTTTCGTGTAGAATAAGTATCAGAGAGATACTTCCTTTCAAGTATAACAGATAAGAAAGGGTTTTTCACTTAAAAATAGTCGAAAGGACGTGGAAATATGGAGCAATCCTATTCATCGAAAAGATATTTAATCGTTAATGAGGTTTTAAACGCCGTCACACACGGAATTGGCGTTGGTTTAAGCATTGCTGGATTAGTTATTTTATTAGTCAAAGGAGCAAAGATGGGGTCGCCTATCCATGTCGTTTCTTACGCCATATATGGTGCTACCCTCATTCTTTTATTTTTATCTTCTACCCTATTTCATAGTTTGATTTTCACTAAAGCGAAAACGGTCTTTCAAGTTTTTGACCATAGTTCTATTTATTTACTTATCGCAGGTAGCTACACACCATTCTGCTTAACAGTCATCAAAGGTCCTTTAGGTTGGGGACTGTGCTTAGCAGTATGGGCTTTAGCAATTGCTGGCGTCATTTATAAATCCTTGTTTTTAAAGAAAAAAGGAAAAACAGACGTCGTGCTTTACATTATTATGGGTTGGTTATGTCTATTTGCTTTCAAACCACTTTTTAATGGACTTGGCGTTGAAGGGACATTACTCCTTGCTGGAGGCGGGGTTGCTTATACCGTTGGCGCACTGTTTTACAGTCTGAAAAATGTTAAATTCATGCACGTTGTTTGGCATTTCTTTGTTCTGTTGGGTGCTGGTTTAATGTACTTCTCCGTTTTATTTTACACATAAAAAATAATTAAAAAAATCTACCTGTTAACTCAAGTTAACAGGTAGATTTTTTAACGACGCGATAAAACACGTTCAATCGTTGCATCGACTAATTCAGATTGCGCGTCAATTACCGGAAATTTTGTTTGTAATGTTTCAGCTTGCATTAGCGATAATTCCGTACATCCTAGAATAACCACATCACACGCCTCTTCTTCCATCATTTCTTTCAAAATATATTGATAGCGTTCTTCATTTAAATAGTTTTGAGCCTTGATATCATCATAAATTAGCGTCATAACTTCTTCTTGAATCTCTTTGGATGCCATTACGAGCTCAATTTGCTCATGTTTTTCCATTTCGTGATGATAAACACCCGAGGATACCGTACCAGTTGTGGCTAAAAGGCCTACTCTAATCTTTCGATTGAGATGAGAATAGCTCTTGACAACCTGCTCTACCGCAATACGGGGCATGTGTAAAATAGGAATCTCCGTCTGTGTTTGTAGCTCATTGTAAAAATAATGAGCTGTATTGCACGTTAAAACAAAAAAGGAAGGATGTAGAGGTGATAATTGTCGGATATCTTCCGTTAAAGCCTCTACTGGACTGTCTAGCGTCGTATCAAGAATGTATGCGGTACGATCAGGGACCGTTGCATGATTAAATAAGCAGTAATTTAAATAATCTTGGTCTTTTTTTGCAGGTGTCCGTTTATTTAATAAATGAACGAAGCTTTCAGTTGCTTGTGTGCCCATACCACCTAATATGACAAAGAAATCTTTCATAGCTTACCCCTTCTTTTGTTTAAAGTATTTTTTAAAACGAGCATGATATTGATAAAACATATAACGCACTAAAACAAAGCGGCGCAAGTTCATATCCTTCTTAAAAAAGATAGTTGAACCATATTTTTTATTTTGAATATAATCCATTGCTTCTTCTTTGTCAGGGCTATCAGCAATATACTCTTTTAACACTTTGACTGGTGCACCAATCCATAACTTGTCACCATGTCCAATAGTCGTTTTAGTGAATGGTTTATTTAAGACATAATCTTCCGTAATATATTTAGCTAGATTATAACCAAATAGTGTCACATAGAAACTACTACGTCCTTGTCGTAAGTTAATTTCAAATAATTTATACTCACCGTCACGCGCATCGTATTTCATATCAAAGTTAGCAAATCCAGTATATTCAATCTCTTCTAAAAATTTCTTAATGCGGCGGTAAATATCATCATTAAAGTCTGGCATAATCGCCATATAGTTACCGACTGAACCAGGTGTCGGATCCTCTAATAAAGGATGCCCTAAGCACATCATTCTAACTTGATGATGTTGGTCAACATAGGCATTTAACACACGCATATGTGAATCATCTCCAGGAATGAAATCCTGACAAATCATCTCTGCTGTATAGCCATTTTCATAAATTTTATTTAAGATATCTTGAAATTCTGCTTGATTTTCAATAATATACGCTTTCTTACGTCCTTCAAATGATACATCTAAATATGACACGCTATCCGCTGGTTTTAAAGCGACTGGAAACGAAAATGGTGGCGCTATCTCGTCGGTTGTTTCCATCATGTCCTTAGTAATAACCATTGTTTTAGGATAAGGTAAACCGTACTTCTCACACGTTTCATAGAATGACACCTTATTGGACAATGTCTGCTGTAATTCAGTGTCAATCGTCGGACAAACAAACCAAGATGTCAATTCATCTTTATGTCGTGCTAAAAGCTCCGTATAACCATCTCCACATGGAATTAACATTAGAATACGATGATCATTTTCATATTCCTTTGCTACTTTACGCATTGTTTCGATAAATGTAGGATCTTCATTAAAATGTGAAACCACATGTAAATTAACAATCTTACTATATTTCGTTGCCGCTAATTCAGCTGCGCCATACGCTTCAGAAACCATACCATAGGCTTCATAAAAAGAACGTGCCATTCCATAAACGTTAATATCACTACCAAGTAATATCGGCACAAATTTTTCTGTTAGTGACGTGTTCATTTTAATCCTTCTTTCTCTATCCATTTTTCTACGACAGTTTGGTCACCTAAGTAAGGAATGTGTTCGCCGTTAATAATTTGATAACGGTCTGAACCTTTCCCTGCAATAACTAAAACATCATGTTCGCTCATTTCCGATAACGCCATATTTATTGCTTTTTCTCGGTCTAATTCAATCACCATATCCACCGAACTCGTCACATTTTGTTTTATCGTTTCGGCAATATCAAGCGCTGACTCGCTACCAGGGTCATCCGTTGTAAGATAGGCTTTGTTAATGGACTCTGAGATAACTCTAGCAAAATCGTAACGTCGTGACTGCGCCTTATCTCCCGTACTGCCAATTACCAAATGCACTCGTTTTTCTGGATACTCACTTTTAACAAACCCGACCAGTGTTGCCAAGCTCAAATAATTATGCGCATAGTCGATATAAACCGGACTATTGTTAGGTAACATCAGTTTTTTCATGCGTCCATCAATCTGTGCGACCGCCAAACCTTCTTTTTGAGAACTAGCTTGCGCTCCGACTAAACTTGTTGCAATTAAGGCACTTGTGGCATTGCTATGATTAAAGTAACCTTCCATTGCTAGTTGATACGTGGTCGATTCAATCGGTAAAGAGGAATGGTTATCTATAGAAAATGAATGAGCATTGATTGATTGCCAATTAACATCGACATCCTCTTGTTCCCCAAACGTTATGATATCGGATGTATACTGTTTTGCGTATTCATATAAAAAGTCAGCATAGTCACTGTCAGCGTTTAAAATAATTTGGCGACTATTCGCTAATAATTGTCGCTTACAATAAAAGTAATCATCAAATGTTGGATGTTCGATATCACTAATGTGGTCTGGCGAAATGTTCAGAAAAACTCCGACGTCAAACGTAAGATTATATACGCGCTCTAATTTATAAGCTTGCGAAGAAACTTCCATGACTAGATGGGTCATACCATTTGTCACTGCTTGACGCATCATCCGATAAAGGTCAAGGGATTCCGGCGTAGTTAGCTTAGATTTAAACGTTTCACCCGCACCTAAATTGGTTTCCAACGTAGAGAAAAACGCGACATGTCCTTGCGTTTCTCTTTTTAAAATTTCATAACATAAATATGTGGAAGTCGTTTTGCCTTTCGTACCAGTATATGCCACAATTTTTAGTTCTTTTTCAGGATGATTGTAAAAGAGTTGACTAACGACAGCCATGGCTTTTTTAACATCTGTGACAATAATACCCAGCACGTTCTCATCTACTTCATAAGGTGTTTCGCTTATATAACAAGTTGCACCATCTTTAATTGCTTGTTCTAAATAAGAGAGATGAAAGTTCGCCCCTTTGCAAAAGAAGAGCGTATTTTCTTTTATATCACGCGAATCATATGTAATATGCTGGATTTCTGCCAATACATTGTCTACAGGTACGTTCGTATACCATTGATTATGAAAGATGATTTCTTTTAAAAGATTGTGCTTTTTTATTTCTTCCACCCAAGTGTTTAATTGTGTCATATTTTTACCACCTTTTTTTATACTATCTGAGTCATATATACAAAAAACTGGTAAGCATTTGCTTCCAGCTTTTTGTTTTGCTTACGCTACCGGGATAGCTTGTGGTTTTTCTTCATCGATAAAGTAAATCTTATACCATACTAAGAAAGTATAAATCGTCCAAATCTTACGACGATCATCATTTTCACCACGGAAGTTTCCGTCTAATAACGCCACAATTTTATCTTGCTCGAAGAACTCATTTACAAAATCTTCTAAGAAAAGTTGACGAATGTGAAGGTAGAAACGTTCTTCACGTAACCAGTCTTTTATCGGCACAGGGAAACCGAGTTTTTCACGGTCTGCCCATTCATCTGGCAGGTGACGATTCGCTGCTTTTCTAAAAGCATATTTTGTGTTTTCAGCATTGATAAGATGTTTCGTCGGGATGCGCTCAGCAAGCTCCATCATTTTAATATCGAGTAAAGGCACACGTATTTCTAGTGAATGAGCCATACTTAGTTTGTCGGCTTTTAATAAAATATCTTTTGGCATCCATTGATGGACATCCAGATATTGCATTTTTTTAACTTCAGGTAAATGTGGCACACGTTTGTATACGTCCATTACAATATCTTTCACCGTCTGACTCTTTTGATAATCTGATTTCAAGTAGTTATCCGCTTCTGCTTCTTTAAAGACTTCCGCTTGACCGATAAAGAATTCTTCTGCCGGTGCCAGTGACGTATATAAATGCAAACTACCTTTAAACGTTGGCATTTTATCAATTGTGCGTGCAATATTATAACGTGCTTTTTTAGGTAATTTCTTTAGTCCTTCAGCGACAACGCGGACCATTTTGGAGCCACTATTAAATCCATAGTTTTGATAACCCGCAAATAATTCATCGGCACCTTCACCTGACAAAACTACTGTTACTTTCTCACTGGCCATTTCTGACAAGAAGTATAAAGGCACACATGATGGATTAGAATCAGGCTCGTCTAAATGATATTGAATTAATGGGAAGTATTGAAATGCTTCTTCTCCTGTAACAAGTTTAGAATAATTTTTAAGTCCCAATTTGTCGGTTAAACGTTTCGCTTCGTGAGATTCATTATATGTTTTATCTCCAAATCCAATCGAGAATGTATAATCAGGACGTAGCGTCGCTGTCACATAACTTGAGTCGACACCACTTGATAGAAATGATCCGACTTTGACATCGCTAATAGCGTGAACTTCAACAGATTCTTTAACAGCTGCTTCGATTTCATCAACCGCTTGTTCTAAGGTCATATCTTCTTCTCTAAACTCTGGATCCCAATAACGCTCTATATTCAACTGACCGTTATGGTATGTATAGTAATGACCTTCTGGTATACGGTAGACATTCTTGAAGAAAGTCTCACTTAAAGCGGAATATTGGAACGTCATATAAGGTTTTAATGCTTCTTTATTTAATTCTTTTTTAAAATCTGGATGAGCCATTAGACTTTTAATCTCAGAACCAAACATAAATGTCCCGTTCATCTCTGTGTAGTAATATGGTTTGATACCAAAGTGGTCACGCGCGCCAAATAATTCGCCAGTAACCGTATCCCAAATCGCAAACGCAAACATACCACGTAAACGGTGTAAGATATCTTTTCCAAATTCTTCATAACCATGAAGAATAACTTCTGTATCCGTTTTTGTTGTAAAGATATGTCCTTTTTCTATAAGCTCATTTCTTAAGTTTTGAAAATTATAAATTTCACCATTAAAAATAATGACTTTTGTTTTATCTTCGTTATATAAAGGTTGTGAACCGCCCTCTAAATCAATAATACTTAATCTACGAAAACCTAGTGCTACTTGTTCATCTACAAAGTGACCCGAACTATTAGGACCACGATGAACAATCGTTTCCATCATATTATTAATTACGGTTGTTTTTTCATCGATAGTTTGAGTTGTGTTAACGAATCCTACAATACCACACATGTTGTCCTCACTCCAAAAAAACATCGCTAGACGATGCTTGTTTATTTTCACGCGATGATTTAATTATCTCACGATGAATCTAACTTATAGTAACACACCAAGTCACTATTTTAAAGTATTTCTACAACTTTCACGCGTCATCTTAACTTTTATATAATAAAATAAAAAAACTTAAAGCAGCTATCTTTCGGCTACTTTAAGTTAAAAATCTAATTGTTTTTTCGTTTATATGTTTCAAAGGTATGGGCATAACGATTTTCAGCATCCATCGTTCCTTCGCTTATATCAATCATACTCCAGTCATCCCAGTTAGGTTCTGGAATATAAGTATCCCCTTCAAAGATTTCATGAATGACTGTACGATAAAGAATATCCGCATGAGGAAAAAATTGTCGATAGACATTTGCCCCACCTGTAATAAAAACAATACCGTCATACGACTCAGCATAGGCAAGAACTTCCTCAACAGTATGCATAACTTGAATGCCTTCCGCTTGATAGGAAGTATCAGAAGTTAACACAATCGTGTGACGATTAGGCAACGGTCGCTTGTTCATTCCTTCAAAGGTCTTACGTCCCATCACAATCGTATTATTTTCTGTGGTATTCCGGAAAAAAGATAAATCGTTTGGTAGACGCCACGGTAACGCATCGTCCTTCCCTATCAACCCCTCTTCATCTTGTGCCCAAATAGCTGCTAACATAATAAAAATCCTCCTAAAATCTCTCGTTCTTTAAACCGCAATCGGTGCTTTTATAGCTGGATGCGGATGATAATGCTCAATCTGTATATCGGTCATATCAAAATCAAAAACTGACTGTTTATCTGGATTTAACCATAATGTTGGTTTTTCTTTTGGCTCGCGCGCTAACAATTCTTCTACTTGGCCGTAGTGGTTTGCATAAATATGAGCATCGCCAAGCGTATGAACAAACTCGCCTACTTCCAATCCTGTCTCATGTGCGATTAAATGCGTTAGCAACGCATAACTCGCGATATTAAATGGAACACCCAAAAAGATATCTCCACTTCTTTGATATAACTGACAACTTAGTTTACCATTTGCAACATAAAATTGGAAGAGTGTATGACAAGGTGGCAACGCCATTGACGGAACATCTTCAGGATTCCAAGCGGAAACTATTAAACGACGGGAATCAGGATTGGTTTTAATCATTTCAATAACATCTTTTAGCTGGTCGATTGTTTCACCTTTTTTCGTTTGCCAGTGACGCCATTGTGACCCGTAAACGTTGCCTAAATCACCAAATTGTTCGGCAAACTTTTCATCGTTTAAAATACGGTCACAAAACTGTTGTTTCTCTTTTTGATAAACAGTATTGAATTCGGCATCCTTTAACGCACGACGTCCAAAATCGGTCATATCTGGTCCTTTATATGACTCACTTTTAACGTAGCGTTCAAAAGCCCACTCATCCCAAATGTGGTTATTATGTTCTAATAGATAGCGGATATTGGTATCTCCTTTAATAAACCATAATAATTCACTTTTGATTAAACTAAAGGGGACACGTTTAGTTGTCAAAAGAGGAAAACCTTCACTTAAATCAAAGCGCATTTGATAGCCAAATATACTCTTCGTTCCGGTTCCTGTCCGATCTGTCTTTTCAATTCCTTCGTCTAAAACTTTTTGACATAAGTCCATATATGCACGTGTCACCTGTTACTCCTCCTTAAATTTTAACAAATTATCACTCTTCAGCAATTTCACTCAAATATTCCCAACGCTCCATCTTTTCAAGCAGTGCCTCTTCCGCTTCTTCTAAGGCGGTCTGTAAATTTTGTAACGCAGTAAAGTCAGAGCTTTGTTCCACCATCTCTTGTTGAATCTCTTCTATTTGTGTTTCTAACTTATCAATATCCGTAAGAATCGTTTCCCACTCTTTTTTCTCGTGATAAGACAGGCGTTTTTTCTTCGGCTTTTCTGGCACGATAGATTGAATGGCTTCTTTTTCAGATTTTACTTCTTTTCTTTTTTCTTTTTCTTGCTCTTTTTGATAGATCAAATAATCACTCATTGTACCATAATAAGAAGTGATGTTTCCATGCCCTTTAAAAACTAATAAACGTTTCATTATTTTGTCTAAAAAGTAACGGTCATGACTGACAGCAATCACTGCCCCATTGAATGTCGCCAAGTAGTCTTCTAAGACGGTTAATGTGTCAATATCTAAGTCATTAGTTGGTTCATCGAGTAATAGCACATTAGGTTGACTAATTAATAATTTTAATAAGTACAAACGACGTTGTTCGCCACCTGACAATTTATGCACGAGTGTTCCATGAGTGGCTCTAGGGAATAGAAAACGTTCTAACATTTCTGTCACACTGATAGCCTCTCCTGACTGTGTTGTGACTCTTTCCGCTGCTTCTTGTAAGTATTCAATCATTCTGACGTTGTCACTAATAGGCTCATTGTTTTGCGTATAGTACGCCATTCGCACAGTCTCACCGATTTCTAAAACACCACTGTCGAGCGGCAATTGTTGAGCGAGAACATTTAGTAAGGAAGATTTTCCTGCACCGTTCTTTCCAGTAATTCCCAAGCGCTCATTGGATTGAATCAATAAATCAACCTCTTTTAAAATCGGTTGATTATTTAAGTTTAAAGAAGCATTTTTTAATTCTAACACTTTTTTACCTAATCGTTTCGTCGCAATATCTATTTCAACGTTATCATCGTTTAGTCCTGGTTGCTTAACTTGATGTTCCAAATCTTTAAAACGATCGATACGTGCTTGCTGTTTCGTTCCACGTGCTTTAACACCTGCACGCATCCAAGCTAATTCTTGCTTGTATAACTGTTTTTGTTTATGTTGTTGCTTAACCGCTTGTTCTTCTCGTTCACTTTTTTGTTCTAAATACGTTTGATAATTCCCTTGATATTCGTGTATCCGTCCTCCAGATAACTCAAATATGCGATTAGTTACTTTATCTAAAAAGTAGCGGTCATGCGTGACCATGACAAGCGCACCACGATATTGGTTTAAATATTTTTCTAGCCATTCAATCGCTGCATAATCTAAGTGGTTCGTCGGTTCATCTAGTAAAAGTAAATCCGGTTCTTGAATTAACACTTGAGCTAACGCCACACGTTTTTGCTGTCCTCCAGATAAATCACACACGCGACGGTCTAACTCGCTAATGCCTAGTTGTTGTAAAATAATCTTGGCATTTGTATCTGCTTCCCAAGCGTCTTGTTTATTCATCATTTCTTCTGCTTGCGCATACGCTTTTTGAGCCTGAGCAGATTCCCCGTCTAGAGCTAATTGATTTAACGCGTGTTCATACTGTCTGACTGCTTTAAAAATAGGAGACTCCCCTTCAAATACTAATTCTAAAATCGAACGTTCATCTTGAAAAACAGTATCTTGACGTAAATAACTGACAGTATAATCATGTGGTTTTTCCAATTGACCACTATCAGCAACATCGACTTCTGCTAATATTTTTAACAAGCTACTTTTACCTGTCCCATTGATCCCGATTAAACCTATTTTATCTTTTGAATGAATTAAAAAAGAGATGTTATCAAACAACATCTTATCACCGTACGTTTTTGTTAATGTATCGACACGCAACTCTTTCATATTGTTACACCTGTCTTCCTTTTAATCATCCATTCATTTTAACAGAATGAACTATATTTTTCAAAAGTTCATTTTATTCAAAAAAAAGCTGCCTTGATAGACAGCTTTTTACTAGTTACGATATAGACGTGCTTCAAATGGTTCTAACGTCGTTAAGTTGTGACTTGATTGATTAGATAAAATCAAGTTATCCTCTTGATAATCTGATAGCCATGTTTCATGACATACTTTTTGACTTAAATTGACTACTATCGTAAAACATTCCTTGTCATCGAAACGTTGATAAGCAAAGACAACCTCATTATCCGTAGATAAGTCCAAAAACTTCCCGTCAATAAAGGCCGCGTGCGTTTTGCGTAATTGAATCAATGTTTGGTAAAAATGAAACAGTGAATCTGGTTGAGATAGGGCATCTGCCACATTAATCCAGTCTTTACTTTGATTGACGGCTAACCAAGGCGTCGTTTCTGAAAAACCTGCATAATGACTGTCATTCCACTGCATCGGTGTACGAGCATTATCACGTGTCGTTTCTGAAACAACACTCATTGCTTCAGCTTCAGATAGTCCTTCTTCACGTAATCGGTAATATAGATGACGCGAGTCAACAGCGTCAATATCCTCAATCGTTCGAAACTCGTTGTTAATCATCCCGATTTCTTGACCTTGATAAATAAAGGGGGTTCCTTGTAACAGCATATAAGCCATTGCTAATGCTTTCCCGGATTTTTCTCGCCATTCAGGCGCATCATTTCCAAACGCTGAGATGCTACGAGGCACGTCATGATTTTCCATATAAAGAGCATTCCAACCCTTATCATCTGCTACCGCGTGTTGCCAGCGGATTAACGCATCTTTAAATGGCTTAATCGCCACCCCTTCATCTGTTTTATCCCGCCATAGATTAATATGTTCAAATTCAAAAATCATATCAAAATAGCCATCATCTCCAACCCAAATCGGTGCTTCTGCAGCTGTCACACCTGAGGCTTCCCCTACAGACATCATCCCATGTTTTCTTAACAAAGCACTCAATTCATTGAGATACTTATCAATTCCTGTGACGTTTTGATAAGGAGCACTGACATTCGTCGGGTCAATCGGTGTATCCCAACTCGCTTTCTTAACGTGTGATATAGCATCAATACGGAAACCGTCTATTCCTTGAGCAATCCACCATTCAATCATTTCAAAAATATCTTGTTTCATTTGTTCGGATTCCCAATTTAGGTCAGGCTGTTCTTTTGCGAATGCATGGAAGTAGTATTCTCCCCTACCTTCATGATATTCCCATACAGAACCACCGAAAATAGATTGCCAATCATTCGGTTCTTTGCCATTTACAGGAGGATGCCATATGTAGTAATCACTATAAGGATTATCTTTTCCAAGACATGATTGTTTAAACCATTCATGCTGATTGGACGTATGATTAATCACTAAATCCAAAATGAGCTTGATGCCTAGCGCCTTTGCTTCCTTCACTAACTCATGAAAATCAGCCATCGTCCCAAATTCTGGCGCAATTGCTTGATAATCAGAGATATCATAACCATTATCAACATTGGGCGAGGCAAAAATGGGCGTTAGCCATATAAAATCTATACCTAACTCTTTCAAATAAGGCAGCTTAGCCGTTACTCCTTTTAAATCGCCAATACCATCTTGATTGACATCCAAAAAACTTCTTGGATAAATTTGATAGCCAACTGCTTCTTTCCACCACTTTGTCATAACTAACTCCTTTTATCTCTTAATCTTCATTTTTAACTTCCACGACAAACGCTTCCCAAGGGGCAAGTGTTTTATTTTCTAATGACGTTACCGTTTCTTCAGCATTGTGAATCACTGTCTGAATAACTTCATCTGTTGCGTGAAACGCCTGTTCTTCATTAGAAAAATTCGTCACAATTAACCAACGTGTATCGTTTAATGTGCGGTAATAACTAAAGACTTCGTCAGCTGTTTCCACTAGTTCAAAGTCCCCCCACACCATAACAGGATGTTCTTTACGTAAATGAACGAGCTTTTTATAAGTATAAAAAATAGAAGACTCATCTGCTAATGCTTGTGCGACATTAATTTCACTAAAATTAGGATTTAAACTGAGCCATGGTGTCCCTGTCGAGAAACCGCCGTTTTCAGAATCATCCCACGCCATAGGTCGACGTGCATTATCACGACCTTTGGTATTAATCGAACGAATAAGCTCTTCTTTTGAATAGCCGTTTGCCAAACGCTCGTGATACATATTGAGCGTTTCAATATCAGAAGCTTCACTAATATCATTAATAGGCGTATTTGTCATTCCAATTTCTTCGCCTTGATAAATATAAGGTGTCCCTTTCATCATGTGTAGTAAAATAGCTAACATTTTGGCACTCATCACGCGATGCTCATTATCATTTCCCCATCGTGAAATCATGCGAGGTAAGTCGTGATTGTTCCAAAACAGCGAGTTCCACCCTTCATTTCCTAACTCGATTTGCCATTTAGCTAAAACCTCTTTTAATTCTTTCTTATCTAATGGTTTTAAGTCCCATTTGTCTTTTCCTTCTTGCTGATCTAATCCAATATGTTCAAATTGAAAAACCATTGATAATTCATTACGGTCAGGATGTGAGTACCATTTGGCAATCTCAGGTGTTGCCCCCCATGTTTCACCAACAGTTAGTAAATCATGTTGACCAAACGTCGCTTGATTCATTTCTTGTAAATAATCATGGAGAAGTGGACCGTTACCCGTAATTTCTTTCATCGGCTGTTTTCCTATCAAATCAATCACATCTAAACGGAAACCACCAATCCCCTTATCTATCCAGTAGTTCATCATGTCATATACCGACTGACGCATTTCTTCATTTTCCCAATTTAAATCTGGCTGTTTTTTACTAAATAGATGTAAGTAGTACTGACCAGAATCCTCGTGCCATTCCCAAGCACTACCAGAGAAAATTGAACGTAAATCGTTTGGCGCACTACCGTCTGCTGCAGCGTCCGCCCATACGTAATAATCACGATACGGACTATCCTTTGATGATTTTGCTTCTAAGAACCAAGGGTGTTCGTCTGACGTGTGGTTCACAACTAAGTCCATAATGACTTTTATATTCCGTTGATTCGCTTCTTCAATAAATTTATCCATATCAGCCATCGTGCCAAACTCTGACATTATCGCCTCATAATCTGAAATATCATATCCGTTATCATCATTTGGTGATTGATAGACAGGTGATAACCAAATAGCCCCTATCCCTAATTCTGCTAGATAATCAAGCTTTTCAATCATCCCTGGAATATCACCAATTCCATCACCATTGCTATCTTTAAAACTTCGTGGATAAATTTGATAAACAACAACTTCTTGCCACCAGTGTTTTTCCATTGTCTCACTCTTTTCTATATCATAATTAAACTTACTTATCATAATTTATCATCTTTTATCATGAAATACATGAAATCGCTCGCTTTTCAGCAAAGTGTTAAGAAACTTTGGTCAAGAAGACAAAAAAAGCTGCCAATTATTTGGCAGCTAAAGTTGTTATTTATCTTGATAAAGTGTTTCGACTGTTTCTTTCGGATCGATGACGATGTATAAGTTTTTGTTCTTGCCAATTTTAGTCGTTTGATGTTTGTTATCCAAACCTTCTTGACCTTCTGTCATTTTATCTTCGTATGGGAAGTAAATTAAATCTTCAGTTCCATTGTCAAAAACAATTGCCATTTTTTCAATATCTTCGTATTTTAAAGCACGAGCAAACATTCCCATCTCAAGACCGCCCAAGTTGATATCATCCGTTTGTACATGATCAGCTTCTTCTAAAATTTCAATTCTTAAAGCTTCGCAAGGATTGATTTTTTGAAAATCACTGCCGTTAATTCGACCAAAGCTTGTTGAGATTTGTTTAATCCATAAGTCGCCAATATTTTCACGTTTTATCGTCCAAGTTTCACCATTGCGGAAGAAGAATTTTAATGCAGTCATTTGTTTTGTCATTTGAATCGCTCCTTTTATCTTTATAAGTTCATTATATCACAAACTTTTATAATAGCAAGAAATTTGTGAAATATTCTTTTTTATTTTATTGACGATAAAAAGCGGTCAACATCCACAACAGCACGTTGATGTTTGCCAGTAGCAATTAACTGAGAGGAATCTCTGATTTCGAAAATAAAAGAAAGGCGATTCCCTTCTCTCGTGACGTCTTTCACATCTACTTTGATTTCTTCTGGTATGCGCGACGCTTTTAAATGGTTTAATTCAATAAACGTTCCTACAGATGTTTCTCCTGCTGCTAACTCAACTAATTGGTGACAAGCATTTTCAGCAAAGGCAATTAAGGCAGGAGTAGCTACAACTTCTAACTCGCCTGACCCCATTGCACTTGCAGCATGTTGTGCTTCAGCTTGATAATTAAACACTGACATATTAATTCCTCTTTTCTTTTTCTATATAAGTCATTAATGCCACTTTATCATTTGCGACTTTACCACATAACACTGCTTCTTCAAGTTCATTTAGTGTTTCACCAAGCCATTTGCCCGGCTCTTTGTGTAAAAAGTTTAAAATATCTCGACCATTGATAGCTAAATCCGCCTTACTATGAATAGGCAAGTTATCATGTCGTTTAAGAGTGTCTCTTGAGCAATCAACGCCCGTTTTCAAATAACGAATGTTTTCGACTGTGGCAACTTCAAACGGTGACAAGCCATATAGTGTCATCGTATCCCAATCACTTATTTTTAAAAAGGTTAAGGCGTCCGTCACGTTAATAATTTGTAATTTTAATTGATTAGACAGTTTCCAGCTTTTAATAAAGTTTAAACGCGACTGACCTTTAAGTTCCAACGCATCGACCACCAGTCCCCACACAGCAAGTTCACTTTCAATCGGTACCGCCTCCAGTGTGATTAATGACATCAATCGTTGTTTTTGATTTGCAAAGCCGGGACACATTTCTGATAGGTTGCTATCTAGAAAACTCACGAGTCCTTTATTACGGTAATCCCCCATCATCATCTTAATCCATTCAATATGTGTTCTTTCGATTGATACATGGGCTAACAATGGATGATGTTTTTTAATCGCTTCAAAAGTTTTTGCTTCAATCTCAAATCCTAATTGACTCGCAAAACGAACCCCACGCAACATGCGTAAAGCATCCTCATAAAACCGTTCCGTCGGCTCTCCTACGGCACGTAATTGTTTATTTTCCAAATCGATTTGACCATCAAAATAGTCAATAATAGCACCCGTTTTAGTCATTGCTAGAGCGTTTATTGTAAAATCACGTCTTTTTAAATCTTCTGCTAAGCTTCGAACAAAGGTGACCTCATCTGGACGTCGAAAATCTTGATAGGTCGACTCCGTTCGAAACGTAGTGACCTCATACTGACCATAATCAGAAATGACAAGAACGGTTCCGTGCTCGATACCGACATCTATCGTTTGACTAAAAACCTGTTTGACTTCTTCAGGGTACGCACTTGTCGCAATATCAACATCGTGTATCGGCCGATTTAATAAATAATCACGAACACTTCCCCCTACAAAATATGCTTCAAAGCCTGCTGCTTCTAACTCTTCTATAATATGTAATCCTTTGATAAATTCTTCTGGTAATGGGTTACTTAACATTTGCCGTCGCTCCTCAACTTTTACTAATTTTATCTTGCTCTTTTCGCTCGAAACGATGAGCATCTCGCTGATTAAATTTTTCCATATTACGATTAAATATGTCGGTCATATCGAGGTCTAAAGAGTTCGCCATAATCAAAGTAGTAATTAACACATCTCCTAACTCCTCTGCTACTGACCCACTATTTTCAGTCGCTTTCTTTGGCTTTTCACCATAAACATCACTTACTTCTCGTGCCAATTCTCCAACTTCTTCAGTCAAGCGCGCTAGTTGTGATAGCGGGGTAAAGTAACCTACTTTAAATTGTTGAATATAGTCGTCCAATTCTTGCTGCATCACTTTTAATGTTTTGTCATTGCCTTCAATTTTCATCTATCTATCCCCTTTCCTTCTCTATCACTAATCAAATCGTTTTCTCTTTGTAGACGAAGGAATGGCGAGAATATCACGATACTTCGCAACCGTCCGACGTGATATTTCAATATCTTTTTCTTTTAGTAAGGATACAATTTTTTGATCAGATAGTGGTTTTCTTTTATCTTCTTCAGCTATTATACGAGCAATTTCTTTTTGCACACTGTCCGCTGACACGTCATCTTGAGAATCATCCCCTTGACTTAAACCAGTAGTAAAGAAAGAGCGCAATTCAAATGTACCTGCATCTGTCTGTAAATACTTGCCATTCACTGCTCGACTAACAGTTGACTCATGAACGTTAAGTACTTCAGCAATTTCTTTTAATTTCATAGGAACCAAAGGAGCACTATGATCTAAAAAGAAAGATTTTTGTCTTTTAACAATCTCTGTTCCGACATTCAAAATCGTGTCGCCACGCTGCTCCACGCTACGCTTTAACCATTCAAACTCTGCCTTTTTTTCATTTAAATACTCTTGTACTTCCGGGTCCTCGACTTGTGCCATTCGTTCAAAATAAGAAGACTGGAAGTCAACAGTTGGCTTGCCACTTTTTGTCGATAAAACCTCAATCTCCTGATGGTCATTTACTTTGACAATAATGTCTGGATATATCGTTTGCGAAAGAACTTCTCCATACCCAGCTCCTGGATTAGGCGTTAATAATTGGATATAATCAGATATTTTTTGAATTTCTGAAACAGAGATTTGATAATCTTTCGCAATCTTTTCCCATCGACGATGAGCAAAGTCTTCAAAATGTTCTTCTATCACAATATAAGCCATGCTAGGAGCAGATTCATCGCGTTCAATTTGCAACATGAGACACTCTTGTAAATCTCTAGCCCCGACACCTGCCGGTTCTAATTGCTGCAATAACGTCAGCGCATCTAAGGCTTGTAAAAACTCTGCCCCTGTTTGTGACATCATATCTTCTAACGTAATCGTTAAATAACCATTAACATCAATATACTCGACTAAGAAGAAGACTAACTGACGTAAATAAGTATCACGATAATTTAAATGAATCTGTTCAACCAGATGTTCAAACAAAGACGTTTGATTATCTGGAATTTGATTAAGATAGTTTAACTCTTCTTGGTCGTCTCCTTGATAGCCACGAGATTTATACGTCGGTTCAGCATAATCTCGAGTAATCTTTACATCTAAAAGAGGATTTTCTAATGCTTTAGATTCTAAAAACTTAAATAAATCTTCTGTATTATAATGCAACATCTGAATCGATTGTTGTAACGTTTGAGTCATTGCCAGTTTTTGGACTTGTTTTTGTTGTTGGGATAATTGTTGACCAAATTTCATTTGCTCGGCCTCTTTCTTTCGCAATAATCATTTTCAACTTGATATTTGTGTCTGTTTTAGGTACACTAATAACTGTGTCATTTGGCACCCTTAGTGTAGTGGATATCACGCAAGATTCCGGTTCTTGAAACAGGGGTTCGACTCCCTTAGGGTGCGTCATTAGTTTATCACGTTTATCAAGCCATAGTCAAAACGCTGCTCTGCATTGTTTTGGCTTTTTTATTTGCCTATCTTTCAAAAATGTAAGCTTTTTGTTAGTTTAATCAATAACATTATTTGAACCAATGAGATACAATTAAGATAACAAATAAAGGAGTGATTTTACATGAAAAAAATAGGACTAGTTATCGGACTTGTTGCGGTGGTAATGCTTGGAACTGGATGTGGACTAAAAGATAATCTTGAAGAAAATAATAAAAAATATGATGTTGCACAACAATCATATGATATGAACTTTGCAGAAGCGACAGATAAAGTAATCGAGCAATATTCACCAGAAACATCTGTTGAGAAAGTTGCATTTGATTTACCAGAAAATGATGAGTCAAGTCAAATTTCTTACATTTATCATTTAGTCGGTGAACCTACTTTTGTGATTAATGCTAAAAATAGTGAAATAACAGAAAAAACAGACAAAAGCAGTCAAGCTAATTTTACATTAGCAGACATTAAAACGCTAAAGGATCCACAAGAAGAAGCGAAGAAAATCATGGCTGAGCAAAAATCACCATTTGCTCGTATCTTAAATTGGACTTTGGTTAAGAAAAATGAAAAACTAATGTTTGATTATGAAGTGAAAACATTTAGTGGCTCAAAACACATTGAAATCGATGCAAAAGAATAAAAGAAAACTCCCTCAAAATTGAGGGAGTTTTTTTATGGTTGTTCTACATCATCTTTATGTTCTTTTTTATCTAAGAATTCGTTGGCTTTTTTTGCTACTTTGTCAACTTCTTCTTCGACTTTCTCTTTGGCTTTTCCAAATGCACCTTGTGCTTTACCTTTTAATTCTTTAGACTCGTCACCAGATACTTTACCTAGAGTTTCATTAACTTTGCCTTTTACTTCGTCTTTGTTCATATGAATTTCCTCCTATACGTTTCTGATTGTCTTACAATAATATTATCTCATAAACGTAGGATAAATAACAAGAAAAACGATTTTATTTTAATAACAAGTCAGCATCATAAATCGTGTAGTCACAGCGATAGATAAACAAATAATGCCCGTCAATAAGTAATCCTGTACTTTTTGGTACTTCTGTTTGATAGATAGAAACTTTGTCACCGGCATACGTTGCAAGAGGTGTACCGTTTTGACTACGGATTAAAATTACTTTCTTTTTACCAGTAAATGAGTTTTTAAATTGATTGACCAATTCATTTAACATAGGAATCCCACGCTGATGATTCTGAATATCAACTTCCTTAGTATAATCGTCAAACACATTTGTTAGCTTTTCTTCTTGAATAATCATTGATGACCCAACGTGATGAATTTCATTTCTACCAACTTCAATTTTGATGACAGGCGAATCTGCTGTATCTTCATTAGAATCAAATGTTTTATCGCGTTTAATCATAATAGATTTCCCTTTTATTTCATCCATCATCTGACTCTCTTCATCATACGTTCTCACAATCATATTTAGACCTTTAAAGCTTTCTTCAAATCCTTTAAATTTCAATTTAATGTTTTGACAGCCAGATAAAATTAAAACAGCACTTAAAGTCGTGAGAACAAGCAATATTGTCTTTCGTTTTCTATTTTTCATTTTAAACTCCCCCTTATTTCATTTTCATTGTACCCTTTTTAATTAAATTATTCTATGATAAACATCAAAAAAGCCACGGGCAAGTTCTGTTGCTGTAAACAGAACTGTTCCATGACTTTTTAAGTGACGCATTAATCATTAGTATCATTTTCCGCGACATGCTCGTCTAATTCATCGTAGTGACGCTCGACAAAGCGAATCGCTTTTAATAACTGATTTTTTTCAGCGGCGGATAAATCTTCTATCTCGTCTTCTAAAATATCTAAGTATTGTTCGTATAACGATTGCGATAGCTCTTTGCCCTCTTTAGTAAGAGAAAGATGAAATAATCGCTTATCCTCACTTGATTGATCTTTTGAGATATATCCCATTTCAGATAAGTTTTTTAAAATTCGACTCATATAACTTTTATCAAAATCTAAACGCTGTTCAATATCCTTGGCTGATAATTGTTCATTATCATGTAGTTCTAACATCACTCGGATTTCGTTGAACGTTAACATCTCGTTGGCCATTTTCTTTTCGAGTGAATTTAAATAGCTTGAAAAGATTCGAATAAACGAACTAATTTGCTTTACTTCTTCTTCCATGGTCATAGATATCATTCCTTTATCTAAAAGATCAGCCTACAATACTATCATACTTGAAATATAGCAAAACTACAATTACTAACCCTTTAAATAACCAAAATGATTAACGGATAACCATTCACTCACTTGGATTGTTAAGATTTTGTAGTTGGTAACACAATTCGCTCATACATTTTCACTGTGATAAGGTAATAGACGATATAAACAATAAAGAACATCGCAAACGGCATCAGTATTTGGCTATATGCATTTGGTAAAAATAACTCAAACATTTTCAACCCAAATAAAACATGGACGATACCTAAGATACTTGGTACAGCAAACAATGCTGCGATTTCTTGACGGATTGACCGTTTCAGTGCAGCTTGTGTTACACCAATTTTATGTAACATAACATAACGCTTTTCATCGGCATAAGCACCCGATAAAATCTTAAACATGAGTGAGCTTGCTAACATAGCTAAAAAGGCAATGCCTAAGAAAACGCCCATAAACATAAAGCCACCCGTAAAGACTTTAATTTGTTGATACATTTCATACTGACTACCATTAAAGATAACTTTTTCATGACGCTCTTTTTCTAAGTTATCTATTTTCGCCAATGTCGTTTCATTTTCCCGGAAGTTTTCAATTTTCACTGCCACATGCTTTTGTTCTGATAAAGGTAAATTTTCAAATTCCTCTCGTGAAACAATCTTAAATATTTTAGTTGTTGTTTCTTCTGTTTCATAAGGATCAAGTAATTCTTTCAACCCACGATAGATAAACTGTTGATTTTCGTCAAACGAGATAGTGTCCCCGACTTGCCAATCTGTCCAACGTTTCGGTTTAATCGTCATGTCAAAACCAGCCTGATACGTTACCGGTTCTTTTTTTAAATCATCTGCTAAAAGATAGTAAAAAGATTGGTCTTGTTTTATATGATAAACTGCTTGGCGTGTCACAGGTAAGTTATTTATTTCATCTACAATTTCAGGTGTCGGGTCTTGAGTTACGATGTCATATTGGTTTTCCGCCATAATATCATCGTTAAAATGATAAAACGCGTTGGCTGTAGTGACCGCACCTAGTGATAAAGCTAATAGCATGGCAACCATACCTAAGACACGTGTTAAACTATTCGCTTTAAAACTTAACTGTGATAAGGTGAAAACCCGTAAATTCTTCATCGCAAATGGACTATCTTTTAACTTAGTAATCGCCCATGGGAATAAAGCAGAAAAGAATAGAAATGTTCCAAAGGTAATCGTGATAATCGCTATAAAAATACCAATTAGCTGTAATTGTTTTAGATTCCATAGACTCATATAACCGATTGCTAGTAAGATAATAGAAAGAATAGTTTTAACAACTCTCCTGAAACGTTTCGTGTTAATATTTTCTACACTTTCTGCTTGATAGAGCAAATCGAGTGTTTTGGCTTTATAAAAACGTGAAATATTCAAGAAGCCCGTTATCATAAACATGACTAAGAAAAACACAAGGGTTGAAATCATTCCTTTTGAAGAAACCGCTTGATAGCTGGTCTCTCCCATACCCATTTGTGTCATTAAAAGGCGACTCAAGGCAGAGGATGATAGTATCCCTAGAAGAATCCCCGCGACCACTGATAAAAAGCCGATTACCATAGTTTCAATAAACATCATCTGACCAATTTTACTCTTCTTGGCACCGAGCGTCAGATACATTCCGTACTCTTTTTGTCGCATTGCGAGTAAAAAAGAATTTGCATATAGAATGTAAACAATTGTAATTAACGACAGTAAAAAACTACCGAGTTGGAAAATGACTGTAATCATCGCAAGTGTCGGAAAGCTTTCTTGGAGAAACTGACTGTTAAAAGCTAAAGATTGAAAAGTATAAAAAACACCTGAAGCAATAATCAATCCCATCATTAAAACAAGATAGTCACTCCATCTTTTTTTGACGTTGGTTAAAGCTAATTTTACTAACATTATTCAATCACCTGCTCTACTTCCGCTTCTGATAATACTTCTAAAATTTCTTGATAAAAGTCTTGTTGCGACTCGCCGCGCTTTAATTCGCGTTGAATTAAACCATCTTTTATAAATAAAATACGCTGGCAATAACTTGCACTCATCGGATCATGTGTCACCATTAAAATAGTCGTAGCTAACTCTTCATTTAATTGTTTTAACGTATTAAGTAACGTCCGCGCATTTTTTGAATCTAACGCGCCAGTCGGTTCATCAGCTAAAAGAATATCTGGTTGATGGACTAACGCTCTTGCAGCAGCGACACGTTGTTTCTGACCGCCTGATACTTCTGTTGGATAGTGGTGCATGATATGGCTAAGACCTAATCTATCTGCAAGTTCATCCACACGTCGTTCAATTTTAGCATTATGAATTCCTTGTAATGACAATGGTAACGCCATATTTTGACGCATCGTTAAATTTTCTAGCAAGTTAAAATCTTGAAAGACAAAGCCGATATGCTGACCTCGAAACTGGGTCAATTGTTTATCTGATAAATGATTCAATTTCGCATTAGCTATGGTGATATCGCCATTTGTGGGCTGGTCTAACGCTGATAGAATATTTAATAACGTCGTTTTACCAGAACCAGACGGCCCCATAATCCCCACAAATTCTCCTTTTTCCACTTCAAATGAAATGTCCTTTAATGCTTCATGTTTTTTTTCATTCTTTTTTCCATATATTTTTTTGATATGTTTTGCCTCTAATACTAATTCACTCATAAGTAATCCTCCCTATTTCTTTATACTACTTATTCTAATGGACTCTCATAAAAAAAGCCTTTGGATTACCTTACAATCCAAAGGCTGAATCTAACAACTTTGTCACATTACTTCAAAAACCATCTGATAATCCGTTCTTTCGATCGGCTATATGGGGCACGCATAAGTGAGTGGTCAAAAATATTGGTGCGTTTTAATATCGAACTACTATGAGTAAACGTATCGAACGTGGCTTTCCCATGATAGCTCCCCATCCCAGAAAAACCAACACCACCAAAAGGCAAGTGACTATTTGCCATATGCAGCAGGGTATCATTCACGGTCGCGTCACCGAATATAATCTTATCCATTAACACTTTTAATGTCTTAACATCACGAGTAAATGGGTAAAAAGCTAATGGCCGTTCATACTGTTGCACGTACGATACCGCTTCAGCTAATTCATCATAAACAATAATCGGTAAAATTGGGCCAAAAATTTCTTCCTGCATGCTCGCTAACGAGTCCTTAGTATTTGCTAATAAAAGCGTTGGACTCATGTACCTGTTTTGGTGCGTAACGTCGCCGCCATAAATAACAAAAGACTCATCTTGATTAAGCAACTGTCGTAACCTATCCCAACTTTTCTCGTCAACTATTTTTCCGTAATCTTCAGAATTCTTAGGTTCAGCACCATACATCTTTTCAATTGCCGCTACCAATGCTGTAATAAAAGTGTCTACGACTGAACGATGAACTAAACAGTAATCAGGAGCGACACATGTTTGCCCGTTATTCACCCATTTCCCCCACGCTACTCGCTTAGCAGCAGTTGTGATACTAGCTGTTTCTGTTACAATCGCAGGGGACTTCCCTCCAAGCTCTAAAGTCACAGGGGTTAAATATTGAGCAGCTGCTTGCATGACAATTTTTCCGACCTTAGTACTTCCTGTAAAAAATAGTTTATCAAAACGATAAGAGAGCACATTTTCATTCGTTTCTTTCGTACTAATATATGTGTCAACATAAGCTGATGGAAAGACTGTTTCAATGATTTGTTCAATCACCTTATTAACATTCGGTGTACTCGGTGATAATCCAACCAAAGCCGTATTCCCACCCGCTATCGCGCCTATTAAAGGGTCAAAAGCAAGAAGAACAGGATAGTTAAACGGCGCAATGATTAAGACGTTTCCATAAGCTACTGCGCGTCGATAGCTTTTAGCCGGTTGAAGATACAGTGGTGTTCGAACCGTTTCATCTTTAGCCCACGTTGGTAACTTCCATATCATCTCACTTAAATGTTGATAAAGTAATCCAACTTCTGTGATATAACTTTCCATTGATGATTTGCCTAAATCTAAAGCAAGTCCTTCTAACAATAATGCTTCATATTCTTTAATCGTTTTTTTAAGCTGACGTAAATAGTTTAAACGCGTGTTAATAGAGATAGGATGTTGTTTTGCAAAATAAGTACGTTGTGTTTCAATGATTTTTTCAATATCTAACATAGCCCTCATCCTTTCATTTTGTTTATCGTAACGCAAAAAAAAGCTAACGTCCACTTTAGACGTTAGCTTTTTCTACTTCCTTTAAAATTTGTTCTAGTGAAAGTTCAGCAGTTGACGTCACATAGTAATGAGCATCTTTCATCGCCTCTTCACTGCCTACACCAACCGAAAACATACCAGCTTTATTAATACTTTCAATTCCAGCTTCCGCGTCTTCTATTCCTACACAGGCATCAGGTTCAACCTTTAAAAGTTTTGCTGCTTCAAGGAAAATCGCAGGATCTGGTTTGCCTTTCGCGATTGTAGAAGGGTCAACAATCGCATCAAATTTTTCTTTTATTCCTAGATAGCTTAAAATGGCAGGAGCATTTTTACTTGCCGAAGCAATCGCTAATTGATAACCGTGTGATTTTAACTCATCAATAAGTGTTGCTATACCCGGTAAAATATCTTTTTCGCTGATTTGTTCTATCAATGTCACATA
This sequence comes from Vagococcus lutrae, assembly GCF_003987555.1. Lineage (GTDB taxonomy): Bacteria > Bacillota > Bacilli > Lactobacillales > Vagococcaceae > Vagococcus_A > Vagococcus_A lutrae. Next base: position 35,698 of record NZ_NGJW01000002.1, on the reverse strand, counting down.
TTCATCATTTTTTTTAGCAGCAAGTTGCTCCTTTTCTTTTTCTGAATAGCGGTCTTGTTGATTGCCATGAACTAAAATTCTTTCTAACGAGTCCATGCGACTGATTCCTTTTAATTTTTCATTAAATTCTCGGTCGATATTTATTCCTAACTCACTCGCAAGATTTTTCCATGCATGGTAATGATACTCTGCACTGTCCGTAATGACTCCATCTAAGTCGAAGATAAACGCTCTAATTTTTGACATTTTACGCCTCTCCTCTTTTAACAAGTGCTTCATGAACAGACTGTTCATTTGATAAAGTGTAGGCATGGTCATTCACAAAGACTTCTAGCGGTTGGCCTTCTGCTAATCTTAATGTCATACCGGTTTCATCTACTTCGACTTCTAATAGACGTTCGCGATAATTAATCTTAAATGCATAACGTTCCCAAGCAGATGGTAAAAACGGATGGAAACTTAGTTTTTCTTCCAGAGTTCTCATTCCTGCAAACCCATGCACGATTGATAACCAACTACCACTCATGGAGGTGATATGAAGTCCATCTTCAGTATCATTATTATAGTTATCTAAGTCTAAGCGTGCTGTACGAGCATAGAGTTCTACAGCTTTTTCTTCCATTCCTAATTCAGCTGCTAAGATACTGTGTACACATGGTGATAATGAAGACTCATGAACAGTTAAAGGTTCATAAAAATCAAAGTTTCGTTGTTTTTCTTCTGTTGTATATTCATGATTTAGGAAATACAACGCTTGTAACACATCCGCTTGCTTGATATATGGAGAACGTAAGACACGATCCCAAGACCAATTTTGATTTAAAGGTAAGTGTTTCTTATCCAACTCTGCAACGGGTGTTAAGTCTTTATCTAAGAACGTATCATGTTGAACGAAAATCCCTAGTTCTTCATCTTCAGGATAGTACATATTATCGATAATATCTTGCCAATATGCTAATTCTTTTTCCGTTAATGACAAAGCAGATAAACGTTCATCAGAAAGCTTTGCAATCGTTTCTAACGTATAACGCAATACCCACGTCGCCATTTGGTTAGTATACCAGTTATTGTTTACGTTGTTCTCATACTCATTAGGTCCAGTGACACCATGAATCATATATTGTTGACGGCGTTTTGAGTAATGAACACGGTCTGCCCAGAAACGTGAAATAGCAACCATAACTTCAATTCCCTTATCTAACAGATAACTTTCATCGCCAGTATAAGTTGTGTAATTAAAAATGGCGTGTACGATAGCGGCATTACGATGAACTTCTTCAAATGTAATTTCCCATTCGTTATGACACTCGATACCATTAAACGTCACCATTGGATAAAGCGCACCTGCTAGTCCTTGTTGCTGAGCATTGTGAAACGCTCCCGGCAATTGCTGATAACGATACTCTAGTAGTTGTTCTGTTACTTGCTTATCGGCCACAGATAGATACATAGGCACAATATAAGCTTCTGTATCCCAGTAAGTCGCTCCACCATATTTCTCACCAGTAAAACCTTTAGGCCCAATATTTAAACGTGCATCTTCACCATAGTAAGTCGCAAACAATTGGAATAAGTTAAAACGAATACCTTGCTGTGCTTCATCATCACCTTCAATCATGACATCCGCTTTTTCCCAGCGGTCTGCCCAGATGGCATCATGACGCTCACGCAGCTCTTGCCAATCTTTTTCTTCATGTTTATCTAACAAGGCTTTAGCTTCATTATAATGTTCCTCTTCAGGAATATCCCGAGTTGTTATGACCGCCACACGTTTCTCTAATGTTACGCTTTGATTGGTATCCAGTTCGGTAACATAAGATTCGCCAACAAACTTCTCATCCTCCGTATATGTAGGCGCAACATGGGAGCTAATACGATGACGCATCATTGTCGTGACGCTAAAACGTGGCGTTCCAAAATCATTTTTGATGGTTTCCATTGTTAAATATGCATGATTATCTTCAGTCGAATGTGACTTTTCTTCCCAAAACAGCTCATCATAGTTACTATCTTCATTTTTTACTTGTCCATCCAAAGTAGAACCAAAAATAATTTCAGCTGAACCTTTTAAAACAGACGCTTTAACTTTTACCAACGCTAGCTCCTGTTGAAAAACACTAACATAACGTTCAAACTCAAATTTTACCGATGTTTCGTTATCATGATACGTGAATTCGCGTGTTAAAACACCCGTTTTCATATCTAACTCCATGTAAAAATCATCAAAATCTACTTGGTTTAAATCAATCGTTTTTCCATTAACAGCGATGTCAATTCCGATAAAATTTGTCGCATTTATTACTTTTCCAAAATATTCAGGATAGCCATTTTTCCACCAACCGACTCGTGTCTTATCTGGATACCAAATACCTGCGATATAGGTTCCTTGGTGTGCGTCACCTGTATATTGTTCTTCAAAGTTTCCACGCATCCCCATATAGCCGTTACCAATCGATGTTAAACTTTCTTGTAAACGGCGGTTTTCACGATCAAGTGAGGTCGTTTTTACTTTCCATGGGTCAATATCAAATAAACGTTTAAACATGTTCATTCTCCTTTTATATATCTTGAAATTTTGTTTTCAAAAAAATCATTAGCAACATAATAATAAGACCGAGCGATTGAATACTCAAAACGATGGTCATATCAAAATACAAAAGACCTACAATAGTGGCTAGCAACGTGCTAAACCCTAGTGATAGTAAAATAATGGTTAGCGATTCTTGATACGATCTTACAGAGGAAAGCTGAAATGTTTTTCCTAAGTATAAGAAAAAGGCACCACCAATCACTAAAAATAGCATTGATATAAAAATCACAGATGCATTCATTAAAAATAATGTAAAGAAAACAAAAGATTGATTTTGTTTTAACCATTGTTCCGAGATAGCCTCGTGTAGTTCTTTTTTTGAGTTAAAAAACTGTGGTTGAAAGTCTTTGGTATAGTTAACTGAGAACTCATAACCAGACTTATCTTTTAGTAGCATTTTATTTATTTTAAAGTTGACACCACTATCGACCGCTTCGAATTGTTTTTCAGTTAGATTCACACCTACACTCTGTTCTGAGTTAAGGTAATGACGATTAGAGTTCATCATTTCTCCATGTTCCACAGGATAGTCTTTCAACTGAAGTAACACTTCGTCATCTAAATATTTAAACGTTTGAGGCATTATATCTTCTAAAGAGAAGGTTAAGTGATTCATCAAATTAACCGATACAGGAATGAGCAACGCCATGGTTAAAAAAATAAAAATCACTAACAACTGCCACTTTTTAAATTGATTGCGATTGAAAAAAATACGTTTCGGTGTCATCATCGCGTAAAAATAATTATTTGGAAATGGTAATGATGATTTCATAATCTATCCTTTCTAACCCTTAGTACCTCCAGCAATAAGTCCAGATACAAAGTGCTTTTGTAAAAAGAAAAACAGCGTGACGATTGGTACGGCAATCAGAATTGCTCCGGCCGCAAATAATGCCACTTTTTGATCACGAGCATTACTAATAAATGATTGCAAACCTACAGCGACAGTGATTTTTTCTTGAGAACGTAACAAGAATCTTGCCAACATATAATCTCCGAATGGTCCCATAAATGCCCACAATGCTTGAACAGCTATCATAGGTTTGACGAGCGGTAGAATAATTTGCCAAAAAATTCTAAAATGTCCAGCACCATCTAATTTAGCTGACTCGTCCAAATCTATAGGTACAGTATCAAAATAGCCCTTCATAAGCCAAGTATTCATCGGAATACCGCCACCAATGTAAATGAGTGTTAAAAACCAATATTGATCTAGTGCGTTTAATAATAATGCCATAACATAAAATGCTGTTAACGCCGCCATAGTAGGTACCATTTGAATAATTAAAAACAATTTCAAACTGTTCTTTCTACCTGCAAAGCGATAGCGACTGTATGTATAGCCTGCAAGCGTTACAATACTTACTTGACAAATCATTGTAAATACTGCAATTATCAACGTATTTTTATACCAACTGCCATACAAGGTTTCATCGAATAATCGACGAAAATTATTTAATGTCCATTTAGAATTAAAATCAAGACTGAAAGCACTCACGTTACCTGCTTTGAAAGCAGAACTAATTGTAATCAGTAGTGGGTAAATAATGATGATAGAAAGAACTATCATATAAAAATAAGTAAAGAACTTACTCCAAAATACAGTTCGTTTTTGAGATGAGATTTTCTTCATGTTACATACCCTCCATATCAAAAGCTTTCGTTTTCTTGAATACAATCATAGATACACTAATCACAATAGCTGAAATCAACAATGTTACAGCTGCAGCTACTGAATATTGAGGTGAATTACCAGTCGTTAATTTATAAATCCATGAAATAAGGATATCCGACGAACCAGCTCCACCACCAACACTACCTGGTCCCCCATTATTAAATAAATAAATCATACTAAAATTATTGAAGTTCCCTGTATACTGTGTGACGAATATAGGAGCGGCAACATATAAAATCATTGGTAACGTAATCGTCTTGAAACGTTTCATCGCATTGGCTCCATCCATCATAGCTGCTTCATATAACTCTCCTGGTATAGATTGTAATATACCTGTCGTCATCACATATATATAAGGAAATCCTAGCCAACCTTGAATCATGATAATCGCTACTTTCGTCCAAAATGGATCAGTTTTCCAAGGTATCGCACCAATTTCTACAAAAGGAAGATGATTTAAAAATGGAATAACTTGTGTGTTAATAGCTCCAATACTATCATTAAAGATATTTGAAAAACTCATAATCGTAATGAAAGCCGGAACTGCCCAAGGTAGTAAAAATATAACTCCGAATAATCTTTTCCCTTTAATAAATGATTGATTCGCAATAACAGCAGTTAACACGCCTAACACAATCTGAAGTGTTGAAGCACAGAGTGTCCAAATCACTGTCCAAGATAAGACAGACATGAATGTATCGCGATAAGAACTTAAGAAAAAGATATTAAAGAAATTTTTAAACCCTACCCAATCAATTAAGTTTGCTGGCGGTATATGATAGAAATCATAGTTAGTAAATGCCATAAACAATGTTACTAAAACGGGAAATACTATCGTGAAAATCATTACGATGTAAGCAGGCAGAGTCAAAAGATAAGCAAATCCACCGTCTAATACGTTATTTATCGTTTCTTTTGCTGTTTTGCTTATTTTTTCACCATATTTCACTTTTTTTGCTATTTTTTTTGCATCCATTATGTTGATAATATAGAAAAAAATGAAAATTGCTGTAATGATAATTTGTAAAGTTCCCTCAATCATTAAGAATAATGAATGATCGTCAATCGGTGTGCTTCCTAGTGTAATAAAGCCATAAAAAGCATCCATTCCAAATTGAATCATTTCAACTATAAAGAGTAAGAAAATAGATAAAAAGATAATGGCTTTAAAACGTTGTCCATTATAAAATTGTCCTAACCCTGGTATCAAAGAGAGTAAAGATGCTTTTTTGGGATTATGAGATTCAATGGCTTGTTCGTTCATGATTTCGTCTCCTTCTTAAAAAAATCGGCAGAGGAAGTTAGCCTTACTCTGCCGTTAGCTTCTAATACAAATTATTTTCCGTATTTTTGCTCAATAGCTTCTTCAATCACTTTTACAGCATTGTCAGCTGCTTCTTTAGGTGTTTTATCTCCTGATGCAGCATCAAACATCAAGTTTTCACCACCAGCCCATACTTCACCCATTTCTGGAATATTAGGCATTGGATCAGCATCAGCATATTGTTCTATCACAGCCTGTGTGATTTCATCATCAGTCGCCGCTGCAGCTGTTCTTGCTTTATTATTAGCAGGAACTTCATTCGTTAATTCATATAATTTAGTTTGATTTTCTTCAGTTGTTAAATAGTCAATAAACTTTTGAGCGATATCTTTATGTTTAGAGTAATTGCTAACTACCCATGCTTTACCGCCACCAAAAGCACTATATCCATTACCATTATTTAATGTTGGTATTTTTGCTACTCCATAATTTAATTCTGCTTCGTTATAAGAAGCAGCTGACCAAGGTCCATTAATAATTGCTGCCGTTTTACCATTTAAAAACTGGTCTTCCATGAAGTCACCTGAACTCTTAATATCAAGCATTCCTTTTGGCCACACGTTTTGGAACCAATCTCTTGCATATTCAATACCTTCAACAGCGCCTTTACTATTTAAACCAATGTCAGATGGATCAGTACCATCATTGCCAAATACGTATCCACCGTATCCAGAAATTAAACCATATGAGAAGTAAAAATCAGTCCATTTAGCTAAGAAACCAACATTTTTATCTTTTTCACCTTCAAATGCAAAGCGTTCATCTTGACCTAATTTTTCTAAATCAGCAAATGTTTTTGGTACATCAGTTATTAGATCTTTGTTATAAAACATCACAAGAGTTTCTATAATTGCTGGCTCTCCAAAGAATTTACCATCAACTGTAACTTGTGATTTATCTTTGTCATCATAATCTACTTCATTACCTAAAGTAACTTCAGCTAAATGACCTTGTTGACCTAATGGCCCTAAACGGTCATATGCAGACATCATAACATCAGGTGCCTTACCAGCCGGTCCGTCCAAAGAAAGGGCCTCAAGTTGTTCAAACATATCACGTTCAATTAGTTTCACTTTTACATCATTCTCTTTTTCAAAATCACCTTTAACATCTTCAAGGTACTTGATGTAACCTTTATCTACTGAAACTTCAAGTACATTATCATCTTTGCTTCCACTTGCTTCCTTATCATTTTTTTTCCCAGAACCACACGCTACTAAAGATAACGCTAATCCTGCAACTAAAACACTAAGACCAATTTTTTTCCAATTTCTGCTCATTTGTACATCCTCCTGATAGTTTGGTTTTTTTAAACAGCCTTTCTATAACAAGTATCATCTGTTACACGTAACATTGCAAGCGTTTTATTACTGTTACCGGTAACAGCTTATTTTTCTGACACAAAGACAATAAACCCTTTATATCCAATTGTTTGGTTTGAAAAATCAATATTTTGACATAGTTCTTCAACTGGCTGATAGCCTCCGGGAATATCGTATTTTTCTTTTTGATTTCCATTATTAAAGAACGCTTTAATACTCGTTGTTTGATATTTACGTGTCAAAGCTACCAACTCATTATTAGATGCGGTAAATTCAAGTGTTCCTTCAGACATTACTTTTTGATATTTTTTTCTAAAATTAATAATTTCTTTTGTAAAGGATAGTAAATGTAGGTCTTGTTCCTCTTCATTCCAAACCATACATTTGCGGCAATCTGGATCATTCCCACCTGTCATACCAACTTCTGTTCCATAATAGATACATGGTGAACCATGTTGTAAAAATGTAAACAGCAACGCACTTCTCAACTTATCTTTATCATTGTCAGCTAACGTTAACAAGCGTGCAGTATCATGTGAATCTAGCATGTTAAACATGACTTGATTTGTTTGATCTCGATATAACATCAATTGTTCATTAAGACGATAAGCTAGTGCTTGACTTGACATTTCTTCATGGACAAAGAAATTTAAAATAGTTTCTGTATAAGCATAATTCATCACAGCATGAAATTCATCACCATTCAGCCAGCTCTGTGAAGAATGCCAAATTTCTCCTAATATATAAAAATCGTCCTTAATCGCAGTGGTTTCTTTATAGAATCTTTTCCAAAAATGATGATCTACTTCATTGGCTACATCTAAACGCCATGCGTCAATATCAAACTCTTCTATCCAATATTTAGCAATTTTAAGTAAATACTCTTGTACTTCTGGATTGGCTGTGTTAAGTTTCGGCATTCTTGGAGTAAAAGCAAACGTATCATAAGATAATGTTTTAGCTCCTTCAACGTTCCCGTTTTTTCCATATTCTACCGGGAAACTACGAATATGGAACCAATCAACATATTTAGAATTTTGTTGATGTTTCACAACATCTTGCCATTCTTTTGACGCATACCCCATATGATTAAATACTGCATCTAACATAATACGGATTCCTCTTTTATGAGCTTCATCCACTAATTTTTTGAATAACGCTTTATCGCCAAAGTCGGGATCAATCTCAAAATAATCAATCGTATCATATTTATGATTTGAAGATGCTTTAAATATCGGACAGAAATAAATCCCATTAATACCTAATTCTTCTAGATAATCAAGGTTATCTAATACGCCTTGTAAATCTCCACCGTAAAAATCTTCTCTACCTGGATGTTCTTTACTCCCCCATGGTAGTACATTTTTAGGGTCATTAGTTTTGTCTCCGTTTGCAAAACGTTCTGGGAATATTTGATACCATATTGTATTTTTTACCCATTCTGGTGCTTTAAAGCGATCAATCTCTTGGAAAAAAGGCATTCTAAAATAATTCTCGGCTCGCTCAATCACATTCTCGTTAAAATCAAATATGCCCCTGTCTCCATAAAAGACAACTTCTCCATCATAACCTTCAACTTTAAAGGCATATTGTATCCTTCTAAAAGGAGCGTCCGTTTCAATCACCCAATAATCAAACTCTGCCGTTTGACACAAATGTCTCATCTCAGTTGATTCTTGATACCACTTATCCTCATGAATCAAATACGGGTCGCCTTTAATAATGTGAACATGTTTAACATCATCTTTTTTGGTACGTAAACGAATATGCATTTTTTCAGACTCATACAGATAGGCATACTCACTATCGGGACGGTGATAAAGTGCTGCTCTTTCCATTACATAACCTCTTTTCAATTTATTTAACTCTAGCATACTTATTTTTGAGTAGCTTTACAATCTTATTCCCCATGTTACCGATAACAAAAAAACTCCTATCGAATTAACACATTCGATAGAAGTTAAGTTTAACTTACATCAAGTTGTTGTAAGCGATAGATAGCTTCGGCATAGATTTTCATCGTCATCTCTAATTCATCTCGTCGCCATGTCTCATTTGGCTGATGCATCGTATCCTTTGTATCTTTAAACATCGCCCCAAAAGCGACACAATTTTTCATAGCCCGTGCATAGGTAGCGCCACCATTCACTTGTGGTTCACGTAAATCGCCTGTCATATCACGATATGTTTGGAGTAACGTTTGAACTAATTCGGACTCTTTTGGCACATATAAGGAAGCAAGATAGTCGTGCTCGTGACAAGTAAAACCAAATTTTTGCGCTATTTTCTCTAACTGAGTGAGAATAAGCTCTTTATCAGTAGTCACTGGCATCCGTATATCTAATCCTATGGTTGTTTTTTCGCTATCTGCACTTAATGTTGCGACATTAAACGTTAAATCTCCTGACATCTCATCAGAAACATGACCGAATAACGAGAGGCCATTAGCGTCCTCGCCAATTTTATTTCCTAACAACTGACTGAGAAAATCTGGCTGAATAGAATCAAGTGCAACCATCAAGCGACTAATCGCATTGACGCCATCCGGAGCACTTTTCGAATGAATCGCTCTGCCTTTTGCGATAAACACGTCTTCAGCCTCATCCACTTGATAAGGCCAGCCTTGTTTTTTAAAATAGGATACAAGTGCTTGATAATCGGATTTTCTAAATCGTGCTTCATCAGGCACAACATTTAAGGCACTTCCACCGCTCACTTCATACCCATTTACACTAGGTCCTTCAAAATAAACTTGTAATAAACCTTTTTCAGCATAAATCACTGGAAATTTAGAATCTGGTACAAATCCAAAATCAACTTGTTCTTCTTTTTCATGGTAGCGTGACATACAACGCCATAAGTTTTCCTCATCCGTACCGAAAATAAATCGTATTTTATGTTGGAATGTCACCCCTGCGTCACGTAACGCTTTTACTGCATAAAGAGCTGCCATACTAGGTCCTTTGTCATCTTGAACTCCGCGACCTATCAAAGATGTCTCAGTGACCACGGCTTCAAACGGGTTGGTTTTCCATAAAGAGAGGTCACCAGGTGGCACAACATCTAAATGACAAAGTATGCCCATTGTCTTTTCGCCTTGACCTATTTCTGCGTAGCCATAGTAACCTTTTGGGTCTTCGTATACCTCAAAGCCTTCTTCTTTGAAAAGAGCTAAACACTCGGTTAAACACTGCCGTACAGGCACGCCAAATGGCGCGTTCTCAACAGGTTCTTGTAAGTACGAAGGAATCGCTACCAGTCGCTCAATCCCTTTGATTGCCTGCTCTACATGTATATTTTCAATATATGTTTTCATCATCCAACCTCCACATTCGTATCAATGATAGTAGTACGATTATAACATAAAAAAGAATGTCCTTGACAGACATTCTTTTTTTACTCTGCTATTGATAAATAGCCAGTGACGATTTTTTCTACTTCTGATTTAAACTGCGCTGTTTGAATAATTCGTGCTTTTCTTAAGTATTCTTTTCCTTCGACAAAAAGTAAGACGACTGGAACGGTCAACACTTGAAATTCACCTGCAACTTCTGGAACATCCATCGCGTCTACTTCCATTGTATAAACATCTGGAAACTCGCTCATGATTTTTTGGATTTGTGGTTTTAAACCGTGACACACACTACAATTTTCTTGCCCAATGTATAACAATGATAATTTTTCATCAGCAATATGCTGTTTGACTGTTTCAATATCTTTTAAAAGTTCCATGTTCTCCTCATTTCCCCTCGATTAAGCGAGGACGTTGATAAAAATCTAATGTCTCTGTGCGATTTAAACCTAATTGATAGATGCGACTGGCTTTAATCTCAGTAGCCAGAAGTAGCCCTTCTCGTTTGGTGACATTGGTAATGATAGGTAGCGTGATTTCTTTTTTATGTTCTTTTAGATATAAACGTCCTTTTTTTGTCATACCTAACAAACGTATATATGGATGAGCATTGTTATCTACTATTTCTTCTTTTGTTATGTTTAATAAAACATAAACGCACAGACGTTGTAAACGGGTATATGTATAACGTTTGGATTTAATGCGTTGGATAAAGTCATCAAACCCCATTGCGGCTGATACTTCTTGTTTAAACTTATACTCCAACCCTTCAACCATTTGATAAATCTTTCTTAGTTCTTCATGCGTACTTGTTTCGATACGATACTTTAGATATGGCCATAACAATGTCCAATCATGATAAGGTCCATGTTGTAAGTCTTCCCAGACACTATTAGGGGTAAATGGCATTACATCTGTTGGCTTTTCTAATTTTAAGCCTTTCCGTAAAGCAGTTCCACTGGCAAAATGTTGATGAGAAATTTCACCATCATGGTGATGAGAACCAATACGGTCAATCGGCACTAGTTTTTTAGGACAAGCCAATTGATGATTGGCTTTCGCATACGACAATGCTAGCTGATGATTAGGTTGCGACTTAGACCAATCGTACGTAGGAAATAAGATTTGCTGTAACTTCATCATTTGTTGCGGATAACTTTGTCGCTTATCATCAAATATATCAGCATAATCCTCATTATCAATGGCGTTGAAATAACATTCAGCAAATCTTTCATAAGGGAAGTTAGTCGTTTCATCTGTTCCAAACGAAAGAGAAGAAACGCCTATTGCATCTAGCAATTGTATTGCCTTTTCTCCAAACAAATCTGCTGGTTGTACGCTAGCTGTAACCGGTAGCTCGATAACAATATCTGCACCGTTATTTAAAGCGTACGTCGCACGTCGCCATTTATCAACTATTGCAGGTTCCCCTCGTTGTAAAAAGGACCCACTCATGACCGCAATCATGACGTCTGCTTGAGATTTCTCTTTTGCTTCTTTCAACTGATACTGGTGACCATTATGAAAGGGATTATATTCTGCTACAATGCCACAACTTTTCATCCTACGACTTCCTTTATCTTTTTCCCTATTATATCACGACAAGTCTATAAAAGGCTGAGTTTCCTCAGCCTTCATTCTTAGTCTGCTAATGATTCAATGTATTTAAAGGCTTCTTGACCGGCAATACTTCCGTCACCCACAGCTGTCGTAATCTGACGTAAAACTGTTTCACGTACATCTCCTATCGCATATACACCTGGCACAGACGTTTCCATTTTCTCATTAGTTGGAATCCAACCTTCTTCATTTGTTACGCCTAGTGATTTAAATGGTTCTGTAATAGGATCTAATCCTACATAGATGAAGACTGCATCTACTGGATAGTCAGATACTTCACCTGTTTGTGTATCTTTAATGCGTAAATTATTAACCTTAATGTCATCTCCTTGAATTTCTTCAACGACATGATTCCAAACAAAGGTCATTTTTTCATTTTTAAATGCACGGTCTTGTAGTACTTTTTGAGCACGTAATTCATCACGACGGTGAATTACTGAAACTTTGTCTGCTACTTGTGTTAAGTAACTACCTTCTTCAACTGCTGAGTCGCCCCCACCGATAACTGCCACATGTTTGTTACGGAAAAATGGTCCGTCACAAACTGCACAATATGAAACGCCTCGTCCGCTAAACTCTTCTTCACCAGGTGCACCTAAACGGCGATGATCAGAACCTGTTGCAATTATGACGACCTTCGCATCATATTGTTCATCTTCTGTATGAACTGTTTTATGAGTGCCATGATCTTCAACTTTTGTCACAGAACCGTACGCATGTTCCGCTCCAAATGCGGTAGAATCTTTATAGATTTTTTCAGCTAATTCTGGTCCAGTTACAAGTCCAACTCCGGGATAATTCTCAACATCCGCTGTGTTTTGCAACTGTCCGCCATAGATTCCTTTCTCTAAAACTAATACGGATAAATCTGCTCGTGACGCATAAAGAGCTGCTGTCATTCCTCCTGGTCCAGCTCCTATTACGATTACATCATACATCATTCATTTCCCTCTTTCTTATCATTCTAGTATTACTTTAACTTGACAACCATTTTTTGTCTAAATTTTTGCCTAGTTGGTCTTATTAAGCAGATTGCCATGCTTTTCGGGCAAGGTGCTAAAATCAAAAAGCGTGGGTCTATATTATTAAAAACAGATTGACTTGTCACGGAAGGTCTATACAATAAAGCTATACATAAAGGAGTCTGATGTCTGTGAATGAAATGTTTAAAAGAAAACGGTCGCTTTCGGATCAAGAATTATTTTATTTAAGTTGGCCTATTTTCGTAGAATTATTTTTACGTGTAATAATTGGTAATATCAATGTGTTTATGATTTCAAATTATTCTGAGCCTGCAGTGGCAGCTGTAGGTGCTTCAAATCAGTTGCTGAATCTGACCGTCTTCATCTATGGCTTTGTCAGCGTAGGAACACAGATTATTATCGCTCAACTAATTGGCGCAAAAAAGAGAGAACAAATACCAAAAGTTATTACCACAGCTTTAGCAGGAGGAACTCTTTTAGGATTGTTAATCAGTGCAACATTTATTTTGTTTCCTCGTCAGTTGCTCTTTTTCATGAATTTACCTGAAAATATTGTCATTATTGGTGTAGATTACTTGCGGATTTTTGGTGGTAGTTTAGTTATTTCTGCTGTCACAGCTACTATCATTGCGATTTTAAGAAGTCACGGCGAAACAAAAGTCGGTTTATATATCCCTATGGTCGCAACGATTATCGCCGTTATTGGAAACTATATCGCTCTTTACGGTCCATTTGGATTACCACACTTAGGCGTCATGGGCTTAGGAATTTCAAGTGTTGTCGGCAATAGTATCGGTTTAATCATTGCCGTCCGATTGTTATATCTGAAAACAAATATTCATCTTTTTCATTTAAACGTTAGTGATTTTTCAACCGATGCCTTGAAACAAATTTTAGCACTTGGTTTACCTTCTTCTGGGGAATCTCTATCTTACCAAGCTTCACAAGTAGTCGTTACCATGATTGTCGCCTCACTCGGTCAAACGGTTTTAATTGCTAAATCTTACGTTCAAGCGATTACTCAGTTTGTTTATTTAATTGCCGCTTCAATTGCTCAAGGAAATCAAATCATTATTGGACGTAAAGTTGGAGCTAAGGAATTCGATTTTGCATACGAGCGTGGCAAACGAAGCATGCTGATTGCTAGTTTCGTCACAATTATTATCGCTAGCTTGACATATGTTTTTGCAGAGCCTTTAATGCAAATTTTTACATCCGATGCACAAATCATCGAAATGGCGAAAGTCGTATTTTTAGTCGATATTTTTCTCGAACTGGGACGTGCGATAAACATGGTATTGATTAGTAGTTTAAATGCGGCAGGAGATGTTAAATTTCCTCTAATGACTAGTCTTGTTGTTTTATGGCTCATTAGTCTCCCTTTCTCATACGGTCTGGCCATTGTCGCAAAACTTGGATTACTAGGCGTATGGCTGGCCTACGCGATTGACGAATTATTGCGTAGTGCTGTTTTAATTAGACGCTGGAAGTCGGGAAGTTGGCGAACAAAGAGTCGTATATAAAAAAGCATCTAATCGTTCAAACGATTAGATGCTTTTTCTTATTCATTTTCTTCACTTTTTTGCAAACGATACATATCATAGTATAGACCTTGATGAGCAATAAGTTCATCATGATTTCCTTGCTCGACGATACGACCTTTATCCAAAACAAGAATGGTATTGGCATCTTTAATAGTCGATAAGCGGTGAGCAATAGCTAACGTAGTGCGTCCTTGACGCATTCTTGCTAACCCATCTTGTATCAAACTTTCAGTTTCTGTATCGATATTAGCTGTCGCTTCATCGAGAATTAAAATTTTAGGATTCGTTACAATCGTACGCGCAAAAGAGATTAACTGACGTTGACCACTTGAATAACTAGCACCTCGTTCAATTACTTTTGCATCATACTGACCAGGTAGGGTCTTAATAAAGGCATCCGCTTGCACAAACTCTGCTGCTTCACGAATTTCAGCATCAGTAATCGTTGGGTCTAACATACGGATATTTCCTTTAATATCACCGTAAAACATAAAGGCATCTTGTAAAACAAGTCCCATTTTACGTCGTAACTCAGCAATAGGATAGTCACGAATGTCACGGTCATCAATTAAAATTTCTCCTTCATAAAATTCATAGAAGCGCATCATCACGTTAATAATCGAACTTTTACCACTACCAGTATGCCCGACTAAAGCCACAGTTTCACCTGGATGAGCAATGAAACTTATGTTTTTTAACACATGATGTTCACCGTCATAAGAGAAAGTCACATTTCGAAATTCAATTTTCCCTTCTTCTATCGTCGCCGTCGAAGCTTCGTTTTGTTGTGGAGCAATTTCTTCATGGTCCATAATTTTTAAAATACGACTTCCCGCCACGACACCGTCTTGAAAAATACTTAAGAAATCCATCATACTAATCATCGGTTGAAAGAACGTTTGAACGTAAGTAATAAACGCATAAATCAAACCAATCTCGACAAACTTGTCAAGCGATTGATAACCAAAATAGTACAAAACAATGGCCGTTGATAAAGCAACGAGCAAGTTGATAACTGGCGCTAAGAGCAATGAATTCGTACGTATCATTGCATATTTTGTTTTTAAATAATCATCATTTGTCGCTTCAAACTCTTCCTCTAAGCGTTTTTCTTGTCTAAATTGTTGAATGACAGACATACCAGAAATCGACTCATTTAGTTTTGTATTCAATTGACTCAATTTTTCACGCATTTGACGATAAACTCTCGAACTGAATTTCTGATAATACCAAATAATTAGCAATAATAATGGTAGGAACATCATGATAATAAGACTTAATTTCGGATCAATCGTCCACATCGCGATGAAAGCAGCAATGACGCCAAAAATCCCGGTCATAATACTTAAAAAGACAAACCAAAATTCAAAAAGAGTTTCGGTGTCATTCGTCACACGTGAAACAATAGAACCAGCAGGTGTTTGATCAAAATAACGCATACCTAGTCCTTGTACTTTTTTAAATAGACTCACACGAATATGTTGAAACGTACGGACAGACGCTTTTGAATAAAGATATGTTTGAAAAAACCACACGATACTTTTTAAAAGAACTGCCGCCAAATAAAGACCGGCAAAATAAAAGATAATCCGTTCTGTTGCATTTCCTACTTTTAAATAACCATCGATAAACCGTTGAATAATTCTCGGAAGGATCATATTAACAGCTGATAGTGCCATTGCAAAAAGGATAGCCGGAATAAAATAATTTAAATAGGGTTTTGTATAGACGAAAAGGCGCTTAACAACATGTAATTGTTCTTTCGCCGGCATCGACTTAGCCCAAGCTGATTCGCTTTGTTTTGCCATTATATTCCCCCTCCTTCAATTTTAGAAGCCAATTGCTGTTGTTCATACATCTTCGCATACCATCCATGTTGCGTTACTAATTCATGATGAGTACCTCTTTCAGCGATATGACCCTCTTCAATAACGACGATTTCTTCACTATGCATGACACTACTTAAGCGATGAGCGGTAATAACTGTCGTTCTGTCTTGACGCATTTGTTTCAAGTTCGTAAGAATCTGTTCCTCCGTCTTAGCGTCAACAGCTGATAACGCGTCATCCAATATTAATAACTCTGGATTCAGTATCAAGGCACGAGCAATCGAAATACGTTGCTTTTGACCACCCGACAATGAAACCCCACGTTCGCCAACAAGCGTGTCGTACCCTTCAGGAAACCCTAAAATATCATCATGAATGGCCGTCATTTTGGCAACCGCTTCGACTTCTTCTTGTGTGGCATCTGGTTTGGCAAAGCGAATGTTATCGCGAATCGTCATTGAAAACAAGAAGTTATCCTGGGCAACGTAACCAATCGTATTCAATAACGCATCTAGTGAATAGTCTTTTAATTCATAATCACCAAATAAGATTTTGCCGTCAAAATCATCATATTCACGCATTAAAAGTTTTAATAAGGTTGTTTTACCTGCACCTGTTTTCCCGACGATTCCCAACGTTTCACCACGTTTAAGATGAATATCAATATTTTCTAACGTCGGCGTATCTTCATCATGATAGCTAAATTGTGCAATATCTATCACAACATCGCCTTTAGCTGGTGTTTGAATGGCTGTCGGAGATTCGATAATAGTTGATTTTTCTGATAAAAGCTCTTGTACACGGTCATAACTCGCACTACCGCGCTCTAAAATATTAAACAAACGCCCAATAGCAAACATCGGCCAGACTAACATCGTGATGTAGCCAAAAAATGCGACCATTTCACCAATCGAAATGAACTCATTCATAACAAAATAGCCACCTGCTAAAATCGTAACCGCGTATGAAAGACCAATAATAAAAGTAATAATCGGATCGAATAATGAGTCCAAAAAATTGACGCGATTGATTTTAACGGTTGCTTCATCAACTTTTGTTTCAAAATCAACGATATCTTCTGCTTCTTGTCCAAATGTTTTAATAACTTTGATACCTGAGATACTCTCTTGAACTTTATCGTTAATTGTCGAAAAAGCTGCTTGCGAATCACGAAATGCAGTATGTAGTTTAGACCCTAGTTTTCGCGACGTTAAACCTAATAAAGGTAACGGTAATAAGACGATAAGCGTCAAACGCCAATCAATTAATAACATCGCAATGATAGTAACTCCCCCATTAAGTAACGAGTCTACCAACGTTAAAATACCAGCACCGGCAACCATTTGAATGGCATTTAAGTCGTTTGTCGCATGTGCCATTAAATCTCCTGTACGGTATGTTTGAAAGAAAATTTGGTCCATACGAGTGAAATGATGAAACAAGTTTTTTCTTAATCGTTTTTCTAAACGAGCTGCACTCCCCCAAATATTCGTACGCCATACATAACGTAACGCATACTGACCTATTCCTGCTACAACAATAATCCCTACCATTTTCCACAATCGACTAGACGTTAATGTCCCGATATTAATCGCATCGACAATCATCCCAATCATACGTGGGGTAATAACTTGTAAAAGCGCTACTAAAATTAAAGAGATAATTCCTAACGTGTAGGCCTTTTTTTCTTCTTTAAAAAACCAACCTAACTTTTTAAAAATTTGCATATGTCTACCTCCTTTTACCTAAATAAAAAAACAGGTGCCTAAAAAAGCAACCCGTTTTTCTATCATGAATAAACTGGGACTATTTTTTCCCAGTTTGTGTTTTCATGTTCGCCATCATTTGACGCAGTTTTTTCTCTGACGGTTTTTGACCCATCTGCATCATCATCATACGTAACATATCCTCATTAACGGGAGGATTTTTTTGTAAGTAATCTTCCATGTATTTGCGTGCTAAGAAAAATCCGCCTACCACACCGATTGCTAAAGCTATCACAGCAATTAAGATAACCCATCCTGTGCTCATATCTATTCGCTCCTTCCATTAAAACTTCTACTCTCAATCATTAATTGTACTACATTTTACAGTGATTGGGAAAGTTTTTTAATGAAATTTTCAAAAATAGCCTGACATCTATGCTTCTTGAATTTGCTCAAGTAAATTAGGCTCAAAAACGCCTTTTTTTAACATCGCAATTTCAAAACCATAAGGTGCTTTCGCTGTTTTCTTATCTGGACCAACATATGGTGTTTCTAAAATTTTAGGCAAGTCAACCAGTGCTTCATGATGAACGACACGATTTAACGCTTCAAATCCTATCTCACCAAATCCGATATTAGCGTGGCGGTCTTTTTGCGCCCCTCTAACATTTTTCGAATCATTGACGTGGATGACTTTTAATCGGTCTAAACCGATAATTTTGTCAAACTCTGTTAACACTGCATCAAAATCTTGAACATCATATCCCGCATCATGAATATGACACGTATCCAACGTGACCGATAACTTCTCGTTAAATGTCACACCATCAATAATCCGTGCAATTTCATCAAACGAACGTCCGATTTCCGTTCCTTTACCAGCCATTGTTTCCAACGCTATCTGTGGTACTTGTTCACGCGTCAACACTTCATTTAAACCTTTGACAATTTGTGCAATCCCAGCATCAGCTCCTGCTCCAACATGGGCGCCAGGATGCATGGTAATTTGCGTTCCACCTAACGCTTCCGAACGAGCGATCTCATCTCTTAAAAACTGTGTAGCAAAACCAAAATTTTCTGGTTTTTTAGTATTTCCTAGATTAATGATATATGGCGCATGAATCACCATGTGACTCAAACCATTTTCTGTCATATATGCTTGCCCTGCTGGTATATTCATTTCTTCTACCGCTTTACGGCGCGTATTTTGTGGGGCACCTGTATAAATCATAAACGTTGAAGCACCATAACTTGCTGCTTCTTCTGCTGAACCTAATAGCATTTTTTTGCCACTCATACTTACATGAGAACCTAATAACATCGACTTTCCTCCTCGTATCATCACTACTACCTTATTGTATCTTTTTTTGTAAAGAGACTCAACGAAACTGTTTGATTCAATCACAAAAAAGAAAGGACAATGTTCTCAGACATTGTCCTCTATGCTTAATTAAAATTTTAGCAAGAAATATTTCTTCTTACCACGTCGAAGTACTGTAAATTGATTATCAATCTTATCTGTTTCATCTAATTGATAATCTAAATCTTGTACGCGGTCACCATTAATATAAATCGCACCGTTAGTGACATCTTCACGTGCTTGACGTTTAGATGTGACGAGACCAGAAGTAACTAATAGTTCAACAATATTTAAGTCATCCTCTGAATCAACATTATAGTTAGGAACATCTTTAAATCCTTGTTTGATTTCTTCGGCATTTAACTCTTTGATATCTCCACTAAACAACGCCTCTGAAATCTTAAGTGCTTGTTCATACGCTGCTTCGCCATGAGCTAGCGTAGTGACTTCACGCGCCAATACTTTTTGTGCAGCACGTTGGTGTGGGGCTGCCATAAACTCTTTTTCAATCTCAGCAATCTCTTCTAATGATAAGAAAGTAAAATATTTTAAGAATTGAACAGCATCACGGTCATCAGTGTTATACCAGAATTGATAAAACTCATAAGGGCTTGTTTTTTCTGCGTCTAACCAAACCGCATTTCCTTCAGTTTTACCGAATTTTGTTCCGTCTGCCTTTTTAATAAGTGGCATAGTAAGCCCGTAACCTTGGACTTCTCGTTCGCGGCGCAATAATTCGATTCCAGATGTAATATTCCCCCACTGGTCACTACCACCTAACTGTAATGAACAATCATGGGTGTCATATAATTTTAGAAAATCGTATGCCTGAAGTAATTGATACGCAAACTCAGTATAAGAGATACCTGTCTCAATACGACGCTTAACACTTTCTTTACTCATCATATAATTGATGGTAAAATTTTTACCAACATCTCTTAAGAAGTCAATCAATAACATACTGCCTAACCAATCATGGTTGTTCGCAATAATTGCTGGGTTTTGATCATTTTCAAAATCAATAAATGATTCTAATTGTTTCCGTAAACTGTCTGCCCATGATGCTACCGTTTCAGTGGTATTTAAACTTCTCTCAGCATCTTTAAATGATGGGTCTCCAATCATCCCCGTACCGCCTCCAACTAAGGCAATGGGTACATGTCCTTGTAATTGGAAACGACGTAACGTTAAAATCGGCAAAAGATGTCCAATGTGTAAACTATCTGCAGTGGGGTCAAACCCAATATAAAGTTTAACAGACTCTTTATTTAATTTTTCTTGTAAGGCTTCTTCATCCGTAATCTGATAGACTAAACCGCGATCACGCAATTCTTGTAAAAAATCTGTGCTCATCTAACTTCCTCCTTGTAATCTATACTTCTTTATCTTATCTTATTCCCGTAGTAATGAAAAGACTTTCAACTGTTTTTAATCAAATTATCTACGACAAAAGTTGTATCTTGTAAAGAATCCTACCATTGAATAAAAGATTTTGTTATAATAAAGTGATTCTATCAAAGGAATTAGGGGTGATGAAACAAAAATGAATAAAGAACGGGTGTTTTTCGGACTAAATGTTTTCCTTAGCGTCTTACGTTCGCTAGGTTACTTTTTTATAACAGTCTTGATATTAGGGGGCACCTTGTCATTAGGGATTGGGTTAGGCTATTTTGCTTTTCTTGTTTCAGATACAGAAGTACCAGATAAGGAAACAATGGTCAAAGCAATCAATGATATTGAATTAGTCTCCTCCTTTACCTATGATAATGGAGAAAAAATCGCTGACTTTAAATCAGATTTAGTTAGAACGCGTGTCAATTCCGAGCAAATCTCACCAATTGTAGAACAAGCACTAATTGCGACGGAAGATGAATACTTTAACGTACATAAAGGCATTGTACCTAAAGCCTTACTTCGTGCCGTTATCTCAGATATTACTGGAATTGGCGGACAATCTGGCGGTTCAACCTTGACTCAACAGTTAGTTAAGCAACAAATTTTAACAGACGAAACCACATTCTCACGAAAAGCCAATGAAATCCTTTTAGCTCTTCGCTTAGAAAAAATGTTGTCGAAAGAAGAAATATTAACTGCCTATTTAAATGTTTCCCCTTTCGGAAGAAATAATAAAGGACAAAATATTGCTGGAATTCAAGAAGCAGCGCGAGGATTATTTGGAAAAAATGCTGATGATTTATCACTTCCTCAAGCAGCGTTTATCGCGGGCTTACCGCAAAGTCCTATTGTTTATTCACCCTACACTAATCTTGGACAAATCAAACCAGATGAAGGGTTAACTTATGGTCTAGAACGGAAAAATCAAGTGTTATATAGCATGTATCGTGAAAAATTTATTGATAAAGCACAATACGAAGAAGCTTTAAACTACGATTTAAAACAAGACTTCTTACCTCAAGAAATTATCACTGATCAGACGAATAACTACTTATACTATCAAGTAGAAAATGACACGATTGAAACGCTTATGACAAAGATTTACGAAAAGGATAACATTAGCGAAGCCGATATTAAAAAAGATGACAAGCTCTATGACAAGTACTATCAATTAGCTGAACGCGAATTACGACGTGGTGGATATGTCGTCCAAACAACGATCAACAAAAACATTTATGAAGCAATGAATAA
Source organism: Vagococcus lutrae (assembly GCF_003987555.1). GTDB lineage: Bacteria > Bacillota > Bacilli > Lactobacillales > Vagococcaceae > Vagococcus_A > Vagococcus_A lutrae. Next base: position 13,747 of record NZ_NGJW01000002.1, on the reverse strand, counting down.
TACTGCTCAAAACAGTGGCTATATTTTAGATGATGGTTCAGGCAATACCGTTCAGCTAGGTAGTGTCTTAATGGAAAATCAATCAGGAAAAATCATTGGTTTCGTAGCAGGGCGAAATTACGAAGAAAGTCAAAATAACCACGCTTTTAATTCACGACGTTCACCCGGTTCGACAATGAAACCTATTGTAGCGTACGCACCAGCCATTGATACAGGAATGATTGGCAGTGAGTCACAACTTTCCAATCATGCTCGTAATTATCCGGGTGGTGGAAAACTCACGAACTACGGAGGACAGTCAGGAAATGAATTTAAGTCGGTTAGCAAAGCTTTAGCTGTATCAGACAACATTCCTGTCGTAAACTTGTACGAAAAACTAATCGAACGAACCAACGTTTATGATTATTTCCAAAAAATGAACAGTACAATTAATCCGGATAACTTCTCACACCTCTCTCTACCTCTTGGTACGGGAGAAGTGACGGTTGACGAACAGACGAATTATTATCAAACATTGGCAAATAATGGCGTTTATCAAAAAGGCTATATGATTCATAAGATTGTAGCGCCAAATGAAGAGGTTATATATGAACATCAAGATGCCGGTATTCCTGTTTTCAAACCAGCTACCGCCACTATCATGCAAGATTTAATGCGCCACGTCTTAAATGATAATAACGGAACTGGTCGCCCCGCGAAAGGCGCACTATATGGATTAGATAATAACTTAGCCAATGCCGACTGGGTAGGTAAAACAGGGACATCAGAATTAGAACGTGACTACTGGTTTATTGCATCAACACCCGGTGTGACATTAACAACATGGATTGGAAAAGAAGATGGACATTCTTCGATGGATTATCGTTGGGGTAATAATAATATGCAAATGTGGGCAATGATCGCAAACGCTGCCTATCAACAACAACCTGACTTATTTAAAGTCAATCAACGTTTTGAATTAGATAATAGCGTGATTAAATCAGAAGTATCTGATCTAACCGGAACAAAAATGGGGAATATCACTATAAATGGACGTAACATTAACGTACCAGGTAAAAAAGTACAAAGTTACTTCGCGCAAAATGGTGCGGCTAACCCTGACTTCCGCTTTGGTATTGGCGGGACAGATGCCAATTACCAACAGTTCTGGAATGCCCATTTACAACCTAAAAAAACACCCCCAAAACCAAAAAAAGAAACAAAACCGACTTCAAGAGAACCTGAAAAAGACGATGAAAAAGAGTCAGATAGTAAGGACGATGAAGATTAAAAAAACTTGGTATGTAAGTTGCCTGAACGGCGACCTTACATACCAAGTTTTTTATTATATTATTTTGTTGAATCTTTACGACTAATGCCATGAGGTAAAATAACTGTTTTTTCGTCATTTTCCTCTTTATTCATCATTTTTGTAAGTAGACGCATTGAAACGGCACCGATATCATATAAAGGTTGTGTTAAACTTGTCATTTTTGGACGTACAATGTCGGTTAATAGCGAATTATTTGTTGTAATAATTTCAAATTCTTCAGGAATCTTAACGCCTTTATCTGTTAATGCATTTGAAATACCTACTGCTAATAAATCATCGGCAACGTAAGCTGCTGTTGCGCCAGCAAAAAGTAAACGCTCAGCTAGGTCTTCCCCATTTTTATAGACGTATTCTGACTCGAATACTAATCCTTCAGTATACGTTAAGTCATGTTTTTTCAATGCTTCTTTGTAACCAGCTAAACGCTCTTTCCCATTAATCGGGTCAAGTAATGAGCCACTTACAAAGGCTACTTTTTCATTGCCATTTTCAATCAATAATTCAACGGCTTCTTTTGCTCCTTCGTGATAGTCAATATTAACTGAACCTACTTGCTCATCTGGATCAATAGATCCAGCTAACACAACTGGTGTTTTAGAGCGAGAAAACTCTCCACGAATCTCATCTGTAATATGATGTCCCATAAAGATAACGCCATCTACTTGTTTAGCAAGCAAGTTATTTAACACATTAATCTCTTTTTCGGCGTTTCCGTCTGAGTTCGCTAAAATAATATTATACTTATACATCGTTGCAACGTCATCAATACCACGCGCAAGTGATGAGAAGTAGATGTTGCTAACGTCTGGGATAATAACTCCGACTGTGGTTGTTTTCTTACTTGCTAGTCCTCTAGCCACTGCATTTGGTCGGTAATCCAAGCGCTCAATAACCTCTAATACTTTTTTTCTTGTCACAGGTTTTACGTTTTGGTTGCCGTTCACAACACGTGATACCGTAGCCATAGAAACATTTGCTTCACGAGCTACATCATAAATTGTAATTGTTTGTTTTTCCATTCTTCTTTTCTCCGTTTCTATTTACATTTCATTTCAGAAAATAACATATTCTATAACTACTGATAACATATCAGAAAAATAAAGCAAATGCAAGCGTTTTAGTACTGTTTTCATGAAAATGAAAAGAAAATTTAAAATTTGATATCGATTGAAAGAAATGACTTTATGTTCTATAGTTATATCATGAAAGGATGTGTTGTTAATGTATCAACAACGTATTAATGCTTTACAAGAATGGATGAGAGAAAATCAAATTGAAACAGCGTATTTGAATCATCCGAATAATATTTCTTATTTTACTGGTTTTGATAGCGAACCACATGAAAGAATTCTGGCACTGTTCATATCAGCTAATCATGAGCCTTTCCTCTTTACTCCGGGATTGGACGCAGAAGACGCTAAACGAAGCGGTTGGAATTACGATGTCGAAAGCTACTTAGATAGCGAAAACCCTTGGGCTATCATACGTCAAGCATTTGAGAAACGTCATTTTTCTGTCAATCATTTAGCGATTGAAAAAGATAACCTATCTGTCGCTCATTTTGATGCGTTTAGCGACCAATTTTCAAATGTACAGGTCAAAGCTGACCTAACCCCTTTTATTCAACGTCAAATGCTTATCAAAACAGACGATGAAAAACAATTAATGATTGAAGCTGGTGATTGGGCAGATGTCGCATTCGAAGTTGCCTTTAATGCAATTAAAGAAGGCGTCAAAGAGTTTGAAATCTTAGCAGAAATTGAATACCAGTTAAAACTACGTGGGGTTTCCTCAATGAGTTTCGATACGATTGTTCTTGCGGGCGAAAATGCAGCAAGTCCGCATGGCGTTCCTTCTGATAATACAGTCAAACCAAATGAATTTGTTTTATTTGACCTAGGTGTGCTTTGGAAAGGCTATTGTAGTGATGCCACACGAACTGTTTCTTACAAAGAACCCACGGCTCATCAAGAAAAAATTTATAATATTGTCTTACAAGCACAATTAGAAGCTGAAAAAGCTATCAAACCAGGTATTACAGCGGGTGAATTAGATAAAATTGCGCGTGATGTCATTACCGAAGCTGGATATGGCGAATACTTCAACCATCGTTTAGGACATGGTATTGGGACAAGTGTTCACGAATTCCCTTCACTTGTAGAAGGAAATGATATGGTCATTGAAAAAGGCATGTGCTTCTCAATCGAACCAGGTATTTATATCCCTGGAGATGTCGGCGTACGTATTGAAGACTGCTACTACGTTACCGAAGACGGTGCGATACCTTTTACTCAAACACCAAAATCTCTTCAAATTATTGAATAATAAACATACTGACAACATTATAACGACCCCCAACTGTTAGATATAAATCAAACGGTTGGGGGTCATTATATAATTTAATTAGAATAGGCTATTTTTTTATCCGTTTTGTCCAAAAGCCACCGGATATATATTTAGGTTCATGCGAAATCACAAACGCTTTAGGCTCGTCTTCTGATATTTGACGATACAGGACACGCTCATTTTTACGAGAAGTCAACACTTCTAAAATCATCCGCTCGCCTTCTCTTCCATATCCATAAGTGACTGTCACACCATAACCCAAATCTCGAAGTTGTTTGGCTAACATACTTTCAGTCTTAGGTAAAATTACTGTAACCATCATATAGCCGAGCGCGAGTTTTTCCTCAATTTTAATCCCGACAGCAATCCCCGTTCCATATCCAAGTGCATAGGCCATCAAGTTTAGCGGGTTATCCAAACGATTTAACACCATGCTTAAACCAACTACATAGACAGTAATCTCAAAAATACTAACAAGTGGCGCTAATAAACGGTACCCTTTCATCGTCAACATAAAACGAATGGTATTTAGCGTAATATAGACAAAGTTAATGCCAAAAATAAACAGTAATAATTTTAAATCCACGACTTTCCCTCCCATGTCTATTCATTGTAACGACTATTCGTTCTCAGGTAAATTTTTCTGAACGATCAGCTTTATTTGTTATGGATACTATAGGAAAGTGCTTTTAAATTTTCCTGCATAATAGAAAGATAGTCCTCTTTTTCTTCTCGTTCTTTTTTGCTCAAACTTTCAAGTGTGTGCAACGTTAAAATCTCCGCATTGGTTTCTTTCGCAATCGTTTCTGCCATTTTACTAGAGCCACCTTGCTCGGTATAAATCACAGTAATATTATTTGCTTCCATGAAATCTTTTAACTGTGCCAATGTCTTAGAACTTGGTTCCGCATCAGGTGTCAACCCGGCAATCGCAACGGGATGTAAGTCATAACGTTTCGCTAAATAACCAAAGGCAGCATGTTGTGTTACAAAAGTACGGTTTGGCGCATTTTGAAACGCTTGTCGATAATCCGTATCTAACTGCACAAGTTTTTCTTTGAAATTTGCTTGATTCTCTCTAAACACCTCTTTATTTTCAGGAAATGCTTTGCTCAATTCATCGGTAATATGTGTTACTTGTTGTTGTGCTAGCACGGGGTCTAACCATACATGCGGGTCATAGACATGATGATGTCCATCTTCATCATGTTCACCATGTTCATCATTTTTTTCCATTTGTAATGTTTCACTTGCTTCAATAATTTTAATCTCACTGTCCTTTAAAGAATCAAGTAAACGCGGCACCCATGACTCCATTTCTTTTGAATTGTAAATAAACACATCGGCATCTTGAATTCGTGCCAAGTCTTTAGCGCTCGGTTCGTAATCATGTGGCTCAACATCTGAATCAATCAGCATCGTCACATTTGCCTCATTTCCTACAATTTTTGAAGTAAAATCATACATAGGATAAAAAGTTGTTACAATATCTAATTTATCAGCATTTTTTGATGAATCATCTGTTTTTTTACACCCTGTTATCATCATCCCCATTAAAAACACTGCTGCTATTACTAGCCATTTTTTCTTCATAGTATCTTCCTTTTCATTAGAATCGTCATATTTATAATACTGTTTTATTATACAGATATAATTTAAGGATGCCATAAAAAAAAGAAAAAGTAAAATGTCGAAACATTTTACTTTTTCTTATCAAAATTAAACGCGTCTTTCATTTTATCAAAAAAACCTTCTTCATGTTCAAAATTATCGTCGCCACTTGCTTTAGCAAAAGCGTGGAGCGCTTCTTTTTGTTCATGGTTTAAGTTTTTAGGCGTAATGATTTTCACATTAACATGATGATCGCCGTTGTTAGAACCACGTAGACGCGGTGCTCCCTTGCCTCTTAAGCGGAAATTAGTTCCAGACTGTGTGCCTGCAGGAATTTTTAATTTAACCTTACCATGTACAGTTGGGACTTCTACTTCTGCTCCTAATGTTGCTTGTACAAAGCTAATCGGTAACTCATAAAATATATCGCTACCGTCACGATCAAAGATATCACTATCTTCAACATCAAAAATTACGTATAAGTCACCATAAGGGCCACCATTATAACCGGCTTCTCCTTGTCCACTTAAGCGCATTTGTTGACCGTCTTCCACTCCGGCCGGAACATTCACTTTTACAGAGTGCGTGCGAGCTTGTCTACCAGAACCATGACAATCTGAACATGGATCTTTAATGGTTTGACCAGAACCACCACATTGGTCACACGTTTGACGGCTCATGACACGACCTAAAGGCGTTTGTCGTTCAACATTAATAGTCCCTTGACCATGACATTTTGAACATGTTTCAGGATGTGTCCCCGCTTTAGCTCCGCTACCGCCACACGTTTGACAATTATCTTCACGACGGAACTTAATCGTCTTTTCAGCACCGAAGATAGCTTCTTCAAATGTTAAATCCAAATTGTATTGTAAATCGGCTCCTTGACGCGGTGCATTTGGATTAGCAGTACGACCACCGCCTCCAAAAAACGATTCAAAAATATCTTCAAAACCGCCGAATCCACCTGCGCCTCCAAAGCCACCAAAACCGCCGCCTGCGCCGAAGTTTGGATCAGTACTTGCATGACCATATTGATCATAAGCCGCTTTTCGTTGTGGATCACTTAATACTTCATAAGCTTCAGATACTTCTTTAAATTTATCTTCTGCATCAGGTTCTTTATTTATATCTGGATGATATTTTTTAGATAATTTACGGTACGCACGTTTTATCTCATCATCAGAGGCTGATTTTGATACCCCCAGCACTTCATAATAATCTCTCTTAGACATGGGTATTCCTCCATTCCCTATAAACTAATAAGCCTTTTAAATCATAACATAAATCACTTATATAGCAAACTACTATCATTTAAAAAGCTTACAAGTAGAGAAGCCAATCAAAACTGATTGGCTTCCTTAACTTGTTTCAAAATTATTTGTCGTCTACTTCTTCAAAATCAGCATCGACAACATCATCAGCGCTTCCTTGTGCGTCAGCATTTTCTGCTTGAGCTGCTTGTTCTTGTGCAGCTTGTTCATACAACTTAACGGTTAATGCTTGAACGATTTCATTCAATTCATCACGTTTTGTTTTCATTTTTTCTAAGTCATTTTCTTCAACCGCTGCTTTTAATTCATCACGAGCTGCTTCCGCTTTTTTCACTTCATCCTCGTCCACTTTACCTTCTAATTCAGATAATGTTTTGTCAACTGAGAATAATAAAGCATCCACATCATTACGTAAGTCAGCTTCTTCTTTACGCGCTTTATCTGCTTCAGCGTTAGCTTCTGCATCTTGAACCATTTTTTCAATTTCTTCATCTGTTAAACCTGAAGAAGATTTGATAGTGATTTTTTGTTCTTTTTGTGTGCCTAAGTCTTTAGCACTTACGTTTACAATACCGTCTTTGTCAATGTCAAATGACACTTCAATTTGAGGTACGCCACGTGGTGCTGGTGGAATATCCGTTAATTGGAAACGGCCAAGTGTTTTATTGTCCGCTGCCATTGGACGTTCACCTTGTAACACATGAATGTCAACTGCTGGTTGATTATCAGCTGCTGTAGAGAATACTTGTGATTTGCTTGTTGGAATCGTCGTGTTACGGTCAATTAACTTCGTAAATACGCCACCCATTGTTTCGATACCTAATGATAACGGTGTGACGTCAAGTAATACCACATCTTTGACATCTCCTGAGATAACGCCACCTTGGATAGCCGCACCCATTGCTACTACTTCATCCGGGTTAACTGATTTGTTTGGATCTTTATTTGTTTCACGGTGTACAGCTTCGACAACCGCTGGAATACGTGTTGAACCACCAACTAAGATAACTTCGTCTAATTCAGAAGCTGATAGACCTGCGTCTTTAAGCGCTTGACGAACAGGTGCTTTCGTACGTTCTACTAAGTCTGCTGTTAACTCGTCAAATTTTGCACGTGTTAATGTCATTTCTAAGTGAAGAGGTCCTGCTTCTCCTGCTGTAATAAATGGCAAGCTGATTTGGGTGCTTGTCACACCTGATAAATCTTTTTTCGCTTTTTCAGCTGCGTCTTTTAGACGTTGAACAGCCATTTTATCTTTTGATAAGTCGATACCATTTTCTTTACGGAATTCAGCGACTAAGTAATCAATCACTTTTTCGTCAAAGTCATCCCCACCTAGATTATTGTCTCCGGCAGTTGATAATACGTCAAATACACCGTCACCAAGTTCTAAAATAGAAACGTCGAATGTACCGCCACCTAAGTCAAAGACTAGAACGCGTTCTTCTTTATCTGTTTTATCTAATCCATAAGCTAAAGCTGCTGCAGTTGGCTCATTCACAATACGCTCAACTTCTAGTCCAGCAATTTTACCAGCGTCTTTTGTTGCTTGACGTTGTGAGTCATTAAAATAAGCTGGGACAGTAATAACGGCTTTTGTTACTTTTTCGCCAAGGTAATCTTCAGCAAAACCTTTCATGTATTGTAATACCATTGCTGAAATTTCTTGTGGTGTATACGATTTGCCTTCCATTTCTACTTTATAACCAGCTTGTCCCATGTAACGTTTAATAGAAGCAATCGTATTTGGGTTTGTTACTGCTTGACGTTTAGCAACTTCCCCTACTTGAATTTCGCCATCTTTAAACGAAATAACAGATGGTGTCGTACGATTTCCTTCTGGGTTAGGAATAATTTTTGCTTCGCCACCCTCTAAAACTGCTACTGCTGAGTTTGTTGTTCCTAAGTCAATACCAATAATTTTACTCATCATTAAGTTCCTCTTTTCTTTTATGTTTTATTTTTATTGTGCAACGATAACCATTGAAGGTCTTAAAACTCGGTCGTGTAGTTGATACCCTTTTTGTAATACGGTCACTACTTCGTCTGCTTGTTGCCCTTCTTCTAATGGTACAGTTTGTACCGCTTGGTGGACATTAGGGTCAAAAGTTTCGCCTAAAGCTTTGATTTCTTCAATGCCGGCATTTTTCAATGCAACAATAAAGCTTTCATAGACCATTTCAATTCCCTTTTTCAAGCTTTCTCCCGTTTCTTCTGACACTTCAATATCGAGTGCACGTTCTAAGTTATCTAATGCTGTTAAAAGCTCTTTACCTAAATCTTGCGAACGATACTTTAACAATCCTTCACGCTCTTTTTGGAATCGATTACGCATGTTTGCTATTTCTGCTTGCGCACGTAAAAACTTATCTTCCATTTCAGATAAAGATTCTTCTAATTCTTTAACAGGATCTACTTCTTCTACCGTTGTTTCTTCAACAATCTCCTCTTGTTGTTCTTCTTCAGCCGCCGTTACGTCTTCGTCGATAGGCGCTACATGTTCTTCGTTATGCTCTGTCATGCAAACCTTCCTTTCTCTTTCTAAGATGTGGAAAACGAGTCAATCAAACGATAATAATCGGTCAAATGATTCGCTAATTCATGGCGAAAGACATCCATTAAACCAAACATCTTAGCATAAGACATATTGGTTGGACCTAAAATTGCAATCGTTCCTTTTCCATGTCCAGGAACTTGATACGAGGCTGTCATCAGACTCATTCTTGCCAGTTCATCTTTTTCAAGTTCGTTACCAATCTTGATTTCTATGCCATCATCTGGTACCTCAATTAATGACACAACTTCATCGTGATTATCCATTAAAGAATAAATCGATTTAAATGAGGGTACATCTGAAAACAAATCAAAATCGAGTAAATTCATTTTCCCACTCACATATACTTTCTCTTCAAATGCCTGACCTAATGCCATTTCAAAAATATCCATGACACTGCCTGGCGATTGAAAATATCGTTGTAAAATCAATGGGATTTCTGTCCGTAATTTATGATAAACGGTAATCAAAGGTTCTCCGATTAGTTTATCATTAATAATTCGCACGATTTGTTCAATGTCCGAACTTGAAATCGATGGTGGTATCGTGAATATCTGACTTTCAACATTCCCCTTATCCGTTACAATAATAGCCATCAATTGTTGATTGTTTAAAGGAACAATTCTAAATCCTGTCAGTCGGCGCTCATTGATTTCAGGTCCCAATGAAAACGCCGTATAGCTTGTTAAATCAGAGAGTATTTTCGCTGATTGCTGAATAATATCGTTAATCTCACGAAAATCTTTACGAAATGAGGTTTTGATTCTACTTACTTCTGCTGGTGTCATCGATCTTGGCTGTAAAAGGTGGTCGACATAAAATCGATAACCTTGAACAGAAGGGATTCTTCCTGAAGAGGTATGCGTTTTTTCCAAGTAACCTTTTTGTTCTAGGGCGGCAAGGTCATTACGTATCGTTGCAGAACTCGCCTTAACTCCAGCGTTCATTAACGTTTTAGATCCTACAGGCAATCCGTCAGAAGTATAAAGTTGAATAACCAACTTTAATATTAACTGTTGGCGTTCTGTCAGCAAACTCTCACCTCCTCTGATTTTTTAGCACTCTTATTGCACAAGTGCTAACTACATTATCTAGTATAACAACCTGTGTTTTTTTTGTCAACAGAAAAGACCAACAGATTAGCACTCTTTATAATTGAGTGCTAATCTGTTGGTCGTTGTTATTTATCTAATAAGAAACGCTGAAAAACATTGTTCCCAAGTGCTAAGCCTCGACGCGTTAAGGCGATATGTTGCGTATCTTTCACAAGCAACTTTTCTGCAACAAGTTCTTCAATAACATTTCCAAAAACTTCATCTAGGGATTGGTTAAATTTTTCATAGAATAAGGCATATGAGACGCCTTCACGTTTTCGCAAACCTAAAAACAATTCTTCTTCCATACGAGCCTGTTCAGTTAAAATTTCTTCATCACGTATAGGCCTTTTCTGTTCTTTTAATGGCTGCATGTATTGCTGTATCGGACCGAAATTACGATAACGCACACCATCTAAATAACCGCTAGCTCCAGCACCTAGTCCATAGTATTCTTCGTTATTCCAATAGACTAAGTTATGCTGACTCTCTTTACCAGGAATCGCAAAATTACTGACCTCGTATTGTTTACGACCGTGCGCCTCCATAAACGATGCCGCAAGATCAAACATATCTCCTTCTTCATCTTCATCTGGCAAATGCAAACGTCCCTGTCTAGCTAGATTATAAAAAACGGTTTGATTCTCTAAGATTAGCGAATACAGAGAGTAGTGTGGTAAGTCTAACGAAAGAGCTTTATCCAATGAGTCTTGAAAGCTCTCTAGTGATTGGCCGGGTAGCGCGTAAATTAAATCAATGCTCACATTGTTTAAGCCGCTCTTCTCTAATAATCTCATCGTATCAAAAACATCAGAGGCTGTATGTTTACGCCCAATTTTTTTTAACAAACGGTCATCAAAACTTTGAACGCCCATTGAAAGCCGATTGACTCCATAATTTTTTAAGACAGAAATCTTATCCGCTGTTAAATCACCAGGATTCGCTTCCACGGTAAATTCGACTCCTGATGCTAGAGGTAATTGTTCATGAATCCCAATCATTAGTTTTTCTAATTGCTTGGCACTCAAGGAAGTCGGCGTACCGCCACCAATATACATGGTAGAGAGCGGATGAGCTGAAACTTCCTCTTTTAGAAAACTCATCTCACGAATGAGCATATCGATGTATTCATCAACAGGTTGTCCTTCTATAAAAACTTTATTAAAATCACAATAATAGCAAATATGCTCACAAAACGGGATGTGAAGATACGCCGATTTTATCATCTTCTAAGCGCCTCTCTTCTCAAAATATTCTCGAGTATCAATTTTATCTTGATTTAATTGTGCAATCAGACCTTCAGGGCCGTCAAATTTAATTTCGCCTCTGAGGTAATGACACCATCGAACGCTCACTTGTTCTCCATAAATATCAGCATCAAAATCTAAAATATTAACTTCCACAGTTTTTTCACGGTTTTTCTCAAACGTAATGTTGTAACCTATTTGAGCCATACCATGATACGTCTTATTAGCCACTTCAAATTCAACAGCATATACACCATTTTTTGGCAAACGTGCTTTTTGAGGGGTACGAATATTTGCGGTTGGGTAACCTAGCGTCCGTCCGCGCGCATCTCCATGAACGACAACTCCCTCAGTCTCGTAATCATAGCCTAATAAATGGGCGACTTCTTCCATTTTACCTGCTTCTAACGCAGCTCTAATAGCCGTCGAACTGATTTTATCACCTAAGGCTTCTTGTTTTTCGACTCGTACGACTTCAAAACGATTTTGACTATATGAAGGTAATTGCGCCATAGAGGCAATATCTTTAGGTCCATACGTATAGTCAAATCCTGCCACCGCTACTTGTGCATGTAATCCGACAATGTATTGGTCGACAAAATCTTGTGGCGCTAAACTTGCAAATGCAGAAGTAAATTCGACTACATATAGATAGTCGACCCCTAATTCTTCCATGCGGCGCGCTTTTTGTTCTACAGTTGTTAAGTATTTCATCGTACCAGGTTCTATTTTTTTAAAGACGATAGATGGATGTTGATTAAACGTCATGACAGCGAGCTTTAAGCCTCTCGCTTCTGCTTGTTTTTTTCCTTCATTTATTACGGCTTGATGACCTCGATGAACACCATCGAAAAAACCAAGTACCATCACCACTGACTCAGTAGGTATTTGTTTAGCATGATATGGATGATGTAATGTTATAACTTTCATGATAAGACTCCCTTATTCATTGATTCTTAATACTTTAACAGGCTTAAGCCAATCACTTTTTGTTGGATGTTGCTGATAGATTGCAACTATTTTTTCATGATAGTAGCAAGCAACCGGTGCATCCAATGAAACAAACGGATATTCAGACAAAGATAAAAAGCGTCCATTACGAACATCTTCATAACGCTCATTTGTTAAGTCAATACGTTGGAACTGCTCAAAAGCTAATTCAATCGGAAGTAAAAATGATCGATCATTCTGCTCCATCATTGTTTGAATATCTTGTAAACGATAACTTTTAGCGGAAGTTAATCCTCCGCTTGCAAGTCGTGTTAGGTCAGACATGTGAGCTGCTACACCTAACGCTTTTCCTGTATCAACAGCTAATGTTCGCACATAGGTCCCCTTACTGCAAATCACATTAAAACGCCAAGAGACCGTTTGCTTCTCAGCATCGTAAACAAGTGGACTAATTCGCTTAAAACTAGAAATAGTTGTCTGACGTTGGGGACGTTCAACCGGTATCCCCTCACGTGCATATTCATACAAACGTTTCCCGTTAACACGTACAGCAGAGTACATTGGTGGCACTTGGGTGATTGTCCCAATAAAACTAGCCATAACACGATCTACTTCTTCTTCAGATAATGGAGCTAAAATCGGAGTTACCTCAACCTTCTCTCCACTAATATCTTCTGTCGTCGTACTAAAGCCTAAGGTAATCTCACCCGTATATTGTTTATCATGTGTTTGTAAATACTCTATCGTCTTCGTCCCTTTGCCAACTGCAATAGGTAAGACACCGTCAACATCTGGGTCTAGCGTCCCACCATGCCCGATTTTTTTTGTCTGTAATATCTTTCTTAATTTAAATACGCAATCGTGGCTTGTCATACCTCGTTCTTTCCATAGCGCAATTATTCCATCCATTTTCGCACCTCTTCATCTCAAATAACTTATTTAGTATAGCATATAAATCAGATTTTCGTTAAAAAATGCCTAAAAAAACCCCTGACAAGGGATATGGGCTCTTTGTCAAATAGGACTGATGAGTCAAAATGAAGTCGAAAGATGAGTGGAACTCGTTCCATTCATCTTTTTTATTTTACTTCAATGAGACGATTCATCATGAATATTCTTAATTTCATGTTCTCAAATGATTTAAATCCATAGGATACCCGTTTTAAGGTTTTAATATGTGTGTTTTTAGCTTCAATCTTACCGTTTGAATAAGGATATATTAAGGAATTAAGAATCCCTTCTTCATAGTTTAAAAGGTTTTGAAGTTTCTTACGAAATTCTGAATCTAATGTTTCAGGTAGTTCTTTTAGTTGTTGGATAAATGACACGTGATTTTTGCTTCTGAAAGCATCCATAAT
>NZ_NGJW01000019.1 GCF_003987555.1 Vagococcus lutrae | reverse complement strand
TTGCTTTACTTCTAATGGATACGATACTCTTGTTCCCATGCTAAAAAGCACCTCCTGTTAAATTCATTTTACTTGAATTCAACAAGAAGTGCTTTTTTATTGTGTCCCACGTAAGTGGGTCAGTTCCAAAATACTTGTGTTTTTTTAACAATTTTTTGTAAAAACGGAAGAGGTTTTATGGTTTCTCCAGCATATATAGGGATACTGACACTTTCAGTTTGATCAAAAAGTGTTTCTTTTGCCGTACCGGGCAGCTTAATTACCGCATGTCCAACTACCTCTGATTGTTGAACGGGCATTTTCAGGGTATTGTTTTTCGTCCATTTATGTTCATCCGGTACAAATTCTGTTTGAACCGATTGATTTTTTGGTAACCAGTAAACTGGCCCTTTTTGGTAGTGTAGTGTCACTTTAGGTTTCGTTCCATAGTCCGTAGTTGCTTCTTGGTAAATCGCATCTGGCTCGACAATCGGGCGTTGTTCCCAGTCGTCCAGTGCGTAGTTCATCAAGTTCTGTGTTTCTTCAAAACGTTTACCTGTATCTTCGTCGTATTCTTCCACATGCATCACTACAGTAATAACACGACGCTGATCGCGTGAGATAAGTCCGGCAAAGTTAGTACCTGCTAACTCGGTAGTGCCCGTTTTTAGCCCTTGTACACCGGGGGTTTCAAAAGCCATACCGGGAAGCATTGCATTCGTCGATTCGAGTACGACTTCTTCAGGTGTGCCTTCTGCAAATAAGGCAGTCGGTTGTGAAGTGTCATCTAATATTTCGGGAAAATCATGGATTAAATGGTAAATGACAAGTGCCATATCTCGCGCGGACATTAGATTTTCTTCATTTGGACCGGAACCGGGATAAATCTGACCTCTCGCGTCTTCGTTATTAATACCAGAAGTGGAAATGAGATACGCATCGTGAATCCCCCACTCTTCGATTTTTTCTCGCATTTTGTCAACGAACGCTACTTCACTACCCGCTACACGTTCTGATAGGGCGATGATAGCGGCGTTAGCTGAAACTTTTTCGGCCGCGTCAAATAAATCTTCTATAGTGTAATGATGATTTTGAGCTAAAAAGACATTGGATAACTCGGTGTTATGACTTAATTCGTAGAGATGTTCGTTAATCGTCATAGTCTCATCCCATGACAACTCTCCGTTATGAATCGCTTCTAATATGAGATAAAACGAGATGAGTTTTGTCATAGAGGCGATGGGAAGAGGCTCTTGGCTATTTTTTTCATAAAAAATCTGTCCCGAATCCGCATCAATCGCAATCGCAGCTTGTGCTAGACTGTCGAAAGGTATATCTGAGGTAGCAGCTAAGCTAGATAACGGGGATAAAAGCAACAAGATGATTGAGAAAAATATCGTGAGTGGTTTTCTCATTTTTTTATACATCATTTGAAACTCCTTTTTTCTCATTTGACGGATTTCCTTGTTCTAAAGGAAGGTGAATGACGAATGTCGTCCAACCATTTTCAGATTTGACAAAGATATAGCCGCCGTGTAACACAATAATGCTTTGAGCAATCGCAAGTCCTAAGCCAGTTCCACCTGTTTCCTGTGAACGAGAAGCCTCTACGCGATAAAAACGTTCGAAAACTTGATTGAGTGCTTTTTCAGGAATTGTCGCTCCGTCATTCGCTACAGTAACAACGACTTCCGACCCGACTTTCTCAGCATTTAGTAAAATTTGTTTGCCGCCTTTTCCGTATTTTAAGGCGTTAGAGATGAGATTGTTAAAGACCCTTACGAGTTTTTCAGTATCTCCCATCATAACAATCGGTCTTTTAGGAGGCACGACGTCGATTACCATTTGTCTACGTTGCGCTTCTAATTCAAAATCCGCAGCTAGTTGTTCTAATAATTGGCACATATCAAAAGAAGAAAGTTGTAAAGGAGCACTTGGTTGTCTTATTTTCGTATATTCAAACAAGTCGTCGACTAATACTTTCATTTGTTTGGCTTTGTTATAAGCAGTTTTCGTATAGTGTCGCAATTCTTGCTCATTTGAGTATTTTTCTTCTTCTATTAATCCTAAGTAACCAATAATAGACGTAAGTGGCGTGCGAATGTCATGGCTGATATTGGTAATTAACTCGTCTTTAGATTTTTCAATGCGTCGTTCTTCTTCCAATGCTTGAACGGTACTATCTACCAAGCGATTCACACTGTTGACGACTCTTCCTAAGTCACCATTTAGCTTGAATGGAATACGATGGTCAAAGTTATTATCTGCAATATAATGTAGTTCGCGTATGATGTGGCGCAATTGCATTTGATGATAGCGGCGAATAAGTCGCCAATATAGAACAAGAACATCGATAATGAGTAAAATAAACGTCGCAATTTTTGAAAAAGAATAGACGGAGTCGATAAAGAATGTTTGATATAGCACTTCTTTGAAGCTAAATACGATATTTTCGAGCTGTGAGTTTTCTTGTACTACAATACGACTTAATCCGAGAATGGCAACATTTAATAGTAGTAATAGAATAATTGTTACGATACCTTCAACTAGGAGTTCGCTTTTTTCTTTTGAAGTGAGTTGTATCCGCTGATTAGCAGGGATTTTTTTGTGTTTTCTAATTCGCATTGATCTTATAGCCTACTCCCCAAACGGTTTCGATGACTTTTTCTCCACCGGTTGCCGTTTCAATTTTATCGCGCAAATGGCTGACGTGAACCATGACCGTTTTGGCTGACACGAGACTCTCCTGTTGCCAGACTCGTTCAAAAATATCATTAGCACTGAAGACGCGGTTTGGATGACTCGCTAGCAAATGAAGGATACCAAACTCCAATGCTGTTAACTGAATAGGTACGCCTTGATCGGTTGTGACTTCATGTGAATCTTTATTAATAATAAGAGGCCCTATTTTTAATGCATCTGGTTCGTCACTTTTCATTTGCTGTTTGGAACGGCGTAACAAAGATTTGGCACGCGCCATTACTTCTAACGGATTGAACGGCTTAGTAACATAGTCATCCGCACCTGCGACAAGGCCCTTAATCTTATCCATGTCTGTCGTACGAGCGGTCAGCATGATAATCGGAATATCCGATTCTTTGCGAAGCTCCTTCACGACGGACATCCCGTCCATTTCAGGCATCATAATATCTAAAATCATTAAATCAATATTAGGTTCCGTGATGACTTTTGTCATGGCTTCCTTACCGTCATAGGCTTTAATCACATCGTAACCTTCGTTTTTAATATAAATACTTAATAACTCTACAATCTCTTTATCATCATCGACGACTAAAATTTTCATTGTCGATCCTCCTTTTTACGCAGTTGTTATTTATATTGTATCAAAAACTTACTTGAAATTAATATAAAAGCGCCCATAATTAAATGAAACTTATAATTATAGCCACGTCTTGAAATGATGTGAGAGGTGTACGATAATAAATAGAGAAAGAAAGAGTAATCTTTTATATAGTAGAAAGGGGATAAACATGCGCATTTATTTAGTAAGACATGGTCGTACGGAATATAATGAACAGGGAATTGTTCAAGGTGGAGAAGTGAATTCAGATTTGACAGAAGTTGGGATTGAAGGAGCTTTACAAGCAGGTGAAAAACTAAAAGAGGTAAACTTTGATAAAGTATACGCGAGTCCTCTAGGTCGAACAATGGCAACTGCGAAATATTTATTAAAAGGGCAAGGTAAATCAGAAGATGAAACCATCTATCCACTAGAAGGTTTTAAAGAGTTTATGTTTGGTGCTTGGGAAGGTAAGAAAGTAAGCGAGCTAAAAGAACACCCACAATACTTTAATTTAAAAAAGGCTCCCGAAAAATATGATCCAACAGAGATGGGTGGCGAAACTTATTCGCAATTAATTGCACGCAGCTATGCAGAACTAGAAAAACTTGCCAAACATCATGCTGAAAGTGATAAGGTGCTAGTAGTCTCTCATGCTGTTACTATTACGACGTTGTTAAAGTATTTACAAGGATATGATATTGCAGACTTTCGTCGAGATGGATTAGTTGATAACACGAGTATATCTATAGTAGAAACGTGTGATAAAGGAAAAACTTGGAAAGTTTTAAAAATAAACGGATAAAAGTGTTGACACTCTAAATAAGAGCATGGTACTATATAAAAGTTGTCGCTGCCAAACATCTAAAAAATAAACAAAAAGAAATTTTAAAAAGTAGTTGACCAAGTCAACTAACCATGTTATGATTTAGAAGTTGTCAGATACACCGACATCAAAAAAACATTTTAAAAAAGTTTTAAAAAATAGTTGACATGTTCAACTGAACGTGCTATTATTTAGAAGTTGTCAAAACAGACGACGAAAACTTAATTTAAAAAAATTAAATAAAAGTGTTGACAATCAAATGCCGACATGTTATTATTTAAAAGTTGCTACTAACGCAACAAAGTAGACCTTTGAAAACTGAACAAAGTAAGACGAACCAAATGTGTAGGGCGTTTTTACAAGTGTAAAAACAAACACAATTTTACAGTTTTTTATAAAAACTGATAGTGAAGTCAATTCGCTAGCAA
>NZ_NGJW01000018.1 GCF_003987555.1 Vagococcus lutrae | reverse complement strand
TCTGTTGGTTCTGTTGGTTCCGTTGGTTCTGTTGGTTCTGTTGGTTCTGTTGGTTCTGTTGGTTCTGTTGGTTCTGTTGGTTCCGTTGGTTCTGTTGGTTCTGTTGGTTCCGTTGGTTCCGTTGGTTCTGTTGGTTCTGTTGGTTCCGTTGGTTCTGTTGGTTCCGTTGGTTCTGTTGGTTCCGTTGGTTCTGTTGGTTCTGTTGGTTCCGTTGGTTCCGTTGGTTTTGTAGGGTCACCACTAGCTTCACTTTCATCTATAATATTAGCAACACTATAGTTAAAACTATCTCCATTAGAAATGTCTTCTCCATCCTCAGTTTCATAAAAAGCTTGGGAATGATTATCAAAATTTTCAAGTGTTTTATCTATAATTTTAGTCTTATAGAAAATATTTACTGAATGATCAGAATGCTCTTGAAATATTTGAACATTTAACTTATTTCCAGACACTTCTATTTTTCCAATACCTAACTCATTAAACTCTTCTAAGCTATAGCTACTATTAAATTCACGTCCTGCTATAGTAATCAAAAATGACTCTAAAATTAATAACTGCCCATTCTGTATTTGATCTTTGATAATAATATTATCTTTCGTTATTTTTTGCTCAGGATTTAAATTTAAAAACCAACGAACATGATCTGTATCTGACGTCAGCATGTCGCCTGTTTTATAATAAAAAACACTACTACTGCTAGCTTCTTGTCTATGTATATACAGCTTTTTACTCTCTAGGTCAGTATTAAAATTCCAATCAATAACACCTGTATTAGCTTCATTAAGGTCTCCCGAAGTATTACGCCCCAAAGCTTGAATACTTAGGCTACCTTTTATATGTTCCATTTCATCTGCTTTTTCATTAAATATAACTAATATTTCATCTTCTGTAATCTGAACTGTTCCATAAATTTCCCCATTAATATTCTTCAAATCTAAACTAGATTTAAAACCTTTTAGATTCACGTCACCATTACTTGGAAAAGGTAATCTTAAAGTATCACCACTACTAATATCAACATTTTCTTTTTCACTAAAGTTAATTTTTACAAGTGTTTTTTCTCCATCATTAATTTCATTGGGCTCAAAATCAAAATTATCTATCACACCAGATGTAACTAAATTAGTTTCAGCATTAATTAACACTGGCATCGCAATAATATTAAAAATGAAAATAACACTTAAAAACAACAGTGATTTATAACTATTTTTTTTCATCATTTATTCCACCTTTCAGTATATGAGAATAACATAAACAGAAATCTAAATGAACATAATATGCAATAAACGATATAAATATAAATAAAACGATAAATCCTGTAAGGGATTTAAATTAAATATAATTATTAATATTGATATTGATAACCTTGATAAAAAGCTATACCTTGCTTAAAATTACTATCTGCCTTTACTATGTTATATACAGTAAAAGAAACTAAACTAATTCCTTTCTTGAAAAGAAACTTAAAGCACAATCCTCGGTATTTTTAACAAAATCTATTTTTTCTTTTCCTAGAAATCATTCTTTTAAAGATAATTTAAAGTCATCTATAAAATAATTTATTTATATACGCATACAAAAACAGTATAAAAAAGAGTGAGCGAAAATCACGATTACATTTAACTTGCAGCGTACACTTGCTAAACCGTGAAAAAATAATACCTTTTGAAATAAAAAAAATGTATTAAACTTAAGCTATTGCATTATTTATAAGAAGAGGAGAAATGTTGTGTATAATTCATATGATTCAGGAAGTATAGCAATATCTACGCTTAAATTTATTTTAATAATATTACGTATTGTAGGATCTATACTATTTAAAATATTGAGATTTAGTGGACTATGGTTAACTTTGTTATCATTGATTCTTTATAACGAATTAACTCCAAATTTTG
This sequence comes from Vagococcus lutrae, assembly GCF_003987555.1. Classification (GTDB taxonomy): domain Bacteria; phylum Bacillota; class Bacilli; order Lactobacillales; family Vagococcaceae; genus Vagococcus_A; species Vagococcus_A lutrae. The sequence goes on along the minus strand of NZ_NGJW01000018.1, from coordinate 10,015 downwards.
AGAATACTTTTATTATAAACAGTTTAAATTTCATGCTTTATTTTGTATGATTCCAATACCTATTTATTTTTTTATAAACAATACTTTTAGATTGCTAACAAGAAATAATTTTGCATCTTTGATAAAAATATTTTTATTAAAAATAAAAAAAGATTAGATGGATTTCCAATTAATAAAAGTAACAAATATTAAACAAGTTGTGTGATTTTGTAAATAAAATACAACAATAAAATTATAAATAGGTTCAGATGCAAGCATCGGGTTTGTGACCACACCCATAAAAAGATGTTCTTTTTATCTTGTTAGGTTACATCTAAAACCGTTAGCAAAATATCGACAATAAATTGGCGTATTTTTATGTCGCTTTGCTCGAATTTAGAAAGGAGAACAGGAATGAAAAAAAGAAAAGATAGCTTAAAAATTTCTGTCACAACACAAGAAAAAGAAGCAATGAAAAAGAAGGCAAAAGAATTAGGTTTTGGATCAGTCTCTGCGTTCCTTCTGGACGCTTCAAAAACTTATTTTAGATTGAATGTTGACATGTCTGTTTATAGAAAGTTGACGAGAGAAATTAATTACATAGGTAAAAATATAAATGCTTTAGTAAGACGTATTAACACCGACCAATTAATTACGGATTTAGATATTTATACGCTAGAAAAAAAGCTAGATGATATTTATAGTTTAATCAAAAAAGAATATAGGCGATTAGGTAGATTAGCGTTTAATTTTACGAGTGATAAACTGACTGAAGATGACACAATTAGAATGATTGAAGCCTTTCAAAAAAACAATTTAGAAGTACCTAAAAAAGTGTTGCTAGAGGAAGTATATGAAAACATACATGGCAGCTTTGCTTTAATAATAGATATGATAAGAACATCAAAGTATCAAGATGAATTAATTGAAGAATACGTATGGGATTTTATTCATAGTTCAGCAATTGATAACTTATCTGATGATGATCTAATTAGACTAAGCGATAAGTTGTTTAAATACTATGAAAAATTAAGATTGAAGGCGATTGATTTAGATTATCATTTTACTGATGAAGATTGGTTTAATCTGCTTGAAATTATTGATGAGTTTGAAGAAGATTTTGATTGAGGTTTGTTTTATACTTATTACATAATGGAGATTTTTTGTTATGTACATCATAGTACTTTCAATAAAATACTTGTAAAAACAATGATGTTACTGCTGTTCCTTTATAGAAATATTAGAAGGGAGTTTTTCATGAAAAAAATCTGTGTATTATTATTATCTTTAATCATAATAATGTCTATTATAGTTTATTTTTTTGGAACGCCTTTAGGTCTATTCTTTTTTGAAAAACCAATTTATCTAATTAAACCTAGTCCTCAACGTTTTGTTAAAGATGGATTATATATTATGAACAAATATGGTATTTTTAGCGATGAAAATGATATGCCTTCTAAAGAACAAGAATATTTATCTCGTGTACAAGGAGCTCAAAACTATGACGAAACATTATATGTTTTAAACGAAGCTATTAAACTAGCTGGTGGGAAACATTCTCGAATGATTACGATAGAAAAAAAACAGTCAACTGAACGCATTAATGAGAATCTAGCTGTTTACCCTAGAAGTAGTTTAGAAAATAATATTTTGACAATATATTTACCTTCAGCTAAAAATTTTGCAAACAATCAAGATGAGCTCTCTAAATATATCCATACATCTTTGAAAGATATTTCTAATGCCAAAAATATTCAAGGAGTTATAATTGATTTAAGGGGAAATCATGGAGGCGATATGCGCCCAATGTTAGGAGCTATCTCACCTTTTCTTCATGATGGTGAGATATTCTCATTTGTATCAAAAGAAAAAGAAACTTCAGTTATTTTAAAATCGAATCAGTTAATAATGAATGGGAAAACTATTCAAAAATTTAAGCCTAGTAAGAAAAAAGAAATTCCTATAGCAGTAATTACAGATAATCAAACTTCAAGTGCTGCAGAAGTCGTGTTAATTGCTCTTAAAGGAAATGAAAATGTTAAAACATTTGGTCAGCCAACTATGGGATTCGCCACAGGAGTTACTCAAATGCCTTTATATGATCGATACTATTTAGCACTTGCTTCAGCAAAAATAAAAGATTTAAATAACAATTTCTATTCTGAAGATCCTATTGTGCCAGATGTTATTACAGATAATCCAGAAAAAGAAAGTCTCCAGTGGTTGCTGAGGTAGCTATTTATATTAAAGCTCTTAAACTTATAAATACAAACGGCATTAATATAGCTAATAATTTTTATACTTTCATTTTCCACTAAATTATGGTTTCTTATTTTTTTTAACTTGATCGTCTAACCATTTTGCTCTTGATAACCAACCCCAAGCTCCTAAGCAAATTAAAATAATTAAGCCTATTAAATATAGCCAAGACATAGCAAAACCTCCTTTTAAATTATTATAACCGTTCTCCAATAATTTAAACAAAGATTATCTTGCTAAAATAAGATGTTATGTAAATATAATTTTTATTTTGGTAGCCTGATATTTAAGAATATAAATGCTTTATCAATTTAGCGTTTTATTTCTCAATTTGAAACCTACATCATAAATACGCTATGATAAAAGAAAGTATGAATTTTTTAAGTTTGGAGGATTTGTATGGAGAATAAATTAAACTATTATAAAAATTTGTTAAATCTATCTTACAACGAAGCCATTGAACTATTATTAAAAAAACATGGACCTGTTAAAGATGATTACTTTAGAGAGAAATCTTATGCTCGATTCTTGAATAAGGAAATAAAAAAAATTACTAAAGGAAAATACTCAAAAACTGATCAAGGATTATATTGCCATCACATTGCTGAAGATAAATACTTAAACTTATCTAATAACGAACATATTATAAAAAATAAATACCCTTTTGAACTTCATAAAAAAGAAAACTTAGTTTATTGTGATCTATTTGAACATCTTATTTTACATGCTATTATAGCTAAAGATTCTAATGGTGAACTTGGATTCCCAGGATACGCTGCTTATTTACAACCGATGGTTTATGATTGGTATATTAAGAAAAAAATTCCAAAACCAGAATGGATGAAAAATTGTTATTATAAAGCGTATTTAACCCCCGATTATACTAAAATCATTTTAAATTATATCGACTTATACCTATCTGAAACAGCATTTTATCAAGAACATTTAGCCTATCTTGAACAACTTAAGAAAGAAATGATTTCTCGGCAATTACAATTTGAAAAACGAGAAAAAGATTTACGAAAAATGGAAGAAGAACGAAAACAAGAAATGATAAAACAATTTAAATTAACGTATCCAAATCTTGATAAAGCAGGGTTTCATATTGATGTTTCAAGAAAAGAAATTTTAACCACTTTATATAAAATAAAAAATAATAAAGACAGAATCTCAAAAAAAGAATTCAAAGAATTTAATCGAGAAATGATAAATTTTGTGAGAGAAGACCTTTTAATAAAATTAAATTCACTTTTATAAAAAGATTAACTAAGTTTAAAACAGCTCATTTAAGTACACCCTAATGATACACACATTAAGGAAGTCTTTTTATTGGTTTCAAGTGTATCATATTCATCTATCACTAAAAAAAGAAATAAATATGAAAAATTAAATAAAGAAAACAAAAAAATACATAAGACTGAAAAATAGAAGCACAAACTATCGAAATAATAGAATCTAAAAATAGTAAAACAATTCCTAGCTAATTCAGTTGCTACAGGCAATAAATTAAAAAGTATAGACTATAGATGAAATAGTTAAATATACTAAAAAAAATGAATATGAATTAACAACAAATAACTTAGATTCAGTTAATGAGGTTGATTAAAAAACACATCACTTGCCTCAACAAATTAATTTATGTATAATTAATTTGAAATAAAAAAAGCACATGCGGTAACATATGCTCTACGGTGACTTATATTTAAATGTTTAACCATCTAAACGCCTGTCAAAGTGCTAGATGGTTATTTTTTTGGGTTATTATGGTCAATTATCAGCAAAACTAACGTCACAAATGCGATCATCAGTTGAATAGCTTCAAATGTTGACACTTACTTATTCCCTTCTAGGGATAAAGCTATGAACCATAAGCATCACCCCTTTTTCAAGAGATTAGCCACCATCTTTTCACTTTCTACAAAATCTATTATAACAAAATAATCTTATAATCGAAATGAAATCTTACATACTATTTTCTTCCACAGTAAAAAACTTTTTATTTACTTTATTAAATTCATCTTTATTATAAAATTCAATTTTAGAAAATGCTAAATTATATGAATCTTTCCCTTTAATAACTTTATCCTCTATATAATCATACTTTTTCCACTTTCCACCTTTAAGATATAACCTTCCTTTAGAACGAAATATTACTTGGTCAAAAACATTAATTAAATTTTTTATAGAATCTCCTTTCAACTCACCAACTATTATATTGTTATATCTTACATTTATCTTTAATTCCTCAAATTGAGGAATTAAAGATAAATTACTACTATTACAAGGAGAATACTCATATAATTTCTTTCCTTGACTATCCTTTTTTAAGTTTCTAATTCCCTCATAAGTATCAAATCCCATATCCAAAAAATTAATCATCATTCCTTGAATAACTTCTTTTAATTCTTCTTCTGTACACATTACTTCAAACTCTGGGATACAGCTATATACATTTACTTCTTGTCTTTTTTCTCGATGCAAAGGATCAAATAAATCACTTGTAATTCTTTTTACATCAAAAAAAGAAAACAACTCACTAATTTCTTTTTTTATTTTTAAATTGTTTGTTGCTAAATCCAAATCAACTTCTTGTATTTTGAATTTATTAAATATTTTTTGTAAAATAAACATTATAAACTAACCCCTTTCATAATAAATTTCACTATCTTTTTAAACATAAGAAACCACCTGTTTCAACGTTCTTCTACCTATACCATTTTTAATTCACAATCTTTTTCCTGCAACGCCTTATGCAGCAAGCGACTTCGTTTAATTAACATTATGTCAACTTGATTCACTACCTTGATATATTTATAAAATTATGATATTATAAATACAGAAGTAGTCGGAGGACAAAACCGACTCTAAAAAGAAAATGTTCATAGTTGACGTAGTCGTAGAGCCCGCGACTCTAAAAAGAAAGGCTCTTTTTTTTTTATAAAATAGTGAGGTATATTAATGTTTAATAAAAATACATTGTATTTCCATTTAATGACAGAAGAATATTTTTATATTTACCAAAAACTAGATGAATTTCAAACTGATCCTAATAGAGGTCATGGTGTAATGATTATAGATATAAACAATTTATTAGTTGCTGTTCCTTTAAGATCTAAAATAAAACCTTATATGAAAAAATCTAATCACCTATTTCCTTACGAAACTTATATTGATAAACACACAAATCAAACATTTCTAAAAGCATTAGACTTTAGTAAATTAACTATAATACAAGAAGAGTTTGTAAATAAACAAACAACATATATATTTAACAATGAAGAAGAAAAAAAATATTATACTAACAACTTTAATCGTTTATATACAAGAATTAACAATTATATATCTACTTATCAAAAAATCTGTTTACAAATATCAAACCAAGAAGATGTTAAACGCTACACTTTAAGCCCTTATCGTTATAGTACTTTAAGAAATTTTCACAACGAATTAAATATATCAATCTCTAAAGAAGATTTTGTAAAAGTATTAAAAGAAAAGTTTGATTAAATACTTGACTTATTCAGAGGTTTCAAATAATTTGGGATGAGGGCTGCTTGTTAGGAAAATGGCATAGTTAAACCCTAGTTTCAGCAAAAATCATTTTTCGATTTCTACTGAAGCTAGGGTTTAACATTTATTTGGTCTATCGGGAGAAGCCGGAGCCAACGTATATCTCTACTTGTTAGTGCTGATCGCACACTTAACTCACGCTTTAAAATCTGCCCTAAAGCGTATCGAGTTAAGCAACCTTCCTCGCAAGGAACAGATTACCACCCAGACCGTTATGCCGCCGTCTTCGCGTCTTGGGCTCGAGAATAAGTAGAGTAACTTCTCATAGTGAGCTTGCAGCATTCCTTATTGCAGCGGCGAATGCTTAACCTTTCCATTTAGTTACCATCTATTAAGGTTCGCAGTTTGGCTTCTACGCTTTTAAAAAAGAGCTGACTATGATAGAATATAGTCAATAGGAATCTTGTGTCACAGCTTGCCGGCTGTGGCTCTTTTTTTATATTCAATTGTATAAAACGTTGATATTACACTGTTGAGTACACTATAACAAGGATTGCAAACGATTTAAATAGGTTTCATAAAACGGTATTATTGTATGAAAGTATGCAAGTATGAAAAAACACTTGCATACCTTTTCTCTTTTGAATACTTGACTACTTTCATACTTGAATACCTTAAAAAACGATCTTATTGTAGGTTTATTCTTTAGTATACTTTCATACTTTCATACTTGAATACTTTCATACTTGAATACTTTCATACTTGAATACTTGAATACCGTTTTGTTTTGTTTAAACTTTTTTTCTTTTGCATACTTTAGAAAAAACATTTATAATGTAAGAAAAGAACAATAGGAGGAACACAGATGGCTAAAGTAATTACATGCGGTAACTTTAAAGGTGGTACAGGGAAAACGACAAATAGTACTATGATTGCAAAAACACTTTCTGACAGAGGCCTACGCACATTGCTTGTTGATATGGACCCACAAGGGAATGCTACAAACTTATTCATCAAGACGAAAAACTATATTGATGATGAAGTGACAGTGTTTAATACAACAATGATGGCAGCAATCCAATCGGAAGATTTAACAAATGCTATTATTACAATAAAAGACAATTTAGACCTTTTAGCGTCTAGTGCTGACTTTAGTTTGTATCCACGATTTATGGAAAGAATGACAGATTATAATGAACGTGTTCAATATTTTGCGCAATTGTTAGAGCCTCTTAAAGCCAACTATGATTACATTTTAGTAGATATTCCACCTACGATTTCTTTAATTACTGACTCGGCTTTATATGCATCTGATTGGTGTGTAATCGTTATGCAGACACATGAGCGTAGCTTACAAGGTGCGGAAGCGTTTCTGCGTTACATTCAATCAGAAGTGATCGATACATTCCATGCGCCTACGCTAGACGTTTTAGGTATACTTCCAGTATTACTCAAAAATGGGGCACCGGTTGATGTTTCAACGCTTGAAGCAGCGAATGAAATCTTTGGTTCTGATAACATCTTCCAAACGACTATTCGCAATATGGAACGTTTAAAACGCTACGATTTAACAGGTATTACTGATGAAGATATGCACGATAAGAAGGTAAGAGAAGTGTACGAAAATGTCACAGATGAGTTTTTAGCTAGATTGGAGGAATAAATATGGCACTCGTTCAATCTAATAAAAATAAAAAGAAGAAGTTAATCAGTCGTGGTCCTGATATTCAGCCAAAACAAACCTTTACTATGGATCAACTTGAAAAACCTGTTGAAGCTAAAAAAGAAGTAGTAAAGGAAACAGTTGTTCCAGAACCTGAATATATTCCAAAGCCTACAACGTTAAAAATTGATACACGTATTCGTGACCAGATAAATGCACTATCTTTGATAGGTTATGGCGATACACAAAAAGAAGCGTTAGAACTACTTATTAATAACGTCTTGGAATCTATGACAGTAGATGAAAGAAGAAAATTTGATGTTCAGTATAGAGTGTTAGAAGATAAAACTCGTAAGAGCTGGAAGAGATAAGTTTTACTTATTCAAATATAATTGATAGAAAATTTATCAAAATAAAGTTGAACTACAAGAGCTAATTAACCCTTAACCCTGAAGTTAGTCAGTCATATATTATAAAGGAGAATAATGAATATGAATCTTCATTTTTACAATGATATTAATTATTTAAACTATGTAAAAATAAACATTAATACGTTATCAGTAGAAACGGTAGAAACAAATAAAAAAAAGCTAAAGAAAAGAGAGCGTGTAATTAACACAACGTTTACTCTTACACCTACTCACAAGAAAAAATTAGCCAAACGGGCTAAAGAAAGAGATATTAGTGCCTCAGAGCTTGTGAGAGAGCTTATAGATAATAACTGTTAATTGAATATCAAACAAAAAAGTAATCGGAACTGACTCATTAAAATGGGACAGTATCAAAAAAGCTTTCTTATTGGGTTACAAATTGCTAATATTCTATCGGTGATTTGTAGCCCAATTTTTGTTTACTTTCCGTTTTATTATAATACTTAATGTAATCTATCACGATTTGAATTACAGTTGATTTGCCTTCTAATTTCATCTTTATTGTTGCTTGCTTCACTTCTAATGGATACGATACTCTTGTTCCCATGCTAAAAAGCACCTCCTGTTAAATTCATTTTACTTGAATTCAACAAGAAGTACTTTTTATTGTGTCCCACGTAAGTGGATCAGTTCTCTTATCACAGTATTCTTTTATTTATATCTGTTTCTTTAGTTACGATAGCTTAAATACTTGCTTTATCATGATATTTTAGAATCATTTTTATTTTAAACCTAACATCATATTTAATCTTTCATTTGTCAAATTAAGCTAGACAAAATATTGTTGTCTATATAATTCAAAAATACTTCCAATGGTGTTTTATAGTTTAATTATTTTCTAGGAATATTATTTTTTTAGGTGCGATAGATTAGATAAAACATTCCTCAACTTCGTTGAAATCCATTTGTTTAGGTAATCCATCTTTACGTAATACCCCATTAGAGTGTTCATTTAAGCATCGTTGTGATGGTGTTACTGGATTAGCAAAATAAATATCAATATCATTTAGATTGCTGATTGATTTCCAATTAGAAAATTCTTTACCACAATCGAATGTGATTGATTTAAATAGATAGCATGGAAGCTTTTTAAATCACTTATTTAAACTATTTTCGATATCTATTGCTCGTCTACCTATTGGTTTTAACATAATAATCACTTTTGATAGTCTTTCAACGAGTGGGATAACAGCACTTTTATGGTCTTTCCCAGCAATTGTGTCACCTTCAAGGTGACACAATTCATTATTAAAGAGTTGATAGTCCCTATTACGTTGATTGATGGTTCTTTTAAAGGCTTATTAGCCTCTTTTTTCTTTATAACCATTCGCCTTTCTTTTACCTTTCATAGGTAATGCAGTCAAATCAAACAGTCCTTGCCTAAATAATCTATAAAGTACTGATAGAACATGAAATAGGAAACTCGGCACGACCAACAATGACATCTGGAGTCCATCCTTGAACAACCTTCTTTTGAATATATTCTGTTTCATCATCAGATAAAGAAATAGGCCGTCTGCTACAATTCTTTTTGTTATTTTTATATCTTCTGTCGTAATCTAGTGCAGATAGTCCTTCATCAAAAACTTTGTAAACGTTATAGATAGTCTGTTTTGCTCGTTTCAACTGTTTAGCAACGTATGTTCCTTTTTTATCTTGATGGTAATAAGATTCTATCAAAATCAACTCGTCTGTAGTAAGATATGCATAGGTCATTTGTGATTACTCTCTTTGTTTTCTTTGGTTGGAAATACAATTTAAGTTTATCACAAATGATTTTTTTAATTGTCTAGCTTAATTTTACAATCGGCGAACATAAAAATAACGACCTCCAAAATTTAGATTTTGGAGGTCGTTATAGTCTTCTAATTAAATTCATATTTTCTTTTTGTATAAATCACAACTCCAAACAAAATCAATCCTAAACCTATAATTAGTTCATAGCTACCATCTTTTTCTCCTGTTTGAGGCAAATATTTATTAGATGTTGGTTCTGTTGGTTCTGTTGGTTCTGTTGGTTCCGTTGGTTCTGTTGGTTCTGTTGGTTCTGTTGGTTCTGTTGGTTCCGTTGGTTCTGTTGGTTCTGTTGGTTCTGTTGGTTCTGTTGGTTCTGTTGGTTCTGTTGGTTCCGTTGGTTCTGTTGGTTCTGTTGGTTCCGTTGGTTCCGTTGGTT
>NZ_NGJW01000017.1 GCF_003987555.1 Vagococcus lutrae | reverse complement strand
ATTATGGATGCTTTCAGAAGCAAAAATCACGTGTCATTTATCCAACAACTAAAAGAACTACCTGAAACATTAGATTCAGAATTTCGTAAGAAACTTCAAAACCTTTTAAACTATGAAGAAGGGATTCGTAATTCCCTAATATATCCCTATTCAAATGGTAAGATTGAAGCTAAAAACACACATATTAAAACCTTAAAACGGGTATCCTATGGATTTAAATCATTTGAGAACATGAAATTAAGAATATTCATGATGAATCGCCTTATTGAAGTAAAATAAAAAAGATGAATGGAACGAGTTCCACTCATCTTTCGACTTCATTTTGACTCATCAGTCCTATTTGACAAAGAGCCGTTTTTGTTATTTATTAGCGTTTGATACCGAATAAGTCTTCTTTCGCATGAATTAAGTCGGTAATGATTTGACAAGTTGGTGCTTCAAAATTGTGCTCTTCTGCCATTTTTGCTACGGCACCGTTCAAGTAGTCAACTTCAGTAGGACGTTTGTTTTGGATTAAGTCTTGGTGCATTGAAGGGTAGTGTGGTCCAACAGTTTTGTTGACTTCTACTAAGTAGTCGACTGTTTCTGTCACATCTAATTCAACGCCTTCTGTTTTAGCTGCAAGTGAAAATTCTTCGATGATAGCTGTCATCATTTCGCGAGAGTTTTCTGTTTTAGAAAATTCTTCAATATTACAGTCTAAGATAGAACATAATACGTTTAATGTTCCGTTGACACATGCTTTTCTCCAAATTGAGAATAGCACGTTATCACTGTAAACTCCATTTAATTTAGCGTCCGTTAAAAGCGCTACAACTTCTTTAGCCGCTGCTTCACCGCTTGGATGAATATTTTGTAACTCAACAGGACCTTTCCCCATAAAGTGAACTTCACCCGGAGCGTCAATCCCAGCAGTCCAGACAGTTGTTCCCATTAAAATATTTTCTTCTTTTACATATTGCATTAATGTTTGGCGGTGTCCTAAACCGTTTAATAGACAAACAACTTTAGTATCTTCTCCTAAGATAGGTTGGATTTTTTCAAGCATGCTAGCAAGTTGCATAGACTTAGTAAAAGTAAAGACTAAATCAAACTCTCCTTTAACGTCTTCTGGATAGACAGCAGGAATCATTTCTGTTCCTTTTTCTCCATTAAAGTCGACTGTTAACCCTTTTGAGTTAATAGCGTCAATGTGCGCTGGCCATTGGTCGATAAGTGTGACCTCATTTCCTGCTTTGTGCATTAAGTAACCAAAGCCACATCCTAAAGCTCCAGATCCTGCAATTGCGATTTTCATATCTAAAAACTCCTTTTCGTTTTTTATTTTTATTAATAATTAATAAACTAAATTAAACAGCTTTGTATAAGAAAGCGTCTTTTGTATATAATTTTAACACGTTACTGAACAGATAGTCCATTGCAAACCCTACCACAAATGGAACAACGATAAAACTGATGGTAACAGCAAGTAATTTCGCTACGGCACTGCCTTGTAAGAATTGGAAAGCATGAATAGGTCCAACCAATCCTACTAAACCAAAACCAGCACTAGCTGGGATACCTTGAATGTTTAAGAGAGCAGAAACAATACCGCTGACAGCTGCTGTACTTACGATAGGTACAAGAATAATGGGTTTTCTAACCATATTAGGCATCATCATTTTCATCGCACCTAAAAGGATGGCTAGTGTTGTTCCGCTGTTATTTACTTTACGTGAAGCAATTACGAGTACGGCAGTACATGCAGCTACTCCAATCGCAGCTGAACCAGAAGCGATTCCGTCTAAACCGATAGCTAAGCCGATTGCCACAGTAGAAATAGGTGAAATAATTAAAATAGAGAATGTGATGGCAATCAAAATACTCATTAAAACAGGTTGTAAGTTTGTAAAACTATTAATCATATTACCGATAAGTGTCGTGATTTTGCTAACGTAAGGAAGCATGAAAACGCCGATAGCGGCTGGTAAAGCGCCTCCTATAATTGGTAAGCCAATCGCTGTTAATGAACCTAGATGGTCTTTAATTTTTAAAACAACGTAAACTGCTAAGGCGGCAGTTAACATCACGTTAATTAAATCGCCAATGCCTCCGCCTGTCCAGACGCCATCAACGAGCTTAACGGCACCAGACGCAACAAAAGTCGCTGTTCCGACGGTCGTTGTTTGCATAGCGTTGAAGCCAAATTGCATGGCTACAAGGACTCCGATAATCGCCGGTGTCGCAAATTGTAATGAGAAAACAACTTCCCAAAGTGTTTGGAAAATGTTTCCGTAAGGCATTAAAGCTTTAAAGATTTCTCCTAAAACAGCGTTAGGAATTAATCCGACGATAATACCGGTCGCCGTTCCGTTTAGTACTTTAAATAAAAAATCTTTACCTGACATACGTGGTTGTTCTGTCATATGAATCCTCTCCCTTGTTCAATATGTAACAAATAATTGCTATGGCTAAATAATATCAAATTGTGACTGAGTTAGCAATAAAAATCACAAACTTTCTTTAAAAGGGGATATAAACAGACAGCAGGTATTTGAACAAAAAATGCTTTTATAAGTGCGTTAATTAGACTTTGTTATTTAATAAGTTGATAATCTCAACGTTTCTAAAAGGAGAGTTTGTTCGATAATTATCTATGATAACTGTATAACAAAATGTGATAGTACGTTATTTAAAATTAGAATACTATGAGAAAGGAAAAGTGGTTTCACAAAATATCTTAAAGGTATAAAATACTACAAACGTTATTATAACAACGTTTGTATATAAATGGTATACCTATATCTTAAGAGATGTTTAAGAAAAAAGTGTTTAACAAACAGATAACTTGAGAGAAAAATGTAAACGGTGTATATTGCAATATATAAAGAGTATTAGGAGGAAAGATATATGGTTAAATTAGATGTTCAGAAGAATTACGGTTTATTTATCAATGGAGAATGGACAAATGGTACAGGTAATGAACTGATAGATGTTATCAGTCCAGCTACAGGTGAAAAAATCGCTGCGTTCGTTGATGCTACGAATGAAGATGTTGATGCAGCTGTTGAAGCGGCAGAAGAAGCGTTAAAAACATGGCGTCATACTAGTATTGAAGAACGCAGTCGCTTGATGTTAAAAATTGCTGATATCATTGATGATAACTTAGAACATTTAGCACTTGTAGAGACGTTAGATAATGGTAAGCCAATTCGTGAAACATTAAATATCGATTTACCTGCTGCGTCAGATCATTTCCGTTATTTTGCGGGTGTCATTCGTAGTGAAGAAGGAACGGCACAAGCTTTTGATGAAAATCGTTTAAGTATTGTGATAAAAGAGCCTATCGGTGTAGTCGGTCAAGTTATTCCGTGGAACTTTCCATTCTTAATGGCAGCTTGGAAACTAGCTCCTGCTTTAGCCACAGGAAATACAGTAGTGATTAGCCCGTCATCTACGACCTCTTTAAGTATTTTAGAGTTTGCGCGTCTCATTGATGGGGTATTACCAAAAGGTGTCTTAAACGTGGTAACCGGTCGTGGACGTAAATCTGGAGACTACCTATTAAATCACCCAGGCATTGATAAATTAGCATTTACAGGGTCAACAGAGGTTGGATATACTGTGGCAGAAGCAGCAGCGAAGCGTTTAGTTCCAGCCACACTTGAACTTGGTGGCAAATCAGCCAATATCTTCTTTGATGACATGCCTTATGAGAAAGCGCTAGACGGAGCTCAAATGGGTATTTTGTTTAATCAAGGACAAGTATGTAGTGCTGGCTCACGTATTTTTGTACAAGAAGGTATCTACGATCGTTTTGTAGCAGATTTGAAAGAAGCGTTTGAAAAGATAAATGTTGGCTTGCCTTGGGAAGAAGAAACACAGATGGGCTGTCAAGTTAGCGAAGGACATTTGAATAAGATTTTAGACTATGTTCGTATTGGAAAAGAAGAAGGCGCTACTGTTTTAACAGGTGGTAACCGTATTACAGATGGAGAGCTTGGTAAAGGTGTCTTTATGCAACCAACGTTATTATCAGACGTGACCAATGACATGCGTGTGGCACAAGAAGAAATATTTGGCCCAGTGGCTGTGATTATTAAATTTAAAGACATTGATGAAGTGATTGCAATGGCCAATGATTCAGAATATGGTTTAGCAGGTGGCGTTTGGACGCAAGATTTAAACAAGGCATTAAAAGTAGGTCGTGAAGTTCAAACAGGGCGTGTTTGGGTTAATACTTATAATCAATTACCAGCTGGTACACCATTTGGCGGCGTGAAAAATTCAGGTATCGGACGTGAAACGTATAAATCAATGGTAGATGCTTATACCCAAATGAAAAATATCTATATTGATACGAATGAAAAAAGTACAGGACTTTACAGTTAAGAAGACTCCTTTATGAAAAAGTATTGAAAAAAATCATTGCTATTCCACACAAGTTACAGGAAAGTCAATATATAAGTAGTAAAATTCTTACTTATCTGATAAAATAATGGTGTCAGTTAAGTAAAGACTTAACAAATACATTTTCCATTATAGGAGGAAACAAACATGGCATTAGTATCAGCAACAGAAATGTTACAGAAAGCACGTCAAGGTAAATACGCAGTAGGAGCTTTCAACACAAATAACTTAGAGTGGACAAAAGCCATCTTAAAAGGTGCACAAGAGTCTAACTCTCCAGTTATGATTCAAACATCAATGGGTGCAGCTAAATACATGGGCGGTTACAAAATGTGTCTACATATGGTAGAAGATTTAATTGACTCTATGGGAATTACTGTACCAGTGGCATTACACTTAGACCACGGTGAGTATGAAGATGCTTTAGAGTGTATTGAATTAGGTTATACATCAGTTATGTATGACGGTTCACATTTACCATTCGATGAAAACTTAGAAAGAGCCAAAGAAGTTGTAGCGAAAGCACATGCTAAAGGCGTTTCTGTTGAGTGTGAAGTGGGTAGTATTGGTGGGGAAGAAGACGGCATCATCGGTTCTGGTGAGCTTGCAGATCCACAAGAATGTAAACAAATGGCTGACACAGGTATCGATTTCTTAGCAGCAGGTATTGGTAACATTCATGGTGCTTATCCTGCAGATTGGGCTGGTTTAAGCTTCGATCGTCTATCTGAAATTGCTGATATTACAGGTGGCGAATTACCATTAGTTTTACATGGTGGTTCAGGTATTCCTTTAGACCAAATCCAAAAAGCGATTTCTTTAGGTGTATCAAAAATCAACGTGAACACAGAAGCACAAGAAGTGTTTGCTGCAGCAACACGTGAATACATTGAAGCAGGTAAAGACCGCGAAGGTAAAGGATTTGACCCTCGTAAATTATTAGCACCTGGTACAGATGCTATTACTGAATTAGTAAAACAACGTATCGAATGGTTTGGTTCAAAAGACAAAGCATAGAAGTAATAAATCAAACACCTCATGACTTTTAAGTCATGAGGTGTTTTTTATTTTTATGATGATTTTGCTAATCGACTCATGAGATAGGCGGTAATGGGAATAACAGTCGCAATCCCTACACCACCGATAACTAATAATAAGAGTTCCGACACAATCGCTTGATGATTGATTAATTCATAAATATTGTAAACTAAGTCCGAGATCCAGATGATTAAAGCCAGTGAATTACCGATAAAAGCAAAAAGTAACGTATTGACCGTTGTGCCGATGATATCGCGACCAATAGTTAAACCGCTTTTAAATAGATGGGATGCTTGAATGTCGGGCTCGTGATAAAGTAGCTCAGTCATAGCAGAGCTAATGGAAATGGCCGTATCACTAACAGCAATACCGCTACTTAATAGTATGACGGCTGCTTGGATATGGATGAAGTTAATCGGTAGATTTAAATCAAGCGTATCCATTTCAAAAAGCTCTTCTTTTGAAAATCCTTGTGTCAGTAATAAGTAAGTCGTGAGATAAATAAGTGCCGTCTGTAAAAGTAATGTAACAAGCGTCCCTTTAAAAGCTAATCGGGTTTTAGTATGAAAACCATTAATAAAAAATAGATTCATACTAATCAAAAAGAGGGTGAAAATAACAGCAATTAAAAAGGGAGACAGCCCCGTACCTAAGAAAAAAACAAAGACAAACAATGTAAAAAGGTTAATAATTAAAGAAATAAAGGTCTTATGACCATTTTTCCCACCGTATATCCGCATTAGTCCCCATAACACTATACCAAGTAAAATAATGACATTCATCCTGCTTGCCCTCCTTTTTTAAAAAGAAAGAAGAGCGAGAAGTGAATACTAATTGGAATAGTCAGGATAATACCAATTCCGCCTATGAAAGCACGTGCGACTTCAAGTGTTAATAACATGTCCCATGTATGTGGAAGGGTAAGATGATTAAGTAAAAAAATCAACATCATAGGAATAGCACCGCTTATATAGGAGAAAAAAAGCACGTTGGTCATCGGTCCCATAATATCCTGTCCGATTTGTTTTCCTGACTGTTTAACAGCAGCACGTGACAGATGCGGTGTCTGCTCTTTTAGCTCATATAGAGAGGCAACGACTGTCATTGCTACGTCCATCACGGCTCCTAAGCAACCGATTAATAAGCTTGCGAGGAAAATTTGCTGTGGTGATCGCGTGATAAATCCCATTTCTTCAAAACGTAAGCCGTTAAAATGCGTCAGGTTTAATAATAACCAGCCCATTAAAAAACTTACAAATGTCCCACTCAACGTCGCTAATATAGCGGTATAGGTCTTTTTTTGCCAACCGTTTGTCAGAACAAGAGACACAATCGTTAATGGAATAATCGCCATCATAAAGTATGTAACAAGATTAGCAGTAGGTTGAGCCACGTAGTCACGTACGATTAATGTGATAAGGGCTAAGTTAGCGATAACGCTTATTAGCGTAAATAGTCCTTGTTTTTTTAAAAGCCAGATAAGCAGTATAGCAAATCCTATGAGGATACGCCATATCGTTAAATCTCTCTTTAATCCTTGAATAGTATATGACGATTGATTTTCACGAAGAAAAAGTTTTTGATTGGGGCGATAACGTGTCCCATTGATTTGAGAAATCGGAACGGTTTGTTTTAACGTTAACGTTTTTTCTTTAATCTGATGATTGAGTCCCTTTACTTTAATCGTTTGAACCGTTTCGGTCTTCGTTTTTTGTTCGCTGACGGATTCAATTTGCGCGATAAGTTGCGGATAATTTTCATAGCGCGTTAGCTGGTGATGTCCGTATAAGCTCAGACAGATAATGAAGAATGTTAGTAAAATCGTCGCTTTTTCGTGTAATAAGTGCTTGAGCATCTTAATATCCTTTCTAATTTAAATCGATAGAAAGAGGCGTACCTGTTAATCTAGGACGCCTCTTTTTTATACTGATTTAAGCAAAGTAAGTACAGACACATTCAGGAGCAAGGATGTCGGTTTCCTTCAATGTTAAGCGACCATTTTCAGCATCACGTTTAAATAGCGTGATATTATCTGAATTTTGATGAGCGACTAAAACCCAGTTGTTATCAGGACTTAAAGTGAAGTCACGTGGGAAATCACCTTCTGAAGCAATGGTTTGAATTTTTTCGACGCGATGTCCTTCTTCTTGTGTTTGATAAACAGCTACAGAATTATGGCCGCGATTAGAAACGTAGACGAAGCGACCGTCTTCGCTGATACGAATTGCACCGCCAGCACTTTCGCCGTCAAAATCACTTGGTAAGGTGCTTAATGTTGTGATTTCTGAGAACGTTCCTGTTGTTTCATCGTAATTGACCACGGTTAATGTGTTAGCCAGTTCTCCTAAGATGTAAGCCACTTTACCTTCTGGGTGGAAAACGATATGACGTGGTCCAGTTCCAGGAGCGACATTGAGACGAGCGACTTCTGTAAGTTTTCCTTTAGATGACACATCATATGTGTACACTTCATCTGTCCCTAAGTCACATACAACCAAACGATTATCAGGAGTTAAATCAGCGTAGTGAGCATGCGCGCTTGCTTGGTTGGCATGAGGGCCGTTTCCTTCATGTTGAACTGTATCGGTTAGCGTGAGTTGACCCGTTTCGTCGATATGATAAACGGTTACTTCACCCTTGTGGTAGTTCGCACCGTAAACTAGTTGGCGGTGATTGTCGATACCGACATAGCAAGGCGCTGCGCCTTCTAATAAAACATGATTGATTTCTTTGAATTCACCGTTGTCATCTTTTCGATAACTTGCTACACCACCCATGTTGTCGCGTGCTGTAACGGTCACTAACGTATTATTATCGGTTAAACCAAGATAAGTTGGATTTCCTTCGTTAATGATTAAATTTAAATTATCGAGGGTACCTGCTTCAAAATTCCAATCAAGTGTATAAATACCCTGACTTTCTCGTCGTGTATATGAACCTAAGTATAGTGTTTGCATAATAAAACTCCCTTCAGCTATTCATTTTATGTTAGTTTTATTATAGCATATAAAATGAATCGTCAAAAAAATAATGCTGAAACATGACAAACTGGAGAGACAAGAATAAGGTGTTTGCGGCATAGTATGGTATAATGAACAGTATGTAAATGTTGGAGGTTATGAAGATGAAAAAAACAAAAATTATTGAAATCGGCCCAAAAGCTATATCGGAAACAGATCCGATGTTAATTTTATTTGATGATACAGCGACGGATGAAGTTAAGAAAGTAGCGCTTGTTCAAGAGCTAATAGAAGAAGAACCTAATTATAAAATAACAACAAATAGTCACATCCACTTTGACGACCAAGTTTATCAAGTGGAACATGTGGGAGATAAAGTGAATCAAATGTTACAAGAAATAGGGCACGCGACTATCGTATTCGCCGAGCGACACGAAGACCATGACTTGCCAAATACGATTTATGTCTCTCCATACCAGTTGCCTGCACTCTCTGTTGGAACAGAAATCATTTATCGTTAAACGGTAAGCTAGGAGGGATACTATGGAAAAAATAAAAAAAGTAGAAGTCAATCGTAAGTCGTGGTTTTGGCGTTGGTTTTTAAACAATCAAGTCGTGTCATCGTTATTAATTGTCTTATTAATTCTTTTAATCGTCTTAATTTCGACAAAGGTATCGCATTTATTCGAACCTGTGTGGCAATTTTTTGCTATCGTTGGTTTCCCTGTTATTTTTTCGGGGATATTGTTTTATCTGTTTAATCCGATTGTCGACCGTTTAGAAAAAAAAGGACTAAAACGTGTTTGGGGAATTAGCTTGATTTTTATCGCCGTTTTGTTTCTGTTAATTTGGGGTGGCGTCACGCTAGTACCTAAAATGGAAGAACAAACAATGAGCTTTATAAAAAGCTGGCCACATTACTGGAGCACGATTCAAACAAAAGGAAATGAAATTTTAAGTCATCCATTTTTAGAACAATATGCTGATGACATCGAGAAAATTACTAATAACTTTTTTGACTCGATGGGCACGATGATTAAGAGTTTATCAATTAATACGTTTCAAGGAATAGGTAGTGTCATTGGGGCGTTTACGACCGTCTTTTTAACGATTGCAACGGCACCAATTATTTTATTTTACCTATTGAAAGACGGTAAGGAATTAGGTCCTTATCTCGTTCATTTTTTACCAGCAAAAACACGTCGTCCTGTTTATAATGTTTTAAAAGATGTCAATAAACAAGTTTCTCAATATATTCGTGGACAATTAACCGTAGCCTTAGCTGTGGCGATTATGTTTATGATTGGTTTTAAAATTGTTGGATTGGAATACAGTGTTACGCTCGGTATCTTTGCTGGTTTTATGAATCTGATTCCATATTTAGGTTCGTTTCTAGCGATGATTCCAGCCGTTTTAATAGCCTTAGCTACCAGTCCTAAAATGTTAGTAGCGGTCCTCATCGTGTTTGCGTTAGAGCAATTTATCGAAGGACGATTTGTTTCACCATTAGTTTTAGGAAGTCAATTAGACATTCACCCTGTGACAATTATTTTTGTACTATTGACCGCAGGAAAATTATTTGGAGTCGTGGGAGTGATTCTGGGAGTGCCAGGATACGCCGCGATTAAAGTTGTGGTAACACATATCTTTGAATGGTATAAAGCATACTCTGGCTTATATCCTGAAGATGAAGTATCTCAAGAATATGTGGAAATGCAAGAAGAACAATTGGAATAAAAACCGTTTGATAAAATGATAGTAACCTTATAAGTGAGTGTATAAAACTCGCTTATAAGGTTTTTTTGATTACATAAGTGAGCAAGTGAATATTTAATTCTCTAATCTTTTCAAGATAGTGATAAATTAGTTTGATATTAACGTTTAATATGTTATTTTATAGGATGGTATTAGAGGGATTAAATAAGGGAAAGCATTGTTACGAAAAGACTGGTTTGAGAAAAGTGGTTTGCTTGAGAAAACAGGTTTGGTTTACTCGAAATTATGGCTAAGCTTAAATTAGACGTGTTATTAGTTATTTGAAATTATTATAGTTAAAAGGGGTCTTGAGAGATGAATTTAAAAGAAAAAAGCAATTTAGATATCAACTCTATCAAAAAAGCATCTCTTTAATGCCGATGGCATCAAAGAGGTGCTTTTGCTGTTTTTGACATAATATTGAAAGGTCTAATGTTTAAAATTCTTTTGCAACATTTGCTGCATTAGCTAGAGAAGCTTCTAAAATAGAGGCTTCCAGATGAGGTTGATGATCAATACCTTCTACATTGATTTTCGTATGGTCGGTTACACCGATAAAGGCGAAAATATTTTGAATGTATTGACTTGCAAAGTCTTGTCCATTATAAACGCCACCGCTCGATTGAATGTGAACCAATTTTTTTCCATCAATCAATCCGACTGGACCATTTTCCGTGTATTTAAAGGTTGTACCTGCAATCACAATAGTATCAATCCAAGCCTTTAACTTAGTCGGAATGTTTAGATTCCAAAGGGCGTTAGCAATGACAATTTTATCAGCTGCTAAAAATTGTTCGGTCAGTTCATTAAATCGTGCAACAATTTGTTGTTCTTCGTCCGTAAGTGTTTCAAACGCTTCGCCAGCACGCAATTTTGTCCAACCTTTTAAAAGGGGAGCGCTAACTTCAGGGATGTTATCTTCGTATAAATTGATTCTTTCAATGGTATCATCTGGATGGCTTGCTTGATACGACGTGATGAACGCCTCTAATGCTTTTAACGTTCGTGATTCGGATTGGGTTAATGGATGTGCATTGATGACTAAAACAGTTGACATAGTTGTATTCCTACTTTCTTTTTTCGTATTGCTTCTGTTATTTTACTAAATTATAACAAGTAACTCAACTACAGAAAGCGATAAGTTGAATTGCTAGCTTTTTTTGATTATGCATAGTAAAATAACTAATATAATGATTTTTTATAACGTACGTTTTGTTGTCTTAGTCAAACGTTTTTCACAAATTACACAAAGATACGCAAAGTATGGACTAGATTTTAATTGGTTGGTTTAATATAATTAGAACAGTAAAATAACGCTCAGTATTTAATTGGGATAACGTTGAAAGAGAGGAATATATATAATGGCCAAAATAGGATATGTATATGCAGGTGCCGATAAAGGATATTTAGACCGTCAATTGGAAGGCTTAAAAAAATATGGTGTAGATTCAATCGTTCAAGGGGGTATTCGTAACCCTAAATATATTCATGAAGAATTGGATGAATTACTTGAGAGCTTAACTGAAGGCGATCAGTTAGTTGTATATCATTTAGTTTCTGTAGGGAAATCTATTATTCAACTAGCTGAGATGTTAGCAGAATTTGAAGAGCGCGGTATTGATTTCTTAGTTATTAAGAAAGCACCAGAATTAGTGACATTAGATGATGAAACATATAAAGCGATGATTCATCGTTTAGCTAAAATGGAAAAAATGATTATCCGAGAGCGTACAGCACGTGGTCTTGAAGAAGCACGTAAAAATGGTCGTATCGGTGGTCGTCCACGTATTTCTCAAGAAACTGTCGATAAAATTCAATTTTTATATCATAAAAATAAATATACCTTACGACAAATTGCTGAAGAATGTAATATTTCGTTAGGGACAGCTTACAAGTATACGCAAGAAAAATCATAAAAATAAAAATGACCTTTTAGTTATATTAAGACTAAAAGGTCATTTTTTTGGTGGATAAAGATACTGTGAAATCATAATGTTTTTCCCTTGACGCTTTGCTTCATAGAGTAGTTCATCTGCACGAAGTAATATTTTTTTTCGATTAAAAAACTTAGAAGTGTGGGTGTGGACCATACCAATTGACAGAGAAAGTATCATAGTTTCTCCTTGATAAACAAAGGGAACTTTTTCTAAATGCGATTTAATCAATTCGAGCAGTTCTTCTGATTCCTCACTCGTTCGTGATAGAACGAGTCCAAACTCATCGCCACCTAATCGTCCGATATAATCAATATTTGTGACAGTATTTTGCTTAAAAATCCGCGAGAGGTAGAGTAGCGCTTGGTCGCCTGCCTCATGCCCTAAAGAATCATTTATTTCTTTAAAGTTGTCCACGTCTAAAATGGCAAGTGAGATAGGTTGCGGTTCTTTTTCTTTTTCACCTTGATCTAAGACGGTGTTAAGAAAAAATCTTAAAGACTCGCGGTTTAATAGACCAGTCAGTGGGTCATAAATGGAAGCTTTTTTATAAACTAACACTGACTCAGACGTTTGAATCGCAATATGAATGAGATGTGTTGAAGAAACAAAGATAGCAATAAAAGTCACAGTGTATATCGCAAAGGCTACGAGATGACTCTGTTCAGGGAAATCAGGAAAATACAATGTATAACTGATAAATTTAGCCACTAAAAAGAGTGTTAAAAACGTTGCATGCGATTGTTTGACTGAATGACAGTATTTTTTGACAAGGGTGCCAATGACGACAATTAGCAATGTGAAAATAATATTATTCCAATATTCAACGGGCGTCACATGGATTTGTGGTGCGATAAAGGAAATGGTTTTCAGCGCAATAAGCGTAAGCGCAGTACTCCAACTGATGTATACTGACTCATAGAAAAAGGCAAAGTAAATGAGAATGTAGCGCGTATCGACTCGACTATAGGCATCAATAGGCACACGATTATAAGATAAGATTAAAGCGAGACAGCCGATAACGAACCCAATGAAGAGTTGATAAGGGATGTTTAAATCTTTAATCCGATATTTCATTAATAAACTTTTTCCATTAATTAATTTTTGCAAGGTGAGAAAATACATGATTAACATGGAAGCCACAATAATCGAAAGATTAATAAAAATACTGTTTAAGTAAACAAGCCAATTAATCTGCATTATTCCGTCACCTCAACGATATGTAAAGCATTACTCGTTTGATAAAAAAGCGAGTCGATGGCATGGCGCATTTTACGCCAATCTTGGTCGGAAGGGATGACGTTTACGACAATGACTTTATCTTCTGGAAAATAATCTCGATAGAAATTACAAATGATATAATCATAATCGTCAAAATCTTCCCATTGCTCACTCTCTAGGAAAAGAGTTGTTTCTTTATAGACATCGAGTTTCACTTTTAAGCCAAAATTATTATAGACGAGGTCACGCAGTAATATAGCGTGCGCCACTCCATGATCACTAAGGACGAGAACTTTTACTTTTTTACGGTTGTTAATGAGTCGCTCAGGTAGGCGTTCCCACTTCACCATAACCCAGTATAAAATTTCATCAGAAAGTTCCGAACACCATGGGAAGTCCATTTCATACTCCATTTCTAATAAGAGAGATGTCATCACCGATGTATAGAAAGGATAACTGTCACGAATGGATTGCGCATTGAAATAGTACTGATTAAATAAAATAGTGTTTGGAAAAGGAAATGTCATGTATTTTAAATACATGAAACGTAAAATACGTTGAATGTCAAAACGACTGCGCTCATCAATGGCAATATGTAATTGTTCAGACAGACGTGTGACAAATTGCTCAGTTTGACTAACGATAGCAGAAAGCTGTCCGTCGGATAATCGTTTTTTCTTTAAAAAATAAATAGAATTAATTAAATCATCAATCATCTCATCTGTTACTGGAACTTGCTGATGTAAGATGTCATGAAGTAATTCTTTTTTGTCTAAAAAGATATAACGATAGCGCTCTAATATATATTGATTTTCTTGTTCATCCGTTTTAAACCCTTGTAAATGACGTGTTAATGACACAGCTAGAATATAAGCAAGATTCATAATCTGAACATCATCTACTTCAAAATATTCATGTTGGTAAACATGATTATAAATGTGTTGTGCAAGGTAAAGTAATTTCGTACGGTTAAGTTTGAAAGGCCAGTGATGGATGCTATATTTTTCATTAAAATAAATAGTAAAGAAATAACGCAAATAAATTTCATTCGAAGCATTTAAATGACAAGGTGTTTTCTCAAGCGTCATCTGATAGTGGTCGAGTGATTGATTTAATTGCTGAATCATTCGATATAAAGAAGATTCGCTTGTAAATAATGTTTCTTCCCAATATTCAATCGATTCATTAGGTAAGAAAAAAACTTTTTCTAAAAACTGAAAAAGTTCTGACTGTTCTAGGACGTAATGATAAACCATTTGAATATGACTTGCCGCAGTCGTGCTAAGCCGAACGCCATTTTTTTTGGATGTTTCAATAATCAAGTGGGGAGCCCAGTTTTCTTTTAAATATTGAATGTCGTTATTAATCGTTCTAAGTGAAGCGTTATTTAAATTAGCTAGTTCATTGGAACTAATCCAGTCAGAATGTTTATTTAGTATTTCAATAATATGTAAACGACGCTGTGTTGTCGTATCTAATAAACTACGCATCTACTCACTCCTTTCTATAATTAGGATAAAAATATATAAAAGGCATAGTTATTTAACATTACCATTATATAGAAAAACTATCAGAATGAAAAGGGTTTTACTTGTGTAATCAGTATAAATAGTAAAAGGCCTTGTTTTATTTTTAACATGACGTATGCTATTATTATGAAAGATTTTAAAAATAAGGAGGAAAAAAAGAATGTCATTACCAAATTGTCCGCAATGTCAATCGACGTATGTTTATGAAGATCGTGACCTTTATATTTGTCCTGAGTGTGCACATGAATGGTCAGAAGGAGAGGAAGAAACGCTTGAATCAACTGTTATTATTAAAGATGCTAATGGAAATCCTCTAGCAGATGGCGATAGCGTCACAATCGTTAAAGATTTAAAAGTAAAAGGTAGCAGTCAAGCATTAAAAAAAGGGACGACCATTAAAAATATTCGTTTATTAGAAGAAGCGGTTAATGGCCATGACGTAGATTGCAAAGTCCCTGGTTTTGGCGCGATGCAGTTGAAATCTGAATTTTTGAAAAAGATTTAAAACTATTCAAGGAAAGAGAATGAAGGCTTCATACCTTTTTCAAGAGTTTTTGTTATAATTAAATATAAAGAGTAAAAAGGAGGAAGCAATGATGATGTCGCCATTTTATATGATGTGGGATCCAACTTATATTTTAATTGTCATAGGTATGGGGATTTCGCTAGCAGCATCTGCCTATGTTCAAAGTACTTATCGTAAATACGCTGATTTTCACAGTGCCAAAGGCTTAACGGGGGATGATGTTGCACGCTATATTTTGGAATATGCAGGAATTCGAGATGTCAGAGTTCAACGGATTCGAGGGAATTTAACCGATAATTACAATCCTAAAGATAAAACGTTGAATCTATCAGAAACAGTTGGTCCTTCTACTTCGGTGGCAGCTATTGGTGTCGCAGCTCACGAGTGTGGGCACGCTGTTCAAGACCAAGTTAGTTATCTACCCATGACCTTACGTTCTGCTATCGTGCCAGTCGTAAATATTGGCGCTACTATTTCACTGCCGTTGATTATTGCAGGATTATTCTTTGGTCAATTTATTACCAATATAGGCATATTATGTTTTGCTTTAGTTTTAGTTTTTCAAGTTGTCACGTTACCTGTTGAGTTTAATGCCTCGAGACGTGCCTTAGCTATCTTAAAAGAAGGCGAATTATTATCAAATGAGGAACTAGGAATGGCTCGCCATGTGTTAATTGCAGCTGCTTTAACTTATGTCGCAGCAGTTTTCTCAACATTTTTACAGTTATTACGTCTAATTATCTTGTTTGGAGATCGTCGTGATTAAATAATCCAACCTTTTATGTTATAATATAGACATAACACAAAAGGAGTGATTGAGGATGCGTAGATCGACAAAAGTGCTAGTAGGATTAGGAGCTGTTACGGCTGTATCAGTCGGGGCGGCGATTGCTATTTCGGATAGAGTCTCAGATAGACTAAAGAATTACAAAGCTCGTCATGATGTCAAAGATTTTGTGGAAGATAATTTGAATGGTAATGCGTTATTTATGGACTTGGTAGATGTTTTAAATGACCAAGAAATTGAAGCTTTATCAGGTATTATCAAGAAAATGGAAGATCGCAAGAAAAACGTTCGTATTGAAGGGAAAAGTTTTAGTGATATGAAAGAGGAAGTGACTGATCGTTTAGTCGGCTTTTTAGAATCTTTCACAGAATAGATGAAAAACCGTATGACTTTATAGGTCATACGGTTTTTTGGCTCTTTGTCAAATAGGACTGATGAGTCAAAATGAAGTCGAAAGATGAGTGGAACTCGTTCCATTCATCTTTTTTATTTTACTTCAATGAGGCGCTTCATCATGAATATTCTTAATTTCATGTTCTCAAATGATTTAAATCCATAGGATACCCTTTTTAAGGTTTTAATATGTGTGTTTTTAGCTTCAATCTTACCATTTGAATAGGGATATATTAGGGAATTACGAATCCCTTCTTCATAGTTTAAAAGGTTTTGAAGTTTCTTACGAAATTCTGAATCTAATGTTTCAGGTAGTTCTTTTAGTTGTTGGATAAATGACACGTGATTTTTGCTTCTGAAAGCATCCATAAT
>NZ_NGJW01000016.1 GCF_003987555.1 Vagococcus lutrae | reverse complement strand
GCTAAAAACACACATATTAAAACCTTAAAACGGGTATCCTATGGATTTAAATCATTTGAGAACATGAAATTAAGAATATTCATGATGAATCGCCTTATTGAAGTAAAATAAAAAAGATGAATGGAACAAGTTCCACTCATCTTTCGACTTCATTTTGACTCATCAGTCCTATTTGACAAAGAGCCCAAAAAAGACAGAAAGTTAAACTTTCTGTCTTACGTCCGAATAGATGTTGCGATATTTAAAATGATTTTAAGCGTGAATAGGTAATCCTAACGCCATTTCAGCTGTATCCATAACAGATTCTGCTAATGATGGATGAGAATGAATTGTTAAAGCAATATCTTCTGCATTCATACCAGCTTCAATTGCTAAACCTAGTTCCGCAATAATGTCACTTGCGTTAATTCCTGCTACTTGTGCACCGATAATAACATTATCTTCTTTCGTTGTCACAAGACGTACAAATCCTTCAGTTTGGTTCAATGAAAGCGCACGACCGTTACCACCAAGTGGGAATTTCGTAGCTTTTACATCTAAGCCTTCTTCTTTAGCTTGTTTTTCAGTGTAACCCACTGTTGCTAATTCAGGATCTGTAAATGCCACTGCTGGCATACCAATGTAGTCAACGGCTACAGGTTTTCCAGCAATTGCTTCTGCAGCAATTTTTGCTTCATAGCTAGCTTTATGTGCTAAAGCAGCGCCTGGTACGATGTCTCCAATAGCAAAGATAGATTCAACGTTTGTACGTCCTTGTTCGTCTACCATTACTAGACCACGGTCGTTCATTTCAACGCCCGCTACTTCTAAACCAAGCTCGTCAGTGTTAGGACGACGACCAACTGTTACCATTACGTAATCAGCTTCGATTGATTGCTCTTTACCGTCTGCTTCATAAGTTACTGTGACGCTGTCGCCATTGTCTACAGCACCTTTAGCCATAGCATTTGTTACGACTGTCATACCTTTTTCTTTGAATGATTTTTCGACTAAACGAACCATATCTTTTTCAAAGTTAGGAATAATTTGTGGTGAACCTTCTAAAATAGTCACTTCTGAACCTAAGTTAGCATAAGCGCCACCTAATTCAGCACCGATGACACCGCCACCGACAATCACTAATTTTTTAGGTACTTCTGTTAAGTTTAATCCGCCTGTTGAGTCGATAATGCGACCACCGAATTTAAATCCTTTAATTTCGATTGGACGACTACCAGTTGCAACAATCGCATTGTTAAATGAGTAAGTTTGTGCTTCGTCACCGTGAATCACACGTAAGTTATGTCCATCGATGAAGAATGCTTCCCCATTTAAAATTTCAACTTTATTTTTCTTTAATAGGAATTCAACACCTGATGTTAATTTGTTAACAACAGTATTGTTTTTCCAGTTTTGTGTTTGTTCAAAGTCTAGAGAGACTTTTTCAGTTTTTACACCAAAAACTTCTGAATCTAAGGCTTCTTGATATTTGTGTCCGGCACTAATAAGTGCTTTTGAAGGAATACATCCTACGTTTAAACAAACGCCTCCGATATATTCACGTTCAATGATCGCAACTTTCTGTCCCATTTGTGCTGCACGAATTGCTGCAACATATCCTCCTGGGCCAGCTCCAATTACGACTGTATCTAGTTCAATTGCGAAATCTCCAACTACCATTCAAGAATCATCCTTCCATTAATAATAATTCTGGATCTGCCAACAATCTCTTAATATTGTTCATTGCACTTTGAGCTGTGGCACCATCAACGATTCGATGATCGAAGCTTAGAGATAATTTCATAACGCGGCCTACTGCTAATTCTCCATCTTCGTTTACGATTGGCTGTTGTTTGATAGTTCCGACACCTAAAATAGCAACTTCAGGGTAGTTGATAACTGGAGTAAACCAAGCACCGCCTACAGACCCTATGTTACTAATTGTAACCGTTCCATTGCGCATGTCAATAGCTGAAAGTTTTCCTTCATGAGCTAAAGCTGCTTTTTCGTTAATTTCATCAGCAATATCAAACATACTCTTCATGTCGGCATGTTTTACGTTTGGTACGTATAAGCCGTGATCTGTATCAGTTGCGATACCGATATTGTAGTAATGTTTGTAAACCACTTCATCTGTTGCATCGTCAATTGAAGCATTTAAGATTGGGTATTTTTTCATTGTTGCAACGAGTGCTTTAACAACATATGGTAAGAAAGTTAATTTTGTATCGCGACTTGCAGCGACATCTTTAAATTTCTTACGGTGATCCCATAATTGTGACACTTCAACTTCATCATGCAATGTGACATGTGGGGCTGTGTGTTTGCTATTTACCATTGCTTTAGAAATAGCCTTACGAGTCATTGTCATTTTCTCGCGTGTTTCTTGTTCAGCAATGCCAACAAATGGTGTTGCTGGTTGTGCTGCTTCTTTAGTTGCTGCTGGTTTTTCTTCAGTTGCTGCTGCT
The DNA here is from genome assembly GCF_003987555.1 of Vagococcus lutrae. Lineage (GTDB taxonomy): Bacteria > Bacillota > Bacilli > Lactobacillales > Vagococcaceae > Vagococcus_A > Vagococcus_A lutrae. The sequence goes on along the minus strand of NZ_NGJW01000016.1, from coordinate 28,478 downwards.
GTTGCTTCTGGAGCTGCTACTGATGATCCGCCTGCTGCAAATGTATCGATATCTTCACGTGTCACACGACCTTTTTTACCAGTCGGTGTCACTAAAGTAATATCCACACCTTTTTCACGTGCATATTGACGCACTGAAGGCATTGCTAAAACGCGTGTTGAAGGTTTACCTGTAGGCTCAGATGAAGCTGCTTCTTTTGGTTGAGCTTCTGCTGCAACTGGCGCTTCAGGTGTTGCTCCGCCTGCACTTGGAACGCTGTCGTTGTGACCAGGTGCATCAATTTCGATTAGCACGTCACCAACATTCGCGACTGTCCCTTCTGGAACAACAACATTTACAACCGTCCCTGTTACAGGTGATGAGATTTCTTCTACTGATTTATCGTTTTGAACTTCAAGCATTGTGTCGTCTTCGTTAATAGTATCGCCAGCTTTGACAAACCATTTAACGATTTCGCCTTCTGCAATCCCTTCACCGATATCTGGAAGTTTGAATTGGAAAACAGCTTTCGCTGCACCCGTTTCTGCAGGAGCAGCTGCTTCTACAGCAGGAGCTTCTTCTTCATCAGATTCATGTCCCGGTGCATCGATTTCGATTAACACGTCACCCACGTTAGCAACTGTTCCTTCTGGTACAACGACCTTCAATACTTTACCAGTCACAGGTGATGGAATTTCTTCTACTGATTTATCATTTTGGACTTCTAACATTGTGTCGTCTTCGTTGATAGTGTCGCCTTCTTTAACGAACCATTTAACGATTTCGCCTTCTGCGATTCCTTCACCAATGTCAGGTAGTTTAAATTTAAACGCCATTATTTAACTCTCCTCTTCTATTCAAATTAGAATTCGTAAATTTCACGGACTTTTTCTTCGATGTCGTTAGCATTTGGTAACCATGAGTTTTCTGCTTGACCAAATGGATAAACTGTATCAGGCGCTGAAACACGTCCGATAGGCGCTTCAAGAGATAAGATGGCACGTTCAGAAATTTCTGATGCAACTTGTGCTCCTACACCTGCTTGTTTTTGAGCTTCTTGTACAACTACTACGCGACCTGTTTTTTCAACAGATGCAATAATTGTTTCAACATCTAAAGGAGCAACTGTACGTAAATCAACAATTTCTACTGAGATGTTTTCTTTTTCTAATTTATCAGCGACTTTAATCGCTTCACGAACCATAGCACCGTATGTAATAACAGTGATGTCTGATCCTTCGCGTGTAATAGCTGCTTTATCTAAAGGAACTGTGTACTCTCCTTCAGGAACTTCTTCACGGAATGAACGGTATAGTTTCATATGTTCTAAGAATACAACAGGGTCATTGTCGCGAATAGCTGAAATTAAAAGACCTTTTGCATCATATGGGTTACTTGGAATCACTACGCGGATACCAGGTGATTGTGCGATTAAACCTTCTAAGTTATCTGCGTGCATTTCTGGTGTATGTACACCACCACCAAAAGGCGCGCGAATAGTAATAGGTAAGTTACGAGTACCACCCATACGGTAACGTGTACGTGCCATTTGACCAACAATTTCGTCAAACACTTCAAACACGAAGCCAAAGAATTGAATTTCTGGAACTGGACGGAAGCCTTCTAAAGCTAAACCAAACGCCAATCCACCAATACCTGATTCTGCTAACGGTGTATCAAATACACGCTCTTTACCATGTTTTTCTTGTAAGCCTTCAGTTGCACGGAAAACCCCACCGTTTTTACCAACGTCTTCACCGAAGATTAGGACGTTTTCGTCTTTACCAAGTTCTAAATCGAGTGCATCTGTAATGGCTTGGATCATTGTTTTTTGTGCCATGCTTATTTCGACTCCTTCGCTTTGTAGATTTCAATTTGTTCTGCAACGTTTTGAGGTGAATTTTCAAACATATGCTCTAAGAATTCAGACACTGTTTGTTTTGGTGCAGCGTCAGCTTCTTTAATAGCTGCTGCGATTTCCTCTTTTGTTTTTTCGATAATTTCTTCTTCTTTTTCTTCAGACCATAAACCTTTTTCAGTTAAGAAAATACGGAAACGATTTAATGGATCACGTTTTTCCCAATAGTCTTCAACATCTTGTGTACGGTAACGTGTTGGATCATCACCTGAAAGTGTATGTGGTCCGTAACGATATGTTAATGTTTCAATTAAAACAGGACCATTACCTGCAACTGACCATTCTCTTGCGTGTTTTGTTACAGCATAAACTGCTAACGGGTCCATACCATCTACTTGAACACCTGGGATACCAGCTGCTACTGCTTTTTGTGCTAATGTTTCAGCGGCTGTTTGAACTTCACGTGGTGTTGAAATAGCGTAGCCGTTGTTTTGAATGAAGAATACAGCGTTAGCTTTATAAGCACCTGCAAAGTTAATTCCTTCGTAGAAATCCCCTTGTGAAGAACCACCGTCACCAGTGTAAGTGAACGCGACAGCGTCTTTTCCACGTTTTTTAAGTCCTAGCGCTACTCCAGCTGCTTGAACGATTTGTGCTCCGATAATAATTTGTGGAGGTAATGCTTTTAAGTCCTCAGCGAATTTACTTCCATCTATATGTCCACGTGACCATAAGAAAGCTTCTTTTAGTGGTAAGCCGTGTTGTACAAGTTGTGGAACATCACGGTAACCTGGTAATAAGTAATCTTCTTTTGTCATTGCAAAATGACTTGCTAATTGACTTGCTTCTTGACCAGCTGTTGGTGCATAGAAACCTAAACGACCTTGACGGTTTAAAGCTGTTGAACGTTGGTCTAATACACGTGACCATACCATTCTTGACATTAACTCTACTAATTCGTCGTCAGATAAATCTGGCATCAAATCAGGGTTTGTCACTTTCCCGTTTTCGTCTAATACTTGTAGTGTCGAAAATTCTTTGTTGATGTTTTTCAACTGTGCTTCGAAATCAAGCTGTTTAATCTTTTTCTTCGCCATTACTACACATTCCTCTCTTATTTCACATATTAGTTGTCTTAAACAGAAAAGTTATCTGTATTACTTTTCCGCTTTCACATTCTCAATTTAACACGAGTAATTGGTAATTGCAAGTAATAAGTTTACATCTTGTGTAAATCATGTATATCTCAACAAAGTCTATCAAATCAAAGTTTGTGAAGAATTAGATAAACTGTGTAAGTGTTTTAAAAAATACAAGATTGTGTTTCTAAGCTGTTACACCACGACTATAACAAGATTGGTTTTCTGTTACACTTTCTGTTCTATTTATTATTTAATAATCGTTTTAAAAGAAAAAACTCTCAGAATTTTTCTGAGAGTTTCAATCTTATAACCATTCTTTATTCACTTTGATATAAATTCGTTTTGCTATTTCAGTAGTTACGATATACGCTGCGACAATTCCAATCAGCCATGGCCAGTAATTGCTTGGTAGCGGCATAAAATCAAACCCGGTACGCAGTGGGGTAATAACAATTACTAAGCCCACGACAATAGCAAATAAACTAGAGATGAGCAGTGACGGACTTGCAATACTTTCGATAAATGGCACTTTCTTCGTACGTAAGACATGAACGACTACAGTCTGTGTAATAAGCCCTACTAAGAACCAACCAGCTTGGAACAAGCCTTGTTCGGCAACAGTATTAGCACCAAATATATGCCACATGATAAAGAAAGTTAAGATATCAAAAATACTACTTACAGGTCCTAAAATAACCGTAAATCTCAAAAGACTTCCCGTTTTCCAATGAACGGGTTTAATAATATCTTCTTCATCGACGTTGTCCCACGGTGTCGTTAACTGTGCAAAGTCATAAACAAGGTTTTGAACTAACAATTGAATGGACAACATAGGCAAGAACGGTAGAAACGCACTTGCGACTAACACAGAGAAAACATTCCCGAAGTTAGAACTGATGGTAATCTTGATATATTTCATCATATTACTAAAGACTTTACGACCTTCTAAAATACCGTCAGCCAAAACGTTCAGACTCTTTTCTAATAAAATAATTGAACTAGCATCTTTCGTAATATCCGCTGCCGTATCCACAGAGATACCAACATCGGCTTTTCTTAAAGCGGGTGCATCATTAATTCCATCTCCCATAAAACCAACAGTATGGCCTTTATTTTGTAAAACTTGGATGATACGTGACTTTTGCATTGGAGATAGTTTTGCAAATAAATTAATGCCTTCTGCTTTTTCTTGTAATTCTAAATCAGACATTTCTTCTAACTCATGCCCATTTAACACTTTGTCAACTTCTATTCCGACGTCCGCACAGACTTTACGTGCGACTATCTCATTATCACCTGTTAGCACTTTTACATTGACACCATGTTCATGTAAAGATGAAATAGCGGATATCGCAGATTTTTTCGCTGGATCTAAAAATCCTACGTAACCAACTAAAATCATTCTTTCTTCATCTTCAATCGTATAGACAGGCTCTTGATGAACATCTTCTCTGTATGCTACCGCAATAACACGCATACCTCGTTCATTCATTTCAACGTTGACTGCACGCATGGATTTTTCTAATTCTGGCGTGATTTCTACGACTTCACCATCTAATTCAACATGCGTGATGATTTCAGACATCTCTTCAACCGCACCTTTTGTTACCATTAATTGACGTCCATCCACTTCAGCCGCCACTGTTAAGCGACGTCGCGTGAAGTCAAATGGTAATTCGTCAATTTTGATAACTTCTTTAAACTCATGTTTTTCTGGGAACTTATCATAGTAATTAATGACAGCATGGTCTATTAAGTTTTTCCAACCTGTTTGATACTTTGAATTAAGATACGCCATACTAAGAACGTGATTATCCATTTCACCTTTTGGATTCACATGCTCCACTAAAACAACTTTATCTTCCGTAATTGTACCGGTTTTATCTGTACAAAGAATATCCATAGCCCCTAAGTTTTGAATGGAGCTTAACTCTTTTACAATCACATTCTTTTTAGAAAGACTAATGGCACCTTTGGCAAGGTTACTTGTCACAATCATCGGTAGCATCTCAGGTGTTAAACCGACAGCTACTGCAATAGCAAAGAAGAAAGCTTGGTTCCAATCTCCTTTTGAAACACCATTTAAAAACAATACAACTGGGAAAAACACCGCTACCATGCGTAGCAACATTTTACTGACACGTGTAATACCAATGTCGAAGGCGGTATCGCCTCGTTTTTCACTCGCGTTCTTAGCAATGTCACCGAAGAACGTATCTTCTCCTGTTTTTAAAATCAAGGCTTTCCCTTGACCACTAAGCACGTCCGTCCCCATAAACACTAAGTCTTGTAAGTCAAGCGCTGTTAAATCATCTTCTTGAATTTCTTCTTCACTGACACCTGAATAGACAAACTTTTCAACCGGCATTGATTCACCCGTCATGGATGACTGATTGACGAATAAGTCATTCGCCCAAATTAATTTAGCATCGGCTGGAATCATGTCCCCTGTTGCTAAACTGACAATATCTCCTGGAACGACTTCGTCCATTGGAATCTCGATAACTTCGCCATCACGTGTTACCGCACAGGTATTTTCAATCATTTCTTTTAATTCAAAGCTTGCTTTCTGTGACCGATAATCTTGAATAAATTGAATCATGACACTTGCCGTAATCATAATCCCCATAATAATAGCAGCATCGTGGTCCCCTGTTAAAGCTGAAACAACTAATAACAATGCGAGAACATAGACAAATGGATCTTGAAACGCGTGTAGCAATAATTTCCATGCTGGACGAGGCTTTTGAGCTGCCACCTCATTTGGACCAAATTCTTCCAACCTAAGTTTAGCATCCTCACTGGTCAGACCTTCTGGTGTTGTACGTAACTCCATCATCAATTCTCGATCAGAAAGTTTAACAAGTTTTTTTAACTCACTGTCTTTTGATGATGCCCCAGAAAACATTGTTTTTTCTGCTTGCTTTTTCTCCATATCCTCATCCCTTTCTTCGTTAGAACAATTCTGTTAAATAAAACAAAAAATGCACTCTCGACACGAGAGTGCATTATAAATAACAACGTTATTCTATATAATACGCCAAATCTCAACGTCGAGTTTTAGCACTGAATGGCTTAGATAGTTATCAATCACTATCAGCTACATTAGAAAAAGCCTTGTTCGACAATTTCAGTTGACCCTAAAAAACTCATCACAATATTCTCTCGATTATTGGAGGGCAGTAGCGTATTTCCAGACAGGAGCCTCACCTAACAGATTGTTCTATTTTTATCACACTTACTAGACTACATATAAAGATTCCTTTTGTCAAATATTCTATACAGCATGAGTATGATTTTTTTAATTTTAAAAAATTAACCGACCATCACGTGCTCTTCAGGATAGCGTATTAATCCCTCATTGTTGCGTTGACGACCCGCGATTGATAATAAGAAGGTGTACACTCCCACACGACCGATAAACATAAGTAACATAATGACAAGCTTGCCTATCATCGTTAAATGGGGTGTTAAACCTAACGTGACACCTACTGTGCCAAACGCCGAAAAGACTTCAAAAGCTACATATTCGATACCAAATTCACGCGGTATTACTTCTGTTACAGAAAGTAACGCAGTAGCGGTGATCGTAATGGTAACACATATAAAAAAGAGTGCAAAAGCACGCATGACGATTTCTTGCTTAATCGTACGATAGTGAAAAACTGTCCGATTCTTCCCTTTAATTGTCGCCCATGCATGAAGTAGTAGCACACCTAATGTTGATACTTTTAACCCACCTGCTGTCGAGCCAGAATTTCCGCCGACGAACATTAACATCATCGTTAGTAATAAACTAGCATGTGATAAATCCGCATATGGAATACTATTAAAACCTGCTGTTCTTGGTGTAACCGCAAGGAAAAATGTATTCACAATACGTTGAAACGGAGTTAATTGATCACTATATGCTTGTAAATTATTTTCGAATAGTAAAAACAATATAAAACTGCTGATTAAAATAATAATAGTCATACGCAATGTTAACTGAGTATGCAAGGTCATTTTACGGCGTTTGTACCAAGTTAACAAATCTCGCCAAACGACAAATCCCAGACCTCCGGCAATAATCAGACCACTAACCACTAACATAAAGTAGCTATTAGTCCGCACTCCTTCTAAACTATTTCCAAACAAATCAAAACCAGCATTACAATAAGCTGAAATCGCATGAAAAACGCTGTGTCCCAAACCATTAAATACACCATGCTTAGGGATAAAATAAAAAGAAAATAAAATCGTTCCAATCATTTGTGTCACAAATGAAAATTTTAATACATACAATCCTAACTTCAAGACCCCTGAGTATTCACCTAAGTTTAAAGACTCTTTAAAAATTAATCGTGCTTGGAAGTTCACTTTTTTTCGCATAAACATGACCACGATTAGCGTCATTAACATGAAACTCATTCCGCCAATTTCTATCAAACACATAATCACAATCCGGCCAAACAAACTCCAGTGAGCTGCCGTATTCACGGTGGTAAGACCCGTCACGCAAACCGATGAAGTCGCTACAAAGGCGGCATCTGACAAGTTCGTATGTCCTGAATTTGACGAAATCGGTAACGACAGTAAAAACGTACCGATGACAATTACCATTAAAAAACTTGCTGTTATAGCTTGAACAGGCGTAAAGCGATAATTAGCTTTAGGCTGCTTATTTTTCTTTATCACAAATATTCCCTCACCTTACTTACATTGTCTTACTATCGTTTAGTAGTGACTTCATAGTATACTGTATTTAAGAAAGATTCAATTCTTTCTTATAAACTGCCTAATATTTGGAAAGGAGTGCCACGATGAACGTTATTGTTTTAGGCGGTAGTGGTTTTATTGGTCAGGCCGTCTGTGTCAAGCTAGCCGAACACGGTTTTCATGTCACCAGTCTGTCACGTTCTGGTGGTAAAAATGTTAAAGAAGAATGGAAACATCACCCTTCTATAACGTGGCAAAAAACAGATGTCTTTGATTTTTCTTCTTGGCAATCACTACTCTCTGCACAACCCGTCGTCATTAACTTGATTGGGTTATTAAAAGAAAATAAAAAAACAAATCAAACTTTCCAACGCTATCACGTTGACTTACAGCGAGGTTTATTGCCTGTTTTAATCGAAAACGAGATTCCTCATTATCTTTATTTGTCTGCTGCTGGAAAAAGTCCTTGGATGTCGCCTACGTACTTAACAACTAAGAAGCAAGCGGAAACACTGATTACACAGGCTCCACTTTCATCTCTAATTATTCAATCAGGGCTAGTAGTTGACAAAGACCGACCATCGTCCTTGTTCTTTGGCTATTCTCTCGCTATCCTCAAATATATTCCATTTATTAGTCAAAAAGTCCAAAACGTCCTACCCATTAAACGAGACGATTTGAGCTCACTTATCGTTAACAGTCTCATAAAAAAAGAAACAGGTATTATTCAAACCTTTAATAAAAAAGACCTTTCGCTTAAATGAAAGGTCTTTTTTATGGTAAAACATGGCCTGAAGCCTGATACAACGCGTACCAATCTGCACGGGATAAAACAATGTGACTACTATTAGCAATTTCTGTCAGACGTTCTTTAGTCATCGTACCAGCTAATGTTTGAATATTAGCTGGGTGTCGCTGATTCCAAGCCGTTACAATGCCCGTCTTAGTAGTTTGGTATTTATCAGCTAATTCACTTAACAACGCATTTATTTCAGGAAACTCTGGTTGGTCGATAAACAATCCTTCCGTCATATGTTGATAAGGCGACCAAGCCTGTACCGTCATCTGATGAAGTCGAGCATAATCTAATGCGTAACCATCTCGATTAATCGATTCGGCTTCATGACGATTAACATGAATCCCTTCAGCCACCATATGATTAGCCATTAAACCAAATTGTAACTGATTGACCACTAACGGCATATCAATAGGTAATACTTGCTTTAACAACTCAATTTGAAGCGGATGAAAATTACTCACACCAAAAAATTTAACTTTACCACTTTCTCGAAGAAGTTCAAATGCTTCGGCTACTTCTTCTGGTTCAATCAGAGCATCGGGACGATGTAAAGCCAAAATGTCTAAATAATCGACACCTAAACGATGCAAAATCTGATCAACACTGGCTAGAATATGGGCTTTCGACGAATCGTAAAATCCCGGTTGAATGCCACATTTAGATTGAATAATCAGCTGTTCACGCTCGATAGACGTTTGCTTTAACGCTCTTCCAAAAAGCGTTTCACAACTCCCTTTTCCATAAATATCAGCGTGGTCAAAAAAGTTAATACCTAACTGTTGCGTATGATTCAAATAATCAACCGCCTCTGTCATCGTCAAGCGATTAAACCGCATACACCCTACACCTATTTGTGAAGCACAAAGGGCTGCTTCACCGCCAATTTCAATATAATTCATCTAGTCTTGTTCCTTTCGATATTTGTCCCACTCTCCCAAATCCTGTTGGTCAACAATTTCTAATTTTAAGTTATTTATCCATAATCGAACTTCTCTTCTAGCTAACGGAAAATTATTTTCTGAGACGTGCTTTATGAAAACTTCATAATGATATAAAAAGAGTTGCCCAAACGGTCTTGTTTTCTGTGTGAGTTGTTTAAAGTCTGCACGAATTAAATCTGAAGCGGTTTGTAGTAAGACTTCTTGATAATATTTATTAGGATAGTCTCTCGTCAACAACTCAAAAAACTTTAACATTTCTTCTTCGATTAAAGCACGCTGCTTTCGATAATCATCAATTCTTTTTAGTATTTCTGACAATGCTCGCTCGTTTAAAAGTTCACTTCTTTTTTCTTGATAGAATAAAAACTGAATTAACAATAACTCTAAAAACTCTAAACGCTCAACATATTCTTTTGGTGTCAACGATTTAGCAGCGACATACGCTCCTTTATTAGGAACCATTTCCACTAAACCCATGTCAGCCAATTCCTTAAAGGCTGAACGTACTGGCGAGCGACTGACTGCTAATTTTTCTGCAATCTCCGTCTCTATTAGTTTTTTTTCTGGTGGCAATTGACCGGCCACAATGGCACGCTGCAAATAGTCGACCACTTGTTTTTTTACTTTTTGAGATACCATACAATGCCCCTTCTAATCATTCCAAATATGAGAACTAATCATTTTCGCTATAGCTTCGTTTCGGTCTTCGGCCGGAATTAGCACATGACCTAACAAACTATTTTCATCAAATTCTGCACGTTTCTGTCCGTAAAATAAAAATCGCCAATCCGCTTGAAAAGGCAGTTGCGTGACGGCTAACGAGTATTGCGCTTGTCTAATTGGAACAGTTAACCACTCACCTAAGACCGTTACAAGAGGCAATGGCCACCCGCAAAGCCCACGTATATGCGCTTCAAACTGTGACATGCTACACGCCACTTCAGAATAGATGCCGTCATCTAAGGTCGTAGGCTCAAAACCTGTGACATAAATAATGCCAAATTCATTAATCTTCATTTTAATAGTTAAAATACCTTGTACAGCTAAGCTATCACTCAAGATTTCTGCAATACGATAAACTTCATCCTGTTCCTCACGCAAAAGATTCGCGTTTGAATAATACCCTTCTAACCGTCCAGTAAGAAATTTTTTTTCTACAATCGGGAAAAATACGGGCGCCTCTTCTCCATTACTAACAACTGAAACCCGTATTTCTTTACTATACGGAATTTCAGATTCTAATAAACAGGGTCCTTCTTTAAAGAGGTGCTGTGCATTTTTAACATCTGATAATTCTTTAATTTCAAAATAGTCATCTTGCGTATGTGTCCGTCTAACCGTTTTTAACACACAAGGAAATCCAATACTTTCCAACGCTTCATACACTTCAACAAGATTGTGAACAATCTCAAACGGTGGAATGTTTACTGCACTTTCATTTAAAAAACGACGTTCATCTAACCGATGATGTGCTAACTCTGAGACTGCCAGCCCCTGAGGTAAGCTTTTTAATAGAGGTAGTGTTTGACTTTCTACATAACTCGTATATTCAAAAATAATAAAATCACTCATCTGGTTTAATTGCATTAAATATACTTCATTATGATACTCTCCTTGAATATGCCAGTCCGCAACAGCAGACGCTTGACAGTGTTCGAGGGGATCTAATATCGCTACTTTTAATCCTAGTTTATGAGCGGTAAGCGTTAGCATCCGTGCTAAATGCCCGCCCCCTACAATTCCTATAGTTTGACCTTGTATATATAACTTTGACATCACTTTTCCTACTTTACTATTTGATAATTTATCTACTATCATATTGTGCTAATTGATAGTTTTCAATAACAGATACTATTTTTTCTTGATAATTAGGATCCGTGGCATAGCCAGCTGATTGCAGTGCAGCAGCGGCATCACGATAATTGGTCGCTTGTAAAACAGCATGATATAGTTGGGGATTCCAGTCTACACCGTTTACGAATAACAAACTGTGGTCACGCATGGATTCTTCCCAGTTCCCATATACTTTAAAAGGGGCTTGGATTGTTTTCCACTTACCATCAACAAACTCTTTGGTTTCCAACATCACACTGGTATCGTCATATCCTTTTATGCCATACAAATTATAATAACTTGCAGCTAATTGACTAGTCCCCCAGTCTGACTCAAGAATAGCCTGTCCCAGAATGATACTTGGTAACACACCAAACTCATCTTGTAACTGCTGAGCAGTCGGAGCGAGTTGTTCGATAAATGCTTCATGCGAAGGAGATGATTCTACCAAAACATGATTAGAACTGCTACTTACCAATGAATTGGGCATATCTCCTATCATCATCTTCATTACAGTAAAAAAACCATATAAGGCTAATAAGCTAATGACAATACTACTTAGATGATCTACCTTCTTTTTCCACTTTTTTCGTGTCACTTTTCTTCGTGCCATTTTTCTCCTTCTCTTCAAATCGTTCTATATACTGTTCCAACGTCAAATCATATTTTTTCATATACGCTGCATGTTCTTTTCCTACATATCGAATGTGCCAAGGTTCATATTGAATCCCTGTGATTTCTTCTTTTTCTTTTGGATAGCGAATAATAAAGCCATAATCGGTTACGTTATTAGCTAACCATTTTCCAGCTTTCGTCTGTCCAAATTCTGGTTCAAGTCCTTTTTCATCAGCGTACCAATCTTGGTCGACGACATCCAAAGCTAAACCCGTATGATGTTCGCTTGTACCAGGAATGGCGATATAATCATCTGTCAGTTTTCTAGCACGTTCTTCAGACTTTCCTTGTGCCACATATTCTTGAATGGAATTATCATAGACGTTTTGCTGGTTTTCTACCGAACGATACGCGGAAACAACCGTTAAGTCAAGACCTGCTTCCTTGGCTGCTTGCTCCAATGCATAATAGGCATCAAAGGCCATTTCAGCGATTTCGTAGCCATTTTTCATAATCGTAATGGGTAGAACCGTATTTTCCTTCATCGGCTGATTATGATTGACTAATATCAAGGCTGGATCTTCTTTGCTCCCTACCGGCAAATCATCATAAACTTCGCTCGCTTCAGTAGAAGCATCCGATGAAGACTGACGCCTTTCAGTCGCCAGTGTTTTAGTGGTGGAAGGTGCTGGTTGACTTTCTCTATTAAACAAGCGAATACTTGTAACAATGATTAGCACCATTACGAATCCCGCCAATATTTTTTTTGCCATGAACTTCTTACACGTCCTTTTTCTCTTGAATATATGTTTCTGTTAAATTCTCATTCACCCATTCTAATAAATCCACAGGCGCATCTTCAATTTGTCTTTGGACAACTGCTGGTAAATGAAAGTATAAAATATCATCATAGCCCCAAGAGTCATACTGTAAGGATACTTTTAAATTAATCATTCCTTGCGCTGCTGACCACGCTTTTTCACGGCGAGTAGCCGACTCCTGTTGTGAAATCAATTCAACCATTGCCTCACCACTATTAATCCATTTTTTTGCAATCAGCGTTTTAAGACGCTTATATTCCATTACAATATAATTTCTTTTCTCAGGGAAGAGAATAGCTTGACGGATTAATTTTTGAATAAGCATCCATTCATAGTCTGAAAATAAATTTTTAACTAATTGCATGGCTTCGGTATTCAAGGTTCCCGTTCCATTTTTCCACGACTCCCACTCACTCACATCTACTTTTAAATAGGTTTCACAAAATTCTTGCGCGGTTAAAAATTGATGTTGAACCCGGTCTTCAATAATTGCTACTAATGCTTCATGCATCATTTATTCTCCTTTCTAAAATAACATATTACGTCACTCGTTTCACACGTCTTTAGACTGATTTTACATCAGTTTGTTGTTGCATAAAAATCGCCTTTGCTTCTAAAAGGTGGTGAAACTCCGTCATGAATTGATACAATTTTGCTCGACTTTCAAATTCTGAACGTGTCTTAGGTAGCGGACTCTGTTCGTAAAAATCAAATGTGACTTCTAAGTCATTTAACAGCTCACTCACAGGATTATGAGCATCAAATTCTCGAGAAGTTTTCTCAAGAATCGTGACAATCGGAGTGGCAGCAATATCAGCCACTTCTATTTCATTGATTAAATAACACATACTCTCAATCGCTTCGACTTGTTTATGGCGCATAGTAAAATACTCTATATAATAGCGCGTATCTTGTAGTAAGTGATTATCCGCATGATGTAACGCCATCTTCTGTGCTGTAATAAGTTGGGCATTTAATTCAGCCAATAAACTCGCTGATTGCTTCTGACTATCATCTCCTTGCAGTCTCTCTGCAAAGGAAGCAAGTAAACCGCTAATCGCCGTATCAATTTCCAACTGAAGAGTTTGCAGTCGATTGTCCGTACTGGGCATGTATAAATTAAACAGTAACGCCCACCCGACACCAATTAACATCAAGGAGTAACTATTAATAATCATCGACCTATCTACAGTTTGAACTAATAAATAATGCGTCACTAAAACGGAACTAATCGGAATGGCATCGGCGAGATTAAATGAGAGCGCAATTGGTACAAAACAAATTAAATACGCACCAAATGCTAACGCACGGTAACCTATCAAATGAAAAAAGACTCCTGCAATCAAGGTCGCAATACCTAGTGCTAGCAATCGTCCTAGTCCAATTTTAACTGTTGATTTCTTTGTATCAGTTAAACTAAGAATGGCAATAATACCCGCAGAAGCAGGATTTAGCAATCCAAACCACTGAGCCGTTACTATCGCAAGCGTTGCACTGATTGCCATTTTGACTGACTTAACCACCATCTACCACTCGTCACATCCTTTCTCTTTCTATTTTACCATGTTTTATTCGACTTCGATAATAAACAACATTTTTTAAAAATCCTTTAAATTTTATGGTATAGTAAAAGAAATGTGAAACGGAGGGATTCGATGCGAATAGGACCTTTTCGCCTTGGCTATCGTACATTCAAAACCGGGATTGCTGTCTTATTATCTATCATCGTTATGCGCTTATTTGGTCAGGATAATCCGATGATTGCGTGTTTAACGGCCGTCTTTACACTACGTGAAGATTTATCTAGCACTTACGAATTTGGACGTAAAAGAGTGTTGGGGGTTGCTTTAGGGGGCGTATCAGCCATTCTTTTTTACCTCAGCGAAGAAGCGATTGGCAATACCAATTTAGCTGAACTCATTCTCATACCACTATTTGTCATATTTCTAATCGTCATGGCAGATTCACTTGGTGCTCACAAAGGAATTATCGGGGGGACTGCGACTTTCTTAATCATTGCGTTCAACACCCCTGAAAATCAAACACTCGGCTTCGTCATTCACCGCGTGCTAGGGTCGTTCGTTGGTATGTTTATTGCTTTCGTAGTCAATCGCACTATTAAAGCACCACCCCGTCAATTAGTAACTGTTACTCCTAAAGACTTACATATCGCGAAATTAAAAAATGAAGTCGCTCGACAGCAAAAAGAAATTCAACAATTACAAAACGTGTTGGAAAATGCACAAAAAAAGGATTGACCAGTTAGCTGGCCAATCCTTTTTTTATTCATCATTCATGTTCTCTTTGTTCTGTGGCTGATTTCCTACAAAATTCTCTAATAAATTTTTTAAATCTAAGCCTGTCGTTTCTTTTAATGTTTCTTGCGAAGAAGCAAGCAAGTTAGTAGCGTAGTTCGTCACGCGGTTCGCTCCTCCATTTTTACTCTCTCCATTACCGGTATCAACAACGGAAATTTTCTCAATATTGCCAAGAGGTTGAGCCGCTTCTTTCACGATACTTGGTAATATTTCAATGACCATACTTAGAACCGCTGCCTCCCCATATTGTTTGAACGCTTCCGCAATTTTAGCTTTTGCTTCCGCTTCAGCTTGCCCTTTCGCTAAGATAGCTTCTGCCGCTGCTTGACCAGCTAAACGAACTTCTGAGGCATTTGCTTTAGCCATTGCTTCCACACGGAATTGTTCAGCTTCTGCTTCAGCAACTTCGCGTGCTTTACTAGCTAAGGCTTCTTGTTCACGCGCATAACGATCGGCATCTGCTTTCTTTTTCACTTCAGAATCATATTGTTTTTCTCTTCTGATAATTTCTTTTTCTTCTAATTCAATTTGCTTTTGTCTTTCAATTACTTTAACTTCCATTTCTTGAGCGACTACTTCTTGTTGTGCTTTCGCGCTTTCAAGATTGTATGCTTGGTCAGCTTTCGCTTTTGCAATATCTTGCTCTTGTTTATAAGCTGCTAATTTTAATTCCTTTTCTTTAGCGGCTTCGGCAATTTCTGTTTGTCGTTCTAACTCGGATTTTTGGGATTCTTTTTCAGCTTGTGCTCGCTTAATCCGTGTTTCTTTATCCGCTTCTGCTTCAGCAATATTAGCATCACGTTTTACTTGAGCAATTCTTGGTTTACCAAGTGAATCAAGATAGCCATTTTTATCTTTCACTTCCTTAATTGTAAACGATACAATGACTAAGCCCATTTTGGCTAAATCCACGCTCGCCACTTCTTGAACACTTTGACTAAATTTATCACGGTTTTGATAAATCTCTTCAACAGTCATCGAACCTAAAATCGAACGTAAATGTCCTTCCAATACTTCACGTGCTTCATTTTCAAGTTCTTCACGTGTTTTACTTAGAAACTGTTCAGCCGCTGTAGCAATTTCTTCAACAGAAGAACCGATTTTAATAATAGACGTTCCATCTGCCATAACAGGTACACCTTGTTCTGTATAAACTTCCGGAGTGGACACATCTAACTTACTGGATAACAGGCTTAAACGATTGGAGCGTTGGAAAACTGGTAAAACAAAAGCACCACCACCACGTACAATCTTAACTTTATTACCTGATTCATCTCGATGCACATTTTTCGTGCCTAAGTATGAACCACTAATAATTAATGCCTCATCTGGCTTGGCTGTTTGATATTTTGATATAAATACAACCAACAACATTAATAAAATAAAAACAAAAATCCCTACTGCTACTAATACTCCTACTGCCATCACTTCATCTCCTTATGATATAAAATTTTCTTTATAAGGCACCACATAACATACGTGATTTCTTACTTCAATAATTAATACTTGACTACCATTTTTAATTGACTCTGTTTGTTCTTCGTAAAAACTTGCTGGACGGGTTGTTGATCCTGTAACGCTACTAATCTTAATTTCTCCCATTCCCGTTATCGGAATCGGTGTCACAACGGTGGCGACACGCCCTTCAAAACTTTTTTCAGTAGTTGAGAGTGTAGATTCTGAATTTTTCAGTGGTACAAGTACATAAAAGTTTAATAGGAAAACCAAAATCGTTGCAAGCGCTACCCCTATTAATAAAATAAAAAGACTCGACAAAGTAGTTAAACGCTCTCCTAAAAAACCAACTAGTGAAACAAATGCTAACCACGGAACAATTAACATTGGATCTAACGGACCGTCAAACTCAAAAATATCACCAAACAAGAAAAGTAAAATGGCAATCCCCGCACAGACTAGCAACCCATAAAAATAAATTGTTTCTAATGATAATGAACCCATTTAGATAACCTCCTCCCAACAATTGGTGCGTACCATTGCTTAATTTAAGTATACACTATTTCAATATCCGTCAAAAGAAAAATCGAAAAAGCCTTGAGAAAAATCTCAAGGCTTTTCTTAACTTATTCAGAAGATTTTAATGCTTCAATCATATCAACTTTTTTTAATTTACGATGCATGATTAACATGACGATGAGAGAAAAGAATAAGGTTAACACTCCTGCATAAGCATAACTTTGCCAATGTATCGTGGGTGAAAACATTAATTGATTCACTTCAGCTGTTTCTAATACAAAACGATGAAGTGCCTTTCCTAAAAAGCCACCTACAATTATTCCCAAAACTGTCAAAATATTATTTTCGCGATAAACATACATCGTCACCTCGCGATGATAAAAACCAAGAACTTTAATTGTCGATAGCTCACGAATACGCTCTTCAACGTTAATATTCGTCAAATTATATAAAACGATTAGGGCTAGAGTACCCGCACAAATAATTAAAACCCATACAACAACAGTCAGACTATCAATCGTATCCGTCATCGCATCACTCGTTTCACTTAAAAAAGTCACATTTAAGATATTATCAGATTTCATCCACTTTTCTGCGACTTGTGCCTCTTCTTTTTCCGTCATCGCGTCTGTCTGAACTAAATCAACATTATAAGTTGGCGCTTTTCCGAATACTTCTTCATAGTACTTAGGAGATAAGTATAGATAGTGCATGGCGTAATTCTCAATAACTCGAGCGATTTTCACTTCATGACTTCGATTTTTACTGTCATATAGTTTTAACGTATCTCCCGGCGATAGTTGCCATAGTTTCGCTAACTTTTCACTTACGAATGCCCCTTCATCACCCAATTTGAAAACGTCTCCTGATTTTCGTTGATTAAACAATACAAAATTCGGTAGCTTATCCATCTCTTCTGGCACTGTAACGTAAACTTCTTGATTGGTTAAGCCTTTCTTTTTCACTGTCATCATTTCTTGTGAAATAGCTAAATCATCACGATAATGCGTGCTTTCTTTTAATAAATCGGTCACTTTTTCCTCACTGTCGCGTACTACTATACTCTGATAATCCCAAAGTTTGTCAAACTGAATCGCGACAACATCCGTAATGGAGTCACGCAACCCAAAGCCTGTTACCATAAGCGCCATGCCACCCGCTACACCAAAAACAGTCATAAACATCCGCTGTTTATAACGAAAAAGATTTCGGGCGGTCACTTTTTGGTTAAAGCTTAAACGACGCCAAATAAATGGAATACGCTCGAGTAAAATACGCTTACCTGCTTTTGGTGCTTTCGGTCGCATTAAAATAGCTGGCTGACTTAACAAGTCAACACGCAAGACAACGTATGTCGCAAGAAGCGTACCGGCAATTGCCACGACAAACGACTGAATAATGTAACGTGAATAATATACAATCGTAATTTTCGGTAAATTATAAAGTGCCCCGTACGCATCAAAAATCACATTTGGAAACAAGTTAAACCCTATTAAAAGTCCTAAGGTTGGCCCTATCGTTGCCGCTAAGGCGGCATATAACATAAATTTCAAAGCAATTTCATGATTTTTGTAGCCTAAGGCTTTCATCGTTCCGATTTCTCCACGTTTATCATCAACCATACGCGTCATCGTTGTTAGCGAGACGAGCGCTGCGATTAAGAAAAAGAAAACGGGGAAAACCGTTGCGATAGAAGAAATGCGGTCAGCATTTTCTTTAAACTCTGAAAAACCTGGATAATCATCACGCGTCAAATAAAGGTACGCTGGTTTTTTTAGCTCAGATAGTTTTTCTTTTTGTTTTGTTAATTCTACCTGTCCTTTTTCCCACTCTTGTTGTCCTTCAGCTAACTTGTTGCGTGCTTCTGCTAACTGAGCATTAGCCTCTTGCCACTCCTTTTCCTTGATATCAAGTTCCTCGGTAGCGGCTTGTTTTTTCTGCTCTAGTTGTTGATAGCCTTGAGAAAGTTGTTCGTCTGCTTGGTAAAGCTGATCGGCTCCCGCCATAATAGCTCCTTTAGCACTTGTTAATTGTGCCATACCATTTGAAAAAGCTTCATATTGATTGCGAAATTCATCAATTCCCGACTCTAAACTAGCTAATTCAGGTATACCATCTTTTAGTTGCTGAAATTCTTGTCGTAACTCATTAGACAAAGGTAAAACATAGTCCGCTTGCTCTAATCTGCCCAGAAATAAAACAACTTGTTTTAACAATAAATACTCTGGAGATTCCGGTGTCGGCAATGGTGGTTGGCTTGGTTCCGTTTCCGGCTGACTTTCTTCAATTTCTTCAGAACTTGCTATTTCATCTTCCGTTGTTTTTGGCTCTAGATTTGGAAGCTCCGGAGCTGTTTCTAACTGAGCAAGTTGTTGTTCAAAAACGTTTTTCAACTGTGTCACTTGTTGATGAAGTTGCTGCTCACCAGCTATTAATTGCTGACGTCCTTGTTCTAATTGAGCTGATTGCACTTCTACCGTCTGCTTTTGTTTTTCAAATTCTTGTTTCTTTTGTTCTAGTTCTTTTACTTTGGCATCTAATTGTTGGCGTGCTTCTGCTAACTGTTGCGACAAAGCCGCACGTCCGTCCGCTAACTGCACGCGTCCATCTTCAAGCTTCCTCTCATTTTCTTCAATGATTCGTTGAGCGTCATCTAGATCGGATTTACTATTTCTAAGCTCTGACTCTGCTTCTTTTAATGGTTTTTCATATTCTGTTTTCCATTCATCTAACGTTTGTTGCGGGCGCTTTGCTAAGTATTTTTTTAATTTTTTTTGTGACGCCTTAAATGTCCGTTCGTATTCTTGGCTATATGTTACTTTGTCATTTAGACCTTGATAGCTAATCGCAATCTCGGTATAAACAGGCAAATCAAAATCTTTTTCATTAATAAGCATAAAAAAGTCTAAAGACCCTTTACCGACTTGAGTTGTCCCACGACTCATATTTTCTATATAAAGAGGTGAATTAACAAAGCCGACTACGCGAAATTCATTTTGTTTGAGTCCCTCTACGTCACTATCGGATAAAGTAATAGTATCCCCGATTTTGATATCTTGTAAATAACTTGCCCGATAATCGACTGCCGTCTCTCCAGAACTTTTCGGCATTTTCCCTTCCACTAGCACAGGACGATTAAGCTTTATTTTTTCATGCCAAGAGTACAGTCGTATCGTCCGATTATCTTTTTCAAGATTATAATCTAATGAGTAACCTGGTTCTGCTGTTTCTATAAATTCGGCTTTCTTAACAAAATCAACGTCCTCTTTAGAAAAACCAGCCGTACTGATTAATTGGTTATCCATCAAATGTTGTCGTTTCACATAACTATCAGCCGTTTTTAGCATATTAGGACCGGTTGCTTTTACCCCCGCATACAGTGAGACCCCTAATAAGATAATCCCTAATATTGATAAGAAACGTGCTTTTGATTGACGTATTTCACGCCATGTTGTTTTCCACAATGCTGTTTTTTTCATCACACGTCCCCTACCATTCTATTGACTCTACTGGGACAGGCTTTTCATTTAATTCAACACTACGAACGCGCGCATCATTAATACGTATGACACGGTCGGCCATTGGTGCTATCGCGGAGTTATGTGTAATAACTACAACAGTCGTGCCCATTTCTCGACAACTCGTTTGAAGTAACCCCAGTATTTGTTTTCCCGTTTCATAGTCAAGAGCACCGGTTGGTTCATCGCATAATAATAATTTAGGATTTTTCGCTAACGCTCGCGCAATCGCTACGCGCTGCTGTTCTCCACCTGATAGTTGTGCAGGAAAATTATCTTGACGATGAGTCAACCCCACTTGCGCAAGTACCTCGTCAATATCTAGTGCATGAGGTACTATTTGCGAAGCTAATTCCACATTTTCCTTTGCTGTCAAATTAGGCACTAAATTATAAAATTGAAAAACAAATCCTATATCATAGCGTCTAAATGTTGTCAGTTCTTTCTCGTTTAACCCGACTAAATCAACGCCATCAACCAAAACTTGGCCTTCATCAGCCGTGTCCATTCCACCTAAAATATTTAATACTGTCGATTTTCCGGCGCCACTTGGCCCCAGTATGACAACAAATTCGCCTTCTTCTATTTCAAAAGATATTGCATCGTTAGCAACTATCACTGACTCGCCCATTTGATACCGCTTATACACATCTCGCAATGCCACATAGCTCATACTATTCCTCCTCTGATTGCTCTTCTTGTTTATTATACCTGTCTTTATTCTCGATTTCTAACATTTACGTTATAAAAAATCAGGTTTCAACTTTGATTTGAATACGGTATACTAGCGTTAAGTACGTTTTGAAAGGATTATTATAACCATGTCAAAGAAAAATAAAAAAGCGATTCGCAATCGTTTAAACCCTACACTCGTTTCATTTATCACCATTGTTATTCTTATTTTAGCTGCTTTAGGCTTTCAAGTACCTGACTTTTTATATGAGTGGTTTCCAGAAAGTCAAATTGGAACGGTCTCGACTGACCGCAAAACATATAATGAATTCGAGCCAGTCGAACATGGAGCAGCTACGTTTACAAAAGAAGAGCTAAAAGATAGTCAAACGGGGTGGATTAAACTCTTCCCACTCGACCATCTTGAACGCGCGACAGGGGCTGAAGCGCTTATTACACCCGACATGATAGGTACTGGTACTAAAGCTAATCAGTCAATACGTCCACCCGGCTTTATCTCTGGTTTAGAGCCACATAATCACGCTCGCGGCCATTTAATTGGCAATCAACTCGGTGGTACGGGTGATGATCCGAAAAATCTCGTTACATTATACCAGTTCCCAGTGAATAGTCCTTATATGACAAAATACGAAAACGCTATTCGCAGTGCAGCGGATAATGGAGATCATATTCGCTATCGCGTCATTCCGATCTACGATGAAAAAGAGTTAATGCCGGTGGAAATACATATGGAAGGACAGAGCACGCTACCTACAGGAACGATAAATTTTAATGTCACCATTCCAAATAAACCAAAGGAGGCAAAAAAATGAGTACACTGTTTAACACCGTTCAATACCGACTCCCTGACAAAGACATCCAAACATTTCTTTCATATATTGAAGAACGCAAATTGTTTCAATACTTAGATTACTTTTTACTCGATCGTCAACGCTTTATCCCTCAATTCCAAGAAGAAATGACGTATCTAGCTTCTGATACAACCATTTCTCAAGCATTTTTAGATACGCATCACTATCATGTCGTGTCACGAACCATCGATGGTGATTATCTTGCAGCCAATAACCAGCAAGTCGTTGTCATTCCTAAAAGTTTTCACCTTAACGATTTAGAATATTTCAACATGCCTATGATTGATTTCTGGGTTGCCTTAGAGAAAGGGGAAATTGATAGTCAGTTTTTACCCGACTTTAGTTCAGATATGATGGAAGATATTGAAGAACCTATCGAGGAATCTAACACATCGCCTGACGAACCACCTCAAAAAAGTAACTGGTTTCGTCGACTTTTCCATTAAAATAAAAAAAGAACGCGAAAGAAAATTCTTTCGCGTTCTTTTTATTCTTCCTCTTCGTCGTCTTCAAAGTCTAAGTCAGCATCGATATCATCTTCATCAATAATCGTTAGTTCATTTTCAACTTCGTCTGGAATATCTTCGTCGTCATCGGTCATATCATCTGCACCGATTTCTGATAAGTCTTTTCCATAAGCAGCGATTTCTTCGTCTTCGTCGACTTCTTCGTCATCTACGATATAATCGTCATCTTCTTCGTCAATATCACTATCTTCAGGATCATCGTCATTGTAATCAATTGCATCTTCATCATCCATATCAAGAAAAGCATTTACTTTTTTACGTTTGCGTCGTTTTGGACGATCTTCATCATCTTCATCCGCAAAGGTAGATACTTCTTCGTCTATCGAATCAACTGGATACCATGAACGTAATCCCCAACGATTTTCACCCAACGATATAAAACTTCCATCGATATTTAAATCTGTATAAAACTGAGATAAATTTTCTCGAATCTCACTATCGGCTTTTTCTAAATAGTTTTGGATTTGGTTGACTAAGTCAGAAAATTCCATGATGTCGCCGCGCTCTTCTAAAATAGCATGTGCGACTTCAATCATTGATAATTCATGTTTGTTAACACCTTCAAAAATTTTCATTTCCAAACAGTACACGTCCTTTCGCAGTCTACTCTTTATCATACCGTATTTACTACTAAAAATGCAATCTCTTTTTGCTTTATGCTGTGAATTTCAAGCGCAAATGATAAACACCTAGTTTTTCTTCCCCAGCCATCAAATCGTAGTCAATCGCTACCGTCCCCGAAAGCGGTCTGTCTTTCAACGTCACTCGTAAGTTATGTGTCATGGTACTAATCGTTAACATACCGTAAGGGGTTAAATAATCTGTATCATTTTTGTCTTGGTAGCTAAATCTTAAACGCATACGATTCTCTCCGTCACGAATAAGTTGAACACTTCCGTAAGGGTTCAATTTAATAGTAACGTTCGTAGCTGCTTGATTTTTATCTTCAGGCTCTTGATAGCGTAAATATAAGGTGCCACCAATTTCGACTAATTGGCCTTCCACTTCATAAAAAAATTCTTCCAATTCATCATGCTGATAAATTTCTGTACGTAGCGTCAGCATGATTGGCGTCGTTTTGCGTGATTGTGACATCGTTTCACCTACTTTTTATGTTCTCTTCTTTATTTTACCAAACTATCACTCATTTGTCTGTTTTAGTGAAAGGGAATGTTTGATACAAATATATCTCTTTTATTAGCTATTTCAGTTATAATAAACACATATACTAATTAAAGGATGGACAGACATAATGAAATTACAACCACTTGACCTCTATCAAAACTACTACTATTACGATCAAGGTGTCCTGCCAAATGAGCAACGTTTCGTACCATTTGCTTTATCCGATGCTTTTACGTTAAACGTTGGGGAACATCAACGACCTTATCTTCATTTTTGGCAACTACCCAATACGGTGATTTTAGGAATGAAAGATTCACGCTTACCAGAATTAGCTCATGCCTTAAACTTTTTACAAGAAGAAAACTATCACGTCATGTTCCGTAGCTCAGGCGGACTGGGCATTGTCGCCGATGCTGGTGTGCTTAATTTTTCTTTGATTATTCCGCAACCAAAAGACCACAATCTCGAGATTAATCCCGCATATGAAATCATGACTGCTATTATACAAGAAGCCTTTCATGATTATAAGGTCACGATAGAAGCTAAAGAGATTGTGAATTCTTACTGTCCGGGCGACTTTGATTTAAGTATCAATGATCAAAAGTTTGCAGGTATTGCACAGCGTCGAATTAAAAATGGGATTAGTGTGATGATTTACCTGAGCGTTAACGGAAATCAATACCATCGAAGTCAGCTTATGCATGATTTTTATGCTAAAGGAGACGCCGAACGGTCCAAGCACGTCTATCCTTTAGTCGAGCCGACAGCGATGTCGAACTTATCCGACCTGTTGGGCGACGAGTTAAGTGTGGCAGAAGTTAAACGACGTATAAAAGACGTGTTTACTAAAACGCTTAATGCCTCTTTAGAGACGTTGAGTGCAGAGAAACTAGCGTCAGAAGAGTTCCAGACGACTTTAGCTCCTCATCTTAAAAAAATGGCAAAACGAAATGAAAGTATTTTTACAGAAATAGGTGAGCAATTTGACGCAAAATAATCATAACGAGTACCTACCTATTGAGAAAGTTTTTCGCGACCCTGTTCATAACTATATACACGTTCAGCATGCGGTCATTTTAGACTTAATCAATACACGCGAGTTTCAACGTTTAAGAAGAATTAAACAACTAGGAACCACTTCTTTTACCTTTCACGGAGGTGAGCACACACGCTTTTCACATTCGTTAGGTGTCTATGAAATCACTCGCCGAATTTGTGACATATTTGAACGAAATTACTCAATAGCAGTCGATCCCGTTCATGGATGGGATGACAACGAACGACTAGTCGCCTTATGTGCGGCCCTTCTTCATGATATTGGACACGGCCCGTACTCTCATACTTTTGAAACGATTTTTCAAACAAACCATGAAGAAATTACAATTGCTATCATTACTTCACCGGAAACAGAAGTTTTCCAAGTGTTAAATCAAGTGGCAGAAGGATTCCCTGAGAAAGTGGCCAGTGTTATTCGTAAAGACTATCCTAATCCACAAGTCGTCCAACTTATATCCAGTCAGATTGACGCCGACCGGATGGATTATTTGTTACGAGATGCATATTTTACAGGCACGGAATAT
Organism: Vagococcus lutrae; assembly: GCF_003987555.1. GTDB lineage: Bacteria > Bacillota > Bacilli > Lactobacillales > Vagococcaceae > Vagococcus_A > Vagococcus_A lutrae. The sequence goes on along the minus strand of NZ_NGJW01000016.1, from coordinate 3,206 downwards.
GGGACGTTTGATTTAACACGTATCTTACGTGTGATACGTCCTCATCGTGATGGCATTACCTTTACAACCAATGGAATGCACGCTGTCGAGGACTATGTCGTCAGCCGTTATCAAATGTATATGCAGATTTACTTTCATCCTGTTTCTCGGGGTATGGAAGTCATTCTCGATCACTTATTAAAACAAGGCGCAATATGTTATCAAAAAAATCCCAAACCTTTTGAAGAACATTCGCGTTTACTCGTCCCTTTTTTCAAAAATGAGTATACACTTGAAGATTATCTCAATTTAGATGATAATGTACTCAATAGTTGTTTTGTTTTGTGGCGTCAGTCATCAAATTCGTTACTAAGTGATTTATCCAATCGCTTTTTAAATCGGCATCCTTTAAAGTCCGTGACTTTTTCATTAGAAAACGACACTGACTTAATAAAGGAAATGACCGCTCTAATCGAAAAAGTCGGCTATAATGCTGCGGCCTATACGGCGATTAATACAAGTTTTGATTTGCCTTATGACTTTTATCGTCCCGATCAAAAATACCCACGGACGCAAATCGAAATGATGGAAAAAGACGGCACATTAATTGAGCTTTCACAACTCAGTGCTTTAGTCGCCGCTTTATCCGGACAAACCTATGGAGATGAACGTTTTTATTTCCCTAAAGAAATGCTCGCCGACCCCAAAGAGAGCTTATTTGCAACTGACTTCGAAACATTTCAATCTTATATACACAATGGACGCGTACGCGCTCCAGAATTAAAGGAGAGACCATAATTTGACTATAAAACTTGTCACCATTGATATTGATGGAACACTATTAAACAATAATCACGAAATTTTACCAGAAGTAAAAGAGACTATTCAGCAAAAAAGAGCCGAAGGCGTTCAAATTGTTTTAGCATCTGGCAGACCTCTTATCGGTATGCTTGACTATGTTAAAGAGTTAGGCTTAACGAGTGATACCGATTATATTATTAGCTACAATGGCTCACTCGTCTTAACTGCTGGTTCTCATGAAGTCCTTGTTAAACACGTTTTAACGCATGACGAATATATTGAAATAGAAGCACTTAGTCGCCAAATCGGCAGTCACTTACATGTTGAAGATATGGAAGCCATCTATACAGCAAACCGTAATATCAGTCCTTACACTGTTTTGGAATCCTATTTAACAAATATGCCTATTCGTTACCGCACGGTGGAAGAAATGGACCCTGACATGATGATTAGCAAAATGATGTTGATTGATGAACCAGACGTTTTAGACGCTGCTGAGAAAAAAATACCGGCATCACTCTATGACAAGTATACCTTTGTCAAAAGTATGCCATACTTTTTAGAAGTCTTGAACAAAGAAGCAAGTAAAGGCAATGCCCTTCACGACTTAGCTCAACGTTTAGGCATTAAACAGGAAGAAACTATGGCGATAGGTGACAATGAAAATGATATTTCCATGTTACAATATGCCGGTATCGGAGTTGCTATGGGAAATGCAACAGACAAAACGAAACAGTATGCAGATAAAATTTCTCTTACAAACGAAGAAGCTGGCGTCGCCTATGCCTTAAAAACATGGGCTTAAGCAAGATAATTCACATTGAATGGTGTTTTTGTTACACTTAATGGAGAGTTAAAAAAGAAAGGATGATACGCAAAATGAAAATGGCACATACATGTGTACGCGTAAAAGATTTAGAAGCATCGCTTGATTTTTATCAAAAAGCTTTTGGTTTTGAAGAATCAAGAAGAAGAGATTTCCCAGAAAATAAATTTACTTTAGTATATTTAACCTTACCTGGCGATGATTATGAGTTAGAATTAACTTATAACTACGATCATGAAGCTTACGACTTAGGTAACGGTTACGGTCATATTGCCATATCCTCTGATGATTTAGAAAGCTTACATGCTAAACAAAAAGAAGCAGGCTTTGATGTCACTGATTTAAAAGCTTTGCCAGGTGTTCCACCTTCTTATTATTTCATTATGGATCCAGATGGCTACAAAATTGAAGTAATTCGTGAAAAATAACGATAACGTAAAAGAATGAGCATTTCTCGCTCATTCTTTTTTTATGTCTATCTTAGCGGTAAATAATTTACTTTTAAATGAATTCTGATACAATGAAATGGTATCATCAGTTGAAAGGATGTCATCACGTGCAAAAGTTTGAATCAAAAGAGCAGGAAAAACACTATTACGAAACACAAGCAACTGAGAAAGACTTTTTAAGTTGGTATGCCAAACAGGCACAACCTAAATATGAGAAACCGTCTGTCACGGTTGATAATGTTTTGATGAGTTATAATCGTCAAGAAGACGCACTTAAACTATTGCTTATTCAACGTAATACGCACCCTTTTCGTTTTGCATGGGCCTTACCTGGTGGTTTTGTTAATCCTCATGAATCAACGGCAGATAGTTGTATCAGAGAAACTAAAGAAGAAACTAACGTGACCATTAGTAAGCAAAATATCGAACAACTTCACACATTTAGCACACCTCATCGAGATCCGCGTGGCTGGGTGATTACAGTGAGTTATCTTGCGTTTATCGGTGAAGAGCCACTAACAGCTGGCGATGATGCGAAAGAAGCTAAGTGGTTCCATATTGAAAGAGAGGGTGACCTCTTACATCTCACTCATCCAGAACACGACAGCATCATTTTAAACTTAAAAACAAACTCTTCGGTCGGCCCTTCTACTTTGGCCTTTGACCATGAACAAATTATCATCAAAGCCTTTAACCGAGTTAAAAATAAAATGTATCATGAACCTAAAGTCTTACATGTCTTAGGAGCAGACTTTTCGATTACAGAGGCACGAAAAGTGTTTGCTAAATTTTTAGGTATTCCTTACCGTGATATCGATCACTCAAACTTTAAAAAAGCCTTACTTCCGTACTTAGAAGAAATCGGGGAAAGACCTATTGGAATTGGTCGACCTTCTAAAATTTACCGTTTGAAACAGTTAAATCAAGATTAAAAGGCTCTTTGTCAAATAGGACTGATGAGTCAAAATGAAGTCGAAAGATGAGTGGAACTCGTTCCATTCATCTTTTTTATTTTACTTCAATGAGGCGATTCATCATGAATATTCTTAATTTCATGTTCTCAAATGATTTAAATCCATAGGATACCCGTTTTAAGGTTTTAATATGTGTGTTTTTAGCTTCAATCTTACCGTTTGAATAGGGATATATGA
>NZ_NGJW01000015.1 GCF_003987555.1 Vagococcus lutrae | reverse complement strand
GTCTTGAAATAGAGTGTCCTTTCTCGACAAAATAAGGGGTAGCGGTCCAATGATGAGCACAATTTTTACAGGTATAGCGTTGTTTTGCGACGTTCATAATTAAAGGCAAATGATTAAATTGATCAAAACGCACGACCGCTTTTTTCTTATCATTTCTTACGACTACTTGCTTCCCACTTTCGTTATACACCGTTGAACCACAATGATGACAAGGTGTTAGAGGGGGTGAAAAAGTAGCGTTCACCACACATGTTTGTTGTCCTTTTACCATTTCGTAAGAAATGTCAGATGTGATTAAATTTGGCTCTATGATTCGTAGTAATTTTTTGATATCATTAGACATGAGCATATCGCCTCCCGTTTGTTTTTTTGTGGTAAATTAATCATATAGGAGAACGGTATGCTTTTTAATACCTAAAATTAAGAAAATTAAAAAAGGGCTGACGAATCATTTTTTCGATTCATCAGTCCTTTAAATTATAGAGCCAATTATTCTTGCTCTGCCCATTTTTTCTTTTTAGCAGCACGTTCACGCTCACCTTTATCAAGCATTTGCTTACGAAGGCGAACACTTTCTGGTGTTACTTCACAATATTCATCATCGTTTAAAAATTGTAATGATTCTTCTAAGCTTAAAATCTTAGGACGTTTAATAACACTAGTTTGGTCTTTGTTAGCAGAACGCACGTTGGTCATTTGTTTGGCACGGGTAATATTGACAGTTAAGTCATTTTCACGACTATTTTCACCAACAATCATCCCACCATAGACTTCTGTCCCTGGCTCAACGAAAACTGTCCCGCGTTCTTCCACACTCATAATACTATACGTTGTCGCTTTACCTGTATCCATTGAAACTAAAGCACCATTACGACGTCCACCTAAACTTGCTTGAATTTTAGGTAAGTATTGATCGAACACGTGGTTCATAATACCATAGCCGCGAGTTAATGACATAAACTCAGTAGAGTAACCAATTAATCCACGAGCAGGCGTTAAGAAAATTAAACGAACCTGACCATTTCCAGAATTAATCATATCAAGCATTTCACCTTTACGGTTACCCATAGATTCGATGATACCACCCATATATTCTTCAGGAGTATCAATTTGTACGCGTTCAAACGGTTCACATTTAACACCGTCTACGATTTTCTCAATAACTTTTGGACGTGAAACTTGCAATTCATAGCCTTCACGACGCATGTTTTCAATCAAAATAGATAAATGTAATTCCCCACGACCTGAAACAATCCAAGCATCTGGCGATTCAGTTGGATCAACACGTAAAGAAACATCTGTTTGAAGTTGGCTCATTAAACGCTCTTCAATTTTACGAGAGGTAACGTGCTTACCTTCACGACCAGCAAATGGTGAGTTATTCACTAAAAATGTCATTTGCAATGTTGGTTCATCAATAAAGAGTGTTGGCAAACCTTCTTGATGGTCAACAGGGGTCACTGTCTCACCGACGAAAATATCTTCCATACCCGAAACAGCAATCAAATCACCCGCGCGTGCTTCTTTAATCTCCACACGGTCTAAACCTAAGAAACCAAATAATTTTGTGACACGGAAGTTTTTCGCTGTTCCATCTAATTTCAGTAAAGACACTTGGTCTCCTACTTTGATAGTTCCACGGAAAACACGACCAATCCCAATACGTCCAACATAATCACTATAGTCTAATAGTGACACTTGGAATTGTAATGGTTCATCGCTATTATCTACTGGTGCTGGAATATGTTCAATAATTTGATCATAAATCGGCGCCATTGTTTTTTCTTGGTCAGCAGGATCATCTGATAAACTGGATGTCCCGTTTACAGCAGACGCATAAATCACTGGGAATTCCAACTGATCATCGTCGGCTCCTAATTCAATAAATAACTCTAATACTTCATCGATAACTTCTGCTGGACGAGCCGCAGGTTTATCAATTTTATTAACCACTACTATCGGTGTTAAACGTTGCTCTAGTGCTTTTTTCAAAACAAAACGCGTTTGTGGCATTGTTCCTTCATACGCATCGACGACTAAAACAACCCCATCTACCATTTTCATGATACGCTCTACTTCGCCACCAAAGTCCGCATGCCCTGGTGTATCCATAATATTTATACGTGTATCTTTATAACGAATAGCGGTATTCTTAGCTAAAATCGTAATACCACGTTCACGCTCGATATCGTTTGAATCCATCGCACGGTCTTCAATTTCAGTACGCTCATCTAAAGTATCTGATTGGGTTAATAACTCGTTTACTAACGTTGTTTTGCCGTGATCGACGTGGGCGATAATGGCAACGTTTCTAATATCTTCTCTTAATTTCACTTTTTTATCCTTACCTTCCTTGATGACACAGTGACTCATTTTAATCAACATGTCATTATAACAAATAAAACGGGACTTGCACAACTGAAAGTTTCATTTTTATTTTCAACTAGAGATATTTTTCTATTTCCTGATGGGTATTCTCAGCTGCGACGAGAACAGGGACACGCTCTTTAAATGTAAAAGGTTCTCCATTCAATGGCGTTGTTTTAATACCTAGACCTGCTGCGATGGCCATACCTGGCGCATAATCCCAAGGAGCAAGCATCGAAATATAAGCATTTTGTTTACCTAGAATTACTTCTTTAAAACCAATTCCAGCACACCCCGTCATGCGCACCGCCAATGCATCCATTGCTATTTCACGAACACGGTAGCGATTGTCAACAAACATATGCGTATTCACACTAATAATCCCATTAGCCAATGTATCTGGATTAACCTCTGTGATAGCTTTGTCATTAAAATATACACCCATGCTAGGTCCACCCCATAGCAACTCTCTTCTCGGCACGTCATAGATAAACCCAACAACTGGTTGTTGATTATCATAAAGTGCAAGCATCATACAATAATGGTCTTGTTGCTTAGCAAAATTTAACGTCCCATCTATCGGATCGATAATCCACACGCGCCCATCCATTGATGTCACAGGCTCAGCCATACCTTCTTCTCCTAAGATACCATCTTGAGGGTAATGCGTAGTAATTTTCTTAACAAAAAAAGCTTCTACTTCTTTGTCGACATTCGTTACGACGTCTGCTTGACTCGTCTTCTCTTCAACATGTAACGGCGTTTGCAAACGCTCGATAATCAGCTGTTCCGCTTCAGCTATCCATTGTTTCACATCGGCTATCACTTGTTTGGTCATACTTTTCTTCCTTTCATCTTAATCACAGGAGCGGTCGTTTTTTTCACTTCTTGCATGACACGATATAGTGAGTAACCCGACACTTCTTCAAATTCTCTCCCTAGCGTGCGTTCTTCTCCAATACTTTTGACCACTTCTTTAAACTTTTGATAACGTGTTAGTAACTGCTCACGTTCGATCCCTTCTTCATAAGCTTTTTCGACCGCTTCCCACATATTTACAACGGCGACCATTTCGGCTTGCGACCAATCTAAATCAAGGGGATAAGTATATCCTTCCACTTTTGTCCACTCCTCTTTATTCAGTTTCTTTCTCTTCTTTTAATTGTTTTGGAAATAAAAGCGTAAAGCACGTTCCTTCACCTTGCGTACTCGTCACGTCAATCGTTCCATGATGTAATTTCATTAATTGTTGGACGATTGAAAGTCCTAAACCAGACTCGCCATACTTAGTGTTTTTGCGAGAAGGGTCAACTTTATAGTATCGTTCCCAAATATTTGCCAACTCTTCTTCCGACATGCCAATACCCGTATCTGATATGGTAATTTTCGTCTGTTCATCGTCCTCTGATAGCACTACACTAATCACACCGTCTGTCGTAAATTGAATGGCATTTTGTAATAAATTCACCATAATTTGGACAAAGCGATCATAATCAGCATACACCTCTACCGACTCAGGCGATGTAAGTTGCAACTTATTTCCATTTTCTGACGCTTTATTTTCTAATTGTGTTAACACATTTCGAACAATTTCCGTCGCGTTCATCTTCTGAATGACCATGCTAATTTGATTCGTTCGTATTTTTTCATAGTCCAAATTCTCATTTACTAAACGAATCAACCGTTTCGTCTCTTTTCTCATGAGTTCAATCGACTTCGCTTCTTGATCTTTTGGAATAGCTTGATAGGCCATCCCTTCCAATAAGCCGTTAATCGTAGTAAGTGGCGTTCTCATCTCATGAGCCGCATCGGCCATAAACTGACGACGTCGTTCCTCTTGACGCTCTATTTCTTGATGTGACGCTTTTAATGTTGTGGCCATCTGATTAAAGTCCTCAGCTAGCTCATCCAGTTCATCCTGTCCTTTTACTTCCAGATAAACATCAAAGTTTCCTTCTGAAATCTGTTTTGTGGCTTTTTTCATTCGATTAATTCGATTTACTTGGAACTGTGCTAACACATAGCTAAAACCAAGCGCAATCACACTGGAAATTAAAAACCCTTTAAACAAGTTTTCGGTTAATAAATCCATGTTAGCTTCTAAATTGCTGACCGGCTGCATGACGGCCAGCGCACCTATAAATGTCGGTTTATCTTCCCATAAGAAAAAAGGTTGCAGCACGATGGCCATATTTCTCGTCTTAGAGCGATTGTAAGGGACTTCCATATCTGCCTTTACACGCTCGCCTTGTTTTAAACGTTGCCACTGCTCGTCTGTCATAAAACTATTACCAATCGTACCTTCTAGCCAATCAGGGTAGATAATCGTTTGGTCATCTGAAATATAAAATAACCGGACGCCTTGATTGTGTAAAACTACTTCGGTATTTTTAACATTCGCTAAAATCGTCGTCGGATCATCTTGACTGTTTTCTAACACGCTATCAGCGTACCCAAACATTTGCTCATACATACTGTCGAGAATCGTTTTTTTCGTAAATGAAGTAAATGACAAACCGACGACGACCATAATCAAAATGATAATCGCCCAAAAGGCTAACATTTGTTGATAGAGGTATTTCATTTGTCTAGTACTCCAGAGTCGTCAAACTTATAACCAACTCCCCAAACGGTTTGAATGACTTGCGGACCGACACGTTCCATTTTTTGACGTAATTTTTTAATGTGAGCGTCCACTGTCCGTTCATCTCCAAAATATTGATAATCCCAAACAAGTTCTAATAATTTTTCACGTGAAAAGACTTGGCGTGGTTTTTTCGCCAGTGTGTAAAGTAAATCAAATTCCTTCGGTGTCAACCCTTCGATTAGTTCGTCATCTAAATACGCTTCACGTGTCTTAGTATTCATTTTAAAGTGTTCTGTTTGAACATCAAAGCCTTCGTCCTCTTGCTCGCTTGCGCCAGCCTTATTCTCAATCAACTCTGAACGACGATGTAGAGCTTTCATTCTAGCAATTAAAGTAATCGGGCTAAACGGCTTAGTCACGTAATCATCCGCACCAAGTTCTAACCCTATCACTTGGTCACTTTCTGAATCACGCGCGGTTAACATGATAATTGGTACGGTTTGCGACACTTTTCGAATCTCTCGACAAACCGTTACCCCATCCATAGTCGGTAAATTTAAATCAAGCGTCACCATATCCCATTCATCTGGATTTGCAAGGAACGTATCGAGTCCTTCTTTCCCGTCATATTTAAACGTCGCTTCCCATTTTTCATTTAAAAAAAACATTTGCATCATTTCTGAAACAGATTCATTATCTTCAATCATTAGTATTTTCATTTTTTCACCTCTTTAGCAGATTCATTCTCTTTCATTATACTACAAATCACCTTTTCACTCTAACAACAGCTTAGTCCATCCTTTATTAGAAAGTAAACTAGAGTTTTGACTTAAACTTTGCTATGATGAAGAAGAGTTTTCTGAAAAGGAGTCATAAACGATGAAAAATATAAAAGGGTTTGCTTTTTTTGATTTAGATGGGACATTATTAAATCATCAATCTGAAGTCGATGAGCAGGTTGCTTCTGCTTTAGTTGCGTTAAAAAATAATGGCATTATCCCTGTTATTGCAACAGGCCGTACAAATACGGAAATCCAACATGTACTCGATGATACAGTCATCGAATCAAGCATTACAATGAACGGGCAATATGTTTTGTTCGAAGGAGAAGAAATTTACAGTGATTTAATTAGCTCCGATGTTGTCGATAAAATGTTACAAAAAACAGCTGAAAAAGGACATCAGCTTGGTTTGTATAACGAAAAAGGTATTACCATTTCTGAACAAACACCTGCCGTCAAAGTGGCTTATGAATACATCCATCAAGGTATGCCAGAAGAAAATGCTCAGCGTCATTTGGAAGAACCTATTAACATGATGTTAATTATTGGTAAAGACCAAGATGCGTTCTATCATAAACATTTTCCAGAACTTACTTTCTTCCGCAACGGTCCATACACTATAGATGTCATCAGTAAGGGCGGATCAAAAGGACGCGGTGTTGCTAAATTTGTCGAACACATCGGCTTAACAGATATTCCAACTTACGGCTTTGGCGATGGACCAAACGATATGGATTTACTAGCCGCTTGTGATTATAAAATTGCGATGGGAAATGCTATTCCATCTCTAAAAGAACAAGCAGATTTCGTGACAAAAGCCAATACTGATAACGGTATCGTCCATGCTTTAAAACACTTTAACTTAATCTAGTCCTTTAAGAAAGTATCATTCGATAACGAGTGATACTTTCCTTTATTCTTTAAAAATGCTATAATAGAATAGCTCTTAATAAGGGGGCGTTCTGGATTCGACAGGCATAGTTCGAGCTCGAATGGCGCTTTGTAGGTGACGACTACATAAAAACGTCACAGTTAAATATAACTGCAAAAAACGAAAACAATACTTTCGCTTTAGCTGCCTAAAAACAGCTTAGTGAAGATCCTACCGGCATCGCCCATGTGCTCGGACCAGGGTCTCAAACTTAGTGGGATACGCTTATTTTTTCCGTCTGTAAAAATAAGAAGAGATTATCAGACTAGCGATGTTAAACGCCCGTCATATGGCAGTTAACAAAGCGAATCTCTAGTAATATGTCTATGAGCGTAGATGTTTGAGTGGCGATATGTTTGGACAGGGGTTCGACTCCCCTCGCCTCCATAAAAAAAGCTAGTTTTGAGAATTCTCAAAACTAGCTTTTTATTTTTTGATTAATATTTGTAAACCTCTAGGTATGACTTCCATTTCCACTGGCAAATCCATACTCGGGTCCCCATCAATGCGTGTACCGACGTTAATCTCTTGAGCAGTAATACGAACACTACGCGCAGTTAAATACTCGATTTGTGGCAAGTCATAAAGACGACCTTGAAGAATTTTAGGAGAATAACGGATGAGCTCCCATATGTTTAACTTAGGCATAATCGTCATATGCAATATTCCGTCATCTGGCCGTGCTAAGCGGTCGTATCGAGTAAAACCTCCTACTGAATGGGTCATATTAATCGATAATAGCTGGCTCTTTCCATGCCATGTTGTTTCGTCGGTTACCACATTTAAATTATAACGTTTCCTTTTTCTAAGTAAATCAATAAAACGTTTCACAAATAAAAACGGGCCATACTTTTGCTTCTCTTTCTGTGTTATATCAGCTGCCGTGTCTGCTAATATGCCAATTGTCAGTGTGGAAATTAAGACTTCCCCATTGACAACACCATAGTCTACTGCTTGCGTCTCATCGCCAAGAATCACGCGTGACGCTTCTCCTATATCAAGCGGCAAGTCGAGTGAACGCATAAAATTATTGACTGTTCCACCAGGTAATAAGCCAATTTTATAATTAGCTAAGCAATCACGAAATGTCTGTACTACATGTCGAATCGTTCCATCTCCACCGACAATCACAAGCGTATCAATTTGATTAGCCTCTGCTTTTTCACGTAATGGCTCCTTATCTGTCTTCTCATCAAACGAGTGCAAGTAGACGTGATGACTCGCATTATCTCCCTTAACAATCTCTTTAAAGCGCTCGGCAATAGCTCGGCCACTATCTGTCCCAGAACCTGGATTATATAACACTAAAAAACGTCTCATTTCCCCACCTTCTCTCACCTTTTTATTTTACGCTATTTTTATGAAAAAGTATCTTTTGACGCTTATTAGCACATACAAAAAAAGGCTATTCCATAAGAATAACCTTTTACATATCTTATTTTTTAGCCACACATTCAATAATGGCTGCTGCTTCTTCGATTGACTTATCATCCACTTGAATCACATGAGCGCCTAATGCCTCAAACACCTCTTTAGAATATGCTACTTCTTCACGAATACGGTCTAAATCAGCATATTTCGAATCGCCATTCAAGCCTAATGACTGCAAACGTGATTGACGAATTTCTAAAATTCGTTCAGGCTCACCAATTAATCCGATGATTTTTTCTGAAGGAATTCGGTCTAGCTCTTTTGGTAGTGGTACTTCAGGAATCAGCGGTAAATTAGATACTTTGTAAGACTTATTCGCAAGATACATACTCAACGGCGTTTTTGATGTACGCGAGATACCTAACAAGACGAAATCAGAATCTTTAAAGCCACGTGGGTCTTTGCCGTCATCATATTTAATCGCAAACTCGATAGCTGCTACACGGTTAAAATATTCTTGGTCAAGTTTATGTAATGCACCCGGTTTTTCTTGAGGCGTTAAGCCCGTCTTTCCTTGAACAAGTTTCGTTAATGGTGTCATATAATCGACATAGTCTAAGCCTGTTTTACTTGAAAAGTCTGCTAACGATTGAACCAAGTCTTTATTGACAAGTGTGGCAACGACAATCGCTCGCTCGTTTAAAGCGTCACGTAAGATGACCTTTAAATCCTCTTCCGTCGTTATAAACGGATAACGCTTGATATTGGTTTCTTCTACATCTGGAAATTGTGCCATAACAGCTGAAATCACTTTTTGCGCTGTTTCTCCAACTGAATCTGATACGATAAAAATCGAAACTTCTTTCATTATTCTATACCTCTTTACTTTTCTTTATTTTTTTCCATTTCATAACCTGCTGTGACAAAATGGTTCAACAATTTACTTTTAGAGATTTTCCCAATGACTTTTAAACTCCCATTTTTTTCCATAACTGGCAATGAATCTACTTGTTGATGCATAATCAGATAGCCAGCATCAATAATCCGCTCTTCCGGAGTAATCGTAATGATATTTGGCATCCGTGACATAATCATAGCGACAGGTGTTTCATCTAAGTTTTGATTGTTGAGTGTCGCTCTCAGTAAATCTTTTCTCGAAACTAGCCCCACAAACTCACGTTGATCGTTGACAATATACAAGCTACCCGTATCATTTAAGAACAACTCCATGACAGCTTCTCTAATAGGGGCTGTTTGGTTGACAATAGTAGGTGGCACCATAATTTCACCGATTTTTAAATGGAATAACTCTTCATAAAGCAACGGTTCAATCGTCTGACCAGAGTAAATATATCCTACACGCGGACGTGCATCCAAAATGCCCGTCATGGTTAAAAGAGATAAATCACTCCTGAGTGTCGGCTTCGTCAAGCCTAATTGTTTGGCAATGTTGTCTCCACTTATCGGTTCACATTCTTTTACAATTTGGATGACTTTTTTTTGTCTTTCTGTAAGTTCCATGACATTACCTCATCTTATATTTGATTACTTTCATTATATAGTACGTCTTAATATAAAACAACACATCTTAATAAAAAATAAAAGACTCCCATTAACTGGAAGTCTTTTATGTTAAACAGATTATCATTTTTCGATTTTTTTGAGTATCTTCACTTAATTTAAGAAAAGCATAAACAACGGCGCTACGATAACCGTCACAATACCCGCAATCACAATGGCTAAACCAGACATTGCTCCTTGTACTTCTCCCATTTCCATCGCTTTGCCTGTTCCAATCGCGTGAGCAGTTGTTCCTAAGGCGAGCCCCTGTGCCACTTCATCATCTATTCGCCCTATTTTCATTAATGTTGGCCCTAACAACGGACCTAAATTCCCCGTCACAATTACGGCTAATACTGTAATAGCTGAAATACCTCCAATTTGTTTTGAAATATCTAAAGCTATCGCCGTCGTGACAGATTCTGGGATTAAAGACGCTATTAACGTCTTATCCAACTTAAACATCACAGCGAATAAAAATGTTAGTCCAATATTAAATACAGAACCAATAGTGATACCAATTAAAATCGACTTAAAGTGTTTTTTCAGCAAATGAATCGACCGATACAACGGAATAGCCAGTGCTACGGTAGCCGGACTAATCATCATGTCGATAAATTGTCCACCTTTAAAATAATGCTCATACGGAATCTTTGTTAGCCAAAGAATCAGCATAATCGCTACGATTGATAGTAGTAGTGGGCTAATCAACGGATGCGGATAGCGTCGTTCGATTTCTTTGAAAAATAAAAAAACCGCTATCGTTAAAATCAAACCGAATAATGGATTACTCGTCAATGTCAATAACATGTTGCTTATCCTCCTCCGTGATATTCACTGGTTTTTCTTCATAGCGAACTTTTATAAACTGAACCACACGACCTACGACGATAAAAGATAAGGCAAAAGTCACTACTGTAATCCCTAATAATTGCGGCCACGTTGTTTTAATTTTAGCTAAATGCAACATTAAGCTAACACCTGCCGGCAAGAAAAACAAGCTTAAATTTTCTAGTAAAAAATCGCCTACTGTTGCCACACTATCAAGCCGGACTTTTCCCGTCATGAGCGCCACAAATAGTCCTACCATACCAATAACCGACCCGGGGATAGGCAGTGAAAATAGCGTTTGTAAAACGACTCCCGCAAACGTAAAACTAATAATAATTAAAAACTGTCGAAATAATTTCATGAACCGTCTCTCCTTCTATTCCCTAGTAGTATAGCATTTTTCTAGTCATCTCGTTAGTTATTCTTGAAAATTTCTGAAAAAAATATACTTGTTATCGTTTTCTTTCCGATTGCTTATCGGTTATAATAAATAAAATAACATAGAAAGTAGTGAAAGCAATGACTCAACGAGAAGTTCCTGAAATCATGACCGATTTACGCCAAGATTTAATCCACGTTCCAACTGTTATTAGACAATGTACGGGAATACGTATTTTTGGCAAACGAATTAAATCGATTGTTTACTCAACTGATATCGCCATTATTCGAAATATTGACGCTGATGCGGTCATTGCCGTATATCCCTTCACTCCCCATCCAACTATTACCAAAAGCATTACCGAAGCAGCGGATATACCTGTTTTTTCAGGCGTTGGGGGCGGTACTACTCAAGGAAAACGCTCGGTTCAAATGAGTAGTTTTGCCGAATCTCAAGGTGCCATTGGCGTCGTAGTCAACTCTCCTACTCAACCTGAAACAATCGCTGATATTTTTGATACCGTTGATATTCCTATTGTAGCAACCGTCACCTCAATCTACTCTCAAATCGATGAAAAAATTGCAGCAGGAGCCAAAATTTTAAATATCAGTGCTGGGAAAGAAACAGCGAAAGTCGTACGCGCCATTCGTGAGATTTATCCTAAAATCCCAATTATCGCGACAGGCGGACCGACTGAAGAGAGCATTGCCGAAACAATTGCAGCCGGTGCCAACGCCATTACTTACACGCCACCAAGCAACGGTGAATTATTTAGCAAAAAAATGACGAAATATCGTGAAAAAGAGCGTGTCATGGCAGATGACGAACCACTCAATCACTAAAAAAACGTTTCTCTTCATTGAGAAACGTTTTTTATAACTATTTATCCTTCAAGGAAAAGTGCCATTCCTTATAAAAAGAGTTCAAAAACTCTTTCATTACTGCCACGCGTTCATGTGCTATTTTTTTTCCTTGTGTCGTACTCATTAAGTCTGGTAGTAAAAATAATTTTTCATAAAAATGATTCACTACCGTATTAGACAAGCGATAGTTATCGGCTGTCAATACTTCACGAGGAAAGACATCAGGATGGTATATTTGGTCCCCTTTAGCTCCACCATAGTAAAAAGCACGCGCAATCCCAATCGCACCTAGTGCATCTAAAAAGTCTGCATCTCGCACAATTTTGGCTTCAATTGAATCTTCTAGTACAGATGGATGAGCTAGCATTCGTTGATACGAAACCGTCTTGATAAGGGTTAGTAACGCTACTTGCTCTGACTCTGGCATGTGATGAGCGTTTAGTAACGCACGTAATTGTCGCTCACGCTCATCAACGTCACGTACGAGTTTGCTATCAAATGTTTCATGAAGCCACGCCCCTAGTTTCACACGCGTCATATTAACGACTGCCGTTGTTTCAAATGAAGCTAAATGTTGTGCTAGCGCCACCACACGCTTAATATGATCCAACCCATGCCCAGTAGCATCGTCTTCCAACTGCTTCACGACAAACTGTTGAACAGCTTCATACACGTCTATTTTATCCACTACTGCACTCTCCTTTGCAAAAAAGCACGACGTCATTCGTCGTGCTTTTGGTTTAATCTTAAATATAATATAAGTTTTTAGAAGGGAAATACGGGTCACTCGTAAATTCAATGCCTAAATTACGTAACACTTGTTCCTCATCTTTATTTAACATCACTGTTGCGTGTCCTTGAACCCCTTTTAAATTCCCTAATTGCTCGTAAGCTAATTGTGCCGTTGGATTCGTGACAGCACTAATCGATAACGCGATTAAAATTTCATTGGCATTTAAGGCTGTCATACGTCCACCTAGTTCATTAGCTTTTAAATTACGAATTGGTTCTAAAATAACAGGTGACAACAACAAGATTTCGTCTGCAATGTTAGCGAGTTCTTTTATTGCATTTAACAACGCTGCCGAACCCGCATCCATTAAGCTAGAAGCACGCCCCGTAATCATCCGACCGTCGTTCAATTCAAGCGCCATAACAGCTGGCACTTCTTCCTCTTGACTGGCTTTTAGTTTCGCAGCATAGTCACGTGCTGGGACAACTGCCGGTCGGTCTTCTTGACGTAAGTCCATTTCTTCCATAATTAATTTCATGCGGTTTAATGTATCTAAATCCGTTAACCCTTTTTTATAATCACACGCCGTTGAGAAATAGCGACGAATAATTTCTTGTTTCGATGCTTCTTGAACGACTTCATCATCGGTAATTCCAAAGCCAACACGGTTGACACCCATATCGGTCGGAGAATGAAAGTCTGATTCACGTCCTGTAATTCGCTCGATTGTTCGTTTAATAATTGGAAACGTTTCTAAATCACGATTATAATTAACCGCTATTTCTCCATAAGTATCAAAATGGAAGGAATCAATCATATTCACATCTTTTAAATCAACCGTTGCTGCTTCATAGGCAATATTCAAAGGATGACGTAGAGGAACATTCCAAACAGGAAATGTTTCAAACTTAGAATAACCGGCAATGCGACCATGACGGCTTTCATGGTACAACTGATTTAGACAGGTTGCTAATTTCCCACTGCCTGCTCCAGGACCTGTCACAACGACGATAGGCTTCGTTGTTGGAATAAATGTATTTTTACCAAAACCATCTTCGCTGACAATCTTATCAACATCCACTGGATAGCCTTCTATTTCCGTATGCGTATGAACGGTAATTCCTCTTTGGCGCAACTTGTTCATAAAAATTTTCGTCGATGGCTGACCATTGTAACGAGTGATGACCACACTGTTCACCGCTAATTCATATTCAGATAGATCGTCAATCAAACGTAAAATATCCATATCATAAGTAATACCATAATCGCCACGAATTTTATTTCGCTCGATATCACCAGCATAGACACAAATGATAATTTCTGTTTGCTCTTTCAAACGGTGAAGTAACTTGATTTTGGCATCTTCATCGAAACCAGGTAAGACACGTTTTGCATGCATGTCACCTATCAGTTTCCCACCAAATTCTAGATACAATTTGTCATAATGATTCACGCGTTCCAAAATATATTTCGATTGTTCCTCGATATATTTCGCTGGATCAAACCCTACTTTTTTCATCTTGACCATCCATCTCCTTGCCTATTTTTTTAACACTCTATCTATTATAAGTTTTTTTGATAATTGTACAAGAAATATTGTACGAATTTTTCTTTTTATTGAGTTAGTGACTACTCTTAGTTCGACTAAAAACTTGAACTGTTCGATCCATATTTTGTTGTAAAATAGGTTGTTCAAGGAGCTGTGTGGATAAGACGTCAATCATATACATCATACCAAACTGACTGTTGATAAAACGCCGGTTATCGATAAACGAACTACTATAAGCTGTTAGCCCTTCATCACTAATTTCAGCCAACGTGCTTTTTGAAAAACAGGTCAAACTCATCGTTCTAGCGCCTGCTTCTTTAGCAGTTTTCATCGACTCAATCACTTCAACCGTTTCACCAGAAGCAGAGATGCCAATAACTAAATCATCTGCCGTTACAATGCTACTACTAATTAACATAAAATGAGAATCGGTCACCGCAGAAGCGTTTAATCCCATTCGCAATAAACGCTGACAAAACTCCTCAGCTGTTAAAGCAGAACTACCTATCCCTAGCACTAATAAACGATTAGCTTTCATAATACGATGAACAGCTCGCTCCAACATCTCTCTCGTATTCATCTCACGAGTGTAATGAATCGCTTTTTGATAGTAGTCAAACACTGCATCCGTTCGGTCTACTACTTTTTGTTCTGGTGTTTGCACGGCATTTAATGCTAGTTTCAATTCAACAAAATTTTCCATCCCTAACTTCTTCACTAAGCGAGTAATCGTCGCTGGCGATGTCTCAGTCCTTTTCGCCAATTCTTTAATACTCGTATTTTTTATTTTATCGGGGTGTTGCAATAAATAACTTGCCACAGCTTTTTCTTTGATAGAAAGTGCTGAATAGGTTTCTTGAAGCTTTCCAATAATCTCCAACCCTGTCTCTTCCTTTCACATGCTATTTCTATCTTCTATCATAACGTATTTATTTCCTGCGTTCTATCTCTTTTCATCCTCAAAATTGAAAAAAGACTAAGAAACATCGTTCTCAGTCTTTTTCATTGCTATCATCTTATTTAAACAAAGAAAGATACGCGCGATACCCTTCCGCTTCCATGTCTTCAATCGGGACAAAACGTAACGCTGCTCCATTTATACAGTAGCGCAAGCCGCCTTTATCTTGAGGTCCATCTGGAAAGACGTGTCCTAAGTGTGAATCTGCCTCAATACTTCTGACTTCCGTGCGCTCACGTGCTAACGTCGTGTCAGATTTTTCAGTTAACTTAGCAATTGGTTTAGTAAACGAAGGCCAGCCACACCCTGCATCATATTTATCAAGCGAGCAAAACAATGGCTCACCGCTCACGATGTCAACATAAATACCCGGTTTATCAAATTTATCATACTCACTACTAAAAGGATGTTCTGTTCCATTTTCTTGTGTCACTTGATACTGTAAGGGAGTTAATTTTTGACGAAGTTCTTCTTGTTTTCTTTTCATAGCGATTCTCCTTGTATAAAACTCATTAAGTGACGTTGTAAATGCGCAACTGGCAATCCTACAATACTATAATAGTCCCCTTTTATTTCAGAAACAAACAAGCTACCTTTCCCTTGGATGCCATAAGCGCCTGCTTTATCCATAGGTTCATCTGTATGTATATAGCGCCATATTTCTTCTGATGTTAAAGGGAAAAAAGTAACTTCTGCTTTCGATATAAAGGATTTTTTCTTTTGTGAAGACACAATCGAAACAGCCGTTAGGACGTGATGCGTTTTCCCTGATAATAACGACAATACGCGATAAGCTTCATCTTTATCTACCGGCTTGCCTAAAATTTCATTTTTGTAACTAACAATCGTATCGCATCCAATAACCACTGATTCTGGATGATTTTGATAGACATTTTCTGCTTTAGTTTCTGCCATACGCACGACATAATCTTCGACCGATTCATTTTCATAAACACACTCGTCAATTGAAGCCGACACAATTTCAAAATCGGACGTAATATAACGCATTAACTCATGTCTTCTTGGAGACTGAGAGGCTAAAATTAAGGACTGCATAGCTTTTTCACTCCTCTTAATGGGAATCTTGAATCCGTTTAAACATCCGCTCCATTTCATGCGGCGTAAAGTGAACGAGCACTGGACGTCCATGAGGGCAGTTAAATGGATTTTGACACATTTTTAAATCTAAAAGCAACTGTCGTGCTTGTGCATCGGACAAATGATGATTCGCTTTAATCGATTTTTTACAACTCATCATAATGGCTTGCTCTTCGCGAAACTTAGCGATACTAATGTTGCCATGCTTTAACAAATAATCTAACATGTCTCGAATGACCGCTTCTTCCTGTCCTTCTGGAAACCAAGTGGGATGTTCACGAATAATCACACTATTATTCCCAAACGGTTCTAAATATAAACCGACCGCTTCAAGCAATGGTTTTTTCTCTTGAAACGTCACCAAATCTTGATACGGATATTCCAAAACTAAAGGCAATAGCAGATGTTGACGATCCTCGCCCACTTCTCCGATTTTGTCCCGATAATACTCATATTTAATACGCTCTTGTGCAGCATGCTGATCAATAATATAAAGACCTTGCTCACTTTGAGCAAATAAGTAAGTGCCGTGCATTTGACCAAAGTATTCTAATTCTGGAAATGTCTGTTTCGCTTTCTCCGGTTCAATGTCAACTAAGGATTCTGTTTCTTGTTTTCCAAAAGGATGTCGTAATTTCTCACTCTCAACATCACTTAATTCATTAATGTATTCGTGAGGATTGATATGTGCTTGTTCTTTATCATCTTTAACCGCCACTGTCGGTTCATTCACAAAAAATTGATGCCGAACCGGATCAAATTTTAAGGTCGTTTCCTTCGCTTTGGGTTCATCTTTTTTCTCAGGCATTGTATTAGGTACAGATGAAACAGGGTGTCTTGATGAGACAACTTGTTTTTTCTCTTGCATAGTAGCACCTGGTACTGATGGAATCAATACTTCCTCGCTTAACGCTTGATGAATCGCCGTCTCAATCAATGTTTCCAACTCTTTTTCTTTACTTAGACGGACTTCTTGTTTAGTAGGATGTACGTTAACATCGACAAGGAGTGGATCCATCTCTATTTTTAGCACGGCAATAGGGAAACGGCCAATCATTAACTTCGAGCGATACCCATTTGTAATCGCCTTATTCAAGGCAAAGTTTTTGATATAGCGACCATTGATTAACACAGTCATATACTTACGACTGGCACGCGTCAATTCAGGTAACGAAATATAACCACTTAATTGAAAGTCTAAATCCTCTGCTTCAACGTGTATCATTTTTTTGGCCGTACTGACACCATAAATACCAGCAATCGCTTGTTTTAAATCGCCATTACCACTCGTTCTAAACAATGCATTTCCATCATGAACCAGTCGGAACGCAATTTCTGGATGACTCATCGCCATGCGTTGCACGATATCCACAACATTGGCTAGCTCGGTTTGTAATGTTTTAACATATTTTAACCGTGCGGGTGTATTAAAAAACAAGTCCGCTACGACAATTTTCGTCCCTTGACGAAGAGAATGCGGTCTATGTTCGACCACTTCGCCACCTTTTAATGCCACATACGAGCCTTCTTTACCTGTCGACGTTTCCACTGTTACTTTGGATACCGAGGCGATACTCGGTAACGCCTCACCTCGAAATCCTAACGTTTGAATACGGAATAAATCTTGCTGGGTTTGAATTTTACTGGTGGCATGTCGTTTAAAAGCATCAATCACATCTTCATCGTAGATACCTAGTCCGTTATCAATCACTGTGATTTTTTTTAACCCCGCCTCTTCTAACAAAATATCAATTTGCGTACTTTGGGCGTCAACGGCGTTTTCAACTAACTCTTTCACGACGGAGGCAGGTCGTTCAACGACTTCTCCGGCGGCGATTTGATTCGCTAGTACTTCAGAAAGTTCACGGATTTGTTTCATTTACGAGTGCCTCCTTCTTTTTACCCCTTTAATTTTTCTTGCCACTGACTTAAGACATTCATCGCTTCGAGTGGCGTCATAGTTAATAAATTAAGTTGCTTGACTTCTTCTAATACTGCTTGTTCATCTTGGTCTACACTTGGAAACAGACTGAGCTGTTCTTGTGCTTTCTTTTCAGTTCTCTCGTTCTCTTGAACGTCGGTATCACTTACTAAAGGTGCGGATAAACTCTCTAACTCAGTTAAGCGCTCAGTTGCTCGCGCTAGAAGTTTAGATGGCATCCCAGCTAACTTAGCTACATGTATACCGTAACTTTTATCCGCTGGTCCCGGTAACATTTTATGGAGAAACACAACATCTCCGTCTTTTTCAACAGCTCCCACATGATAATTGACCACTTTTGATAAATTCTCTTCCAAAACAGTCAGTTCATGATAATGCGTTGAAAACAGTGTTTTACAATGAACTTCTTGATGAATATATTCGATAATAGCCTGTGCTAACGCCATACCGTCATACGTCGCCGTTCCACGACCCAGTTCATCAAATAAAATTAAACTTTGAGGCGTCGCGTGTTGCAAGGCTTCATTCGCTTCCATCATTTCAACCATAAAGGTACTTTGTCCGGCTATTAAATCATCCGACGCCCCGATACGCGTAAAGATTTGGTCGAATATAGGCAAGACCGCATGCGTTGCCGGGACAAAACAGCCCATCTGAGCCATGACAACCGTTAAAGCAAGTTGACGCATATAAGTACTCTTACCTGACATATTAGGCCCCGTAATAAGTAGTATCTCTGTATCTTCAGACATTTCAATATCGTTTGGAACATATGATTGATGCCCCATCACTTTTTCAACCACAGGATGTCGGCCATCTTGAATACATAAGTTTTGTCCATTTTGTACCATTTCTGGTCGAACATATTGATACGCTTCACTGACTGTCGCAAACCCCTGTAGAACGTCAACAGCAGCGACAGCACGTGCTAAACGTTGTAAACGACTAATTTCATGTTTGACTGCTTCACGCACTTCTAAGAACAGCTCATACTCTAGTTGTTGTGACTTTTCTTCTGCTTCTAAAATTAATGATTCTTTTTCTTTTAACTCTGGGGTAATAAAACGCTCAGCGTTCGCTAACGTCTGCTTTCTTTCATAACGACTTTCAGGTAAGTTCGCTAATTGTCCTTTACTGACCTCTATATAGTAGCCAAACACTCTATTAAACCCTATTTTTAAAGTCTTAATACCTGTTTCTAACTTTTCGCGCGCTTCTAACTCCGCCAACCATTTTTTTCCGTTACGCATCGCATCTCGGTATTGGTCGAGTTGCTCGTGATAACCGTCTTTGATTACCTTGCCTTCTGTAATCGAAAGAGGTGCTTCTTCATCTATCGCACGGTCAATCAAAGCGACCACGTCTGGTGCAGGATCCATTTCCTCTAGTACGTCATCCCACTCCCCTTGATTAATTCCCGTCAAAACATGACGGATGTCTGGTATCTGTTGCAAAGAGTGTTTCAACTGTAATAAATCGCGACCGTTCACTGTTCCAAAGGCGACCTTACCTGCTAGGCGCTCCAAGTCGTACACATTTTTAAGTAGTTCTTGCAAGCTTAGCCGTTCAAAAAAACTATCAACCAAAACTTGCACACGTTGTTGACGACGTTCAATTGCATGACTTTGAATAAGCGGTCGGTCGAGCCATTGCTTTAGAAGACGCCCTCCCATAGCTGTTTGCGTTTCATCTAATAACCAAAGCAGCGTACCGTGTTTTTTTCCCGTCCGAATTGACTGTGTAAGCTCTAAATTATATTTTGAATAGTGATCTAATTTTAAATAATGAGCTGGTTCATACGTTTCTGCTGGCTGCAAGTGACTCAGATGTCTTTTTTGTGTTACCGACAAATAGCTAATTAACGTGTCGAGAACTTTTTTCATACTTGGCATGTCAAACTGTGAATCATCTACTGCATGATTTGTCGAAACATCCGACGCATCGTGCTCAGAAAACAAAATATTAAAACGCAATGCCAGTTGTTCTCTTAATGAGTCAGGAATAGTTGTCCCTAAAACTATTTCTTTCGTTTTTAAGTTAGCACATTCATTAATAACGCTCATCTCATCTACTAAATGTGTGACTTTCAATTCACCCGTACTTAAATCGACATAGGCAAAACCGATGTCACTCTCGTTTTCATAGTAAAGTGCTGTTAAGTAGTTATTTCCTTTGGCTTCAATCGTTTTTCCTTCCATTACCGTTCCCGGTGTGATTAAACGGACAACTTCTCGCTTGACCATCCCTTTGGTCGTCTTAGGATCTTCTACTTGTTCACAGATAGCAACTTTATAGCCTAACTCCACTAAAGTTTCGATGTATCCTTCTGCAGAATGATAAGGAATACCCGCCATGGGAATCGGATCTTCTGCTTTACGATTGCGGCTTGTTAACGTTAATTCTAACAATTGCGCCGCTCGCTCAGCATCTTCATAGAACATTTCATAAAAGTCGCCTAAACGATAAAATAAAAAAGCATCCGGATATTGCGCTTTTATTCCCAAATATTGTTCCATCATAGGGGTTAATTTTTTAGATTGAGACACTTTCTACGTCACTCCTCATCAAACGGTTCTTCTTGTTGAAACGTTTCTAAAAATTTATGTTCTAATTCGTCGTTCACAGTTGTCTCGATACGCTGTGTTATATATTGGACGAGTTCATTTGCCTCGATAAGACGATGACGGTAACTGACCACTAGTGGATGATTTTCTAGCTCCGCTTGTAAACGATCAGCTTCCTTTAATGCTTTTTGAGCAGCTACTGGTTTATCATAATGCTCAAATTGCACGACATTTTTTTGCTCAGCTTTAATACGTTCAATCAGCTCCTGTAGCGCAGGATGATCTTTTGCTTGTGCTTCAATCAACTGATAGTTTTGAATCACATCGTACGCTTGCAACTGATGCAATAATGTTGTCAACGCTCCTTGAATGTCATCGTCTTGAATATGTCTTTCTTCTGTCATATTATCACCTTCTAATCACGCCAAGGATGATCAGCATTTATTAAGCCCGGTGTAATCGATTTAGCTTGTCCCGTCTGGTCATCCAATTCAATCACACAATAAGAGACAAGGCCGCGACCTTCTTCAACGACTTCAAATCGATGGGGTAACGCCGTTTGAAATTTCCCTATCACAGCTTCTCGCTGCATCCCAAGAATTCCATCATACGGACCTGTCATCCCAACGTCCGTTAAATAAGCCGTTCCTCCCGGCAAAATACGTGCATCACTTGTTTGAACATGCGTGTGTGTCCCAACAACTGCTGAGACTTGGCCATCTAAATACCAACCCATCGCTTGCTTTTCACTGGTCGTTTCTGCATGAAAATCTACAAAAATTAACGGCGTACGCTGTTTCGCTTCAGCAACTAATTCGCTTATCTTTTCAAATGGATCATCAATCGCCGTCATAAATGTGCGTCCTTGAAGATTAATCACCGCCAACTCCACTTGATTGACTTTCACATAGACAATCCCTTGACCCGGCGTAGAGGCCACTGGAAAGTTTGCCGGTCGAACCATTTTCGGTGCAGTATCGATAAAATTAAAGATATCCCGATTATCCCAAGCGTGATTACCAAGAGTGACGACATCTGCCCCGTCTTGTAATAATTTTTTATAGATTTTTTCAGTAATACCTCGACCTGCCGCAGCATTTTCGCCATTAACAATGGTCACTTGAGGACGATACCGTTGCTTTAATCGCGGCAAATATTCTGCCACCATTTTTCGACCTAAACTTCCCACGACATCCCCTACAAATAATATTCGCATTCATGCATCCTCTTCTCTTTTTCATTACCTTATATTTTAACAATAAATAAGTAGAATTGAAAGCTAGCGACTTTTTTCTTTATTGAAACCAGTCGGCTTTGGTTGTTTTTGGCTGATTTTGGATGTTTTTGATTGAAAGCGTTTTGCTTTTATGCTAAACTAAATATAAAGTGAGGGATGATTATGTTAACAGAAGAACGTAAAGCATACATTCTTAAAGAATTAGCACAGCGACACACCATCAAGACATCCGATTTAGTGTTAGAAACCCAGACGTCAGAATCCACCATTCGTCGTGATTTAAAAGAACTTGAACAAGATGGTCAGTTAAAACGAGTTCACGGCGGTGCAAGTACGTTATTTCATTTAAATACTGAACTTAGCATGAGTGAAAAAGCTGACTTATATCTAGTGGAGAAAAAAGCGATTGCTCGTTCAGCAGCACAGCTCATTGAACCAAATGATGTTATTTATTTAGATGCAGGTTCTACTACTTATGAAATGTTACCTTTTATATTACGAACGGATATTCGCATTGTCACAAATTCGATTGTACATGCTCATTATCTAGCGCAACATCAGATTCCTGCCATTATGATTGGCGGACGGTTAAAGTTATCTACGCAAGCTATTATTGGGAGCGAAAGTGTTAAACAACTCGGCCAGTATCATTTTAGTAAAGCTTTTATGGGAATGAATGGCGTTCATCATCAATATGGCTTTACAACGCCTGATGAAGAGGAAGCCACCGTCAAAGCAACTGCCATGCGTCAATCTTCGCAGTGCTTTGTCTTAGCTGACCATTCTAAATTTGAAGCGTTAAGCTTTTCGAAAGTGGCAAATTTAGAAGAAGCTAAAATTATTACAGACGTTTTACCTGAAAAGTGGCACACGCTCTATCAAGACACAACAGTTACGGAGGTCACACTATGATATACACATTAACTTTAAATCCATCCATTGATTTTAACTTTTTTTTAGATGAATTTCATGAAGGATCTTTAAACCGCTATGATGACTCTTACTACTTCCCTGGCGGTAAAGGTATTAATGTTTCTCGTGTTTTACATCAATTAAATGTTCCAGCCACTGCCTTAGGTTTTTTAGGTGATTTCACGGGAGCTTTTATCGAAAGCGCCTTAACAGATGAAGGAATTTCTCATCAATTTACACCGATAGACGCCACCACGCGTATTAATCTCAAGATGAAATCACATGTGGAAACCGAAATAAATGGAAAAGGTCCACTTATTTCTACCAAAGAGCAAAAGGCGCTCTTAGCACAACTAGCAGATTTAACCGAAGACGACACGGTCGTTTTATCAGGAAGCTTACCAAATAGCTTACCAGCTGATTTTTATGACACTATTATCCAACAAATTACTAAACAAGGTGCTCGCTTTTTACTAGACGTAACAGGTGAACCACTGCAAGAAGCACTACCTTATCAGCCTTTTTTAATTAAGCCTAATCATCATGAACTTGCTGATTTATATCAAACGACATTCACGTCTGTAGCAGAAATGATACCTTACGGACAAGACTTACAGGCAAAAGGCGCCCAACATGTCATTATTTCTTTAGGTGGAGATGGCTCATTATTTTTCACGGAAAACAAGGTATATCAAGCCTTACCTATTAAAGGCGAATTGATTAATTCTGTCGGAGCTGGGGACTCCATGGTGGCAGGCTTTTTAGCGGGTGTGACATTAGGCTATTCTCCGCTTGAAAGTTTCAAATTGGCGGTAGCAAGTGGAACGGCTACGGCATTTGCAGCCGACTTAGCAACTAAAACAGAAATAGAAGCAATGCTCAAACAAGTTAAAATAAACAGCTTAACAAGAAAGGAAGAATCTGATGAAAATTAGCGACTTATTAAAACAAGAAATTATGTTACTCGATTTAAAGGCTCGATCTAAAGAAGCCGCCATCGATGAAATGATTAGTAGCCTTGTCACACATGGCTATGTCACAGACCATGAACAGTTTAAAGAGGCCATTTTAAAACGTGAAGCACAAACGTCAACTGGATTAGGGGATGGTATCGCCATGCCTCACGCAAAAAATGAAACAGTGACCGAACCGGTTGTTTTGTTTGCTCGATCATTGAATGGACTAGATTATGAAGCACTGGATCAACAGCCAACGGACTTGTTTTTCATGATTGCCGTACCAGCTAATGACCAAAACGATACACATCTCCAAACGTTAGCAGCGATTTCACGTCAATTGCTAGACGCGGACAAATTAGCGGCACTTCGTTCTGCTAAAACACCACAAGAAATCACCGCGGTACTGACACAAGAAGAAACAAAAGAAACAGCACCTAAAGTAACAGCTGCAGAAACACAACCGTTGATTGTTGCAGTTACTGCTTGCCCAACAGGTATCGCTCATACCTTTATGGCAGAAGAAGCTCTTATTAAAAAAGCAAAAGAAATGAATGTTAGAATTCGTGTTGAAACAAACGGCTCTGACGGAGTCCAACATCGTCTGACTGATTCAGAAATCGCTGAAGCGAAAGGCGTTATCGTCGCAGCAGATACAAATGTTGAAATGGCACGTTTTGACGGCAAACCTTTACTAAGTCGTCCGGTAGGCGACGGTATTCGCCAACCAGAAGCACTCATTAATCAAATTTTAGATGAACAAGCCCCGACTTATCATGCTAAAGATAAGAAAAATACAGGGGACGAAAACCGTTCAAGCAATACTTCTGTTGGCTCACAAATTTATAAACATTTAATGAATGGTGTTAGTAACATGTTACCGTTTGTTATTGGCGGAGGAATTGCGATTGCCTTAGCCTTTATGGTTGACCAATTTATGGGAGTCCCACAAAGCGAACTTAGTCAACTAGGTAGCTACAACGCCTTTGCAGGTTACTTAAATACAATCGGTGGCGCTGCATTTAGCTTTATGTTACCTATCCTTGCAGGTTATATCGCCTTTAGTATTGCTGACCGTCCTGGTTTAGTTGCCGGGTTTGTTGCGGGGAGTTTAGCCGCGTCTGGTGGGGCTGGATTCTTAGGCGCCTTAATCGGTGGTTTCCTAGCAGGTTATGTCATGGTCTTCTTGAAAAAAGCGCTCGCTAATTTACCTAAATCACTCGAAGGAATTCGCACGATTCTTTTCTATCCAGTGCTAGGTGTTTTAATCACAGGGGGATTAATGTTACTTATTAACATCCCAATGCAAGCCATTAACAACGGTCTAAATAATTTCTTAAATGGTCTTTCTGGAGCAAACGCTGCCTTACTCGGTGCGTTACTGGCTGGAATGATGGCGATCGACTTAGGAGGACCTGTTAACAAAGCCGCCTACGTCTTCGGTACAGGGACACTTGCAGCTTCGGTTGCCACAGGTGGGAGTAGTGTGATGGCTGCTGTCATGGCTGGCGGAATGGTGCCACCCCTTGCTATTTTCTTAGCTACAACCCTTTTCAAAAATAAATTTGACAAGCAACAACAAAATGCTGGTTTAACTAACTTAATTATGGGGGCATCATTTATCACAGAAGGAGCCATTCCTTTTGCTGCAGCAGACCCATTACGTATTATTCCAGGATTTGTAGCAGGTTCCGCTGTCACAGGTGCACTTGTTAGCGGTATGGGAATCAAATTAATGGCGCCACACGGTGGGATATTCGTTATCTTTTTAATTAGCCACCCATTGCTTTATATCGCCTTTATTCTTTTAGGCGCATTGATTAGTGCCTTGATTATCGGCTTTATGAAAAAATAAATCTAAATGAAAAAGCTTCTCGTGATTATACGAGAAGCTCTTTTTTATACATCTAATTCTAATCCAATTCCTTGCTCTTTTGCTTTATTGACAATCGCTTGTGCTGTCACAATATCTAAAACAGCTGATCCGACAGTTTTAAAAATCGTAATATCTTTATCTGACGCTCGGCCCGCCACTTCTTCACGTACGACTTGACCTAACTCACCATGATAATCGGCTTCAGTTACGACTCCATCTTCTAGTGGGCTGATGAAATCACCCGCTTCAGCCAAAACGCCATCCATCGTATCAAAAATAATGCGGTCCGCTCTTGCGATGATACCAGCAGGAACTTCTTTCATCTCAGGTGTGTAAGCCCCAACACCATTGATATGCGCTCCTTCTTTGACATCTTCTGCTTTAAAAGTAGGTTGTTTCGATGTCGTCACGGTTGTAATCACATCTGCTCCTTGAACCACTGCTGAAATATCATCTAGTGCGATAAACGTTGTTTCAAATTCACTTAACAATTCTTCCATCTGTGCGACAAACGCTTGCGCTCGTTCTAAATTAATATCAAATACACGAACCTCTTTTAACGGACGAGCGGTTAACATGGCTTCTAATTGACTCGCTGCTTGGCCTCCCGTTCCAATCAACGCACCAACAGTGGCATCTTGACATGCGAGTAAGTCTGTTCCTGCTCCTTGAACTGCTCCCGTTCTTAACTGTGTTAAGTACGTGCCGTCAATCATCGCTGAAACAATTCCTGTTTCTGGATCTAATACGACCATTGTTGCTGGGATACTTGGCAACCCTTTATCAATATTTTTAGGATACGCTGAAACGATTTTTACGCCCAGCGCTTCCACATCACCGTTAGCATAAGCTGGCATATACAGACTTTGCCCTTCATGTAGTGCGACGTCTAGATTTGTTCTTAAAGGAACTTGCGCGTCACCTGCAGTATACATTGCCAAAGCTTGTTTGGATACTTCGATTGCTTCTTTCATTGAAAAACATTTTTGGACATCTTCTTTTGTTAAGATTAACATATTCTTTCCTCCTAAGCGGTTACTTTTTCTGCTTTCATTAAAGATGACAACATGCTGTATGCACTATAAATTAAGACCACAATCACTAGCCATTTCAACATGGTCACATTTAAGTTTTTAACTAAAAATACGGCGGCTAAAACACCTAACACACCAAACGTTGCGGTATAAAGCGTAATTTTACGGCTGTATTCTCCAAATTTAACAAATTGGACACTTCCAACAGGTACAGAGAAGGTACAAGCCCCCATCATAATTGGAAAAGCAGCTGCAGGGTTTAAGCCTAACATATAGACGGTAACCATCGTCAAGGAATATGAGCCAATTCCAATATTATTTAACGCACCAAACAAGAATAATAATGCCGCAGCTAAAATTAATTTACCTCCATAGAGTTCCGTAGCTGTGCCGTTTGATTTTATCCAATTCATTTGACCGGCAAAGATTAATCCTGCGGCTACGATTAAGCCAACACCTACAAACAGTTTAATCGTTCGCTCAGGTAATTTAACAACAAAACGTGGCCCAACATACGCCCCGATAACTTGTGACACGATACAAACAAGTAATGTTTTAATCCCCACATCGATCGATGTAATATAAGATAGCGCCATTGTTGCGACAGGAATAACACATTGTGTGTTAAGTGTCCCTGGTAACTTTTTCATTGAAGTCCAACCTAACTTAGGATATAACACACTCCCAATCGCAAAATCCGAAATACCAAATGTTGATAAGAAAAACATGATAAATGACGTGAACGGTAAAACTTTACCATTTGCTTTTTCAGCTTTCATCTCTTCTTTATGTAACAATAAATCTTTGATAAACGTGAATAGAAAATAACCATTAATCAATACAATAGACAATAATAATAGCGGTTTTATCATTTCGTTTCCTCTTCTCAGTATATTTGTCGTAACTGTCCTAAATCGCCGTGATACGTTTCTGCAATCGAGTCTGGTAACTGAGCGATGAGTTTTAACGTATAGGCATCATGCTTAATGTACTCTTTCGCAAGAGTCATCATCGCCCGATTCTTCGTCCAAATCAACTCAACTTCTTTGACTTCAAAGTTCAAATCGCCAAATAGAACTTCTTGCGAATCGCTCACGATACTTAGCCATCGATTGCCAAAATCGGCTAATTTATCTTGTTGAAAGCCATGATCGTAGTAACGAGTAAACGGTAAAGTAAAGTCATTATTTTCTTTAAATAAAATCAAGACAAAATGCTCAAGACGCTGTTCGGCAGCGGCTAACACTTCAATCAGTTCGGGTGTTAACTCTTGTTCCCAAATCTGAATGTAGAGACTTTCTGTTGCTTGTTCAATTAAATATTTTGCTTTACTTAACGTTGGCCCGTAGCCATTAATTTTCCACAGTAAATCATCACTTTCATCCGTTTCTTTTACTTTTGTAAGTTGCTTTTCGAGTTGCGCTAAATCGGCATGAATATCTTGCTTCAAAAGATTGAGCAATTCTTCACTTGATATCGCATGATAAAGTTTCGGTTCAGTCTTATTTACCACAACAAGTCCGCTATTCACTAAATTTTCTAACAGATTATACACTTTTGAACGCGCCACACCGGAACGTTTGCTGACTTCGTATCCAGAGAGATTACCGCTTTCTAATAGCGTAATGTAGATACTTGTCTCGTTTTCTGTATAGCCAAATTTTTTCATTACTTGTTTAATGGTGTTCATCTTACTTCCTCACTTTTTCTTTTATAGTAGCTCCTTACAGTAACTACTATATTCTATTGTGAAATAATTATCAATACTTTTTAAAAAGTTTTTTTAATAGGGTGATTTTAAATATAATAGACAAAAGAAAAAAGCTTGTTTTTTAGAATCAAAACAAGCTTCTTCTTTACTTCATCAAATTTTTAGGTTGAGAGGAAATAGGATATTTTATCGCATTTTTCTTAAGTTTTTTCTTTATCACCTCTTCCATATCAATCTCTAAATCATCACAGAACATCGTCAGATAGATTAGGATATCCGCCACCTCATCTTCAATGTTCTCTCGATGACGTTCATTGGCTTCTTCACTCGATAACCACTGATAGTTTTCCAACAATTCACTAGCTTCTAGCGAGATAGACAATGCAAAGTCTTTTGCATTGTGAAACGGTCGCCAATTTCTTTCATCACGAAATTGATTGACCAAGTCGATAATTTCTTGTCGCATCATGTTTACCTACTTTCTATTTTGCCACACGGACGTGTGAACTTCTTTTTTTAATTGTCCAGATATATGCGGATGACCTAGCACTGTATAACGCAAAGGACGGTGTGTCCAATCTCCTTTATTAGGAATACCAATTCGAGGTGTAGCCACAATATCCATCGGCACTTGCGACACATCCCAGATACTCACATTCGCTTGATTGAGTAAGTAACCGTCTAACATATACGATATCCCTAGCGCTTGAGTTAACTTACCTGGACCATTAGTCAAGTTAACACCATGTTGCGCGCGATTTTCTTGCATAATACGTTCCCCTATCACAGGTTCAATCGCTCTGATTAAAACAGCTTCTGGTTGATTAAGGGGGCCTGTTACCACGTTTAACAACGTATGACGGTGCATTCGATACAAATAAAGCGTCCCAGCTTGCTGATACATGCTTTCGTTTTTAGGACTGCGTTTCCTTTGAAAGCTGTGACTAGCTTGATCTTCGGCTCCTAAATAAGCTTCTGTTTCCACAATATAACCAGCTGTCACTCCTTTGGTCGTTTCATGAACAAGCAGTTTTCCTAACAATGCTTGTGCCACAACTGTTGTTTTATTTTGAAACCAATCAGGTGTTAAACGGTCGGCTCGTGGAAAGATTTTTCTAATTTCAGTAGTGATTGTTTCCATGTCGCTCCTCCTCGATAGTTTCCTAATTTCCCTGACTTTTGAATAACACGATGACACGGTACAACTAAAAGAAGTGGATTGCGAGCGACTGCTGACGCCACTGCGCGAACGGCACTTGGCATGCCGATTGCTCTCGCCAGATCACTATAAGACCGTGTTTCACCATACGGAATCGTTCTAACAGCCTGCCAAACTTTTTGCTGAAAAGACGTTCCGAAAATATCGCTATAAGAAAGCGTCAAAGGGACACCTTCTTCGAAATACGCAGTAAAGGCTTGCGTTAATGCATCAGTTGGCATCAAAATCGTTTCAAGATGGGCGTTCTTTATAAACTGATGAACCTCCTCCTTCGATCCATTAGGTGAGCCAACAAAGACAATAACGTCCTCACACAACCCTATCCACAGCTGCACTTTGTCCATCACAATCTCTGTCATTTGCACGTTTACCATGATTGGCCTCCTTTGCTCTTCATTTTAACATAGTCCGTTTTTAATCATAAAGAAAAGCTAGCAAGGAAAATCCCTGCTAGCTTTTTATACTGATTACACGTTAGCTGTTTGTTGACGCGTTTCGCCTAAAGCATTTAAACGTGCTTCCCATTCTGCTTCTGATAAATCATTTTCAGCAATATAGCGATTACGGTCGTGTGCACGACATTCCGCACTACATCCACGAACGTATTTATCTTCATTTTCAATAGATGTCAAAATTTGACGGTTACATTCTGGATTACCACAGTTTACATAGCGTTCACATGGTGTTCCATCAAACCAGTCTTTTCCAATAACAGTTGGATTAACATGGTTAATCGGCACACTGATTCGCTCATCAAAGACGTACATTTTACCGTCCCATAGTTCACCACGTGTCTCTTCATCGCGGCTATATTTAGCGATACCGTCTTTTAATTGACTAACATCTTCAAAACCTTCTTTTAATAACCAACCTGAGAATTTTTCACAACGAATACCACCTGTACAATACGTGACAATACGTTTGTCCATAAATTGTTCTTTATTATCACGAATCCATTGAGGTAAATCTCTAAACACACGAATATCAGGACGGACAGCACCACGGAAATGGCCGAGGTCATATTCGTAGTCGTTACGCGCATCAATCACAATCGTATCTTCATCTAACAACGCTTCTTTAAATTCTTTTGGTGAAAGATAATTCCCTGTGATTTCTAATGGGTCAATATCATCTTCTAATTTTAACGAAACGATTTCCGGACGTGGACGAACGTGCATTTTTTTAAAGGCATGACCTTCAGACGCATCTATTTTAAAGAGAATATCTTTAAAACGCTCATCCGCATGCATTAACTCCATATACTTTTCAGTATCTTGAATCGTACCTGATACGGTACCGTTGATTCCTTCTTCTGCTACTAATATACGCCCTTTTAAATTAAGAGAACGGCACATCTCTAAGTGAACCTTTGCAAATGCCTCAGGATTGTCAATTCTTACATATTGATAGTATAATAAAACTTGGTATTTCATCTTTTTTAGTCCTTTCACAAACATAATTCGTCTATAATACAATAATACAAACTAAGACGATTGTAAACAGTTTTGTTTGTGTTTTACGAGCTAATAGTCGTTCATTTTTTCACGTTAAAAGATTGTGAAAAAACAAATAAAAAGAAGATTGCATCATGTCATGAGTTTTGTTACACTTTAAAAATAATGATTGGAGGAACGTTTCATGTTATGGAAAGAATTAAAAAAACAATATCGTTACATGGACGGCATTATCATTATTTTCTTAGTGATACTATCATTTTTACCGATTGGGGTATTTTCATATACGCAAGCTAAGCAACAACATAAAGAAGGAGAAACAGTGGCAATCGTTTCTATCGACGGTAAAGAAGTCGACCGTTTTGTCCTATCGGAAGAAACACCTCATCAAGAGAAAACTTACCATCCTTCAAAAAAACAGTATAATATTATTGAAGTAGACGGTACGCGTATTCGAGTCAAAGAAGATAATAGTCCTGACCAAATTGCTGTTCGTACTAGCTGGATTAGTCAACCGGGCCAGACGAGTATCTGCCTGCCACATAAATTAGTCATTGAAATTCAAGGCGTTACCGATGATGACGAAGACGATATGATTATTACCTATTAACAAAAACAACAGCCACGCTCTATTAGAGAGCGTGGCTGTTTTACTTTATACTAGCGAACGATAGACTGTGACATACGATAATAAGTATGTCGCTTACCGCGAATCGCAATAGAAAGTGCCATAATATTTTCAGGAGTCGGCATGCCACCAAAACCAGCATCGCCAATATGTTGTAAATCAACACCACAACGTTTACTTGCTAAAGCTAATTCGCGAATAGTTGCTTCATCAGATGTTTCTTGACTCGTGCCAATAGAAGACATAGATAATTTACCTGCTGCTTTGATTTGTTGACAGGCTTCATAGACTTCTTGTTCACGAATACCAGGAACCGTACCCGGACATGGTAGTAAAATAATATCTGCACCGGCTGTTATAAATTGGTCGATCGCCGTTTGAGAAATAACGGGTTCATCTACCCCTGAACTATGCATTTTTCCTGCAATAATCAGACCGTCAAATGATTCTTTCGCCACTCGAATCGCCTTTTCAATCTCGACATTTGTCACACCCGTCCCTGGATTGCCAGTCAAACAAATAAAATCAAACCCTAAACGACTCGCTTCTTCAAATGTTTCCTTCACTGCTTTACGCCCACTGGCAATCGCAATTTGCGACTCCATTAAGGCAGCCTCTCCTGCAACAGGCTCTAAATTAACCCCAATAGGCGCACCGGATAGTTCTTTTAGGCGGGCTATCACATCCGTCTCACTAGCCACTCCCGCAACATGAGGTTGCAACACATCCATGCCATTTAACAAAATCATGTCGCCACCAAACGAAACGGAGACTTCCGCATTTGTTAATGGCCACATCGCTTGGGCGTGGTTGATATTCTCACAAACAACTGTACGCCCCTCACTCGCTTTGATTGATTGAAATAACTCGGTCGCTGACATTCTCTTAATTTCTGAAGCCGTACTGCTAATTAAACGTTTCATCTTAAAATTCTCCTCTAAGTTTATTTTTTATGCAATGAATAAGGTAAGTGTTTCTGCCATTTTTCTTGAGGCAGTGGGGGAATTAAACTCATTTCAAATTCTATCTCATTAGCTGTCAACAATTGTTCATGACGGATGGCTAACGGTGCTACTTCTACACCGTCAATTCGCAGTCCTTTTACGAAAGGATACATTTTGGGACAGGCAGTCGTCCGTATGACTAATTCACGATCAATGCCTATCTTCACGGTCATTTTTTCAAAACGTGGGACGCCAACGACATACTCACCTGAACCTGGACAAACTGGGTAAAAACCTAAACTTGATAAAATATACCAAGCTGACATACTGCCATTATCTTCATCTCCCGGATAGCCTTGCCAAGAGCTATCAAATAGCTCGTCTTGAATTTTTTTGACGAGCATTTGCGTGTAGGCAGGTTGATTCACATAGTTAAACAAATACGGTATGTGGAAACTTGGCTGATTGGACATCGCTAACTGACCAAAATCCACCGCCGCCATCTCACTCATTTCATGAATTTCAAAACCGTAGCCTCCCACGTTAAAATCAGGCGAACTTTGAACTAATGCGATTAAATGATGCGTAAAGGCTTCCGCTCCACCCATTTGTTCAATCATATCTGCAAAATTATGATACATAGCTAGACTATTTTGCCAAGCAGAACCTTCTGTATAATGCTTGCCCCAGTCAAGAGGATTAAAAGGTGTCACAAATTCACCAGCAGCCGTTTTCGGTCGCATAAATCCTGTTTCTGCATCAAACAGATGTCTGTAATTTAACGATTGTTGATCGTACTTTTCCATAACAGCTCTTTCTCCTAATTGCTCTGCCACGCGAGCAATACAAAAATCACTGTACGCGTAATCTTGCGTATGATTGACACTTTCACCATAATCGCTCGAAACATACCCCAACTCTATATACTGTTCCGTTCCTCGACGTCCGTAATGTTCATGCTCGCTTTGAACGGTAGCTCCTTTGATCATCGCCTCTAAAAATTCAGGCATTAAATCTAAACGAATGCCTTTTACCGCGGCATCTGCGATCACTGCATCCACTAGGGTTCCTGGCATTAGACCACGCTCATCAGGTGATAACCACTTAGGTAAATAACCTGTCTCACGATACGCATTTAAAAAACCTTCTAGCATGATGTCATAGTAATCGCTAGCAATAATGGAATATAACGGGAAGAGCGTCTTATACGTATCCCAAAACCCATTATTTGTAAAATATTTACCCGGTCGTACTTTACGACTCATCGTATCGTAGTGATAGTCATTCCCAGCTTCGTCACGTTCGTAAAAGGTTTGAGGAAATAAACCTGTTCGGTAAAGATTACCATAAAATGTACGACTATCTTCTGACGCTTGATCATCGATATGAATCCGTCCTAAATAATCTAACCACTCTTGACACGCTGCGTGTCGCCAACTCTCAAAAGAATCGCCTTCGATTGCCAGAGCATGACGTGTCGCTTGGTCGCTGGAAAGAAAACTCGTGCCGATTGAAACGGTTACATTATCAACCGCAGAAGTAAAACCAAATAACAAACTATGTGTCTTTTCCGACGCTTCTTCGTTAAACATCTCTTCTGTTGATAAGTATGTCGCAGGGGTTGAAAAACGAAACGTGACGTACATTTTAAAGTCAGGATCTTCACAGCCTGCATAATTGATTACATAACCAGACAAAGCTAAACCATCATCTGATAGGGAAAACGTATAACGTCCTTTTAAAGACAATAACCACGCTGCTGTCTCTGGTTGTTGATACGTCATACGCAACTGTGCACCATAGCGCGTCGGCACTAACTCAGACACAATTCTGTGACGTAAAGATTTAATATTTAAATAATGCGGTGCAAACACACTCTGGTCTGGACGATAACTACTTTGATGAAAAAAGAGAGTCGTCTCTGCCACGTTAGATTGAGTAGGAGTCATAACAAATGAGGAAAAATCGCCCATCCAAGGACTAGGTTGATGCGTTAAACGAAACCCTTGGAAGGTACGATCGTTCGGATTAAAAAACCAACTTCCACGCTCTCCAGCTGTTTGCGGCACAAAATAATTCATGCCAAACGGTACGCCTGTGTATGGAAGAGCATTACCATTAGAAAAAGTATACTGATTGTCTGTTCCTTGACGCGTGTCTATCGAAAGTAAATCACGTTCTGTTCGTATCATATTACCACGCCTTTCATCATTTAGTTGACTAAATGATATACCATTAATTTGAAAAAGTAAACAAATGATATACTTATTTTTCTTGATAAGTAGTTTCTCTCACTTTTAAACAAATTGGCACCACATCTTGCGTCGCCTGAATACTCGCTTCTTCAATTTGATGTATTAATCGCTTAGCTGCCAATGCGCCCATTTCAGCAAAATCTTGTGCTACCGTTGTTAGTTTAGGTGTTATCAATTGACTCGCCTGACTATTATCAAAGCCGACAATTGAAACTTCTTCAGGAATTTGTACACCGCTTTCTTTAAGTTGATTAACTAGTGAAATTGCGACAATATCATTTTCCGCTACAATTCCCTCTACACCTTGCGCTAACATCTGACTGACGACTTCTTCTAAATAATCATCTAAAGCTAGTCGTTCTAAATTTTGATATAAGCATTTTTCTGTCACATTCTCTTCATATAGCGCTTTTAAATAACCTAGATAACGTGTTTGGATAGTCGACACTTCAAGCAATGGCATACTAGAAACAAACGCAATCTTTTTCAAACCACTCGCAAGCATATGTTTCGTCGCCTCGTATCCTCCCTGTTCGTTATCTGCGACAACACTCGGAAAGCCAATAGCTTCATACTCTTTATCCAAAATAACGGTGGGGACACGATGTAAATATAAATGATATAACCAATCAATATCTATCTCTTGCGTCATCGGATAGAACAACACACCCGCGTAATTTTCTACAACTTCAGCAATTTGGTACTGCGAAAGCTGGTCATGTCCTAACATGACGACACGATAAGGTGTACCCGCTAACGCTTGAAAAACACCCTGAGCATAGTTTCCAAAACTCGTGTCATGTGAAAACGGACTGACAAATAATAAATCTTCTTTTTTATTTGTCGACACTTTACTTGGTACGCCTTTTACAAAACTTCCCTTACCTCGAACGCGATAAATCAACCCCTCAGCTTCTAACTCTACTAAGGCTCGTTTTGACGTAATACGACTCACTTGATATTTTTCCGACAACTCCAACTCTGTCGCAATTTTATCCCCTTTGGTATATCTTCCACAGACTATATCTTTTTTTATATCATTAATAATTTGTTGATATAAGGGTATTTTACTCATAATGTTCCCTCTTTTCTTCTGTCTTCTTTATCATTTTACCACATCTTGTCATTAATCTTTAGAAAAAGATAGACATTCCTTTGCAAATGATATATCATTTTGTTATAAAAATAAAATACATATATCATAGGAGGCTCATCATGGTTTATCAAACGATACCTGCATCTGTCCAATCTTTTATGGATCATATTAATTCTTTAACACAACAGGACAACCCTAAGTGGGGAGAAATTTTTAACAAATGTTTTGCCAATACCCTTTTAACAACGGTTAAGCGCCAAGAAGACGGCACGACCTTTTTATTAACAGGTGATATTCCTGCCATGTGGTTACGTGATTCAACCGCTCAAGTACGTCCTTATTTACCGATTGCAAAAGACGACGCTGATTTAGCGGATATGATTGCCGGACTAGTTAAACGTCAATTTTTCTATATTAACATCGACCCTTATGCGAACGCTTTCAACGAAGAACCCAATAATGCCGGGCATCAAACAGACCATACTGAGATGAACCCCTGGATTTGGGAACGTAAATACGAGATTGACTCACTCTGCTACCCTGTTCAGCTCGCTTATTTATTACATCAAGCAACTGGGCAAACCGACCAATTTAACGCCGATTTTCATGAAGGTGTAGCAAAAATTTTAGAAGTATTTGAAACAGAACAACATCATGAAAATTCACCTTATACATTTGAGCGTGACACATGGCGTGAAGAAGATACGTTAACCCATGATGGGCGCGGTACTCCTGTTGGCTATACTGGTATGACATGGTCAGGTTTCCGTCCAAGTGACGACCGCTGTATCTACGGTTACTTAGTCCCTTCAAATATGTTTGCAGTCGTCATCTTAGGCTATTTAGAAGAGCTTTATACCTCTCTTT
Source organism: Vagococcus lutrae (assembly GCF_003987555.1). Lineage (GTDB taxonomy): Bacteria > Bacillota > Bacilli > Lactobacillales > Vagococcaceae > Vagococcus_A > Vagococcus_A lutrae. The sequence continues at coordinate 3,452 of NZ_NGJW01000015.1, read as the reverse complement.
TCAATCAGCCTGAAGTAGCACAACGAGCGAAAAAACTCAAAGAAGAAATCGATGCAGGGATTCGCCAATACGCACAGGTCCAGAATCAAGCCGGTGAGACAATTTATGCCTATGAAGTCGATGGACTAGGTCACTATTCTATTCAAGATGACTCCAATGTACCAAGCCTGATGTCTGCTCCGTACCTTGGCTACTGTGCAGAAGACGATCCTGTTTATCTTGCGACACGTCGCACTCTATTAAGTAAGGAAAACCCTTATTATTACGAAGGAAAATATGCAAAAGGCATTGGTAGCTCACATACACCTGAAAATTATATCTGGCCAATCGCTGTTTCTATCGAAGGAATGACGACGTCCGATAAAGCGGAGAAAAAACGTATTTTAGATATGCTCGCTGCAACAACCGGGGGTACCGATTTAATGCACGAAGGTGTCCATGTAGATGACCCGACTAAGTATACACGTGAATGGTTCTCATGGGCGAACATGATGTTTTGCGAATTAGTCATGGATTACTATGACATTCGCGTTGAAAAATAAGGAGGAACAACTACGATGAGTAAGAAAAAAGTTTATATTATCTCGCATAGTCATTGGGACCGCGAGTGGTACATGCCCTACGAGCAACATCACATGCGCCTTGTCACATTGATGGATGATTTACTAGAAATTATCAAGACAGATCCTGATTTTCACAGTTTCCATTTAGATGGTCAAACGATTATTTTAGACGACTATCTTGAAGTCCGACCTCATAAAAAAGAGGAAGTCCAAGCAGCGATTGACGCTGGAAAATTAAAAATCGGCCCCTTCTATATCTTGCAAGATGATTTCCTTATTAGTTCAGAAGCCAACACACGTAATATGTTGATTGGTTTAGAAGAAAGTCGCAAATGGGGAACACCAGTTAAGCTAGGCTATTTCCCAGACACCTTTGGAAATATGGGACAAGCTCCGCAAATGATGCTTGAAGGCGGCATTGAAATGGCGGCGTTCGGTCGTGGTGTCAAACCAACCGGCTTTAACAACGTCGTAATTAACGATGAAAAATATGCATCGCAATTCTCAGAAATGTGGTGGCAAGGTCCAGACGGCTCTAAAATTTTCGGTCTTCTCTTTGCTAACTGGTACAGTAATGGTAATGAAATCCCTGTAGATAAAGAAGAAGCTAAAGTATTTTGGGAACGCAAATTAGCAGACGCAGAATTATACGCTTCAACAAATCATTTGCTGATGATGAATGGTTGTGATCATCAACCTTTACAAAAGGATGTGACGCAAGCTATCAAAGTCGCAAATGAACTTTACGATGACTACGAATTTATTCACAGTAGTTTTGAAGAGTACCTAGAGGCAGTGATGACCGACTTACCAGACAACCTAAGTACTGTCGAAGGAGAATTAACGAGTCAAGAAACAGACGGTTGGTATACGTTAGCTAATACTTCTTCTTCTCGCATCTACTTAAAGCAAAAAAATACCGAAGTGCAACGTCAATTAGAAAGCATTGCTGAGCCTCTAGCTACTATGGCAAGCCAAGTGTCAGGTCATTATCCACACGACGAATTACGCTATGCGTGGAAATTACTATTACAAAACCACCCTCATGATAGTATTTGTGGTTGTAGTGTCGATGAAGTTCACCGAGAAATGATGACCCGCTTTGACAAAGCACTTGAAGTAGGTCGCTTTGTCGCTAGTGAAGCACTTGAAACCTTAACACTTGCGATGAATACTGAGGTGTTCCCAGAAGAAAGTCGCCCATTTATCGCATTTAATACTAGCGGAAATCAAAAACAGACGGTATTTGAAACAGAAATCGAGTGGGAACGCATTCCGTTTTCAGAAATGTCCCCGCCTGCTGGTTATCGTGAATTAAAAGCCAAAGATTTGCCTGATTTTTACGTTATCGATGAACGGGGACAACAAGTCGCAGCGGAAATCGTCGCACACGACACTCGTTTTGGTTACGATTTACCAAAAGATGGCTTCCGAATTCCGTTTATGGCGAATTATGTGACCGTTCGTGTCCACGAAGCATTTAATCCTTTATCATGGAAAGGCTATGCTCTAGTTGCAGGTAAGGCGAAAGAAATCTCACTAACTTCTATGGTAACCAACGATGGTTATCACCTAGAAAATGAACACGTTGCACTTACAATTCAAGAAGATGGACGTCTTACTTTAACAGATAAAATAACGACACAACGTTTTGAAAACTTACTAACGTATGAAAATGTCGGCGATGTTGGGAATGAATATATCTTTAAACAATCACCAGATAAGACTGTCTTATACAGTCATGATTACCCAGCGGAAGTCAACGTCATAACCGATACCCCGTTATTAGCCGAAGTCATGATTCGTCAAACTTTACCTGTACCTGTTGGTGTAGAAGAAGAACAATTACGCGAAGAAATGAAGTCTGTTACGGAGTTTCGTCAACGTCACGCGACACGTACGAAAGAAACAGCTCCTTTAACAATAGAAACGATATTACGCCTAGAACGTGGCAAACGCCAAATCCAATGTGAAGCACGTTTTAACAATCAAATGAAAAATCATCGTTTACGCGTGCTCTTCCCAACGATGATTGAAACGAATGAACATGTTGCTGACAGCATTTACGAAGTGGCGACACGTCCTAACGATGTAGCGGATACGTGGACAAATCCAACGAATCCACAACATCAACAAACTTTTGTTAACGTTCATAACGAAACACATGGATTAACGATTGGTAACTATGGGTTAAACGAATATGAATTATTAGAAAAAGACACGACAATCACTGTCACCATCTTACGCGCTACCGCCGAATTAGGAGATTGGGGTTATTTTGAAACACCTGAAGCACAGTGCCTAGGAGAACAAACAGCTGCTTTCACGATAGAGCCACATGGAGCTAATGACGGCTTTGCGACATATCAAGAAGCCCATAATTTCCAAATACCGATTTCTGTTACGCAAACATCACGTCATGCTGGTGCCTTACCAGTCGACAAACAATTTGCAACCATTGAAAGTCCAAATTATCAATTAACAAGCTTCAAGTGTCAAGAACACACGTTAAATATTATCATGCGTGGTTATAACTTAAGTTCTGATGAAGAAGCGCCACTGACATTAGACGTTCCAGGACATCAAGCGGTTAGAAGTACGCTAATTGAAACAGTCTCTGACAAAGCATTGACGTCAACTTTATTACCAGCTGAAATTCACACCACGCTGTGGACATCAGACAACGCATAGATTTTCTAACAATGATAGAGAAAAGCAACTGACCTCACATAAAAAGCCCTTCCCTTCTCTTGAACGAGAAAGGGAACTGACCCATTAAAATGGGACAGTATCAAAAAAGCTTTCTTATTGGGTTACAGATTGCCGATATTCTATCGGTGACTTGTAGCCCAATTTTTGTTGAATTCGTGTTTTATTATAATACTTAAT
>NZ_NGJW01000014.1 GCF_003987555.1 Vagococcus lutrae | reverse complement strand
CATTAAGTATTATAATAAAACACGAATTCAACAAAAATTGGGCTACAAGTCACCGATAGAATATCGGCAATCTGTAACCCAATAAGAAAGCTTTTTTGATACTGTCCCATTTTAATGGGTCAGTTCCTGTAAAAGCGGTGTTTTTGTTTTAGTTAGATTTCATTAAATCATGAACATATTGAACAGTTTCGGGTTGTTCTGCTTTAATTTTTTCAATAGCCTCTTTAAATTGTGGTAAATGATCTTCGTGAGCGATTAATAACTCATCTAATAATTGTTTAGCCAAGTGACCACCAGGTACTAATGGATTAATAGTGAAAGCCTGTAGAGCAGCACCATAATCACCTGTAATAGCAGCACGTATGGTTGTTTCTTCCATGCCTTTCATCCCTTGTAATAATCCACGGGCAGCAGGAGGGAATGCCCCCCAGTTATATGATTCAGGACCATGAGCGGTAATGGAAGCCGATACTTCAACCGCACAGTCATAAGGTAAGTCAGTTATCGTTCCGTTATTTTCCATCGAAACGACCATATCTGTACGTTTATCATTTTGTAATGACGCGATAACTTCACAAGCAGCATCACTGTAATGTGCACCACCACGTTGTTCTAGTTCCTCAGGTTTATAATCCAATGTTGGATCTTTATAAAGCTCGAAAAGAGCAGTCTCGGTTTCTTTAACGACTTGCGCACGTGTTTCACCGTTTTTAAATTCATCAATGGAATGATTTAACATCTCGTCTTCTATATAATAGTAACGGTGATAGCCACACGGTAACATTCCTAAATCTTTAATTTGTTCATAATGGAAAGGAACATTGTGAATGTTTTTTAGGTGACTTTCTGATTCGACTTGCGGACCGTAAATAAGGTCAATTAATTCATCTGTTCGTTCATTTCCTTCTTTGTCCCATACACGATGCCAGTGGAAATGATTAATACCTGCGTACTTGACAAATAAATCTTCCTCAGGAACTCCTAATTTTTCCGCAGCTTGTTTAGTATGACCGATAGGAACGTTACATAATCCAATCGTTTTCTTCCAGCCTGCATGTTTAATAGCGGCTTCAGTTACCATACCCGCTGGATTTGTAAAGTTGATTAACCAAGCATTAGGACATAAACGCTCCATATCAGAAATAATATCCATAATGACAGGAATAGTACGGAAGGCTTTAAACATACCGCCTGCACCGTTTGTTTCTTGTCCAAGAACACCGTGTGAAAGTGGGATACGCTCATCTTTAACACGAGCATCGAGTAGACCAACACGAAACTGAGTCGTTACAAAGTCAGCGTCTTTTAAAGCAGCCTCGCGGTCAAGTGTTAAATGAACTTCCCAATCTAACCCTGCAGCTTTAATCATTCGTTGCGCCATTGCCCCAACAATTTCTAATTTTTCACGACCTTCTTCAATATCGACTAACCAGATTTCTTTAATTGGGAGTTGGTCTTTTCGTTTGATATATCCTTCAATTAATTCCGGTGTATAACTAGAACCACCACCGATAGTGGCAATTTTCAATGCATGACGTGTCATAAACATCCTCCTTGTGATTGTTTTTCTTTTGATACATTTAGTGTAAGCCCTTACGGTTAAGACATCAATAGGTTGACTAGATTCTGGTTTGATTAATCAAAATTCTCATTTCTCAACGTTTAAATATGAATAGAAACGCCAAAAAAAGAAATATGAGGTATAATCGAGGTGGAGGTGTCCTATGATTTTAGAAAAACTAGCACAGGAGAGTAATCTAACTCCCTCTGAAAGAGAAATAGCTCGGTTTATCTTAGCGGAAACCACTGATTTACGTGGTCTATCCAGTGAAGAACTAGGGAAACGTACATATACATCGCAAGCAACAGTCACGCGACTGTATCAAAAACTAGGTTATCAAACATATCGGGAATTTATTGTTGCTTTAAATGAACAGTTAAATGAGCGTCATCGTGCTAATAATATGATTCGAGATAATCGCCCGTTCCGTGAAGACTCGACATACGCTGATGTCATTGAAACATTGCCACATTTGTATACAAAAACAGCTATTAATACGAAACTGATGCTAGACGAAATGGTTGTAAAAGAAGTGGCTCGACAAATCAGTCATGCTCAAATGGTGGATATCTACGGTAGCGGGATTACATCGACCTTAGCCGAGCAACTCGCTTTTAAACTACGTGCATTGGGTATTTTTTGTCAAACACACTCAGGCTATAATAGTAGCTATGTAGAACAAATTGCTTCAGATAGAACACATCTCTCTATTGTTATTAGTTTAACAGGTCGTAATAAGATGATGGAACAAGTCGCTCAGCGTTTAACAGCGAACGAACTGCCAGTTGTCATTATCGCGGGGTCACTTCGTCAGACGGAATTACTGCCGGGTGATTATGTTTTGTCACTAGATCGTAATCACTATTTTGGGATTGATACGATGTCGTCGCTTTTTTCTGCTCAGTATTTAATTGATTTGATCTTTTCGTTATTATTAGTTGAAAAAATAAAAAAAGAGTCGTAATCTAAGTTACGTCTCTTTTTTACTAAGAAAATAATCTTTTGAAATAGTAGCATCGACTGCTTTGACAATAGTAGGGATAAATCGTTCATCTTCTAATGTTGTGACACCCTCAATCGTCGTGCCACCAGGAGAACAAACATCTTGTATAAGTGTATTTGGTGATAGTTGTTTTTCACTCATTAACATAGCAGTGCTTTTGGTGGCAGATATTGCGATATTAACGGCTTCTTGATAAACAATACCATTTTTCACACCCGCACGCGCAAGTCCTTCTATAAATAAGGCGATAAAGGCAGGAGAACAACCCGCGATACCAGTAAAGGCTGGTAACATCGTTTCGCCGATTAAATATGCTTGTCCGACAGTCTCGACGAGAGCCGTTACATCATCCAATTCTGATTGATTTACCTGTTTGTTAGGAACAAGTGCAGTTGTGCTTTGTCCGATTTCAATCGCCATATTAGGCATTAAGCGGACGATTTTTTGCTGCTTGTGCGTTGCATCTTCCATACTAGCTAGTGAAATACCCGCAGCAAGCGATAAAATGATTTTCTGATTCTTCACAAATAAGTCACGATTTTCAGATAAGATAGGGATGATAGCGTGAGGTTTGACTCCTAAAATAATCCAATCGCATGTTTCAATTAATTCGGCATTAGAAGGCGCATACCTCACACCTAATAACTCAGCTTTCTTTTTAGAGCTGCTGATGCTCGAGCCAGTGACATATATACGGTCAGCTGTTATGTAGTGGTTATTTAGTAAGCCATGAATAAGTGCTTGCGCCATTTTGCCAGCACCGATAATTCCAATTTTCATATAAATATCCTTTCTATAATTGGTTCGATTAGTATTTGAAAAAATATGTTAAAATAACAAGAGAATTTAAGTATAAAGTAGAAAAGTAGGAATAAAAATGAAGCATTTTATACAGTCTATCTTTCAGTTTATCAAAAAATATCAACGTTTGATACAATTAGTTTTTTTAGCATCCGTTGGTTTATTTGTCGTCAATCAATTGACGGCCATTTTACATGGTATGACTTGGCAAGAGTTGAAACTATTGCTGTTCGGTCAAAGTAAAAAAACACTTCTAGCTATGATAGGGGTGGGATTACTTGCAGTTCTTCCTTTATTGACTTATGACTGGGTTACCATCCAGTTGTTGGAAGATGAAGGTGAAATTGATTTATCCTTTAAAGAACGCACGTTGACAGCATGGATGATTAATACATTAAACAATTTTATTGGATTTGGTGGCGTCATTGGGGCCACATTGCGCGGGAAGTTTTATGGAAAAAATCACGATGTTAAACGGGTCGTTGCGATTGTTTCTAAGGTCGCGTTGTTCATGTTAACCGGGCTGTCGTTCCTATCATTTTTAACATGGCTCGATTTAGTTTTTTGGCATTCAACTCATGTATTTTCTCACTATCGTTGGTGGTTGTTAGCGGGAGCATTGTATTTACCAGGCTTGTTAATTTTCATCTACTTGCGTCGTCAGACGTTGTTTAAAGAATTTCGTTTTTATCATGTTTTTGAATTAGTGTTAGGCTCTACTGGTCAATGGACGTTTGCGTTAGCGTATTTCTTTTTTATAGGAAAGCTTTTACAACTCAATATATCCTTTTTACACTTATATCCTTTATTTGTTGTTGCTACATTGATTGGGATGTTAACAATGGTACCTGGGGGAATGGGAACATTTGATGTGTTAATGATTATGGGGTTAGGTTCCTTAGGTGTTTCGCGTGAGCAAGCCGTAGTCTGGCTTTTATTTTATCGTCTTTTCTATTTTGTTTTACCTTTTTTGACAGGTTTATTAACGTACTTGTATCAAACAGGAAGTCGGATTAATCAGTTTTTTGACGATATGCCGAAAATGTTGACGTCAAAATTTGCTCACGCTGTTATGGTCGTATTGCTTTATATTTCAGGCGTTATCATGGTGTTAATTGGGACAATCCCTAATGTATCTCAGATTAATCGTTTTATGACCTATTTGTTTTCCTTCTCATTTAACTTTTTAGACCAGACATTAAATATGTTAGTCGGTTTTATCTTGATTGGTCTAGCCAGAGGGGTAGCCAATAAAGTAAAAGCGGCATATTGGCCGACTGTTATTATTTTAATGTTTAGCGTGGTTAACACCTTAACGCGAACCATGTCTTTTAAATTAGTTTTCTTTTATTTATTTGTGTTAGTTTGTTTATTCTTATCTCGACATCAGTTTTACCGACAACAACTAGTGTATTCTTGGGAAGCATTAGTAACTGACGGTATATTATACGGGTTGTTGCTTATCTTATATTCTGTCATCGGTTACTTTAACCGCGTAACGACCCCTGTTAAAGATGAACTCGCTCACTATATTTACTTTCCTTCTGAAGAAGTGTGGTTTCAGGGCTTGCAAGGAATTCTCTTAGCATTCTTCACGTTATTGATTCTGTATCATTATTTAGGTGGCGAGCAATTGAAACCTGGCGAGGCGTTTGATGCGGATAAGTGGCATCTGTTTCAACAAAAATGGTCGCGCACACTTTATATGCATACGCCTTTTATTCAAAATAAACGCTTGTTTTACTTTGAAAAGGACCAACAAACAGAAGTGCTAATAGTGTTTGAATTGAAAGCCAATCGAGTTTTTGTTTTAGGAAATCCAATGGGAAATCAAATGCATGTCGATCAAGCTTTAATGCGTTTTTTAGAAGAAGTCGATCGATTAGGTTATGAAGCTGTTTTTTATAATGTCAGTTCACCGATTGCTTTGACTTTACACGACCACGGTTACGAATTTATTAAAATTGGTGAAGAAGGCGTGATTGATTTAGCGACGTATGAAGACTCTGTGGCAGGGAATAATTGTTCAGACGACTTGACTTTTAATTTGCTAAGTGAGGATGAAATCCGTGATGTTGCTTGTCATTTACATCATATGGTGAGAGATTGGGAAAAGCAGCATCAACAAGTCTTTTACTCTTCGGCGCATCTAAAACTGGATGCTTTAATCGAAAGTGGTGTCGGTGTGGCGATGAGGCAAGACGAGATTGTTGGCTTTGTCACGTTGAAACAACTTTCTTATCGTCGTATGTCGTATGAGCTGTTATTTATTAAAAATGACGCACCGGAAGAGACCGGTCACTTTTTAGTGAACGCTCTCATTCACGAAATAAAAGAACGTGGTTTTCATTACTTTAGTTTAGGTTTTACCCCACTTGCGAATGTTGGGAAATCAGATTATTCATTCGCCGCGGAAAAAACAGTCAATTTATTGTATCGTTATAGTTCGCCTCAAAGTGGTTTTCAACCTATCAGACGTTTTAAAACACAGTATGTTACGGACTGGCATCCAGCTTATTTATCGTATAAAAAGAGACGCTCCCTGATGATGATTGCATGGCAACTACATCGTTTAATAACTGGTCATAATATCTTTTCGAAAAATCCAGTAGAAGTTTTAATGGAAGAAGAAAAGCAAAGATAGTTTTCTTTTTCACGATTATCAGTTAAAATAGTTAACTGTACCAAATAAGAAAGGAATGATGTAAATGAAAAAATGGTTAGCTTTAGCCGTGACTACTGTTGCTGCTTTAACCATCTTGGCTGGTTGCCAAAAACAAGATTCAACAACAAAAGAAAGCGCTGAAAAAGGTGCTTCTGAAAATAAAGTGGAAAAAATTCGATTGGGCGTCATGCCGTCGACCGATAATATTCCGTTCATTTTAGCTCATGATGAAGGAATGGATAAGAAAAATGGCGTTGATTTAGATGTTAAAGTATTTAAAAGCGCCTTGGACCGCGATGCTGCGTTTCAGGCAGGTGAGTTAGACGGTATTATTACTGACTTAGTCGGTGTAGCAATTTATAAAGAAGCAGGTAACGATGTTAAAATCGTAGGGGCCCCTCACGACCAGTTTGACTTAGTCGTTTCAGACGACGTCACATCTATGGCAGATTTAAAAGGAAAACCAGTGGTGTTTTCTGAGAGAACTGGGACAGCATATGCTGTGAACAAAATGCTTGAAGCCGAAGACATGACAGTAGATGACATTGTGGTGAAAGAAATACCTCAAGTACCGACACGTTTAGAATTGTTGAAAAACGGTCAAGTTTCTGGTGCGATTTTACCGGAACCATTTATTACGATAGGGAAGTCACAAGGATTGAAAGTTCTTTCTTCTACGCGTGATTTAGGGATTAACCCATTTGCCATTGTATTTAATGGAGAAGTCATCAAGGAAAAAGGCGATGCGATACGTGGTATGTTTGAGTCTTATAACGACGGTGTAGCATATATTCAATCTCATGATAAAGCAGATTATATTGACTTATTTGTCAAAGAAGTAGGTTTCCCAGAAGCGATGAAAGAAACCATTGAAATTCCTGAGTATGGTGCTTTAGAACAAGTTAAACAATCGGATATTGAGTCTGTTTTTGAATTTGCTAAAAATGAAGGGTTATTAACGAAAGAAGTATCACCTGAAGAAGTGTTAAGCAATGTCTATTTTAAATAATAAACAAACGCTTTATTTAGATGATATAAGTTTAAGACGTGCGGATAAGTTTATCATTAAAAACGTATCACTTGAACTAGCCAATCAAAAAGTCTATGCGTTGATTGGTCCATCTGGAACGGGTAAAAGTACGCTTTTAAATATTTTGTCTGGCGTGATTAAGGATTTTGATGGTCAAATTAAAATGGGTGAGCATTCGTATTCTCCTGACAATCATTTCATTAGTCTAATGCCTCAAAATTATGGGTTACTACCTTGGCAAACAGTTGAACAAGCGATATGTTTGCCGTTAAAAGCGGTTTTGAAAACAAAACAATTCAATAGTGAAGCTGAAACGAGCTATCAAGAAATGTTAAATCTTCTGGGCTTGAAGGGACTGGAGAAAGCCTACCCTAAACAATTGAGTGGGGGTCAGCAGCAACGTGTAGCAATCGCGCGTTCGCTTTTAATCCCCTCCCAGCTTTTACTAATGGATGAACCTTTTTCCGCACTAGATGCGTTAACACGTGAAACGTTACAAACCGTTTTCTTAAATAGTTGGCAACACTATCCTAAGACAACGATTCTAATTACACATGATATTGAAGAAGCGTTATTGCTGAGCGATATTGTCTTAGTAATGAACGGTCAACCTGGAAGGGTTACTAGAGAAATAGTCAATCCTTTAGCTAAAGATAACGCGACGTTGAATGAGCGACGTCAAGATGTGCGTTTTTATGAGTTAGTTGAGACGTTACGAAGGGAGATTCGTTGAGATGCAGACATCATCCAAAAATAAAGGAATCGCGTTTCTGATTAGTTTCCTTGTTTTGAACGTTTTATGGGCAGTTTTAAGTCGCATGATTAACAAGGATGTTTTACCTTCGCCAGTCGTCGTTTACACAGCTTGGCCACGTTTACTTGAATTAAACTTATTTGAACATATTTTTGCGAGTTTATGGCGTATTGCGGTTGGCATGGTTATCGCTTTAACATTGGGCGGCCTGATTGGTATTTTGATGGGGCGTTTTGAAAAAGTTAATCGTTATCTCGATCCTGTCGTTTATTTTTTATATCCGATACCTAAATTAGCGTTATTACCGATACTTATGTTACTTTTTGGACTGGGTGAGGTTTCTAAATGGTTGTTAATTATTTTCATCGTCCTACCACAAGTCATTGTATCCGTGCGTGACGCCGTAAAAGAAACACCTGAGCATTACTATCACATTTATCAAGGATTAAATATTTCACGTTGGCAACAATTTAAATGGATTACTTGGCCAGCCAGCCTCTCCGCCCTACTAAGTACTAGTCGTATTTCGCTGGGAACAGCCATTTCCGTCTTGTTTTTTGCTGAAAATTATGGAACAGAAAGAGGAATGGGATATTTTATCATGGATGCATGGATGCGGATGGACTATCCGTTAATGTACGCTGCCATTTTTACCTTGAGTATTTTAGGCTTAGTCCTATTTATTGCAATTGATCGATTAGCTAAGCATGTCATGAAATGGCAAGCATAAATAAAACACGTGAAAAGCAAGTATAGTGTTCTTGCTTTTCACGTGTTTTTTATTGTCTATTTTTTTGTCTGTATAAGAATATATAGTAGCTAGAGATTCCTACAAAAAATAGGAAGATACCTGTCTTTAGACCTTGAGGGAAGAAGATTAAATTAAGGGTTTGTTGTCCTTTTTCTACCGGGATAGTAATGAAACCGTCTTGAAAAGGTTTAATGTCTACTTCTTTTTCATTGATAAAGGCGCGCCATCCTTTGTCATAAGGAATTGTCGTCCATAACGTTTGTTTTTTGTCGCTCGTAAAGGAAGCAGTAGCAGAACGCTTCCCCATTTCGAACGCGACTTGTTGCTGACTTAGTTTATCCCATGTGCGTTCGAACGAGGGGATATCCAATAAGACAATATAAGGCGTCCAGATTGTAATGGCTGGCGTTCCAAAAAATTCGATGGAGAATGAAACGACCGTTTCTTCGTCGTAATAGCCTAAATCATAGAATAGACCTGTTGTACTGATTTGCGATTTCACTTTACGACCATTGACTAAGATGGTTGCACTCGAACTTTTAATCTGATTAAAATCAGAAGGAGATAAATTAAAGTAGGCTTGTTTATTCGCTGGAACAGTAATAGTAAAGAAGAGCGTTTTACCAATATTGGTTTGTTTTTCTTTAATTTGCCATTTTCTATTCTCGTACGTAATAGTTGCATTATCAAGTTGCGTTGGCAAAGGATACTGATAACTAAAGTAGTGCTCTTCCGTACTTGCTAGTTGATTGAGTAGTGTTTCTTGTGCAAGTAAGGGATTATTTTCCGGTAATTGAAAAGTATGTATTTGATTATCAGTTAAAAGACCTAAGTTTAATGCACGTTGATTTTGATAGGTTGACATCGAATCAACGTGGTCAACTAAGTCGAACTGATACTTGGATAGGGTATCGTTAGTCAGATTGTACTTGACACCAAAAAGACTATCCATTAGTAATGTATTATTTTGATAGCGTGTATTGGCATGGGCGCCACGTGAACGAAATCCTAATAGATTGAGAATCTCCGCACTTCTCGTATTACGTATTGAAGAAAATTGACTAAGTCCGGGATAGCCATGATTTAAGCTATCGTTGGCAGAGACAGGTGTCATCTGTTCCATTCGATAAAATTCAGAACCTTGTCGCTTTTTGATACGGGCTACACTTTCAGCTGTTTTTTTATAAGGTTCGCTATATAGGCTACGAGAAGGGTAATTCCAATCAGCTAAAATACCTTGTGTCATAAAGAAACTATTTAAGGATAATTCTATGACGATGATAGCGAGTGTCACGAGTGTCCACTTTTTTTTAGCATGAGTGTCATGTGCAGTATTAGCATAACTATATAGACAGACAGCATAGATGAGATAAAAGACGGCAGTGATAACAACGTGATACCATTTAATGTATGGATAATCAGTTTTAAAAATAGTCATGTATAGTAGACCAATAATGGGAATAAATGCCACAGATAAAAAAGGAAGCAAGTTAAGCGTCTCTCGTTCAAGATGTTCTAGTGTATAGGCAGTGATTAATAACAAGGTAAATGAAAAAAGAAAGCTATAACGAAATAGAAACATGTTTGGCGAGTGAAATCCTTGCCACATTAGGTTTAGCGGTTCCCAATAAAAACTTGTCATGATCAGTGTAAGGAGCAAGATGGCACTTGTTTTGACACGTTTATTTACTTTAGGTTGAACTAAAAATATAATAACAATTAAAAATGGGAGCAATCCTACATAGGTAAAGGGAATCGAGCCGTACTTAGTTGTATCATAGATGCCAATTAATTGCTTAGCAAATAAGTCAAATAGTTGAGTCGCCTCGGTCTTTCCCCAGTGAAGCTTAGAAAGTTCGTCACCATTGTTTTTTAAATCGAAAGCAGTAGGTAAAATCATAATCATAGATGCGATGCCGGCAGAAAAGGCGGTGACGAAGTAGTCGAGAATGTATTTTTTACGCCGTTCCCAATCGCTCCAAGTTAACAGACAAAAGTAGAGAAACGAAAATAAACCAATCATAAAACCAAAATAAAAATTACTAATAAATAAAATTAAGTATGACCAGAATAGTAAAGGACTTTTTCCAGTTTTTGTCACTTGATGAATACCTGTAAAAATAAGTGGCAGCCAGACAAAAGCATCAAGCCACATAATTAATTCTGATTGACCGATGATAAAAGACATTAAGCTGTATGAAAAAGCTAAGAATAAATGACTAGCATCGGATAGTCGAAATGTTTTTTGTGTGAAATAACCAAAGGATATCGACGCACAGCCTATTTTTAAAAGGGTCAGAAAGTATAGGGTGTCGGGCATTAAATGATTAGGCAGTAACAAGACTAAAGGAGTAAAAACACCTCCTAAATAATAAGAAATCAGTGCCCAGTAATTTAAACCAAGAGCGGAGTACCATGTATAGAATAAACTATCACCTTCAAGTAGAACACGGCGAAAACTCGCATGGAAATTTGAAAACTGTGAAAAAGAGTCACTGGCCATGACAGTTAATTTACTACCCGGGTAGATGCCGATAATTGCATAGCAAATAATCATGATAATGACTGGGACAAAAAACATGATAAAATAAAGTTTTTTGTCATGAAAAAATTGTCGTAAACGAAGCATAGATAAAACTCCTTTTTAGAATAATTTGACTGTACTCAGTTTAACATATAAGCTGAAGACAGTAGATAAAAACCCTCGTTAAATTAGCTTTTTTTATTTCGTTGTGAAAGTTCGCGAAAAGCATTGACAATTAATATAAAAATACTATAATTGTTTCTATTCATAAAGTTATCTCCATCAAAATTGTCAGAGTTACCGGTTGACTAAAAAGGTCAAAACCGGCCTTTTTCATGTTTGAAGAGAGATGGGAGGCATAATAAGTGTTACAAGAACAAAAGCAAAAGCGAGATCAATTTAAGATTGGTGGCGCACTCGTTGCTATGGGTGTCGTTTATGGCGATATTGGAACGAGTCCACTCTATGTCATGAAAGCCATTATTGAAGGAAATGGAGGCCTGTCAGAAGTTTCTGAGAACTTTATTATTGGTTCAGTTTCTTTGATTGTGTGGACGTTGACGCTATTAACGACAATTAAATATGTTTTGATAGCATTGCGTGCTGACAACCATGGAGAAGGAGGTATTTTCTCTTTATTTACACTGGTTAGAAAAATGAGTAAATATTTGATTATACCAGCGATGATAGGTGGGGCAGCGTTACTTGCCGATGGTGTTTTAACCCCAGCTGTTACGATTACGACAGCCATCGAAGGTTTGCGAGGAATCCCTGCTTTTTATAATGTTTTTGGAGAGAATCAACATGTCATTATTATTATTACTATCACGATTATCACGATTTTATTTATGATCCAACGAATAGGGACTGAAAAAGTAGGAAAAGCGTTTGGACCGGTAATGCTCGGTTGGTTTACTTTTTTAGGCTTAATAGGGTTGTACAACTTCTCAAACGACTGGACGGTATTACGTGCGCTAAATCCATATTACGCGTTTAAGATTTTGGTTAGTCCTGAAAACAAAGCGGGCTTATTTATTTTAGGGAGTGTGTTTCTAGCTACTACGGGAGCTGAAGCCTTGTACTCTGATATGGGCCATGTTGGAAGAAAAAATATTTTAGGTTCATGGCCGTATATTAAGATTTGTTTGTTACTTAATTACTTTGGGCAAGCAGCATGGATTTTATCTGTTCATCGAGACCCTTATTATCAAGGGATAGAAATGTTAAATCCTTTTTTCAGAATGATGCCTCAAAGTTTATCTGTCATCGGTGTTATTTTTGCAACGATTGCAGCAGTCATTGCGTCACAAGCCTTGATATCAGGTTCTTATACACTGGTTTCAGAAGCGATTAAGTTACGATTGTTACCACGTTTAAAAATTGTCTATCCAACTGATAATAAAGGCCAATTATATATTCCCGTTGTGAACTGGTTGCTTTTTGTTGGCTGTGTATCGTTAGTCTTTTTCTTTAAAACGTCGGCTCGATTGGAAGCAGCTTATGGACTAGCGATTACGATTACGATGTTAATGACAACTATTTTGTTATTGTTTTATCTTTTACAACAAGCTGTACCGAAAATTATTTCATTCGGCATTTTCTTTTTCTTTATGTTTGTTGAAACAATTTTCTTTATCTCCAGTGCAACGAAATTCTTACATGGTGGTTTCGTGGCCGTATTGATGGCTTTAATGATTTTATTTGTCATGGTAGTTTGGCAGCAAAGTCGCTTAATTCAAAATAAAGTGTCAGAAAGTGTTGATTTATCGGACTACGTGGATCAATTGGTAGAGCTTAGTCATGATGAGTCGATTCCTTTATATCAAACGAATGCTGTCTTTTTGACAAGTAACCTTAAAGGACATCGCATTGGTAAAGAGATAGTCTATTCCATTCTTGATAAATCTCCAAAACGTGCGAAAGTATACTGGTTTGTTAATGTACTAGTAACGGATGAACCTTTTACTAAAGAATATCACGTCGATATGATGGGAACAGACTGTGTGGTTAACGTACAGCTTCATCTAGGATTTCGTATGAGTCAAGACGTTAATAAGTACTTACGTCAAATTGTTAACGACTTAATGGAACAAGGAATGATTGAAGAACAACCGCAGAAATACACGATTATGCCTGGCAGGATTGTCGGAGATTTCTCCTTTATCTTAATCAAAGAAGAGTTGTCTCGTGTTGATTCTGGTTTGACAGCGTATGAACAATTTATTATGCATACGAAATTAGCTATTAAAAGCATTACCGTTGCTCCTACTAGCTGGTTTGGATTAGAGTATAGCGATGTTGTAGTCGAACATGTCCCACTCATTCTCGATTTAAACCGCATGAAAATGGACCGACCATTAAAACAAGTCATTGTTGACGACTTTACATCTGAAGAAGAAACTGATGAATTATAAAAAACATCTAGCGAATGGAACTGCCAATTCGAGAAAGGCCGTTTCCATCTCGCTAGATGTTTTTATTGGTTTTTTTCTGATAAATACGTGGCAATAAGCTCATCCCGTCGTGCGATGTAAAGCGGCCGATTATCCAAAGGATGAACACGGTTTGAAAGAAAGATAAAAGCTTGTTTAGTTTCTAAATCTACAATCATAAAGGTACCAGTATATCCAGTATGAAATAATGCATGAGTTTGATTGTTTGTCGACAATAAATCCCAACCTAAAGTTCGAGATTTTAAATGATCATCATTCCAATTTTTTGTTAATAAACGAAGTGTCTGAGCGTTTAAAAAGCGTTGATGATTTTGTGTTTTACCATTTGCAAACATCATGGATACAAAATTAGTTAAATCTCGGATAGTAGAGAATAGGCCGGCGCTTCCGCAACGTTCTTGTAAACAAGCCGCTTTGGGATCATGAACCTCTCCTTTAATTAATCCCCGTGCAAAAGAATATTCAGTAGGAGCGATTGGCAGACTATGTTCTTGAGGGTGAAACGTACTTTGTTTCATATTTAATGGAACTAAAACTTCTGCTTGAATAACTTCTTGAACCGGTTTTTGATAGTGTTTTTCAATCATAAGTCCAAGTAAAATAGTCCCTGTGTCTGTATAAACAACTTCTGCATTTTGTTTTTCTTTATCGATAGGGAGTTTCATATATGCGCTTATCAATTCATCGGCTGTTAGTGAATCACGATTCGGTATAAAACTGTTAATCCCACTCGTGTGAGTTAATAGTTGTTGAATTGTCACGCTATCATCATGAAACTCAGGTAGGTGTTGCTTTAGCGTATCAGTAGGAGCCACATGGTTATTTTCAATAAGTTTTAAAATTACGGTAGTAGTGCCGACCACTTTGGTTAACGAAGCAATATCAAATAGCGTGTCCGATGTCATCTCTTCTTTTACCGGAAGAACTTGACGGGATCCGAGAGCTTTTTGCATCATTCTATTTTGGTCAATGATATTAAATACAGCCCCTGGAATAGTTCCTTCATGAATGATCTGTTGAATGAATTTAAGGGTATTCGGGTACATAGTAAACCTCTTTTCTTTTACCTTGATTTTTATCGCTGTCTTTTTTACTATTCAACATGAAAAAATATCTCTTGTCAAACAATCAAAAAATCGGCATAATATAAAAGATAAACAAAAAAGAGAAGGTGAATAAATGAATAATAATGAAGTTTCACATAAACGGATGATATTGATTGTTATCGCCAATTTATTCGTAGTATTTTTAGGGATTGGTTTAGTTATTCCAGTTATGCCAGCGATGAAGAAACTGATGGGACTGTCTGGTAGTACAATGGGTCTATTAGTTGCTATCTTTGCTATTGCACAGTTAATCTGTTCACCTATCGCGGGTCGACTGTCTGATAAGCACGGACGTAAAAAGATGATTGCAATCGGCATGTTGCTCTTTGCCATATCAGAAGTTATTTTCGGTTTAGCCGAAGATGTTTCGATTCTGTACTTTTCACGTGCCTTAGGTGGTGTGTCTGCCGCGTTAATCATGCCGTCGGTTATGGCGTTTGTAGCAGATATGACCTCTATAGAAGAACGTCCTAAAGCAATGGGGTGGGTTTCTGGTGCAATTAGTGGTGGATTTATCATAGGCCCCGGAATTGGTGGATTTCTAGGAAATATATCCGTACGATTACCTTTTTACTCAGCAGGTGCTCTTGGATTTCTTGGCTTTTTACTCGCTGTATTTTTATTAAAGGAACCTGTTAAAGAACATCATCACAATAGTCAACAGCTAGCGCCGTCATTATTACAGACGCTTTTTGATCCGGTCTTATTTTTTCCTTTTATTATCATCTTAATAAATGCGTTTGGATTGGCTGCATTTGAGTCAATGTACGGTATCTATGTAGATTTAAACTTTGGTTTTACAATGAACGATATCGCCATGGTTGTTACAGGTAGTGGAGTGTTAGCTTTGATTGCACAAGTTGTTTTTTTCGACCAATTAGTCCAACGCTTTGGTGAGATTGGTTTAATTCGTCTGTGTTTAATACTAAGCGTAGTATTTGTGGTGGCTATTGTGATTACAACGAACTATTGGGTCGTAGTGGGCGCGACATTTGTCATCTTTTTGGCATTTGATTTATTGCGACCTGCCATTACAACCTTCTTATCCAAAAATGCAGGAAATCATCAAGGAGCGGTCAGTGGCTTAAACTCCGCTTTAACGAGTGTGGGAAATATCGTCGGACCTCTATTATCGGGTACGCTCATAGATTTAAATCCACATTATCCTTACTATACGGTTGTCTTTATTTTATCGATAACGCTTGTTTTAACACTCTTTTGGAAAAAAGAAAAAACGAGAGATTAATGTAAAAGTTTCACAAACTTTTTATGAGTTAATCACTTTTTGAAACAAAACTGTTATATCAAGAAAAAACACGATGATAAAAGGTATTCATCGTGTTTTTATTTTTGCTTTATAACAGATTACAGAAAAAATGTAACAGAACACTGTTCTTTTTTTGTAAAATGCGTTACAATATGTGAAGCGATATTATATTCTATTTATATTATATTTTTAAGAGTTAAGTGTTTAAATTTAGGAGGAATCATTGTGAGTAAAAAACATATTGTTGTCTTAGGTGCTGGTTATGCAGGATTGCGTACCGTTAAGCAATTACAAAAGAAGAACTTGGATATTGAGATAACATTAATCAACAAAAATGACTACCATTATGAATCTACTTTATTACATGAAGTAGCAGCTGGAACAAGCAAAGCAGATAAGATTTGTTTTGATGTTGTGGAAGTAATTGATGATAAAAAAGTTCGTTTCGTCAAAGATACAGTAGAATTAATTGAAAAGGACCAAAAACAAGTCAAACTGGCTTCTGGTCAAACAATTAGCTATGATTATTTAGTCGTTGCGCTTGGCTTTGAGTCTGAAAGCTTCGGAATCCCAGGTGTAGATGAGTTTGCTTATGAGCTAGTTAATATTCCAACAGCTGAACGTGCTTTAGCTGAATTGGATAAAAACTTAGCTAATTATCAACATAGTCAAGATCCAAAAGACTTAAGTGTCGTAGTTTGTGGAGCAGGCTTTACAAGTATCGAGTATTTAGGTGAAATTACTAACCGTATTCCTAAGCTAGCGGATAAATATAAATTCCTAGCTAACCAAGTGAAGATTACGTGTATTGAAGCGATGCCTAAACTGTTACCAATGTTTACTGAAGAACTTTCAGATTACTGTGTGGATGTTCTTGAAAAACGTGGTGTTGAGTTTATCGTTGGAACACCTATTAAAGAAATCAAAGAAACATCTGTCGTGTATGAACAAAATGACGAACTTAAAGAAGTTGATGCGCATACCATTATTTGGACAACAGGCGTTAGAGGTTCTAGCGTTATCGGTGCTTCAGGTTTTGACGAGCGTCGTGGACGTGTCATGGTTAATAGTACGTTGACAGTGCCAGAGCATGAAGATATCTTCATGATTGGGGATGTCAGTGCAGTGATGGATGAGGCGTCAGGACGTCCATATCCAACAACCGCTCAAATTGCATTAGCACAAGCAGATGTTGTAGCTGATAATATTGAAGCAACATTAAAAAATCAACCTTTAACAGATTTCGTATACCAATCAAAAGGAACAGTTGCTTCTATTGGTAACAATAATGCAATTGGTAACGCCTTTGGTAAAAACTTTAAAGGATTTATCGCTTCAGCAATGAAAAAAGGTATTGTTGATAAGTCTCTTTTACAAGTTGGTAGCCCATCTGTTATGTTTAAAAAAGGAAAATTTGACTTTTATCATTAATTTTTGAAAAGAGTAGCGTGAGCTGCTCTTTTTATTTGTAAGAATTTGCTAAAAATTGAGCAAATCTATTGCAAACGATTTAGTTTGTGATAAACTTTACTTAATTATTGAAGGAGGTCATATAGATGGCAGTAGAAATTTACAAAGCAGAAACACAATCAATTAAAGGACTTCAAGTAGCGTGTCGTGCGCGTGACTTTGAGTTTGTATTAGATGAACCGAAGAATGTTGGTGGTACTGATGAAGGTATGACACCAGTGGAAGCGTTATTATGTTCATTAGGAGCATGTAAAGTTATTGTGGCACGTTCTTTTGCAAGAATGCATAAGATTAAATTAAATGATATTCGTGTGGAACTTGAAGGTGTCTTAGACACAGACGGTTTCATGGGTAAGAATAAAGATGCTAAAATTGGTTTTTCAAAAATGACATCAAACTTTTTCATCGATGCTGACAATACTGAAGAAGAAATCGCAGCGTTTGTTGAATTTATCAATGCCACATGTCCAGTACACGACACAATTGCTAACAGTCCAGAATTTGAAACAAATGTAACACTTCTATAAAAAGTTCAGTGAAAAAACTAGAAAGAAATTTCTAGTTTTTTTATTTTGTGATAATAGTGGAAATTATATTGTCAATCTTAAAATGATAACCGTTTCATGCATATTTTGTGAAAAGAGGGTTGCATAAAAGCCAAGCTTTTAGTAAGGTAGATTATGCGTGAAGAAGAGGAGTGATGAGATGAAAATAGATAAAAAACGATTATTTTGGGATCTTGTAAAAATGACAGTGGGAGCATTCATATTTGCTTTAGCAGTGAATGTTTTTGCTTTGCCTAATGATTTAGGAGAAGGGGGAGTCACTGGGGTTACGATGATTCTATATTATACTCATGGTATCTCACCGGCTCTGACAAATATATTTTTAAATACGATTATTTTGACACTAGGTTATAAGTTTTTAGACCGAAAAACGATTATTTTTACATTCTATGCCATTGGTGTCATGTCATTCTTTCTAAAAATAACAGAAGGCTGGGGCTTCATTCCTCAAGAAGGTATTGTAGCAGCTATAGCAGCTGGTTCTGTTATGGGAGTTGGTATGGGCTTAATCATGAAAGGTGACGGAACCACAGCTGGTAGTGCCATTTTAGCTAAAATTATGAATAAGCATTTTGGTTGGAATACAAGCTATGCGTTGTTATTTTTTGACTTGATTGTCGTTGTCCCATCTGTCATAG
Source organism: Vagococcus lutrae (assembly GCF_003987555.1). Classification (GTDB taxonomy): domain Bacteria; phylum Bacillota; class Bacilli; order Lactobacillales; family Vagococcaceae; genus Vagococcus_A; species Vagococcus_A lutrae. Next base: position 25,211 of record NZ_NGJW01000014.1, on the reverse strand, counting down.
TTATTGGTTTGGAAAATATGATTCTGACTGTTATCTCGTTGAGTGTGTCGACTAAGCTATTAGACTTTATTTTAGAAGGATCAAATCCGAAGAAAACGGTCATGATTATTTCAGATAAGTATGAAGAGATTGCTGCTGAAGTTGATGCGCAGTTAAGTCGTGGTATTACGATGATGGATGGAGTGGGTTATTATAAACGTGAACCGAAAAAGATTTTATATGTGGTCATTAGTCGTGAACAATTAATCCCAATTCAAACGATTATCAATGAAGTAGACCCGCAAGCGTTTGTGACGATTAACGACGCTCAGAGTGTCATTGGTGAAGGCTTTACTCGTGATATTTTTATTGAACCAGAAATGGAAAATCAGATAGACAAATAAAAAAAGTGCCGTATGGCACTTTTTTATTTGTCTTGAAATAGATGTTCAAAGCTCTCTTGATATTTTTTTTCTAACGCTGTGATTAATATTCGCTTAGCGAGGTTCAAATTGCGTGCTAAGATAGGGCCGTGGAAATAAGAACCAAATGTATTGCGGTAATGTACGCCTTCTGTTTGGTCTTGACCGTTGTTACCGTAGCCTTCAATAACCCGACCCAGTGGTTGTAACCCTTCTCCTAAGAAAGTCATGCCGTTATGGTTTTCAAAGCCGACATATTCTTCATTAAAGACCTCATTGACAATGCGAACATCTCCAATAAAACGGTTGTTATCTTGACTTAAAGTGTAATAATCAATAGCGCTGATTCCTTTAATTTTTTGACCGTCAGCGCCCATATAATAGTGACCTAATAACTGATAACCACCACAAATCGCCAACATGACTCCGTCATTTTCAATAAAGCGCGTAATGGCTTCGGCTTTACGTGGAATATCGCGTGACACGATAGTTTGCTCAAAGTCTTGTCCGCCACCAAAAAAGAACAAATCGTACTGAGTTTCATCTAGTTCTTCATCGATACTAATGATTTCAGAGTGAAAGTCTATATTAGCTTGACGAGCTAGATAGTCTAGAACAAGTAGATTACCGTTATCGCCATAAGTATTTAATAAATTTCCATATAAATGACAGACGTTTAAACTGTACTGTGACATTACGCCATACCTCCTTCGAGATAGCCTTGTTGCGCCAGTTCTTTACGTAATTCTAGTACTGCGGTATAAGTAGCTAAAATAAAGACGCGTTCGGTTGGTAATTCTTTGATTGCTTTAATCACTTCTGTAATTTCTGGTCGTACGGTAATATCTTCATTAGAAAATCCGGCGACTTTTAAACGTAAGGTAATATCTTCATGGCGTTGACCGCCAGTTATTACGTGAGGAATTGTCATCTCACTTAAATCTTCATAATGACCGTCCCAAATCCAACTAATATCTATCCCATCAGCATAATTAGCGTTTAGTAAGTGGACGAGTGAAAAAGGCTGTGGTGCTAATGCCATTAGGTCAATGACTTGATTAAGTCCCACAGGATTTTTAACTAAAACAAGTGTACATTCTTTGTCTTCAATCTGTATGACTTCTTGGCGCCCAAATACTTTTTGGTCATGCGCTAATCCTTTGCGAATGTTTTCTGGTGAGACATGATAGTGATGTCCCACAGCGGTTGCTGCTAAGGCATTATAAACGTTATATAGGCCTCCAACTTCTATCTGATAAGGCTCATTTTCAATAGTAAATGCGGCCGATTGATTGGTCATCGCATTAATGCTTGTTAATTTTACATCTAATTCAGGTCGCTTAAAGTGGCAATGTGGACAGTAATATTTACCTTGATTGCTATATGTAATCATTTTGTAGTGTAAGATATGATGACAGTTTGGACAAACGACTCCGTCTGTATTAAAGTGAGCCATTTGCTCTACATCTTCTTGGTGGTCAAAGCCAAAATACTCTCTAGGATTGACAGTGTCAATAGAATTGAAGATGGGTAAATCACCATTTGCTAAAATAGGGGCATTTGGAGCCTTAGCTGCACCATCTACAATCATTTGATAGGTAGAATAAATTTCGCCATACCGATCCATCTGATCTCTAAATATATTAGTAAAAACAAAGAGAGAAGGGGTCAAATACTCCGTAACTTTTGTTAAGCTAGCTTCATCTATTTCTAGTACAGCATATTTTTTTTCGCGTTTGGCTGCTGGTTGACTTAAAAATGTCGAAACAATACCTTGAAGCATGTTCGCACCAGTAGTATTAGTTAGAACTGGGCCGTATTGTTGCTCTAGAATATTGACTGTTAAAGCGGTCGTGAGAGTTTTACCATTTGTACCCGTTACAACAATGATTTCATAATTTTGAGCGAGTTTATTTAAAACGTGCGGATCTATTTTTAAAGCCAATTTACCTGGTAAACTGCTGCCACCTTTAAAAAAAGTTTTGAGCACCCACTGCGTTGTTTTACCAGTTAAAATCGCGAGTTGACTTCTCATACTCATGTTAGTTCCTCCGATCGTAAATATCACAAAACAATAATTTAACAGAGTCTATCATATCACATCCATCATAAAATGATAATAACTTTAAACAGAAACAAGAGAAGCTTAAGAAAAAGCCAAAATAAGACTTACGATGTATTGCAGTTTTGTGCGCATTTCTTTAATCTTAAAGTATAAAGGAGGAGAGTCAAATGATGTTAGGTCAAATTGGGTTGAATAGTATTATGTATCTTATTATCTGTGTTGGTTTTCTCGTAAAACAACAATTTAAGGTGAATAAAAATCAGAGAAAATGGCTGATTAGCAGTACGATAGCCGTTATTCTATTACAAATGGTATATATATGGACGGTCTTACCTAGTAAGTCATTATTAAATTATTTAAGTCATAACATTATCATCGGCCTTATTGCTGTAGGCGTAGTCTATTTAGCGGAAAGAAATGCGGATGTCATTTCATCAGCTAAAAATCATTCTTCAATCAAACTGGCTTTGATTTTAGTAGGGAGCTTCGTATTATTATTAGGGGCTTCTTTTACGTATGATATTGCCAGTAAGAAACATGTGTATAGCACACTAACGCTAGTGGAGGGTCAAGATACACCTGAGCTAGATAAAGACGATACGCCAGTTACGATTCCACCAAAAACCGTGCGAAACAAGATGAAAAAATCGATGAATCAATTTGATAATCAACAGTTTTATGAATTAGGGGAGTTGCAAGTTCAAAAAATAGCCGGTGACGTCGTGTATGTTGCACCATTAGAGTTTAAAGGTATATGGCGATGGTTAAAAGCAGGTGCATCAGAAGGTTATTTAAAAATGTCTGCTACGGATGTTTATGAACAACCGGTACCGGTTAAGCGTGAAATGACGTATATTCCGAGTGCTTACTTTTTTAAAGACGCCGCTCGTAAAATTTACTTTGCAAGTGCTCGCTATAAATCAATGGGTGTACCACAATTAGAAATCGATGACAATGGTAAGGCTTACTATGTGCAAACCTTGTATCGTCCTCGAGGTATTTCAGAAAACCCGAACTATAAAAAGATGAAAATCGCTGTCCTTGATACTGAAACAGGCAAGGTTACTTTATACGATTTGAAAGATGTGCCAAAATTTATAGATGCGCCTATCTCTCCAGAAATGGCTAGTGAGATGAATAGTGTATATGGTAAGTATGAAGAAGGTTGGTTGAACAGTCAGCTTGCAAAAAAAGGAGTAAAACTTGCGACAACGAACGGGACTGAAGATGAAGTGACACCTATTTTTAATGAAAAAGGTGAGATGCTTTACTTTACTGATTTTACTTCCCCATCTAATAGCGATGATTCTGCTATCGGATATTCTTATATCAATGCACGTACAGGAGAATTAACCTATTATAGTAAGAAAAATATGATGGATAGTGAGGGTCTTCTCAGCCTTGTAAATTTGGTCTATCCAGAGAAAAAACTAGTCGGAAATATGCCTCTTCTATATAATATTGACGGCGTTCCTACATGGGTTGTCTCCATGCTTGATAAAAACGGTATTTTCAAAAAAATTGCTTATGTTAACGCGACGGATACCGATATTTTGGCAATGGAAGATACAGTTGATAAAGCACTGCAAGTTTATCGTTTAAAACTGGGAGAAAAACGGAGTAATGTTACAGCCACCTCTAAAGTAACAGAGAAAGAAATAAGCGGACAGATTGTTCGTTTGACGTCGCCGATTGAAACGAGTGATGGGGTAATTATTAAATTTGTCTTGGATGACAATCGTATCTATACGGCCAGTGAAGCGGATAACCCATTAGCTCTATTCTTGCAAGCAACGGATAAGGTTCATTTTTCAGCAAAATTAGTGGATGATGAAGTGCAAGGTTATATTACAAACCTTTCGATAGAGGGATTTGACATTCAATAAAATCGAATCTGCTAGTGATATCACTAGCAGATTTTTTCTGTCATCATATCGAGATACAATCGTAATAGGCACTCTTGTCATTTTATGATAAAATAGAACACAGATTAAAAAAGGAAGTGGAGAGTAAATCATGTCTAAAATGATTCAATGTACCAAATGTCATGAAACGTATGATGAAACACTAGATGCTTGTCCCCATTGTGGAGAAGTAAATCAGCATACGAATATTTCTGAGACGCCAAAACGTCGCCGTCGTGAACCTCAATTAGCTAAGCTATTAAATATAGATGAAGAAAATAATCAAGAATCAACCAATAAATCTTCCGATATGAAAGATGAAACGGCTCAAAAACCAAGTGATAAAGAAGCGCCAACTACTAAAAACGAGAAACAAGAGAAGGAATCAAATGTTCATCCCACACGTGAAAAGAAAAAATCGTCACGCAAATGGAGCGTGATAGTGGTCATTTTATTAGCGTTGGTCGGCGCGGGATTATTAGGGAAAAAGTATGCTGACGCAAAAGAAGCCGAACGTCTTGAAAAGGTTGAACAGGCCTATCAAAAAACGACACTGGCTTTTGAAAAGCTATACTTTGATGAACAGCATATCTTTCTCAATGCTGGGATAACGGAAGATAAAATTTTAAGAGCGGATAAACGTATTGACGCGGTTGATAATGATGCGTATCAAAAAGAATTGACCAAAATGTCCGTCGATATTCATGACCGCTTTAAAAAACAACAGAGTATTAATCAGTACTACGAAAACAATTATATTGTAGGTAATACACTTAACGATCAAGCAATCTTAAAAGAAAATGTGGATGAAATAATAACGCGTCCAGTTAATTCAGAAAAAGATGAGTTTGATAAAATGATCAATCATGCGTTAGAAGAAACGAAGCTACAATTGAAAGTTAGACAGGAAGCGCAGAAGGCTGTGAAAGCCTTAATGAATGATGATAAGCAACCGAAAGAAAATCTAACGAAGAAAGAGATTGACGAAGCGAATCAACTTGTTCAACAGGTGACGCATCCTAAGATTAAAACGTCGTTAAATGACTCGATGAAGCAAATCATTTTAACTTTTGATGAACAAGAAGCTAAAAAGAAAGAAGAACAAGAAGCAGCTAAGAAAAAAGAGGAAGAAGAAAATAGAAAGAAATTAGAAGCAGAGAAAGCTCAGAATCAAAAAGTGAATCCACAAGACGACCCAAATGCTAGCGATGCATGGGCTTGGGCGCCTGGAGTGAAAGAGCAAGTGCTTGCAGAGTGTTTACGTCGTGGATATATTGTTGACGGTGGTTATACCTTGGTTAAAAAAGAAATACGTGACGGACAGGGATATTATGATTTATATGCTACGAATGCCGAGTCACCACTATTGCAGCCATGGCCAAAAGCTGAAATGCCTTTTTATCTCGTCACAATTAATTGTAAAACAGGTTGGTTTAAAGGAAATGGAACGGACGGTACGCGTTAAGAAAGAGCGTACGTTTGATTAAATAAAGATAGGGAGCGAATAATGATTGCATACAGTTAAATCATTGAAAAAAGATTTTGAAAAACTTGGTTTATTGCCGACAGATACCGTTTTGGTTCATACGTCAGTGAAAGCCGTTGGGCCTATGGAAAATGGCGTTGACACATTAATTGACGCTTTGATGACCTATTTAAATGAAGGACTGTTACTTGTACCGACCCATACTTGGCGACAAATTAATGAAGAAAACCCTATTTTTAACCCGGAAACAGAACAACCTTGTATAGGGATTATGCCTGAAATTTTTCGACATCGGGAAGGCGTAAAACGCTCGTGGCATCCGACACATTCGCTAGCGGCCTACGGGAAACCGTCAGAAGTAGATATCTTTACGGAAGGCGCAGAACATTTTGATACACCCGCACCGCCAAACGGTTGGATAGGCCATATGTTAGACCGAAAAGCAAAAGTCTTATTGATAGGGGTTAATCATAATCGTAATACGTTTATTCATGGTATTGAAGAAATCGTAGATGTACCCGACCGAATGACGATTGAAAGACAACCGCTGAAAGTTAAAGTAAATGGACAAGTCATCGATTCGCCACAACGACGTCACTATGGAAGTACGTCAGAAAAATACAACAAGTTGTATCAACCATTCTTAGATTACGGTGTAGCTGTGGAAGGTAAAATAGGCGATGCGACATCACAACTTTGTGATACAGTAAAGATGACAGAGTTTGTTACTTATCTATTAAATCAGGAAATATCATTATTTAGTCACTTTGAACCTATTCCAGAAAGCTATTTGCCAAAGGATAGAGTATAAATAAGAAAGAAGGATTAAGTATGCCAATCGTAACAGTTCAAATGTTAGAAGGAAGAACCGTTGAACAAAAACAAGCACTTATTAAAGAAGTAACTGAAACAGTGGTTAAAACAACGGGAGCAAAACAAGAGGCGGTTACCGTCGTTATCGAAGAAATGAAAAAAGAAAATTATGGTGTAGCGGGTGTTTCACCAAAATAAAAAACTGCGACTTTCACGAGTCGCAGTTTTTTTAAGCTGTTATGGGTTCTTTTTCACTTAATCCAATTCCAGTCACACCAGAAGCAATTGAAAGAATGGGAGACAGTAAGTTAAAGAAACAAAATGGCAAGTATACAAGTGTTGGGACGCCTAACGTAGCGGCCATGAAAACACCACTAACTCCCCATGGAATCAATGTATTAAAGACTGTTCCAGAATCTTCCAAAGCGCGAGATAGAGCAGTAGGGTCAAGGGAAGATTTATCGAAAGAAGGTTTCATAGCCTTACCTGGTAAAATAATCGATAGGTATTGTTCGCCAATTAAAACATTAGCTAAGATACCCCCTATGACAGTCGCTGAAATTAAACTAGTTGGGGATGTTAATCTTTCGGCTAAAGGAGCCATTAACGCTTCGATAATTCCAAACTTCATCAATAAACCACCAAGTGAAAGTGTCAACAAGATGAGCGCGATAGAGCCTAGCATACTATTTAGTCCCCCGCGACTGAGTAGAGCATCTAAGCTTTCGACACCAGTCTCTGCAACGAAGCCTTGTTCGATGATAGTTGCAATTTGCTTAATCGTTGCTGATGGAGATTGTATAACATACAGCCCAATTGAAACACTAATATTTAGTAGAAGGGTTGCAATGGCTGGCATTTTTAAAAGTGAAGAACCAACCATTAATAAAATCGGTATGGCTGAAAACCATCCTATATGAAACTCACTTTTTAACGTATCGATCAATAAATTAATCTCAGCTGTACCTTGAGTCGCATGTGTTTGATTACCTAATATAAAAAATAAAATCAGTGAAAGAATAAAAGCTGGAACGGTCGTCCACATCATGTTTTTGATATGTTTAAACAAGTCAGTACCAGCTACGGCTGCAGCTAAGTTTGTTGTATCGGATAGAGGTGACATTTTATCACCAAACACCGCACCAGAAATAATAGCACCAGCTAATAACGCAGGATTAAAGCCCAAGCTAATTCCCATCCCCATGAGTGCCAAACCAACAGTGGAAGCTGTTGTAAAGGCACTTCCAATCGATGTTCCGATAATCGCACAGACGACGAAAGCGGAAGGAATGAAGTAATTCACGTTTACTAGTTTAAAGCCAACGACCATCATAGCTGGGATAATACCAGCAGCAATCCAGCTGGCAATTAAGGCACCGATTAAAAGAAATATAAGCATGGGAATAATTCCTGTCGCAACGCCTTCTTGAATTCCGTCATGTATATTTTGCCATGAGTGACGACGCCATTTTCCCCATAAAATGAGAAGTGCTAAAGTAAGAATAATCGGCACAATCGGCGACAAACCAAGATAAATGACGCTCACCCCGATGATGCCTAACATAGTAACAAATATAAATGCTGCTTCTTTGAATGTAATGGTTTTAGTCATAATGTGCCTCCTTTTAATATGTGTAAGTGTGTTAAATAAAATAAAAAAAGCCCCTATCAATCATGTCGATTGATAGGGGCGAGATATTCGCGGTACCACCCTAAATTGACTTAATGTGCACCTTAAGTCATCTTTATCATCTGCTATCGTGAGATGAAACGAATCAGCTTGTTAAAAAGATGTAATTCATGATTGAATCCTGTTTGACTCGCACCAACCGTCAATTCTCTGAACGCTGAAATTCATCACTACTGTTCTTTTCTGATTTTTTTATTTTATTGTGTCTTACTATCTCATGCTTAAATTACATTGTCAACCCCCAAAATTAAAATCAGCTAGCAATTTATTTTTAAAATCGCTATAATAAGCTTATTAAAGGAATGGTCTAGGAGGAACAAAATGGTTACGCTAACCGATGTTGCCAAACGAGCAAATGTATCAAAAATGACAGTTTCAAGAGTGATTAATCATCCAGAGCAAGTCACGGATGAGTTAAAAGAATTAGTATTTCAGGCAATGAAAGAACTCAATTATAAGCCTAATGTGGCGGCAAAAGCATTGGCACATAATCGCACGCAAGTGATTAAACTTTTTATCTTAGAAGAGATGGATACGACTGAACCATACTACATGAATTTGTTGATGGGAATTTCAAAAGAATTAGATAATCATCAGTATTCCTTGCAACTTGTGTCAGAGAACAGTTTTGATATTGGACAATGTGACGGCTATATCATTACGGGAATGCGTGATAAGGATTATGACTGGATAAATGGAATCGAGAAACCTGTCATCCTTTTTGGAGAAAATCGCTATGGCTATGATTTTGTTGATACTAATAATCAACAAGGCACTTATTTGGCGACGAAACATGCGCTTGCCTGTGGATACGAGCATATCATTTTTATCGGAATTGATGTTATGGAGCCTTTTGAATTCTCTAGAGAAGCAGGGTATATTAATGCGATGCAAGAGGCGGATATGCTTCCTCAAATTTTAAAATTTGATAATCGCTCACGCTACACAGCCCGATACATCGATGAAAATTTTGCAAGCTTTTCAAAAAACACCGCCTTTGTATGCAGTTCCGATCGTTTGGCATTTGGTATTCAGCGAGGATTACTAGCAAAAGAAGCAACAATTCCACATGATTTTGGTATAGTCGGTTTTGACGGGGTGTTTTTAGATCAAATTGCCTATCCAAGATTGACGACGATTAAACAAAATGTGGTGGAAATGGGGTCAGCTTGTGCTAAAATGCTGTTGAATAAAATTGAACAAAAAGGAGCACCTCAAGGCAACCGCTTGTTTGACCCAGAGTTAATTATTCGTGGGAGTACGAAAGGAGAAAGCTAATATGACGGCAGATGAGTGGTTAGCTTCAGAAAAATTTATTTATATCACGCTTCCCATTTTATTTCTTATAACAGGATTGGTTTTATTTGTTTTAATTTTCTTTTTACTGTATCGTTTTCCTTTAAAAAAGAAGATGAGATATCTGACGTTGTTTATCATAGTATTAACAGGAAGCGGACTTATCTATGCCATGATATCTGGAACAAAGTCAACAAAAGACTATGATCATTTATCGCGTTTAGTAACACCGGCAATGCGCGATCGACGTCCAAAGGTATTTCGTTATCAGTATTATCATTATCATCCAGCAAAATTATTAGACAAACCCAAAATAGAAGAAATTGGTCTATATGATAAGTCAGAGATTTTGGAAGAAGATGTTATCACTTATCTGGGGAGTACACGTTACCTTTATTATTTTAAAGCACATGATAAACTGTATAAAATTAGTCGTTCGACGAAATATATCACATTTTCAGATGAGGTGGAAACACCTATCAGAAAAGGGTATAGTTATCAGTTAAATGACATGTCGTATGCCTCACTTGGATTTTATGACACCATCTCTCCGTTATATACAGAAATTATTTTTCCTAAAGAAATGGAAAATCTCACTTATGAACATGGTGGAGGCAAGACATCAGAATACACATTTTAAAGAGTGGTGTGAACCACTCTTTTTTATCGTATTAGACGAGTAAAATAAACCGAAATAATAGCGAAAGTATGTTCGCTATGTTAAAATAGAGAGTATTAGACAACACGATTTAAGAGTAAAAGGAGCGGACTTATGATTGAACGTGAAGAGAATAGACAGTTTCAATTAGTATCCAATTATCAGCCAAATGGCGATCAACCAGAAGCAATTAAACAGCTAGTGACAGGCTTAAAAAACAATAAAAAAGAACAAATTTTATTAGGTGCGACTGGAACAGGAAAGACTTTTACTATTTCAAATGTTATTCAAGAAGTAAATAAACCCACCTTGGTCATTGCACATAATAAGACGTTAGCTGGTCAGTTGTACAGCGAATTTAAAGAGTTTTTTCCTAACAATGCAGTCGAGTATTTTGTTAGTTATTATGATTACTATCAGCCGGAAGCCTATGTTCCAAGTAGTGATACATTTATCGAAAAAGATGCGAGCGTGAATGATGAAATAGACAAACTGCGTCACTCGGCAACAAGTTCGTTGTTAGAACGTAACGATGTGATTGTGGTAGCTTCAGTTTCTTGTATTTATGGATTGGGTGATCCAAACGAATATCAAGCGAAAGTTTTATCACTTCGAGAAGGTATGGAAATTGACCGCCAAGAATTATTAGAACGTCTTATAACGATTCAGTTTGAGCGCAATGATATTGATTTTCAACGTGGACGTTTTCGTGTCCGTGGAGATGTTGTCGAGATTTTTCCAGCTTCTCGCGATGAACATGCTTTGCGCGTTGAGTTTTTTGGAGATGAAATCGAGCGTATTCGTGAAGTTGATGCGCTAACGGGAGAAATATTAGCCGATCGTAAACATGTTTCTATTTTTCCAGCGACTCACTTCGTAACGGATGCAGCTCATATGGAGACGTCGATTGAAAAAATTCAAGCAGAGTTAAAAGAGCGATTAGCAGAGTTAAGAGCAAACGACCAGTTGCTTGAAGCTCAACGCTTAGAACAACGGACGAATTACGATATTGAAATGATGCGTGAAATGGGATATTGTTCGGGTATTGAAAATTACTCTCGTCATATGGACGGACGTGAACCGGGAGAAGCGCCTTACACCTTATTAGACTTTTTCCCAGAAGATTTTCTAATCGTCGCTGATGAGTCGCACGTAAGCTTACCGCAAATTCGTGGTATGTATAACGGTGACCAAGCGCGTAAGAAAATGTTAGTTGACCACGGTTTTCGTTTGCCAAGTGCTTTGGATAACCGTCCCTTGCGTTTAGAAGAATTTGAGAAACACGTGAATCAGATTATTTATGTTTCAGCTACACCAGGACCTTATGAATTAGAAAGAACGGATACTGTTGTCGAGCAAATTATTCGCCCGACTGGTTTATTAGATCCGTTAATCGAAGTTCGTCCAATTATGGGGCAAATTGATGACCTAGTCGGGGAAATCAATGAGCGCGTTGACCGCGACGAACGGGTGTTTGTCACGACTTTAACCAAAAAGATGTCGGAAGATTTAACCGATTATTTAAAAGAGTTAGGGATGAAAGTCAAATATTTACATAGTGACATTAAGACGTTAGAAAGAACAGAATTAATTCGCGATTTACGTTTAGGAGAATACGATGTACTTATTGGTATTAACTTACTGCGTGAAGGGTTGGACGTGCCAGAAGTTTCTTTAATCGCCATATTAGATGCCGATAAGGAAGGCTTCTTGAGAAGTGAGCGTTCGTTAGTCCAAACAATCGGACGAGCCGCGCGTAATGAAAATGGTCGCGTCATCATGTATGCTGATAAAATAACTGACTCAATGAAAAAAGCAATGGACGAAACTGCTCGACGCCGTGAAATTCAACAAGCTTATAACGAAGAACATGGTATTGTACCAAAAACTATTAAAAAAGAAATTCGCGATTTAATTCGCATTTCAAAAGTGGCAGAAGAAGACGAATCATTTAGCTTAGTAGATAACTATGCGAATTTAGATAAATCTGAAAAAGAAAAAGTCATGCTGGAAATGGAACATGAAATGAAAGAAGCGGCCAAAGCATTAGATTTTGAAAGGGCGGCTACCTTGCGTGATGCATTATTAGAATTAAAGGGAAAAAGATAGGATTCAGGAGGAGATAGCATGGCAAATGATAAGATTGTAATACACGGTGCGCGTGCTCATAATTTGAAAAATATTGATGTCACGATACCACGGGATCAACTCGTAGTTGTAACGGGGTTATCGGGCTCTGGGAAAAGTTCGTTGGCATTTGATACTCTTTATGCTGAAGGACAAAGACGGTATGTAGAAAGCTTATCTTCTTACGCCCGTCAGTTTTTAGGACAAATGGATAAACCGGATGTCGATAGTATTGATGGACTTAGTCCAGCTATTTCAATCGACCAAAAGACGACCAGTAAAAATCCACGTTCTACTGTTGGAACTGTTACAGAGATTTATGACTACTTGCGACTTTTATATGCTAGAGTAGGGACGCCGATTTGTCCTAATGACGGCACGGAAATTGCAAGTCAATCTGTCGAACAAATGGTCGACAGAGTCATGGCGTTGGAAGAACGCTCGAAAATTCAACTTCTCGCGCCGATTATTGTTAAGAAAAAAGGGCAACATAAAAAAGTATTTGAGATGATTAAAAAACAAGGATACGTTCGTGTGCGTGTTGATGGCGAAACGTATGATGTGACAGAAGTCCCAGAATTAGAAAAAAATAAAAAACATTCGATTGCGATTGTCATCGACCGAATTATCGTGAAAGAAGGTATTCGTTCTCGTTTGTTTGATTCATTTGAAGCGGCGCTACGTTTAGCAGAAGGTTATGCTTTAGTCGATGTGATGGGACAAGAAGAAATACTCTTTAGTGAGCATTATGCGTGTCCGTACTGTGGGTTTACGATAGGCGAATTGGAACCGCGTTTGTTCTCTTTTAATGCGCCGTTTGGAGCGTGTCCAGATTGTGACGGATTGAGTATTAAATTAGAAGTCGACCCAGACTTAGTTGTACCAGATAAAAAGAAAACGTTGCGTGAAGGAGCGTTAGTGCCTTGGAATCCGATTAGCTCGAATTATTATCCGCAAATGCTAGAACAAGCATGTCTAGCATTTGATATCGATATGGATACGCCTTTTGAAGAGCTACCACAAACCGCTAAAGATTTAGTATTAAAAGGGTCAAACGGACAAACGTTTCATTTTCATTATGAAAATGACTTTGGAGGCGTTCGAGATGTGGAAGTTCCGTTTGAAGGCGTCTTGAATAACATTAACCGTCGCTATCATGAAACAAACAGTGACTATACGCGCGAACAAATGCGTTTATATATGACAGAGTTACAATGTCAAAGTTGTCATGGATATCGATTAAATCCGCAAGCCTTATCTGTTAAAGTAGCCGGTAAGCATATTGGTGAAGTGACGGCCTTGTCGATTACCGACGCGTTGACATTTTTTAGAGAGTTGACACTTTCCAAACAGCATCAACTCATCGCTCGTCCAATTTTAAAAGAATTAATAGACCGATTGACATTTTTAGAAAATGTCGGATTAGACTATTTAACATTAAGTCGTGCATCGGGTACACTTTCAGGTGGTGAGGCTCAGCGTATTAGATTAGCGACACAAATTGGCTCGAACTTGTCAGGTGTCATGTATATTTTAGACGAACCCTCAATAGGGTTACATCAGCGTGATAACGACCGTCTGATTGAGTCCCTGAAAAAAATGCGAGATTTAGGTAATACGTTAATCGTAGTCGAGCATGATGAAGACACGATGCGAGCAGCTGACTATTTAATCGATATCGGACCTGGTGCCGGTGAACACGGCGGCGAAATCGTGGCAGCAGGGACTCCTGAAGAAGTGGAAGCACAAGAAAATTCTTTAACAGGGCAGTATTTATCTGGTAAGAAACAAATAGCCGTGCCTGAAAAACGTCGTCCGTCAACCGGGCAATACGTCCAAGTTAAAGGAGCAGCAGAAAATAATTTAAAAAATATCGATGTTGATTTTCCAATGGGGCAATTCGTAGCAGTGACAGGGGTATCTGGTTCGGGTAAAAGTACGCTCGTTAACAGTATCTTAAAACGCGCTTTGGCTCAAAAGCTAAATGGTAACAGTGTGCGTCCCGGTAAATATCGTGAAATAACAGGCTATGAAACGATTGAAAAAATTATCGATATTGACCAAAGTCCTATTGGTCGGACACCAAGAAGTAATCCCGCAACTTACACTAGCGTATTTGACGATATTCGCGATTTATTTGCGATGACAAATGAAGCGAAGGTTCGTGGCTATAAAAAAGGCCGTTTTAGTTTTAACGTAAAAGGCGGGCGCTGTGAAGCTTGTCGTGGAGACGGTATTATTAAAATTGAAATGCACTTTTTGCCTGACGTCTATGTTCCATGTGAAGTATGTCATGGAAAACGTTATAACTCTGAAACGTTAGAAGTTCATTATAAAGGGAAAAATATCGCAGATGTTTTAGAAATGCGAGTTGAAGAAGCGGTTGAATTTTTTGAATCAATTCCAAAAATTCAGCGAAAGCTGCAAACCATAGTCGATGTTGGGCTGGGATATATTACGCTTGGACAGCCAGCGACTACCTTATCTGGTGGTGAAGCACAGCGAATGAAATTAGCGAGTGAGCTTCACAAACGACAAAGTGGCCAAAGTTTTTATATTTTAGATGAGCCGACAACGGGCTTACATTCTGATGATATTAAACGATTATTAGAAGTCTTAAATCGTTTAGTAGATGCGGGAAATACGGTTTTAGTGATTGAACACAATCTTGATGTGATCAAAACAGCCGACCACGTCATTGACTTAGGTCCAGAAGGTGGTGCAGGTGGCGGGACAGTGATAGCGACTGGAACCCCTGAAGAGATTGCCAGTGTAGAAGAAAGCTATACAGGGCAGTATCTCAAAAATGTTTTAAAATAAAAGTCAAAACACTTTACAAATAATGGTTATTTGTAAAGTGTTTTTTTGTTATTATGTAAAAAACTCTGTATCTCATGAGTTTTTAATGATACACTAGATAAAATATCATTTTATACAGGAGGAATTGCGATGACAAAAACAAATAATGTGACCCCAGAAACCTTAGACTGGGAAAATTTAGGATTTTCGTATATTAAAACTGATAAACGTTTTGTATCATACTGGAAAGATGGCCAGTGGGATAATGGTGCTTTAGTTTCAGATAATCAAATTACGATTAGTGAAGGGTCTCCAGCATTACATTATGGACAAAGTTGTTTTGAAGGAATGAAAGCGTATCGTCGTAAAGATGGAAAAATCCAACTTTTCCGTCCAGATGAAAATGCAAAGCGTATGCGTAAAAGTTGTGAACGCTTATTAATGCCATCATTTCCTGAGGATAAGTTTGCAGAAGCTGTCAAGCAAGTTGTAGCAGCCAATGAAGCATGGGTGCCACCTTATGAATCAGGTAGTACACTTTATATCCGTCCGTATATGATTGGTGTCGGTGATAACATCGGGGTGGCTCCTGCAACAGAATATCTATTTTCGATTTTTGTTTTACCAGTTGGCCCATATTTCAAAGGCGGGTTAGCTCCGACCAATTTTATCGTATCGGATTATGACCGTGCGGCTCCACAAGGAACAGGGGCAGCAAAAGTCGGAGGAAATTATGCTAGCAGTTTAATGCCAGGGAAAGAGGCGAAAGATAGACAATTTAGTGATTGTATTTATTTAGACCCAGCAACCCATACACAAATTGAAGAAGTCGGAGCTGCGAACTTCTTTGCTATCACGAAGGATGATCGATTCGTGACACCTAAGTCACCGTCTATCTTACCAAGTATTACTAAGTATTCTTTGTTATATTTAGCAGAGCATGCTTTAGGGTTAGAGGTAGCCGAGGAGCCAATATTTATTAACCAATTGGATGATTACAAAGAAGCAGGAGCGTGTGGTACAGCGGCCGTTATTTCTCCGATTGGTGGGATTCAAACGCATGATGATTTCCACGTTTTCTATTCAGAAACAGAAGTCGGACCAATTACGCAACAACTTTACAAACTCTTAACAGGTATTCAGTTTGGTGATGTTGAAGCACCAGAGGGTTGGATAGAAGTCATTTAACCATCCATCAACACACTGTGAACTCATTGTATGTCAGTGAGTTCACAGTGTGTTTTTATATCGAATGGATACCATGATACGCCCGGCTGTGTTATACTATATAAGAAGATTGAAGGAGATGATTAAATGATTGAAACATTAAAACTAGTCGTCATCACTGGAATGAGTGGTGCCGGTAAAACCGTTGCAATGCAAAGTTTTGAAGACATGGGATTTTTCTGTGTTGATAATATGCCACCAAGTTTATTACCAAAATTTTGGGAATTAATTAAAGAATCAGGAAAGGTTACGAAACTCGCGTTGGTGATTGATTTACGTTCTCGTTCGTTTTTTGAAGAATTACAAGATACGTTAGTTGAATTAGAGAACACTAAAATGATTGAAACTAATGTTTTGTTTTTAGATGCTTCAGATGAAGAACTAGTATCAAGGTACAAAGAAACACGTCGTACCCACCCACTCGCGATGGATGGCTTAGTCACTGATGGGATTCAACGCGAACGCTTAATGTTAGCTGATATTAAAGCGGAGTCAACCGTTATCGATACGACTAATCTGACGCCTCGTCAATTGCGTGAACAAATCATTCATGAATTTAAAAGTGCCGATACTAAAACATTCCGTGTCGAAGCCGTTTCATTCGGGTTTAAATATGGGCTGCCGATTGATGCTGACATCGTAATGGACGTACGTTTTTTACCGAATCCACATTACATACCAGAATTACAACCACTCACTGGAATGGATCAACCCGTTTACGATTACGTGATGTCTTTTGAAGAAACAGAGCAGTTTTATCAACAATTTAAAGACTTAGTGATTTCGATTTTGCCTGGTTATAAAAAAGAAGGAAAAACAAGTCTGACGATTGCAATTGGATGTACGGGCGGACAACATCGTTCTGTGGCATTAACAGAGCGTTTGAGTCAAGATATAAAAGAAACGACTGAATTTCACGTAAACACTACCCATCGTGACCGTGGAAAACGTAAAGAAACGGTGAATCGTTCATGAAGACCTATCGTATCCGTAAGCCTAAAATCGTGGTGATAGGTGGTGGGACTGGTTTACCTGTTATTTTAAAAGGATTAAAGGACCAAAGTGCTGATATTACAGCGATTGTGACGGTTGCTGATGATGGGGGGAGCAGCGGTTCATTACGCAAATCGGTTAATATTTCACCACCTGGGGATTTGAGAAATGTTTTAGTTTCACTGTCGGAGATGCCTCAAGTTTTTGAAGATTTATTTCAGTATCGTTTTCACGAGAGTGATGAATTTTTAGCTAATCATTCGGTTGGGAACTTAATTATTGCGGCATTGTCTGAAATGAAATCTAGCACATACGAAGCGATACAAATCTTAAGTAAAATTATGCAAGTTGAAGGAGCAGTTTATCCAGCTTCTGAGAAATCATTGACCTTGCATGCGACATATACGGATGGTTCGACTGCAATGGGCGAGTCTACAATCGGTCAAAATGGCAAACAAATTCAACGTGTCCATGTCACGAATACAGGAGATGACGAGGAACCTCGTGCCTCTCGTAAAGTAGTGCAAGCGATTATGGATGCCGATATGATTGTTTTAGGACCGGGTAGTTTATTTACAAGTATCTTGCCTAATTTGATGATTAAAGAAATAGGAGATGCTGTTAAGAAGTCACCAGCAGAAGTTGTCTATATCTGCAATATTATGACACAAAAGGGAGAAACAGAGCATTTCTCAGATTGCAATCATATTGAGGTGTTACACGATCATTTAGGAGAATCGTTTGTCGATACAATTTTAGTAAATACTGAGCCTGTTCCACACGATTATATGGATCGTGAAACGTATGACGAATACCTTGTACAAGTCGCTCATGATTTTAAAGGGTTGCGTAATCAAGGTTGTCGCGTCATTTCCGCTGACTTTTTAGAATTGCGTGATGGCGGTGCCTTTCATGATGGAGACAAAGTAGTAGAAGAGTTATTTCGGATTGTATTCGGTTCTAGGTATAGTTAAAGAGGAAGGAAGGGGATTTATATGTCTTTTGCTTCCGATGTCAAAAAAGAACTGACCACATTAGAAGTAAGTCGTGAAATAGCAAAAGCTGAGCTAGCGGCATTAATTCGGATGAATGGCGCATTGTCGCTTTCCAATCGTCATTTTGTTTTAAATGTTCAAACGGAGAATGCTGCGATAGCGCGTCGTATTTATACATTGATACGAGATTATTATGACGTCCAATGTGAATTTATCGTACGACGAAAAATGAAATTGAAGAAAAATAATATTTATATTGTTAGGCTCATGCAAAATACGTCAGAAATATTGGCGGATTTAGATATTTATGAAGATGGGATGTTAAGCAATCAAATTTCTCCGCTTATTATGGGAAATGTTGAAAAAATGAAAGCTTATTTAAGAGGGGCCTTTTTAGCAGGTGGCTCGGTTAACAATCCAGAAACAAGTCGTTACCATTTAGAGATATATTCGTTATACGAAGCACATAGTGAAGAATTAAAAGAGATGATGACATATTTTTCATTCAATGCGCGAACGTTAAATCGTCGTAATGGGTATATTACTTATTTAAAAGGGGCAGAAGATATTTCAGATTTTCTCGTTTTAATTGGTGCGACTAGCAGTATGCTTAAATTTGAAGATGTACGCGTTATACGGGACATGCGAAATTCTGTCAATCGTTTAGTCAATTGTGAAACCGCTAATCTTACGAAAACGATAGATGCAGCTTCTAAGCAAATTGAAAACATCGAGTATATTGACCAAACTGTTGGATTGGGACACCTATCAGAAAAGCTAAAAGAAATTGCTGAATTACGTTTAGAACATCCTGAAGTTAGTTTAAAAGAACTCGGAGAGATGGTGCCGTCTGGTGCGATTTCAAAATCAGGGATTAACCATCGTATTCGTAAAATTAATGAATTTGCTGACAAACTAAGAGAAGAAAAGCAAAAAAACTGACGCTTATATTAAAGCGTCAGTTTTTTTATGTTTATATCGAGTTGTACTATTTTAAGCCTTGACTATTTACCATTACTTCGTCAATTAAACCATATTCTTTTGCTTGCTCAGCGGTCATAAAGTTATCACGGTCTGTATCCTGTGCGATTTTTTCGATAGGTTGACCAGTACGTTCCGCTAAAATGCGATTAAGTCGCTCGCGAGTGTTTAAGATATGACGTGCGGCAATTTCAATTTCCGTTGCTTGACCTTGTGCGCCACCTAGAGGTTGGTGAATCATGATTTCGGCATTTGGTAAAGCAAAACGTTTACCTTTTGTTCCAGCTGTTAATAAAAAGCTTCCCATTGATGCTGCCATTCCTAACACGATTGTTTGAACGTCAGATTTAACAAAATTCATCGTATCATAAATAGCAAGTCCAGCCGATACGCTTCCACCTGGTGAGTTAATATAAATATAAATATCTTTTTCTGAATCTTGTGCATCTAAAAAGAGTAATTGCGCAATCACTGAGTTTGCGACATTATCGTCAATGGGACCGCTCAACATAATAATGCGATCTTTTAATAAACGAGAGTAGATGTCATAAGCACGCTCTCCTCTGGCAGATTGTTCAATGACTGTAGGTATTAAATTCATGTTGTAGCCTCCTATAAAAGTTTCTTTCTTATTTTAGCACAAAGCATCGTATACTTCATATCTTAAGTTTAAAACAAAGGTCAACAAAGGTCAATCAAATCGGTTCATCTTTCACTCATTCGCGAAAATGTGGTATAGTATAGACATCTATCAATGAAAAGAGGGGAAGAATTTGGCAGGATTTATCGGTGTGTTACTCGGAGCGCTAATTGCTATTATTGGAATGAGATTTACCTTCAATACGATGATGAAGGAGTTTGACCGTCGCGAAATTATGAAAGAAAAAATGCGCGAAATAGATGCACTCAACTTACTTAATCATAAGATACAAGAAATTCTTCAAAAGCGAGATGTTTTATTAAAAAACGCGATTCGCGATGTACCAGATTATCAAATATTATCAGATTTAGATAATGTCATGATTACCATTGATGATTTTATTTATTTGCAATCATTTTGTGCTCAGAATCATTATTATTTACCTACTTTTATGGTAGAGGAGTTTTTTAGTAAAATCTCGCATCGTAAAGTTGTCATGGACCCAGAACAAATCCGTAAAGTGGGTGCCTACACTTACAAAGGCGGACGTCTTGTTTTAGAAGAGTTTTCTGACCAACTAATGCAAATGATAAATGACCGTAAAATCGAGTTACGTCAGTATACAAAACGACGTTATATTTAGCTTGTTTTAGTTTTTTCTTTACAACAACATAGGCTTGTGCTATGATGTTTTGGTGAGTAAAAACTCACAACTATTACGACATTCCGCTGTGACATTAGCTCATATGAGTGTTTGGAATAAGGAGAAGGATAAAATGAATCCATTAATTGCATCAATCACTAGCGAACAATTACGCAGTGACATCCCAGAATTTCGTGCAGGTGACACATTACGTGTCCACGCAAAAGTTGTAGAGGGTGAACGTGAGCGTATCCAGTTATTTGAAGGCGTATGTATTAAACGTCAAGGTACTGGTATTAGCGAAACTTACACTGTACGTAAAATTTCTAACGGCGTTGGCGTTGAAAGAACTTTCCCAGTTCACACACCACGTGTAGAAAAAATTGACGTAGTACGTCGTGGTAAAGTACGTCGTGCTAAATTATACTATATCCGCGATCGTCACGGTAAATCAGCACGTATTAAAGAATTACGTCGTTAATTTATTAGGATATCAAGTAAAAAGACCTTTTGACATTTATGTCAAAAGGTCTTTTTTTATGTAGTGAAAATATAAGAAATACCGTTAGGGTCATCGAAAGATAAATGATGGTCATGAAAATTATAAGAATAATTTTCGTTTTTCATGTTTGTGACAGTTTGCTCTAGTAGCTCAGGGGAGACTTGCACATGAATTCGAGCTAAGCCTGGTGTAAATGGGTTGTTTTTCGCCGTATGGTTAGTTTGCCAAATATTCGCTGCTAACTGATGATGGTAACCGTCCATGCCGTAAAACGCGACTTGATTACCAAACTGAGAAGTATTGGTAAATCCGAGAATCGTTTCATAAAAATGATTAGATGTTTCGACATCAGTTACAGATAAATGTACGTGACCAATAATAGTGTCAATCGGTAATGTCTCAAAATGCTGGTCCCCTTCGTTTAGAACACTTTCTATATCCATACGTTCCGTAATCCCCATAATAATCCCATTTTCACGTTTATTCCATACGTTCTCCGGGCGATCTGCATATACTTCAATACCATTTCCTTCGGGGTCATTTAAATAGACAGCTTCACTGTAGGCATGGTCACTTGCGCCAACTATTGGGTAATGGCTTTCTGCAAGATGATATAAAAAGTTCCCTAAATCTTTTCGACTTGGTAGAAGATAGGCAATATGATACAGCCCTGCGGTCAAAGTAACAGCGGTATCTACACGGACGATTTTTAGTAATGCCTCAGATGAATTTTTTAAACCTAAATATAATACATCATCAGTTTCCTGAATGACATGAAGTCCCATAATTTCTTGATAAAAATGTTTCATTTTTTTTAAGTCAACCGCATTAAGTGTGACAGTTTTAAAGTCAAAATTTTGTCGATACATTAGAATTCCTCTTTTCTTAAGTGGTAAACAAAATATAACGCAATTTTGACTTACTTACAAATAGTTAGCTTGCGAAACGTAAATAAAAAATGTGCTTTACTTTTAAACCAATGTAAGAGGCAGCAATCGCTTTGATAATACCGGGTAAAATAAAGGGAGTAAAAGCCATTGTAAAAGCAGCTGGCCATGTTTGGTTAATCGCTATTTTTAGCCAGATTGTGCCGCCAATCATGGTCACGAACGCTCCTATTAAATTGGCGACTAATGCCCAAGTAAATGTGTCTTTATAACGTGTAATCAACCAGCTAGTTATCCAAGCATTCAGTAAAAAAGCGAAAAGAAAGCCACCAGTTGGGCCAAATAATGCGCCTAATCCACCAGAAAAACCTGCGAAGACAGGCAAACCAATTGCTCCCATTAATAAATAGACGGCCACCATTGTCGTGCTAAGAAGTGGTGGGAAAATAGTCGCAATTAAACCAATCGCAAAGGTCTGTCCGGTAATAGGCACGAAGCCAAGTGGAATCGTTAGTTGTGAACAGACCGCGATAATGACCGCACCTTGTGCAATTAATAGTAATTCTTTCAAAGATAATCGTTTCATTGTTAACCTCCTTTTATGATTGTTAACTATATCATGTTTAGATTATTCTGACAATATATTTTTCACTTTAGTTATTGTTCGAAGTGTAGTACGATGATTTTATAACAGTTAAAGGTGGTCTTTTTGTGAAATTTTTAGGTAGTCATTGGATTAAACATGATACATTTATAAAGCTCTCAGTTGTTTTTTTAACAGGTATTTTATCAGCTATTTCGCTTAATTATTTTTTAATACCTGCCAATATTTTTTCAGCAGGAGTTAATGGCGTCGCCCAATTAGTGTCGGGCGTCCTAGTTCGATTTTTAAACTTAGAATTGAATACAGGGTTGTTAATTTTTATTTTAAACATCCCCATATTTTTATTAGGATGGTGGAAGTTAGGAGCGAAGTCTACGCTTTATAGCTTATTAACAGTAACGTGGATGTCGATTGCGACGATGCTTGTTCCTGAAATGGTGATAACAGAGAATCCACTACTTAATGCGATAGTAGGAGGGGTGATTGTCGGAATAGGTGCTGGTCTATGTTTAAAATTTGGCTTTACGACAGGAGGTTTTGATTTACTTTCAGTCATTATTGCTAAATCAACAGGAAAATCTGTAGGTAGCCTTGTTTTTGCGATGAATTTAGCCATTGTTTTTTTTGCGGGGCTATTGTTTGATTGGGAAAAAGCAATCTATACGATTATCTCTATTTATGCTTTAAGTGTTTTGATTGATAAGCTTCATACAAGTGGTCATCGTCTAACCGTCTTTATTATTTCACAAAAAGATAATGAAGCAATCATCGAAAATGTAAAACAGAAAATTGCACGAGGTATTACAGTTTTACCGGCTTACGGAGGAATTAGTAAAGAAGAGCGGTCTGTCATGATGATGGTAATCAGTCGCTATGAGTTATACGATTTACACAAACAAGTTTATGAAGTCGATGAGTTAGCATTGATTAATGTTTTACCAACGGAAGAACTGTACGGACAGTTTTTAACACCTGAAGAACAAGCAAAACTAATCGGTGAGTTATACGGATCCTAGTTAGCTTATAAGTTGTTTTTTTAACGGATGTTCATGTAAAATAGACTGTATAAATTGAACAGCAGACAGGAGCTGATAAAATGATTATTGTCAAACATCATACGATTAACAACGTCCCATTTTTAGAGGTGGTTCAAGCTGAGCACGCTGAAAAATCTATTCCTTTAGTCTTTTTTTATCATGGGTGGACGAGTCAAAAAGAATCCGTATTAGTACACGGATACGAACTTGCAAAACAAGGCATACGAGCCATTTTGCCAGATGCGTTGTATCATGGAGAACGCCAAGTAGGCCCGAGTGTTGAACACCATTATGCGGAGTTTTGGGATATTGTCATTCAAAATATTGAAGAGTTTCCGATGTTAGTTGATTATTTTGTGACAAAAGGATTGGCGGATTGGGAGCATGTTGGTGTCACAGGCTTGTCCATGGGAGGCATTACGACATGTGGGTTATTTGCAAGTGAACCACGAATTAAAGCAGCAAGCTGTTTAATGGGGGCGCCAAATTACTCCGAGTTTATGGACATGCTCGTCTCAGAAGGACAAAAACGCTTGAATTTCACGTTCCCTGAAGCAATGGTAGCTACGATGAAGCAAAAGCTAGAGCCTTATGATTTAGGACGTGCGCCTGACAAAATAGCAGGTCGTCCATTTCATCTGTGGCATGGAAGACAAGATGGTGTCGTGCCATTTCAACCTACCTATCATTTTTACAATACCCATAAAAATGAAGAATACGGCCGTCGCATGCGTTTCACAGCAACAGATGATGAACATAAAGTACCGTATACGATAACGCTTGAGATGTCACGTTTTTTCCGGGAGCAAATGTTTTAACGCTAACGCTATTCTTTTCTCGTTTACAACAAATAAAAATAACGGTATGATAGAGAAAATGGATGAGGAGGTATAGCATGACAGAACATTCATGGAATGAAGATGAATTAAATGAACTAAAAGGAAAGGTCATGGCGGCGTTAGAAACAGTCATCGACCCAGAGTTAGGTATAGATATTGTCAATCTTGGATTGATTTACGATGTGGATTTTGAAGAGAACGGCCTATGTGTAGTTAAAATGACGTTAACAACTATGGGGTGTCCATTAGCCGATGTTATCACTGAAGAAATTCACGAAGCAGTCCGAGATATTGAAGAGGTCAAAGATGTCGAGGTCAAACTCGTATGGTATCCTGCGTGGACGACAGATAGAATGTCGCGATATGCACGAATTGCATTGGGGATAAGATAGCAACATTCAGATATGAATAAGGTGATTATTGACCTTTAGATTGAGAGTTAGCAAAGGAAAGATAATTAAACAGTTAATAGAATAAAAGCTCATTCATTAATAATTCCGGCTCTATAATTTAAAGGACTGATGAATCATTTATTTGATTCATCAGCCCTTTTTTAATTTTCTTAATTTTAGGTATTAAAAAGCATACCGTTCTCCTATATGATTAATTTACCACAAAAAAACA
>NZ_NGJW01000013.1 GCF_003987555.1 Vagococcus lutrae | reverse complement strand
TTGCTTTACTTCTAATGGATACGATACTCTTGTTCCCATGCTAAAAAGCACCTCCTGTTAAATTCATTTTACTTGAATTCAACAAGAAGTGCTTTTTTATTGTGTCCCACGTAAGTGGGTCAGTTCCAAAGGCAGGGCTTTTTCTTATCTAGTAATTTACTCTGTAAAGGTCATCGGTGTTAAACAAGCTTCATAGATAGCTTGCACATCTTTTACTTCAAGTGGCACGTAGGCATGTGTCGCCAGCGTACTATGCTTGACCGCTTGTTCAGCCATTTCTTCTAAATACTCACGATCAATTCCAACTTCGCCTAGCGTCATCGGAACGCCCCACGCGACGAACGTTTCATATAAACGTTGAATTGTTTGACGCGCTGCCGCCCATGGCTCTTCCCATTCCACATCTAAAACAGCACGACCAAACGCAGCGATTTTTTCAACCGTATCGGCATTTAAAATATGTGCCAACCAACGTGGGGTTAAAATAGCTAGACCGATTCCATGCGTAATATCGTAATAAGCACTCAATTCATGCTCCATCGGATGACAAGACCAACTGCCTTTTTTCCCACTTCCTGTCAAGCCATTCAGTGCAAGAGAGCTCGCCCACATCAAATTAGCACGCGCGTCATAATGCTCAGGTTGTTCTAAAGCAATTGGCGTATAGTGAAGAACAGTTTTCATTAACCCTTCTGCGACATGATCTTGCACCGCCGCATGCTCTGTCACACTAAAATAGTTTTCTATTAAATGACTTAAAATATCGGCTGACCCAGCCATTGTTTGATAACGTGGTACGGTAAATGTATTGGTAGGATCAAGAATCGATGCTTTCGGAATTAATGCACGACCACCCATTCCTAACTTCTCTTTTGTTTCCATATTTGAAATAACAGCGCCACCATTCATTTCAGAGCCGGTTGCAGCTAATGTCAAGACCGTGACTATCGGTAGTCCTTTTGTCGCTAGCTCTCGTTTCTGTGTAAAATCCCAAGGGTCGCCATCATAGTAATACGCAGCCGCAATAGCTTTGGAACAATCGATTGTAGAACCACCTCCCACTGCTAAAATCACGTCGATATCATGTTCATGACATAAGCGAGCACCTTCTTTGACAGTCTCTAAGCGCGGATTAGGGTCGATGCCCCCTAATTCGATAACGGTCATATTCGCATTCTTTAACAATGCTTGAACTTCATCATACAGCCCGTTACGCTTTATACTTCCTCCACCGTACGTCAATAACACACGCTGCCCGTGTTCTTGTAATAGTCGTGGTAAGTGCTGTAACTGTCCTTTTCCAAATAAAATATTAGTTGGTGCTTGAAAATCAAAATTTTCCATTTTTTTCTTCCTTTCGTCTTTAAAATGAAGACCCCGGCATTTTTAAAAAGGCAATTTCTTCCGATGTAGACGGACGACCTAAGACAGCATTTCGGTGTGGATAACGACCAAAGCGTTTGATAATATCATAGTGCTGTTTTTCATATGCCAAATTAGTTTCCAGTCCCGGTTCAGAAAAAGCTTTCAAAGCAATCTGATGAATCTTTTCAGATTCGGAGTGCATTAAAGGCATATACAAAAAGGCACGTTCTGCTGTCGTGAGTTCGGATAAATCTTCACGGGCCATCGCTTCTTGCGTTAAAACCAGTGCCATACCGTCGTAGGCAAATGAACGTGCGTCATCACGATATAAATTACGTGAAAATTGATCAAGTACGATAATCTCTGCTAAACGTCCTCGAACACTCGCTCGCCAATCGACTAACTCTCCTTGCGTTGCTTGACGATGACACTCCCCAAAACGTTGGCGAATTGTCTCATCAAACGTCGGATCTTTTTCAAACCATTGCGCAGGCGTTGCTTCTTCAAACCAAAAATGTAATACATCTTGATATGTCATGAAATATCCCTCCTAGTCTACCTATATTTTGCCATATTTTTACGCGTTTACCTAACGATAGCCTTTTTCTTAACTCTGGACTGATGATAATGTGTATATAAAAAAAGCAAGGGACTCCCCCTTGCTTTTTCTTAAATCTTCACATTTTCCAACATATCCGCCACCATGGCGTCTATATCATAATGACAGTTGAAGCCCCATTCATCACGCGCACACGTCGCATCTAAGGAGTTTGGCCAACTATCGGCAATCTTTTGCAACATCGGATTGACCTCATAACTAATAGTAAACTCAGGACGCACCTTTTGAATGGCTTGTGCTAACATCTCTGGCGTAAAGCTCATCGCTGTCACATTATAAGCGTTGCGATGTTGTAACTTCTCGCCATCCGCTTCAAGTAAATCAATAATCAACTGAATCGCACCTGGCATATACATCATATCCAACCACGTATCTTTAGCTAATGGACAGGTATAGTGATTGTGCCGTAATGCTTCGTAAAATATTTCAACCGCATAGTCCGTTGTTCCACCACCTGGAGGGGTTAAATAAGAAATTAACCCTGGAAAACGCACCGCACGCGTATCTACGCCAAACTTTTCATGATAGTAGTCGCATAACAATTCACCTGCTACTTTGTTAATCCCATACATAGTCGTAGGACGCTGAATCGTCACTTGTGGTGTTTGATCTTTTGGTGTATCTGGACCAAATGCTCCAATCGAACTTGGCGTGAAAAATAATGCCTTACATTCACGAGCGACTTCTAAAGCATTTAATAAGCCTCCCATATTCACTTGCCATGCCAGTTGAGGATTCCCTTCAGCAACAGCTGAAAGAAGGGCCGCTAAATGAATGACTGTATCCACTTGGTATTCACGAGCTATCGCTAAAAACCGCTCGTAATCTAAGACATCCAAGACCTCAAAAGGACCTTCTGTCACAATATCAGACATTTCATCTGCTTCAAGACTCGTTGCGATGACATTCTCTACCCCATATTTTTGACGTAACGCACGTGTTAATTCAGAACCTATTTGACCTAATGCTCCTGTAATCAGTATTTTTTCCAAAATAAATGTCCCCTTTAGATTAGATTAGGTTAAACTCTTTCCCTACTTTTTCATACACCGCTAAAGCATCATCTAGCATTGATTTTGTGTGTGCCGCTGTCGGCATATTGCGAACGCGAGCTGTCCCTCTTGGTACGGTTGGGAACACAATCGATTTCACATAAACCCCTTCTTCGTAGAGTCGTTTACTAAAATCTTGAGCGGCTTGTTCATCTCCAATAATTACTGGCGTGATGGGTGTTTCTGTAATCCCTGTTTCAAAACCAAGTGCCTCTAGTTTTTCTTTAAAGTAACGCGCATTTTCCCACAGTTGTTCATTCAACTCAGGATGCTCGTCTATACGACGCAAAGCTGCAGTAGCTGCCGCTGCATCTGCTGGTGTGACGGCAGTCGAAAAAAGAAACGGACGCGAACGGACTTTCAACCAATCTATCAACGCTTGGCTTCCAGCAACATAACCACCTACAACGCCTACTGCTTTTGATAACGTTCCAATTTGGAATTCCACTTCTTTTTCTAAACCAAAATGTTTTACCGTTCCATGCCCTTTACCTAAAACACCAGACCCATGTGCGTCATCCACATATACCATCATGTCAAACTCTTTCGCAATCTCCACAATTTCTGGTAACTTTGCAATGTCTCCATCCATTGAAAAGACTCCATCTGTAATAAACATGGCTTTTTTATAAAGACCCGACTCTCTGACTTCTTGAGCTTTTTGACGTAAATCGGCCATATCCGAATGTTTCACACGAACAATCTTAGCACCTGATAAACGACAGCCATCAATAATAGACGCATGATTTAGTTCATCCGATAAAATCACGTCGCCTTTCCCCATCACAGCTGAAATAGCTGCCATATTACAATTAAATCCAGATTGATACGCAATGGCTGCTTCGGTTCCTTTAAACTTCGCTAACTCTTGCTCTAACTCTAAATGCAAGTCAAGCGTCCCATTAATCGTGCGGACGGCCCCTGCACCCACTCCCCATTCATCAATCGCTTCTTTTGCTACTGCTTTTAGCGATGTGTCTGTTGCCAATCCTAGATAGTTATTGGAAGACAAGTTAATTAACTCTTTCTCTCCAATTTGAATCATCGGCCCATTGGGACTGGATAACGGCTCGATTTCATTGTACATACCGTTATCTTTCAGCTCTGCTAATCCTTCAGCTAAAAATTGTTCTAATTCTTTACTCATTTAATAATAGCCTCCTTCTTTCTGCTCAGTTTACCCCCTTCCTATTGTAACAAATTTTAACCAAAGTGTAAGGGGGCACCCGTCATTCTGTTCTTTTTTTAATCACATTGAAATAATTTGTTATCAATTTAGTCATTTCTATATTTTATAACATTCTTACTTTACTATTGTTTGATATTACTAGAAAAATAAGTTAGAATAATACTATTCTAATTAATAATGTCCAAAAAACAGGAGGGAAAATCGGTGAATCGCTACACATACGGCACTAAATTAAAGAAAATACGTAAGCATCAGCATCTATCTCAAAAAGAACTGGCACATGATATTTGTTCGCAAGCGATGCTAAGCCGCATTGAAAACAACGACGTTATTCCTAATGTTGTTATCATGCAACAACTCTGTCACCGTTTAAATGTTTCATTAGATGATATCGTTTCTTCTGACGATACCACTTTTATACATAGTAAAAACCAAACCAAAGATGTTTTAAAACAAATGCGTTATTTACATCAAACACAACAATACCACCAATTGTTACGAATTATAGAAAGTTTCAATCCTAACAAATCTTTAAAGACCGATGATGAGTTGCAAATTTTTTATTACTATTACGCCTGCGCTTTATCCTATTTGGAACAAAAAGCACCGGAAGAAATACTCGAAATTTTCCAAAAGAGCTTAGCATATACTTTTAGTCATGACAAAGACTTCGTGACTGACATGGAAGTCCTTATTCTATGTGAAATAGGCAAAACATACTTAGCAATGGATAAAACAGAAATGGGCGTGTCTAATTTATCTCGCTCTTTCACTTTTTTACAACAACATTCACGTAAACGTTTAAATATTGAATTAGTACGTGTTTTTTACACGATTGGCTTATCTTATACACGCTATCAAGAGTATGACTTAGCAAAAGATATCGTTAATCAGGGAATTCAATGGGCACAAGAACGACAAGTCTCTTACTATCTCGACGAGTTGTTTTTGCTTAAAGGAATCGTTTCACAGAAACCCGAAAAAATTGAAGAAGCTTTTGAATGTATACACTCTTTCAGACAATTACGCAATCAGGCGCTTGAAATGGAAGCTAACGAATAAAAATCAGCCTTGTTTCTTCTAAAATCAGAAGAAACAAGGCTGATTGATTTTAATTTCATGAAAGAAATAAACGTTTATTTCTTTCGCCACCATATGATAGCCATTACTATTAATAAAATAATAAATAATAGAACAACATATAATATGAACGGGAAAGATATAGAAGATTCTTTTTGTTCTATAGGTATTTCTTGCTTTTCTTTTTGCTGCGATGTTTCAAAGTTCTTTTCAATAGGTAAATGATAATCTCCTACTTGTAATTCTCCTACTAGGCGATAAGTATGAGCACGTTTTAGTGTTTTTTCTACAGAAAACTGAAACGGTAATGTGGAAAAAGGAGCAATTTCGATATGTGAATGTTTATGTTCAAATATTGTCTTACCACTTTCTTCTTCTAATACCGTTAAGGATAAATATCCATTCTTTACAGCATAACCTATCGGGTTTTTAATATTTAAAGTAATCACAGACTCTCCTTGAAGAGCCGTTTCAACAGCTTCTTCTACTACGAGTTCCGCTTGAGTGTATTCTTCAGACCCATGAATGACTAATCCTTTAACCATTTC
Organism: Vagococcus lutrae; assembly: GCF_003987555.1. GTDB lineage: Bacteria > Bacillota > Bacilli > Lactobacillales > Vagococcaceae > Vagococcus_A > Vagococcus_A lutrae. The sequence goes on along the minus strand of NZ_NGJW01000013.1, from coordinate 55,086 downwards.
AAAAGATTGATGGATTCCTTCTTTGCTTTTTTCATTCTTAACTTCAGCAAAGCGAAACCCTCCTAACAATAACCCTTTAAAATCTTCAGGATATGTTAAATCCGCTTCTATCGTTTGAGTTTCTAAAGGCTTTAACTTTATCGTCGAACGACTCAACTTCACATACTTTTCTAAGTTCATGCTATTTTCCGATGATGATTCAACCTTATCGTAAACAATCGTACCAGAAGTAGCAGTTGAACCTGAGTAAAAATGAACTGATAGCTCAACGGGAGTTTCTTTCAAATTCGTGACCTGCATCCTTAATGTTTCTACTTGATTAGGGTCATTCTTCAAATCAAAATAACCTAGACGAGTATCGATTTGACGCGTGGATGCTTCACAATTGACATCGATAGAAAAACCATCTGCTTTCACTCTCATAGAGTTCATGGTCATCAAAAAAATGACGTAACAAATTAATATAATATAGTTAACAATTTTATGCTTCCTTTTTACTCCGATACCACATCACACCTCCACTTACGATAATCAAGCTGCCACCCAGTAGCCACCACCGCTGACCTATCTCTGAAGTTTGAGGTAAACGCCCTGATTCAGATTTAGTTTTAGTTTCAGTTTTATCGTGAGAAAGTAACGGACCATTTGATGTTGTTTTTGAAAATGAAAGACTTCCATGAGTCGTGTAACTATCTGCCGCAACAGGTAGTGCTCCTCCTCCATAATTCAAAACCACTAAGACTATGATAAGTATCATTTTTTTCATACCTCGTTTCATCCACATTCACTCTCCTTTCTTACGATTTTAGTAACTATCACTCAACGTCCAAATAAAGTCTGTTTGGTAAGCCGTTCCAGGATAAACACTCGTTTGACCAGGAACGTGTAAAGAAATACTATTAGTAGCCGCTTCCTCATTTGAGCCGAAGCGATATAACCATGTTCCATATCCTTGTCCGTCACTGGCCTCCACTAATTTCACTGTCACGTCTTGAGTTGGTGTCAACGGCATAAATTCAAAGGCCGATTCAACAACGCTTGGTTTGTCATATTGATTGTCTTTTTCAGGTATTATCTCTCCATTTTTAAATCGAATTTTTGATCCTAATAAGTAATGCTTGTTTTTTGTTCCAAAACGCATTAAGCCTCTTTGAGTTAAAGTTAGTTTCCAACCTGTGCCTGCATGACTTTCCATACTTCGTGCATCAGTTACTTGTGCATAATAAGGGAAAAGTCCTGCTTTATTCTTCAATTTTTGACCTAAAGCATTATAAACTTTAGCTTCTTTAGACGATTCATGCGTACCGAAATCAAAATGAGAGGCATAATTGATTGCTAATTCACTCTTATCAACAGAAGGTAACGGAGTTGGATCAATAGGTTGAACCGGCTGATTAATAATCGGCTCTAAGGGATTTAAAGGTGGTACTGGTAGTTGACGTTCTATTTTAAGTTTCCCTATATTTGACCGAGCAGGATATAAATCATTAACACCAACTACAAAGTTTCCACTGGTCAAACATGCCTCCACATCCTTCTTAGGGAAATACAAAGGCATCGCTAATGGGACGCTTACTTTAATACCACGGCCTGAAATCGTTTCGATTTCTTCTTTTTTCTCAATTTTAAAATGTGTTACCTTACTAAAATCTTGGACACTATCTGCCGATTTCCATGTGCCAGCTTGAGCATGGGCATGATTTTCTATTTGACTAATGCCTGACGGATAGACCGTGTGTTTATCGATTAAATTAGCAAGAGCAGGATATTCATCTTCACAATAGGTAACATCTACCTTATCTTGCCATTCTGCCGGTAAAACAATCTCTCCCGTCAAGGTCGTTGAAAATTCATTAGACATTGTTATGTTTCTAACTAAATCATAGCTGTTTAAATTAGGAATTTGTCCTATCAATGTTAATTGATCAAAATGACTATCTGTCACATTATCAAAATAATATACTTGCGTAACAGGTTGTTTCAGATGATTAAAATTAATCGCTAATTCATCCGTTAGCGGTTCTTTCCAATTCTTGAAAGCTACACGCGGTTTCACTTTTCCACTTTTGACAAAGGAATATTGTTTGCCAGATACAAATACCATTTCATCTGTATCTCCATTGCTATTAATATCTGATTCATCCTTTAACTGGATTGTATCTGTCATAATAGGTTGATTTGTCTTAGGCGCAATTATTTCATCGTCTTCTGAAAAAGTATAAAGCTCAAACAAAAGATTACTTTTAGCTTCTTGTTCAATAATATTCACGTGGAATTTTTCTTGTCGGCTCGAATTAGGTTGCATTTCTTGCTCGCTCCACGTCAGTTTAAGCATTTCTTGTGAAAGACCTTGATAATTATCCGTCACTTTCTCAATAAACGGTTGTTGGTCATCATAATGGACTCCTTCAGGTAAGAGGATGTAACTTGTAAAAGGTCCTTTAAAACTCTCAAAAGAACTGGCATCATTCTTCAAACTCACACTCACTTCTTGATTAGGAACTGATACAATATTTTCTTTTTGGTTTTCAATATCAATCTCTGTCATTAGAATTTTTCGATCAAATTGTGGTTCCTCAACAATATGAGCGTTTCTAGATGCTGCTCCATTCGCCCATGATGGATTATCAATATAAGCACCTTTTAAATGATTGTAGGCACCATTTTTGCTATATGTGTAGTGGACAATATCCTCTCCTCTATTCTCTCCAGAAAGTTCCACCGTCATCTCACTCTTAACTTCTCCAATGTAGTCCTTATAGCTATCTTTTATTTTCGTATAGTATAAAATACCATCTGTTATAAATAAGCCTGATGGTGCAAATTCAAAGTCAAATAGCAACGACTTAATTGTCTTACTCGTATCAATATTCATTTCAAGTGCCGAATAATAAATATTTGGGTTTAAATGGGTCAATGCTCGCACGGGCGTGGTCTCCCCTTCATACAAAATATCCAAATTGACAATCGGATTAAAAAAAGCTGGAAGGATTTCTGTTTCACCACTAACCAGGAAGAAATTTTTCCCTAAAAAAACAGATGTTACGTCCAAGTGAGGGTCAACGTCAAATCGCACTTTATAAAATTGAAAGGATTTGCTCGCATTTTCTGTATAGGCGTGACCTACGGTTGGTCTCATCCCAAACCCCAATGTAGCATTACTATATACCGACGGATCTTTACTACGTCCTCCTTTATGTATTTTACCTTTTCCATCCTCTGGCCCCCAATTATACAATCCTAAAATACCATACCCACTATATTCAGGATAGGTGCTGCCGTCTGTCGATAGCATAATTGTAAACTGTGATGGTGCCGTGACTACTGGTTGATTAGTCAGGGTTTCAGCTTTCCCTTGAACGGAACTAACGAGTTTTTTAAAAGCTGGGGCATTATCTTTAAACTTTACTCGAAAGTACAATTCTTGTGACCATACATTCTCTGTTGCTTTCACTTGCTCTTCGATACTAGGCGCTGCAAACTCCCAAATTGTTTTATTGTGTTCGATAACCTTAGGAGCAGGAGTGCCTGGCTCTGGTTGTAGAAACTCGATGTTTTCGTCTAATGTATATTCAATCATTATCGGAGATGACGGTTTGATAAAACTCATCCCTTTATTTTTAAAAGGAACATTTGCCGAGACTTTCAAGATAATTTCATCACCAGCCCATGGTGTTGCTTGTGTTTCTCGCGGATTGAGATGTTCTTCGAGAGCAGTTAAGATATTCATACTAAACGAGCTATTCACTGTTAACTCATCTGTCGATTCAGCTACTAAACTAGCTTCTTTTTTTAATGTCCCTCTGATATTGATTTTCTCATTTTCTTTATAAGCACCATTTTCAGTACGCCACTTTAAAACTATTTTATAGGAGCCAATAGGCGTCCCCTTTTTAAAATGGTAAATAAGTTGATAGCCTTCTTTTGTAGGTGTAACCCCATCTATCTGTAGTTCATTATCAGTATTCAATAGTTGGCCCTTAGATTCCGGTAAATCAACTATCAATTCATAATCTGTAGTCGATTCTTGTTCTGGATTAAGTGTTAAAATCAAATTAAACAATGCGATATCTCCTGCAACTATCTCTTCTTGAACAGCGGAAATATTAAATACGTCTATACTTGCAGCATAGCTATTTAAAACTGGAAGAAAACATCCTATCAATACGATCTTTCTTAATAATGACACAGCTTTTTTTATCTTCATTTTGAACTACCTCCTAGTTCACAAACCCTCCTACTACTTTTTCTTTTTTCTGTGGTGTAACATTTTATAGACAATAATTATTATGACAATAGCAACTACAATACCTGAAGCAACATACCACATTGTATAGTCTTTCTCAGGTATATCGACTGATTTCTGGTTGACTTTTTTAGCTGTTTCTTCATTAATGGTAACATCTTGTTCTAACTCCCATTGTTGCCCTTCCGCAGACACATAGCATTTGACATTATACGTTCCTGGCTCAAACTTATCTCCTTTTAAGAAGACAGGGAAGTTTAAAGTACTATTAGGTGCTAACTGTCCATCTTGAATCTCATCTTGATATAAAATACTGCTTTCACCTTTTTTTCGCACTTCACTTTTTACCGATAATGAATGTAATAACAATGCATTGGGATTTTGAAGTTCACTGATAAACGCATTTCGCTCATGATCTAAGGAACCTGTCACATTCGTTAACTTTACCTCTGGTTCTGGGTGTGGCTCAGTTCCCTCTAACATCAATGCGTATCGATAGTTAAATTTATTTTTTATGACGGCTCCCGTCGATGTTTTTTCTTTTGACTTATCCTCATCCTTCTCATCGTCTTTTTCTTGAATCGTAATTCCACCTAATAAGATACCACCAAATGATTTTTCAGGCATTTGAATATGAATTGGAAAAGCTTCTGTTGTTTCAGGGGCAATGGTCATTTCTGCTTGTGGTAAAGTAGCCACATCTGTTAGTTTCATGGGTACAGTTTCATCAATTTCTGTTAAGGATTCACCGTATTCGATAACTCCTAGAGAGTTAGTTGTGGCGGTATAAAGTAGTCCCTCAATTGTTAACGGTTCAGAACCAACATTTGTCACCTCAATAGTGAGTGTTTGCTCCATATTAGGGGTCGTTTGCAAATGAAAATATGTCACGTCTTTATCTAGTTGATTCTCTGGATAAACCGGCTTCACATTAAAACTTAACGATTCTGCACTAACCGATGTGACAGCTCCTCCCAACCATAATAATCCAATCACTACCATATAAATCATTTTTTGATGTAATTTCACACCATCATTCCTTTCATATTATTGACAGACCGAAGAGTGGTTAGGGATTTCCCTAACCACTCTATTATTTTCTCAAGCATACATATTTCTATGGATTTTCAGGTGTATCGTCAATTGTCCAAACGATACTTGTTTGATAAGTTTTTTCAGGAATGGCTGTCTTAACTTCTGAATAAGGCACTTCTAATTCGATTGATTTCGCTGCTGTACTCTTAGTTCCGAAGTGATATGTCCATGTATCCCATCCTTCTCCTACTTTTGCACCAACTACTTTTTGTGATGTTCCTGGTTGAATCTCAAAACTACTTTTTACTACTGAAGGGATCGCACTATTATTGTTCTTTTCATTTTCTATCTTTGCATTATTAAACGTAATTTTTGTCCCAGTCCCTAAATCATCTAAGGTACTATATTTGAAATTGCCCACTTGCTTGACAGATAGTTTCCATCCTTTAGGTTGGTCACTTGCATTTAACGAGCGGTGATCTGTTACCTGAACATAATTTGCTACTGTTTCTTTACCACCTGTCATACCCGTTGTTAAAACTTGCCCTTTAGCAAAACCTTTTAAAACAGTTGCGTTATTAGCTGGCTGTTCGTTAGTTATTTTTCCGAAATCTAGACTAGAGGCGAAATCAATAGACAAGGGACCAGACGTTGGTGTACCTGGATTTTCCGGAACAACAGGCTTTTCCTTTTCAGGTTTTTCTGGGTCTAATGGGTCTACTGGTGATTGTGGTTCTGAAAATTGAACTTTACCCGTTGTATTATAGTCTTTTGTTGCAGCAAACGAATGCGTTGGTAAAGCTGTTAATACCATTGTTGACAATAATACCGTTCCTAATATTTTTTGTGATTTTTTCATTTGTTTTCCTCCATTTATCTTTTTTATCTAAACCTATCTTTCGATAGAGAATAGTGCGTTCTATGGAACCGATGATAGGCTCCATGTCAATTGTGCTTCGTATGCAACAGGTAAAACGTTTTGTTCTCCTCTAATTTTTAAGTGAGGACCTACTCGATTAGCTTGCCAATTATCTGAAATCTTGACGATTTGATTGCTCGTCGTCTCATGTTCAAAAATTAGTAGCGAGACGTTTTCTGTTAAAGAGTAATCTATTATATTGTCTTTATAATAAAAAGCGTTAGGTAATTTATATCGACCATTACGCGAGGTGAAATCTTGCGTTACTTTTAACTCTACTTTCCATTTTGAACCATTTTCCCTAAAGTCTTGAACCGCTAATGGCTGATCTAATGATTCTAATTCATAATTTTGGTATCCCTTAGATAAAGGATGGTTACCAAAATCTAAATGAGGAGCTGAGACAAATATCAGTTTTTTCATTTGATAGTAAAACAGTAACTCTTTTTCTTCATTCTCATTTTTCAATTCTATTTGTTTGTTTTGCGGCTCGGCTTTTATAAATTCATAATCAGAAAAGTTTTTTTCTTGTCCTTTATAAATTTTATTTATCGGCCACTCAATTGTTTCTGTCTCTAATATTTTTGTTGGGTTTTCTATATCGATATGTTTAATAGTTATTTTTCCTGTTTTTTCAACCGGATTCCCAGTTTTTTGATAGTAAAAAACAATTTTTATTTGTTCTTGCGAAAATGTCACTTTATGATCAGTTGGTAAAGGTGGTTGTGATTCTAAATAAAGATAGTCCTTTATATATATAGGATTTATTTCAATACTTGTCCCTACATCACCCTCAAAATCATCCTTAGGATTTATTTCTTCATCCGTTTTCTTATCTCGATATTCAACAGTTATCTTCCCTTTAACTACCATTTTTTTAAGATAGTAGAAAATCACTTTATTTCCTTGTTCAGAATAAGTGGTTGTTTGAGTTGGTGGGTTCGCTTGATAAAATTCGTAACCTTCAATCTCTATAGGATTAAATGTTTCCGTTTTACCCACTGCACCTAACCTCGTCTCAGATGGTGCTAATTCTTTTTTTTGTGTTAAATAATCACGATACTCAAGTATTATCTTCCCTTGCTTAATCGTTGGCTTATTTTTGGTATAATAAAACACAACTTCGTCTAATGACCCATTTTTAAACACGGCCTCAGAGTTGGTAGGATTAGAACCATAATAAGTGTAATCCGGAATTTCGATTGGATAGAATCGTTGTTGCATTCCAACAATTCCTTCTTCTATTTTATCTGGTGCTAATACTTTCGTTTTATCATCCCAATCACGATATTTTATCTTTACCCACCCTTTTTGAACAAGAGGAGGATTTTTTTTATAATAAAAAACAATGGTTTGTTGACTGTCACTATATGTTACCGAAGCTGGTGAGGGATTGGAGAAATAAAACTCATAGCCTTCCACTGATATTGGTGCAAAAGTTTGGGTCGTTCCAACGTTACCGGTATAGATTTGACTTTTACTAATTAGCTGTAATTGATTATCATAATCTCGATATTCTAAACGAACTTCTCCTTTTTGTTGCTCCGGTGTAGATTGAGAAGGTAAGTATCTAAAAGTAATCACTTCATAATCAGTTGTTTTATAAGTTCCTATTCCATTAGCTGGTGTTGTATCATAGTGTTCATAACCGGAAATGGGAAGTGGGGTAAACTTTTCGCTCATTCCTACTTCACCTTCTACATATTTATCAGGTAACAGAATAATATTGACATTTAGAACACTTCGATATCGTAACAGAACTTTTCCTTTCTGCTTTGTGGGTGGTACCGTGTTTTTTTTGTAGTATAGAATTACTTTTTTAGTAGGATTACTATACATAACCGTTCTGTTTGTAGGATCACTCATGCTAAAGCTGTAACCTGCTATTGCAGGTGGAGATATCGTTCTACTTGTTCCGATCGTTCCCGAATAATTATCAGTTTTCCGAATATTTGCGTTAGTATTTTCATCACGATATTCTACTTGTATTGTGCCTTGCTTATTTTCGGGTGGTACCGTGTTTTTTTTGTAGTATAGAATTACTTTTTTAGCAGGATTACTATACATAACCGTTCTGTTTGTAGGATCACTCGTGCTAAAGCTGTAACCTGCTATTGCAGGTGGAGATATCGTTCTACTTGTTCCGATCGTTCCCGAATAATTATCAGTTTTCCGAATATTTGCGTTAGTATTTTCATCACGATATTCTACTTGTATTGTGCCTTCTGCGGGTTTTTCAGGCTCAGGAGTTGGAATGGTCTGAGTAATATTACGAATTCTTTGCTCAGACGAAAATTCTCCGGTTGCTGCAGTAAACCCCCAGTACATTATTTCTCCTTGAATCGAACTGCCATTAGCCACTCCTTTAATTCCATCAAATTCATACTCTAATTTTTTTGTTTTTCCACGCCATGTTGCTTTAAATTTATGCCATTGATTATTGGCAATTCTATTAGTGGCTGGAAAATGATACGTATCATGATGAACGACGTGTCCACCATTATTTTTATAATTAAATCCATTGGCGTCTACCCATGCAATATGTCCACCTGAACGGTCACCTGAAGCAATTAATTCATCATTCGTGTTTTCATAGACACCTGTTGCTCCTGGACTTTTTGCACCATTATCTAAATAGGTATCCATCTCAACTGCTAACCCATTTAATAATCTTCCTTGCGTGAACTGATCATATAATCCTAATGCCTCGCCATCTCTCCCTAAAAAGCTAGGTACTTGATTTTGAATGGCAAAAGTCATTCCATCCGCTGGAATTGCAGTACTTCCAAACTTCAGTTCTGCACTAATAGAGATATCACCGGAAACTGCTACAGGCGTTATACTCCAAATACTTCCTTTTTTATGCTTTTGATTAGGCGTCATGATAATATCACTATTAGTATTATTTAACTGAGCATATTTTGCATCTCCTTTAAAGTTAAACTTTAATACTCTTATAAGTTCATTTTGAATAAAAGGCGTTGTTGGTGGCGAAAGCATATTAGGTGATTCAGAAATTGTGGATTCTGTTGGATAAGATGATGTGTCTGTCACCATTTCCGTAACCTTTGAATCTTCTTCACGAATTGTTTCTTGAGTCTGATTCTGAATACTCGCACTACCTTCTGTTGAATTTATTACAGAAGTTGTTTCCGTTGACTCTGATTCACTATTATCATCCTCACAAGTGACCAACGTACTCGATCTAGTTTCTTCTAAAATCGGTTCTTCTGCATAAGCGGCTGTTTGCAAGCCTAATATTAAAAAAACTAAGATTATAAGTAATATATAAAATCGTTTCTGTTTTATCATTTGCTCCCCCTCACATCCATCTTTTATTCATATATTAATTTTAGGTATGTTTTTTGAAAAAGTAAAGCATATTTTTTTAACATTACGCGATTTGACTTTCACAAAAAGCATATAAAGCAATAGATTAGTAATCTATTACTATTGTGAAATATATAATTATGATTAAATAATAATGATTATTTCATGTCTATTTAATAATTCAAAAAAGAACTCTTTTTTATTTAAACATTAGATATTATAGCTATTGATATATGTTTTTCTAAAAAAAATAACATCATATAACTTTAATTAAACATTCACATTTTTTAACAGATTAACCTTTTAAATTTCTTTAAAACAGTCTTGACCAATATGAATAAAAAAATATAAAATAAATATATGTATCGACGAATTAAGGAGGTATTTATCATGTTCTTACTGGATAGTCATATTATTTCCTCTACATTTTATCGAATAAAAAATGACATCGTCATCGCTTTGCATTCGATTCAATGGGAGGAAATTATCATCTCTTTCCTACATCGATTTGCTACATTAGTGTTCTTAATTTTTGTCTATTTTCTCTTAAAAAAAGGAGGACTTTATTTTATTAAGAATACTTTACAGGAAAATAGTCGAAATAAAGGCCGAATGAAAACGATGAATTCTCTTATTTCAAATATCTATCGATATTTATTAGGATTCTTTTTAATTTATGGTATTCTCTCAACTTTTGATGTGCCTGTAAACTCTATTTTAGCTGGGGCTGGGATTGCTGGGGCGGCCATTGGTTTAGGGTCACAGAGTTTAATTAAAGATGTCATTACAGGATTGTTCATTTTAATTGAAAAACAAATTAATGTAGGTGACTACATTCAGCTTAAAGACGATATCGAAGGAACCGTCATTTCAATTGGACTACGTAGTATTCAAATTCGCTCGGATAACGGTACAGCTATTTTCATCCCTAACGGATCGATTGATATTGTAAAAAACCTTTCACTTTATGACCGACGTGTCACTATTGATGTCCGGATTCTCCCAAACAGTGACATCCATCGAATTGAGCAAATAATGGAAGATGTAAATAAATTGCTACAACAACAAGACGAACGCATTTCTCAAAAACCACGAGTCTTAGGGGTAATGGATAATGGCGTTGGAAACCTATTTATCAGGAGTGTGGTATACACGGATGTATTTGATCAAAAACAAATTCGGCGTGATTTTTTAGGAGCTTATATTGATGCCATTCACGAAGAAGGGATTGATCTCCCTAATTTTTCATTTTCTGATTTTAATATTGAACATTAGAAGAGCCGTTTCTTGTTTAAACAAGAAACGGCTCTTCTGTAGTATTTAACAAATCGCTTAAACAATGTGTCATGAAATCTTGATATCCACAATAACTATTGGTCTCATTCACATACATTGCATCATTCAAACGTTTGCATCCTCCACGGCACATTTTAAAAAACGGACAGCTTTGGCACATTGAAGATAGCGATCTTTTTTCTGTCAGGAATGCTTGTGCTGGCACACTTCCAAACAATTCACGGAGTGTTTGTTCCGTAATATTACCTAATCTCCACTCATCAAGAACGTAAAAGTCGCAAGGATAAACACTCCCGTCAGCTTCAATAACATATTGAATTTGACATTGCCCTAACATCCCACAAGCACACATTCGACCTGCTTTTAGTAACGTCACTAAATCATCCAAAAATTTTACACTGATGTAGTTTCCTTTTTGCCACTCTTTTTTCCATAACGGATAAAATTCTTTATAAAAATGAGCGAATCCTTCAGGTGTCAAAATAAAAGGGTTTTCCTTTCCTTTATCTAAATCATCCAAACAAGGAATAAATTGAATGTGTCGAATATTCTCTCGCTGAATGAAATGAAACACTTTTTGAGGATGACGAGCAGCCTGTGCAGTTAAGACAGACAAAATATTATACGGAACTTCATAAGCATCTAGATACTTTTTAGCTCGTAGTACACGCGAGTATGTTCCGTTTCCTTTTGTATCTATACGATTACGATCATGTAGTTCTTTAAGTGGATCTAGCGATAAACCAATAAGAAAATCATGTTCTTTAAAAAAACGAACAAAACGTTCATTTAGCAACATGCCATTGGTTTGAATGGTGTAATGAACACGACACGTGGGGGTTTGTTTATTAACCTCTTCAACAAAACGTCGATAATAAGCTAAGCCTGCAAGAGTTGGTTCCCCCCCTTGAAAAGCAAATGTTACCTCATCACCTTCTTCTAAATCCTGGTAAATGTTTGCTATCATTTTTTTCATCGTAGTTTGATTCATCCGCCCAAAACTTTTCACTTCGCGGTGAGAACTAACATCCGCATAAAAACAGTATTGGCATTGAATATTACAGGCGGAAGAAGCAGGTTTAATTAGAACTGTGATATGTTTCATAGATATTGCCCCTACTCTTCTTGATATGTCTGATTAAGTTCTTCTACATAGTCTTCATAATTTGGCATCCAAGCTAATTGATGCCACTCATACGTTGGAGGATTAGCTGCGTTCCTTTGTATCGGTCCAGGTGTCGAACGGCCTTTTTTCACAATTTGTGTCATTTCTTTAATCAACATGCTCACTATTTCAGGGTGCCCTTCAATCACATTATGATGCTCCCAAGGATCGCTTTCTAAATGATACAATTGTGATGGTTGGAAAGCTTCGGGATCATTAATTTCTGGAATTTTCGACCCTTCATCTGCTGTACACTCTAATTTCCAAGGTCCTTTACGAATAGAAAAAGCCCCATTCGCAGAAGTCACAATGAGATTGACACGTCCATATTGATTAGGTTCTTTTAACATATCTAACATAGATTCAGAGTCCACTGCTTCATCATGATAAATGTCATACCCAATAAGGTCCGCAAAAGTACGATAAAAATCAGTATGAGCGACTAAACTTTGGCATACGCTATTAGCAGGAATATAATTGGGATACGTCATAATTGTTGGTTCACGATGTCCTCCCTCCCAAATATCAAACTTTTCACCGCGGAAATGTGCACTTGGGTTATGCCCATGCGCTAACAAATGTGGAAAATCAGCAACAGCACTCGCGCCATTATCACTCGTAAAGACAACTAGGGTATCCTCGTCCGCCCCTAATTCAACTAACTTATCTTGAATTTCTCCCACATACGAATCCAACTGTAGAATAATATCACCGTAAGGTCCAATACCAGAACTATCTACAAATGGTTCGTCCGGTAGAATCGGCCCGTGCGCAATATGAACAGGATAGTAGATAAAAAACGGAGCATCGGATTGACTATAACTTTCCATTAACTCTAAAACTTTATCCTGCATTTGTCTTGGTAATGCTGTATGATCATAGCTTGGTGCAGTGACCCCATTTTGCCATTCTTGTTGATGAACACCACTACGACGATCAATATTAGCGCGTCCGCTAATATAAGTCGGTTCTTCTAAAACCCGATCGTTTTCAATCACCACATATGGGGGTTGATCGATTGAAGCAGGAGTACCATAAAAATAATCAAATCCTCTCGCAAGTGGCCCATCTTTAATAGGTTGACTATAATCGATATCTAACCCTTCCATATCGTACATACCAGATAAAATATTAAAATCACCGGCTCTACCCATTTGACGTTTCGGTTGTCCATAGTCTGAAGGATCTAAATTAAATTTTTCAAAGTCTTTTTCTGGCTTTAATTGCCATCCAAGACCTAAATGCCATTTACCAACGACAGCGGTTTGATACCCCTTCTCTTTAAACATTTGGGCCATGGTTCTCCGTCCTTCTTCAATCAAAGGTAAAGAATCTCCCGGTAAAACATAACTTTTAAGTGGGGAACGCCAACTATATGTACCAGTTAACAAACCATAACGTGAAGGTGTACATAATGCTGATATCGAGTGCGAGTCTTCAAAACGCATTCCTCTTTCAGCCAAACGATCTAACTGTGCCGTTTGAATTTTAGAATGACTGTTAAAGCAAGATAAGTCCCCTATACCTACATCATCCACAAAAATTAATATGACATTTGGTTTTTTTTGCATCTTTATCTCTCCTCTACTTATAATCCAATCCATTTACCAACAATCTTTATTAAAATAACCACTAAAACAATATCTGGGTAACCTAATGTTAAACCTGTTAAATCCAAGTGACTTAATTCTAAAATTTTATAGGCTAATATTCCGGTGATAGAAAGACATAAACTTGTAATCCCAGCAGATACTACAGCACCTATCCAGCCTCCTCGTCGATTTCCAAAAATACCTGCTACTCCCCCTACAAAAAAGAGAGCCGAAACAGAAGGTAAAATGACGATTCCTAAAGACTTTGTAACTAATAAAGTTAAAACACTCACGATAAACGCAACAATAAATCCAATTAAAAGAGAGTTTTCCCCATAAGGCATAAAAATAGGCACCCCGACAGATGCTTTAGCTCCTGGCACTAACCGTTCGCTAATCCCTTTAAATGCAGGAACAAGTTCTTGAACAAATAATTTTACGCCATATAAAATTAATGTTACTCCTGCCGTAAACTCTAACGCTGTTGCGATCGAAAATATAACCGGATGAATATGTTGAGAAATCTCCAACATTTCTGATTTTTCCACAAAAAAAGATGTTACTGTAAAAATCAAACTCATTACCAATGCCATTGTAACTGAACGATTTTTTAAAAAAGCGAGCCTATTAGGAAATGGTATCTCTTCAGCATCAGCGGAGTTCTTACCAATACGTCCACCTATTGCACTTGAAAAAGCAATCAAGCTACTTCCTGGAAAAGCCATTCCTAGAGGTTCTTTTTCTTTCGTCACAGCTTGAACTGAACGATAACTAATAGCAGGGAAAATAATACTGTACACTCCTTGAATAACCCCACCAACTAAAACAATCCAACCTAAAGAAAGACCTAATTGTTTAAGTGTCAAAGCAAAAATAGCTGCTGATGTGAACAGCATATTTCCTGTTAGGTAGATATATTTAAAACGTGTTATTCTAGCAAGTAGCATATTCATGGCAAAGCCTATAACTAGTATAAGAGCCGTTTCTTTTCCTAAAGTAATTTGGACAAATTGTGATACCGCATTATCTTCTAACATTAATCCCGTCAATCCAAATGCCTTGTCAAACATTTCTGAAAAAGGTGTCAGACTATTAATAACCACCATCGAGCCAATTTGTAATACCATAAAACCAAGTATCGTTTGAACAGTACTTTCAATTCTTTCTGACCACATCCTTCCTAACAAGCTCGTGCCTATAAAAATAATGATCCCCATAATAAATTCTGGAAATAAAAATACATCGATAATCCATTTCATAGATCAACCTCCCTTTTATCGTTTTAGTTATTTTTAAAAATATTATCATCTTTATTTTGTTTTGTAAACGGATAACCCCTTATGTTTCATACAAAATACGTATCCAAAAGAGTGTCCACCACATACATCATAGTAAAGTTCAAATCTTTTTCACATTTTTAGAATTTTAACACTTTTTATTATTAGTAGGTTATTTTATTAACCTAATATAAGTAAGTTCCGTGTCTTTTGTTAATTTATCTTCTAAGTAACGATAAGTTAATTCTTAATCAACGCTAGTAGAAACAACACTATGCTAAGATAACCAAAAGCTATTCTTGTTTTTTTATTTTGTTTTATAGAAATTTTTTCTTTTTTTAACATTTATATTTTGAACTAAACTATATAACTCTTCTAGTAACGACTAATATCTACTTGTGATTTATATGGTAGCTAAAGTATATAGATTGATACAAAAAATTAATGCACTTTTTATTCTGTACTATAGAATAATAATTTGATAAACAGTTTTAGAAAATAACCATCTTTATTTCAAATAAAAAGCACCTAAATCTATGATATTTCATCATAAATTTAAGTGCTTCTTTTTTAGCCCCATGATTTAATTGATGGCACTACTTTAAATGATTGATACGTTTATAGTTGCATAGATAATTTACTTTAAGCAATATTTTACAGTCATATTGTTTTTATCTGAAAAAAACTTAAATGTTGCAACTGCCATGCCTTCATTAATATAAACTTCTCCGATATGTGCGTCATACGTTACTAAAAGTGTGTCTATCTGACCTCGATACACCATACGACTTTCTTGATATTTTGAGTACCAATTTGTGCGAGACAAGCTTAGGGTTTGTTCACGATAGATTAGCTGCCAACTATCACTTGTCAAGCACCACTCATCTTTCTGTGGCTTTAAACTCATTGCGCCACTGCACTGCGAAATGACCACACATGAATCTTTTTCTTCGGACAGTGTTTTAAGTTGATCGGGAATAACTGGTAAAGCAACCAAACGCTTATCTTTTTCTTTTAGCAAACGCGCTGCTGTCAGGGTGTGTACCCAACCTTTTGCTATCGTCGGAATCGCTGATTCTTCTTCAGGCGTTGGGACTCCCGCCCAGCCAAACATAATGGACTCATTATGCGGGCCTTTAAACACTTGTGGGGCATAGAAATCAAAGCCTTTATCTAACTCTTCTAATGGTGTAAAGGGCGTAAAACAACCTGTTTCTTCATCAAAGCGTCCCGCATAATATGTCGTAGAAAAAACATTGCGAAAACGTTCTGCTTCTTTCGGTAACCCTTGCGGAGAGAAGATAAAATAATCATATTCGTCCAATCTCACTAGATTAGGACACTCCCACATGTAGCTATCTAAAGACACTGAAGGGACGGTTTCACCCATTAACTTCCATGTATGTAAGTCGTCAGATTGATACGTCAACGTCGTCCCACGCAAATCATTTGTCTGCGCACCTAGCAACATGTAGTAACGACCATTCGTGCCTTGAAACACTTGAGGGTCACGTACATGACGTGTATAGCCCTCCGGATGAGGTAATATCGGGCCTTGTTTTACAAGATGATACCCATCTGTCGAAGTCGCCAAACATTGGTAACTTGATTTCGAGCCGTCTTCTTCAATCACCGTTCCAGTATAAAAGAGATACAGACAATCATCTTTTACAAATGCCCCACCTGAATAACAACCGTCTTTATCGTACCACTCACTTGGAACGAGCGGAATATCTTCTTCCGACCAAGTCAACAAGTCTGAACTCGTGCGATGTCCCCACGCTTTAAAATGATGCGTCGTATCACGAAAATTATATTGATAGTAAACGTGATACTGGCCTTTAAAATAGACTAAACCGTTAGGATCATTTAACAATCCCTGTTCTGGATAGACATGCCACTGTGGACGGTCAAGATTACGATACTGCATGAGCCTCATCCTTAAAGCCAAACATATACGTTAAAGCAAAGGCAACGGCAATCGCAACACCATTGGCTAATAAATAACCAAATAATTGACCATTTAAATAAAGCAGTGTTCCTGGAATAACGGTCACAGACATCCCTGTTCCTGCTAACTGTAAGATAGAGGCAATAAAGCCTCCTGCAGCACCACCCACTAACGCCATGAAGAAAGGTTTCACGTAACGTAAGTTAACACCAAAAATAGCGGGTTCAGTAATTCCTAAAAAGGCAGAAACTGCAGATGAAAATGAAAGTGTTTTTAACGTCTTAGACTTTGTCTTCATTCCAACCGCTAGTGCGGCACCACCTTGAGCGGCAACAGAACAGGTAATAATCGCATTATACGGATTGGCACCTGTATTCGCTAATAGTTGGACTTCTAAAAAATTAAAGATGTGATGAACGCCTGTTACAACAATTAATTGATTAAAGAAACCTAAAATGATACCAGCTAAACCAAAAGGCAAAGCTAAAACAATTTCAGCAGCGTTTAAAATGACTGTTTCAAGTGAGTGAAAAACAGGCCCTATTGCAAATAATCCTAAAGCACTCATCACTAGTAACGTCACAAAAGGAGTTAGCAATAAGTCTAGCGTTTCTGGCACTACTTGACGGACTTTCTTTTCAAGTTTAGCTCCTAATAGTCCGACGATAAAGGCAGGTAAAACTGTCCCTTGATAACCTACTACAGGGATAAAACCAAACATAATCGGGGCTGCATCACCTGCTGCTACTGCGTAAGCATTTGGTAAAGCAGGGTTCACTAACATTAACCCTAAAACAATCCCAATCACTGGTGAACCACCGAATACTTTAAACGTAGACCACGCGACTAAAGCTGGTAAAAAAGCAAACGCAGTATCTGTCAAAATCTGTGTAAACATTATAAAGTTACTATTAATATGATCAGGCGTCATGCCAAAAACAGCTAAAATCTGTTCTTGCATTAACAATCCGCGTAATCCCATAAAAAGTCCAGTTGCGACTAAGACAGGAATGATAGGAACAAATACGTCACCAAATGTCCGAATCATTTTTTTCCACGCAGGTTGCTCGTCTTCTGTTTGTTCTTTTAAATCAGCCTGAGAGGCTGTCGAAACATGTAACTGATTAAATTCATCATAGACCTTATTAACGGTACCGGTACCTAAAATAATTTGAAACTGTCCAGAGTTGAAAAATGACCCTTTAACTTTTGGTAATTCATTGACTTTCTCTTCTTGTATTTTATCCTTTTCATACACCACAATTCTTAAACGCGTTGCACAATGTGCCACGGATTTAATATTTTCTTGTCCCCCAACATACGTCACAATTTGCTTCGCAATTTCACGATTCTCCATTTTATTCTCCTTTAAAAAAGTATTTTTAAAACCGGTTCCGTTTTATTGTAAACGCATTTATAGCGTTTGTCCAGTCTTTTAATGTTTAATTGTTGATTCTCTCACTTCTAAATGACAATCTACAACGACCGGACTTGAAAACGGTTCCTTATTGATAACCTCTAATAATTGATGAGCAGCTAAATCCCCTGCTTTTTGAAAATCATAATGAATCGTTGTTAAACTTGGATGAACAGCTTCGCCCATCGCATAACCACCAAACCCAGAGATTGACAAGTCTGTTGGCACTTCTATTCCTAATTGGCGGGCAGCTTTTAAAACGCCTAGTGCAATATTATCTGTTGCACAAATAGCATAAGTCGCTTGCGTACTTAACAGAGCTCGCATACCTGTTTGATAGGCATTTTCTATAGAAAAACCAGTTTTCACTTCTTCCACTTTCGTTCCAGATTGAAGACCGTCTATAACTCCTTGACGTCTTGAAACTCCGACTGCCTTATCTTCTGCTGTCACCCCAAAGTATAAGACGTTTTGATGCCCCATACGTGAAACGTATTGGCCGATTTGACGTCCCGCCTCATAGTCATTGTATATCACATAAGGAATATCTCGCGCCTCTTGGCCTAAGACGACCACCGGGATAGCGATTCTTTCTATCACATCAAGGTGTTCTTCTGTTATCACCCTGCCGTAAAAGATAATTCCTGCAACATTTTGCTGTCCAAATGTTTTTAACGCTTGAATTTCTCTCTGACTGTCCTGATATGTATTCACAATCAACGTCGTATACCCTTTTTCTTCGCAATAAAGGTCAATCCCTTTTAACGACTCATGTACGGAATATGACGTCAAACGTGGGACGACAACCCCAATAATATTACTTTGTTTTGCTTTCAAGCTTTGCGCAAACATATTGGGTTGATAATCGTACTCGTCGATAATAATTTCTAGTTTTTGACGCGTCTTTTTCCCTACTGATCCACCGTTTAAATAACGTGAAACCGTACTTTTAGAAACACCTGCTAAATCAGCAATATCTTGTATAGTTAAATACTGTTTATTTTTCATATTCGTCGCTCTTTCTCATCTTATCTTTTCTTTATCATACCACCCTTTTTATCCGAGGACAGCTAAAATCCTATTTTGAAAATAAAAAACTACTTTTAATTTCTAGAGAACAGGCTGAGTTTGTTCTTTAGAATTAAAAGTAGTATGACATTATTCTGGTCGAGCGATACTAAATAATTTACCAATCTCAGCGTAGTTATCTCCAGCTAAACGGCTTACTGCTCCTAGCGTTTTAGGATTAATACGACCCGCTTCGTAAATCGTCTCATCCAGATGATAGGCTTTAATTTCTAGTAAAAAGAAATCGGCTGTTACGATCTCCTCTTTTTTGACTGGAACGTACTCTAAAACAGTCGTTTCGTAACGCGCTTTCGCTGGTTTAACCGCAGGTACTCGGACAACATCTGAAGGAATTGTTTCAAAATTTGAAACGCTCAATTCACTCATCTCAGCAGGTAATGTCGCTGCTGTCTTGTTAGCTTCTGCCACATTTTCTTGATCGACAATATGGAGAACCGCTTCCTTCGTTGCCAGCAAATGACGCGCCGTGTCTTTCATCTCTCCATTCATGCGTTGGACAGATAGCGATAAAACAGGTGGATTGGAACTGACAACATTAAAAAAACTAAAGGGAGCCAAATTGACAAGTCCTTCTTCAGATTGCGTCGTGACTAGCGCAATCGGACGTGGAATAACAGAACCTACAAGTAGTTTGTAATTATCTTGAGTGCTTAAATCTTCTGGTTTTAATGTAATCATTTATATACTCCTTTATTTCGAATTCGAATTAATTGTAGTCTATTCTAGAAAAAAGGTCGATTTATTTGCTTTTCGTATTCGGTTTTTTCGTCACAAAATAGCTACCTGTAAAGGCGATGACACCTGCGATTAAAACCGCTAAAACACGTCCGTAAAAATCTATACCAATACCCGTCTCAGGATGAATAGAAGCGGCTAAAGAAAACAAACCAAAACCTGTTACTGTATAGGTTTTGACTTTTAACCAACCTAAAATCATACCCGCACTAGCAGAAGCGATGGTTGTTACAAAAAAGACTTTTTTACGTGGTAACACAATCCCATATAGACTCGGTTCGATTATCCCAAATAGACTTGATAACAATGCTGGAATCCCAATACTGTTCAATTCCTTTGATTTTTCCTTTAATAAAACTCCTGCTACGGCAGCCGATTGCGCCATCCAAGTGCCCGTCATTAAAACGAGTAGCGGATCATAGCCTAAAATCCCTAAATTTAACAATCCGATAGGCAAAAGGGCCCAATGTAATCCCATAACTACTAACCATTGCCAGACACCACCCAAAACAAAACCTGCAACTATTGGATGCCACTCGTAAAGAGCCGTTAAACCGAGTGCAATACTATTCCCAATGATAGTTAGAAACGGACCTAAAAATAAAAAGGTTAAGAATAACACACTCATCAGGGTAAGAAATGGAACGACAAAAGACTGTAACAAACGCGGAATGCGCTTTTCAAAGAATGGATAACACTTAGACGCTAACCAAATAGCACCAATTGAAGGTAAAATACCGTTTGCATATTGTGGCAAGATTAATGGTATCCCCAATAATTTGAAATAAATTGGCAATTCCGCCACTGTATCTTTAAATAGTACTATTAAAGGCTCATGAACTTTCAAAGCAGCAGGCGCCAATGTTGGATAGACAAGTGCTAAACCTATAACAGCTGCTAAACCAAGTGGCACTTTAAATCGCTTACTGGCAGATAAACTAATCAAAACAGGCAAAAAATAAAAAACAGCATCTGACATCGCATAAAGCAACATAAAAAGACCACTCTCTTGTGCAAGCCACCCTGATGCGACACTAATGGCTAACAGTCCTTTTAATAACCCACTTGCTGTTAAAATACCAATCAAAGGCGCAAACAAACTGGAAATGGTCATCATCATTTTAACTAACCAGCTTTGTGATGAAGGTTTCTCACTTGATTTCGTTAGAGGCATACTTTTCTTTTCATATTCTAACTCTGCCATTACTTCAATCAATTCTTGATAAATTTTTTCAACATGTGTGCCAATGACCAACTGCACTTGACCGCCTTTAATGAAAGACTCGATAATCATTGGATCCTGACGAAACCCATCTAAATTAACTTTCTCAATCGAATGAACTAAAATCCTTAATCGTGTCGTACAATGCGTAATTTCTGCTATATTGTCAAGACCACCTAATAATAAAACCCACTGTTTATAATTCTTCTGCATCACCTATTTCACCCCTTTACTTTCATTCTCATTGGTGAATACATCTCGTTCATTTTAATCGATTGTTTTCAAAAAAGATAGTTTTTTTGTTTTTTTATTTATTAAATTATAAAACAAAAGACTAGAACGTGGGGGATTCTAGTCTCTTTTGTTCTCTATTAATGTGTTACATTTACTTCTGGTTCTATCACAGGCTGCGAAATTTCTTTATCCTCAAAGCCAAAACAGAGGGCGTTTAACACGACAGCTGTCAAACTACTGATGACAATCCCGTTTCCAGTAAACATTTGCACAGTTTCAGGCAATTGTTGGAAAAGTTCTGGAATCATGTTGAATCCTAAACCAAATCCAATTGAAATCGTCATAATTAATAGATTTCTTTCGTCGTTTAAATCATTTTTTGCTAACATTTTCATCCCTTGAATCGCGACCATACCGAACATGACTAACATGCCTCCGCCTAAAACAGGTTCTGGAATGATTTGCGCTAAAGCACCAACCTTCGGAAATAGGCCGAGAATCATTAAAAAGATAGCAGAAAAGAAAATAGGCTGACGGGTTTTGACACCAGATAATTGAACTAAGCCGACATTTTGCGAAAATGCTGTATAAGGAAATGTATTAAAAATACCGCCTAACAGGACAGCCAATCCTTCTGCACGATAACCACGTTTTAAATCATCTTCAGTCATCTTACGGTCTAAAATATCACCTAGCGCAAAGTAAACACCTGTCGACTCCACCATGCTCACGATCGAAATAATCACCATTAACACTATAGGCATTAAATCAAATGTCGGTTTGCCAAAGTAAAAAGGCTGTGGCATATGAAAAACCGGTGCTTGACTCACTGCCGACAAGTTCACTTGTCCTAAAAAGCTCGCAAGCAACGTTCCGCCAAGTAAACCAACTAGAACACTGACTGAACGTAAAAATCCTTTCGCAAACAGCTGAACCCCTACGATTAAGGCAATGGTCGTAAAGGCAAGAAACAGTGATGTACTACTACCAAAATTAGCAGCAGAAAGGTCGCCCCCACCCATTTTACTAATCGCTACCGGAATAAGTGTTAAACCAATAACAGTTATGACAATACCTGTAACCATCGGTGGAAATAATTTTTTGATTTTAGAAAAGAAACCAGCAATCAAGAATACCACAACGCCTGATGCCATAATCGCACCATACATAGAGCCTACCCCATGACTATTACCAATTAATATTAAAGGGGCAACAGCTTGAATCGCACAGCCTAACACAACCGGTAAACCGATACCAAAGACTTTATTCACGACTAACTGCAATAATGTTGCGACACCACACATGAAAATATCAATCGAAATTAAATAGGTCATTTGTTCTTGATTAAATCCTAAACCGGCACCTATTAATAACGGTACGGCTACAGCTCCGGCATACATCGCTAATAAATGTTGTAAACCTAACACAGCATTTTGTTGCGTTGCTCGTTTTTTATCCATGGATAGTCTCCTTTTCTACAAAAGTAATCTCACCGTTATCTAATGACGCAATACGTGCTTGAGAATAAACATGGATGCCATCGTCTTCTAAAAGTTGACGTCCGCTTTGGAAGGACTTCTCAATCACGATACCTAAACCGGCAACGTTTGCCCCTGCTTGTTGACAAAGCTCTATCAACCCTTTAGCTGCTTGACCATTGGCTAGAAAGTCATCAATGATTAGGACTGTATCTTCTTCTGTTAAAAGATGACGTGAAATCGAAATATCACTTGTCACTTGTTTCGTAAACGAATAGACACTTGATGTTAACAATTCATCACTTAATGTTAAACTTTTAGATTTCCGTGCATAAATCATTGGTACGTCGAGTGACAATGCTGTAAAGACAGCAGGCGTAATACCTGAAGCTTCTAACGTTACGACTTTCGTAATTTTTTCTTCCGCAAAATAATTCGCAAAATCTTGACCTATAGCGGCCATGAGCTGAGGATCTACTTGGTGGGTTAAAAAGCGGTCTACCTTCAAAACCCCTTGAGCTAACACAGTACCTTCTTTTAAAATTTTCTCTTGCAGCTGTTTCATGTTAATCTCCTTCGATATTTTCCCTTATTATCGACAAAAAAAACGTACACCTTTTTTGACTACAAGCAAAAAAAGGCGTACGTTTCTTCACACGCTTATTTTAACTTATAGTCTGATATTTACGGTATCAGGTAGAGACTGTCGACCTTATTTCGACGATATATAAGTGAAAGTATATTTAATTGATACTGTCATTATGCACTACTTTTCATGAAAACGCAATAGAAAATCATATGAAAAACTTAAATAAACAAACATTTTTAATTTTATACATGTAAATCATTCGTTTTTAACTTTCTTTCTATTTTATAATATTCTCCCCATTCGTGCATCATGGCTAAAACAGGAGCTAGTGTTTTCCCTAACTCACTTAAACGATAGTCAACACGAAGTGGTACTTCTGGATAAACCTTACGAATAATCAAACCATCTTTTTCTAGTTCACGTAAATTTTGTGTTAATACTTTTTGGGAAATAGGTGCTAATGACTTTTTTAATTCACCAAAACGTTGTGTCTTTTCTAATAAGTCACGAATAATCAAAAATTTCCATTTATTACCAATCAATTGTAATGTTAGCTCAACTGGGCACTCTTCTGAAGGTAGCAGTATAATCCTCACCCCTCTCTTTACTATTAGTTACTTTTAAGAAACTAACACACAATAAAGTGCGTACTTTACAACAAATATAAAAAACGATATGGTTATTATGTACTTACAAAAAGTAAATAAAAGGAGCGGATAACATGAAAATAGCGGTCATTGGAGCAAACGGTAAAGTCGGAAGTCTAATCACAAATGAGTTAGTGAAAAAAAACTTAGAGGTTACGGCAATCGTTCGCCATTCACATGAAACAAAGGCTCAACACACCATATTTAAAGATTTATTTCAGTTAACAGCAGAAGATTTAAAACCTTTTGACACTATTGTTTTAGCCACTGGTTTTTGGACACCTGAAACACTACCACTACATACTTCGTCTTTAAAATATCTTCATGATTTACTACGTGAAACAGGCGGGTATCTCTTGGTAGTCGGCGGAGCTGGAAGTTTATACGTTGATGAAAGCCGTCAACAACAGCTCAAAGATACACCTGACTTCCCCTCAGATTATTTCCCTTTGGCTGCTGCAATGGGAGATGGCCTAGCCTATCTAGAGATGCAAAATGACTTCAAATGGACGTACCTAAGTCCCGCAGCAAACTTTGATGCAGAAGGTGCTAAGTCTGGTCATTATGTTTTTGGAGAAGACCTTTTACTGACAGACGAAAATGGTAATAGCTACATTAGCTATGCTGACTATGCCAAAGCTATGGTCGAACTTGTCCTAGAGAACCAACCACAGCAGAAGCGTCTATCAGTTAGAGGCTAAATTATAAGTGTCACTCGTCTATTTGAATGTCTAGCAAGTAGACGAGATTTTTTTCTCTATTTTTTAGGCACTAAGATCAGGTTGCTCCATCGATCATAAAATAGTTGTTCTTTCTTTCGGACGACTTGGCTAAGCAAGATTATCATGAAAATTAATTGAATCACTAAGGCCGCCACATTTATGCCCTGTCCAAAGGAAAAGTCGTATTCTATTAACAAAGGATTTAATTTCACAACTATCCCCATCAATAAGGCACGCTTTAAAAGTTTTGCCAAACTAAGATGACCAGTCGTTGCGCGTAGCTCTATTTTTAAAACACCTTGCCCAATTGTCTGATAAAAAATCAATGGTAAAAAAACAAAATAACTAAACCAAACTACCAAACTGATACCGTCATTTGATATTGGGCGGCCAATTAGTTGTAACCCGCCACTTATCACCGCAACAATCAAACCAATCACTAGTGTGTCAATATAATAGGCCAAAAACCGACGAAGAATGGTGATACGCTGATCTGGAATTGATAAATGTTCTTCTGGCAGTAAAGGATTCATGACTTTTCCCACACCATACCCTACCACTGCTCCTAACGTATTCATTAATAAATCATCCACGTCAAATAAACGATACGGTCGAGGATAGATACCATACAAACCACTCAACTGTGTTAATTCAAAAAACAGACTGACACTAAATCCTAGTAACATCGTTTTCCAAAAAGATAAACGAAAGTATTTTTTTCCATAAACACCTAACGGCAAGGTTAATAAGATATTAAATAAAACAGTAAAAACACTCGGACTTTTCAGTGCACCTATGTAAGTGCGAGGATTGCTTAAAGACAAACCTGAGTGTTGCTGAATATCTTCTAAAAATTTAAACGGGACGAGATTATAATACGGTGTCGTTAACTGAGCCACCTCTGCTCGCGTTGGTAGAGGTAAGATGACTAAAAAATACGCACATAACATATATAAAATAAACGAATAACCGACTAAATTTTTAATTTTGCTGACATCTCCGTGACGTCGGTATTGCAAAATAATGACCGGCACGAACGTCACATAGGCGATGATAAACGCCATAACGATCCCCGCGATAATCGGCGTCATATAAACTTCCACATCACTTATTCCTTTCCTTCATCCTCTGAATGAGAGGTTTTTTTCTGCCATTTTTTCATTTCTTTTTTAAAAGAGGCTTGGTAATACTCTTTTGTTAAACGAATAACTTCTTTCGGCGCAATTTGTTGACCATTTTTTGCCTCTTCGGATACAAACATTAAAGCATGTATATAGCTACTGGCTAAAAGTTGTGTCATCCCTGCAGCCACACCACCACTGATAGCGCCACCTGCCACACTTCCTACGCCTGGTACGAGTTTAAATAAGGCACTGGCTGTATACCGTCCAATCATCGTTGTCAAACTAGTCCCAATCAATGCTGAAACTAAATACGTCAAAACACTTTTTTTAATCGGAAAGTTAAACACTTTTGTAATTTGCGCTAACATGGCCACTTGTATCGGCACTAATGCAACGGCATCGGCAAACGGTATGGGAACAAAACTGGTCGTAAATGTCGCCGCCAAATAACCTTTTGTCAGTTGATTTGCCGCTGCTAGTTTCTTTTGTAAATGCACTTTTTGTGCGTTGATAAATGAACGACTCATAGCTTTTGGCAATAAATCGTCGGTAACATCTATTAATGTTTCTAAACCTGACGAAGGTAATTCAAAACCAGCAAATTTTAAAGGTGTTGCCAAAACTGGCACGATCGGAACTTCGAGATGAGTTAATTGTTCATTCACTTCTTCTATAAACGCTTGTGCCGTATCACCATATGATTGGGTTACCACCACTACCACGGGTAAGTCACGTACTAGCGTTTCAATCAAACTAATTTCTTCTGTCTCTAGTCGATGCGTCTGTGCGTTGATACAATACCAAACCATGTGCAAATAGTCTGTTTCTTTATTCATTTCAGATAAGTGGACGATTAACTCCGTGACTTCTTCTAGCACGGCTGTTCGGTCGGACGCTTTTAATTCCAATCCTTTTGTATCGTAGATGTTAAGTGGCATAGTGTCGGTTGAAACTTTTCGGATATGTTGGGTCACCGGATGACCAATGCCCGTTTCTACGACACTTTCACCAAAAATGGCATTAATCAAGGTGCTTTTGCCAACGCCTGTTTTACCCATTACTAAAATATTCATCGGTTGCGAAATACTCGGTTTAGTTTTCATCGGTTTGCTCACTTTCTAGAGAGTCTTTTGAAAAAGCTTCTTCTGTTAGGCGAATCAATTCTTCCTCGCTCACTGTCTGGCCAGCTTGTTCCATTTCTGCTACTTTGGTCAGTACCGTTGTATAAGTCGTCGCCAATCCTAACGTGACTTGTTGCGCGATTGTGCTGTTAATAACCGTCGCTGTCACATTGCCCCCTGGCACCCATTTAGCCAGACTGCTTGAAAGGTACTTACCAATCAAACGTGCTCCTTGAGAACCTAGTCCTGCAGAACTTACCCCAAGAACGAGCGACTTACTTACAGAAATACCGAAAATCACCGTGAGATGCGCTAACATCACAACTTGCAAACTAACTAAAGCAGTCGCATCAGCAAACGGAAGCGGCGTAGTACTAACACCTGCCGCTGTTAAAGCATAGCGGTCAGCAACACGTTTGGCTTGTTTAGTTTTAATAGCGATGGACACTTTCTGCCCATTTGCAAAAGCTTGTTGCTGAGAAACAGGTAATAGTTTTTCTGATACACTGACTAAATACGGCATACTGTGTGCCTTTAACTGTATATCAGAAGTTAATGACACTTCCTTTGCTAGTACAGGGACAACTTCTTGCACGTTTGATAGTGTTTCTTCTAAATAGAGCTTAAACGTTTCATCTTCGTCTGTACCATAATAATGAGTCATCACGACAACAACTGGAGCGTAAGTCGATAACGACGCAATAAATTCTTCTTCTAACGCTTCTAAACGTTTACTCTGTGTGTGAACACAATACCAGATTAAGTCGACACGTTGCTCCTCTTGATGATAAAGTTCTTCTACTTTCGCGATAATTTCTTTCATGGCGCTTTTTTGCGTGCGATTGGACAACTCCAACCCTTGCGTATCATATAAAGCGATAGGGACACTTTCTTTTTTATAATAATTTAAATGCGCTGTGACTGGCTTACCAACTCCCGTTTCCGCTAAAGATTCTCTAAAAACGGTATTGATTAAGGTACTTTTACCGACACCTGTCTTGCCAGCTGTTAAAATCGTCACGGTATTAAAAGCTTCTTTCATCAAGTCAAATAATTCTTCTGAGTCACTATCTTTTTTCTTTGCATTGTTTTTTAACCACAATTGCCATAATGGATTGAATGATTGTTTCATAAGAGTGATGCCCCCTTTCTTCTCTCTATCATAACGTATCTAGCGTTTTTTTATAAACTCTAACGCCTTTTTCCGACAAAAAAACAACATCTTTTAACCTTTTAGGCCAAAGATGTTGTTTTCATTACGAAAGACTACGGCTATCTTTTTCAAACTGAGCAATCGCTTGTTCTACAATTGGTTGCGTAGACATTTGCTTTAACACGTCAGGGACAACTGTCGTAACATGAGCCCCCGCCTGATACGATTTTTTAATTTGTCTAGTATTTTTAAAACTAGCTCCCATAATCTGAGCCGTTAAGTCTTTTTGGTCAATAAATGTACGCGCTAAATGAATTTCTTCATAAGGGTCAATCCCTGCGACTTGCATGCGATTAACGTAAGGAGCGATATACTGACAGCCAGCCAATGCTGCTAAATACATTTGTTCAGCTGAATAAATGGCTGTGGCTAAAAGAGAGGTTTCAGGGTGTGACTGCTTAATGCTAGCAATCGTCTGTAAGCCTGCTTCATTTAACGCCACTTTATAGCACCGATTGACTTTAGAAAACGTCGCTTCCAACTGTAAAAAATCTTGATACAATGCCTCGTGGCTTAATCCTTCCAGTTGAATAAACAGTGTCATTTCTGGTTTTAATTGTTGCGCAATCGCTTTAAGTTGTATCACTCGCGGACGTTTCTCACGCGCAAGTAATGTCGGATTGGTCGTCACACCTTTTAAGAAACCATAGCTCTGTAACTCTTTTATCTGGTCTATATTTGCTGTATCAAGATACATCGTTACCCCTCCTATGAGATGGTTAATGTTGCGCCTGCCTCAATCACTGGGAAAGCAGCACCTTGAACGTGCAAAGTTCCCGGTAAATCTGCCGCTGTTTTGCCGTCAAACTTAATGGTTATATGGCCTAAATCGCTTAAATTCTTAGTGACAACATCTCCCACTGCTGTAATCGTATACGCTTGATTGTCAATCGACAGTGTCATGCCTGTTTCAATTTCTGAAGCAAGAGGTTTCACGTCAATAATGTAACAAAAATCCTTTAAATCACCAGGCGCATTGTCACCGAATAATATAAGCATGTTTTCTTCTTCAAACATGTGGGCTTGAGAGCCGATACTCTTAATTGTTGTTGTCAATAATTCCATTTTCCATTCCAACTTTCTTTTTTAACTATATAAACCAAAGCTTGCTAACCAAGCTACTACGACACGAGGAACACCATTTAAGAAACGAGAATACAAGACAGAAGGTACCCCAACTTCTACCGTTTCTGGTTCAGCTTCTTCAAGTCCTAATCCAACAGGGATAAAGTCACACGCATTTTGCGTATTAATCGCAAATAACGCAGGTAACGCTAATTGTGGCGGAATATTTCCTTTACCAATT
This sequence comes from Vagococcus lutrae, assembly GCF_003987555.1. GTDB lineage: Bacteria > Bacillota > Bacilli > Lactobacillales > Vagococcaceae > Vagococcus_A > Vagococcus_A lutrae. The sequence goes on along the minus strand of NZ_NGJW01000013.1, from coordinate 25,378 downwards.
TCTACCCCAATCAACGTCCCAATCACTTGTCCGATGACAGCACCAGGTCCTAATAATGGTGATAAAAATGGTAGTGAGCTGATAAATCCGATAATAATCAAGCCCCAGATATTACCAGCAAGTGGCGCCATAATCTTAGCGAAAACATCTCCGATTCCTGACCCCTGAATAATCCCAATAAGCAATGCCACAAAGGCCATAAACGGTAAAATCGTTGTGATAACTGTTTGAACAGCCTCACGTGCTGCTTGGTTAAAAGTTGCAACGACTTTCCCAGCTCCCATACCGATACGTGCCACTAAACCAGGTTTGTTCATACTCTCTGTTAGTTTTTTATTTGTATCGTATTTTGGCGTAGCTTCTGCTTTCACTTCATCTGAAGCGGCTGCTTTTGTGCTAGTTGCTTCTTCTTCATCAAGTAACGAAATTTGCGCTAAATCTACTGCGGATACATAAATATCTTCCGTAATATATTTCGCTAAAGGACCGCTTTTGCCTGTTGGGACAATATTAATGGTTGGGATATTTTTTTGCGGATAAATACCACAACGCAATGTACCACCGCAATCAATGATTGCTAAGGCAATTTCGTCATCTGGAATAGATGTTTTAAAGCCATTGACTGACTCCATGCCTGTTAATTCTTCAATTTTATCTACAATCGCTGGACGCTCTCCGCCACCTGTTACATAAATAAACTTATTTTTCTTCTCAGTCGGTGTCACGATTAAGGGACCACCATATCCGCCTGATCCTTTTTTAATTTTTATACTTCTATATTGGCTCATGATTGATACGCTCCTTTTTAATTAATGAATGACTTTTGTTTCTTTGCTCAACGTAGTGCCTTGTTGTTTACACACATATTTTGTCGTATAGTCGGTTACCACACCACCTACAAAGTTCATCACTAATCCGACTAATAAATAGCGAACTGCTAAATCCATTTGATTTAAACCAAGTGTCGTAATCCCTTGTGCTACTCCAAGATAGATAAATAACTCGCCTGGGTTAATATGTGGGAAAAGACCATTACTTGTGTGGTTAGCTTGTGCTGTTACTGCGTAGAAACTTGGCTTATAAAACTCTGGTAAAAAGCGTCCTAGTGTAAATGACATAGGGTTTCCTAACATGAATGTTGCTACAAAAGGCAAAATCAAATAACGAGTAAACACGTTTTTGGATGACGCTTTAGCAATTTTCGTTACACGCTCTTCCCCTAACATCGCTGTCAGTGTGTTCATTAAAACTAATAACATTAATACGACCGGAACAATTCCCGTGACCCAACTAATAAACGTTTCGGCACCTGTTTGGAACAGGTTCATAAACCCTTCTGCAAACTTTGTAATATAAATCATTGTCTTTAACTCCTTTTAAATTTATTTTGTAGACTGTATTTCATCATCATCGCTTGATTTCTCATCGACATCATCGGTGTCGGTGGCGTTTCAATAACCTCACCATTCATCACTTTTTGATACGTCTGTACGGCATCCATAACGGTTGCTTGCGTCAATTTGTTTTCTTTCGCTAAAATCGGCAAGGTTGGCGTCAATTCTGTAATCGACATCCCTTCCAATCCCTTAATATCTTTAAATTTAGCTAAGACGGTCGTTCCTTGAATTTTTTTCACTTCCAAGATATTCGCCGCTTCATCTATGGCAATCATGACAATGGTTCCCGCTTTAAATTTACCTGATTTACGTCCAATCGCGACACGTCCTTTGCGGCGCATTTCACCATAAACTTTCGTAAAGTGTTTAATTTGTAAAAAGCCAAGAAATCCTTGTAATAAATAAGCCGATACTGCAACAATTCCAAATACATATATAAATGGCATTAACTTAGCTCCTCTCTCATTAAAAACGCCAAAACGTCTTCGCGACTTTGACACTGACTAATCTGCGCGACATATTCCTTCTTTTGCCCAATTGAAAAAATCAAGTCATAAATGGCCATCAATGTTTTTTCAATCTCATCGTTAATGTACTCTGGTATCCCCACTAAAAATACGATTTTTACATATTGTTTTCCTTCATGAATCTTCTCAGGGAATACACCTATTCGAAAAACAATTTCATTTGACCCTTTATTAATCGTATGTGGAAAACCAATTCCTTGATCAAAAATCGTCGTTTGGCGACGCTCTCGCTCTTGCCACAACGGCATAAATTCAGGAGCTAGCTTCTCTACTTCTATCCATTCTTCAATCATCGTGGCGACATTCTCCAAGTAACTTTTCTGACTGTCTAAAATAACAAATGAAAAATCGACAATATCTTTAGTCAACAATCGCTGCTCATCTAATTTACGCCATTCTTTTATTAACAATTCGTTATCAAATAGATTGGTAATCTGTATCACTGGCTTACCATTTCGACTTTCCAAAGGTAACGTGCTAAAAATAGCGAGATACTCCGCACTATCAATCTCTAAATAATCCGTTTCGGAATACTGGACGATTTCAACGTCGGCACCTAAGACCTCTCTTAATTGACGGTGAATTAAAGTAGCCGTACCTCGCCCCGTGCTACACACAATTGCGACTTTTTTATCTTGACTACGCCCTTTTTTCTTTTGCATAATTAATTCGAAATAAATGGCAAGATAACTTATTTCTACTTCATGGACGGTGACCATTAAATCATCTTCAACCGCTTTCATTGCAACTTTAGCTAGCTCAAATGAAAAAGGATACTTCAATTGAATCTCATCCATAAACAAATCGTACACATCTATATGAAAGATAATTCGATTTAACATGAACATTAAATGATACTTCATCGCTTCAAATAACGCTTCTTCATCGATTTTCGTCATAAAATTGTTTTGAATTTCTAACATCATCTCATCAAAAATCTCACGCACATCTGCTTCATGCTGTTTCATACTTGCATCTGAAACCATCGCTGTCGTTCTCGTATTAACTGGAAAAGATAAAAAGTCTTGGTCATAACGCCCCAATGTTAGTCGATATTCTTTTTCAACAAAAATCATAAAGTCCTCTAGTATCGGAGTCTGATATTCAAAGTTTTTATAATAAGCAATAGGCTGCGTCATTGGATTCGTTTTCAAAATACGATGAACACTGACACCTATTACCTTTTTTAATAAAGCTAGCGTCACTTGATCTAGTTTATAATATTTCGCTAATTTATCCGCCCACTGTAACGTATCACGCGTCAACGGATAATCATCACTGTAATAATCATAAACAAATTTCAAAACGACAAGACGAAAGTGAAACTCATCGCCGACAATCTGCATCCCCTTATTGGGTATCCCGACGATTTTTACACCATATGGCCCAATTGCTTTTTTAATCTCCCGCATATCTTTATTGACAGTCCCTCGACTGACTTGTAACTCGTCACACAAATCATCAATTAGAATATAATCAGGTGCATCGATTAACGCTCGAATGATGTAAGCCATTCGTTTACCCGCTGAGTTAAAATCCGTTTCTTTTTTCAACTTACCTGACATGATTAATTGAAACCGGTCTAGGTGAGCGACTTTCAACTCAAAATATTTACCTTCTTCTACGATTTGAGCCGTTTCTTGTAAACGGTCATTGAGCAGTTGAATATTTTTGCGTAACGTTTGTTTAGACAAGTCTGTCAAGGTCATCAATTCTTCTACTGTTACGCGACGTTTGACTAATAAGATATTTAAAATTTCATACCACTTGTTTGTTAAAGACACAATTGTTCCTCCTTAATCATGTCTTAGCCGCGTGTTTTACCTCCAGCCACATTATAGGTAACGCCTGTAATATAACTTGCACGATCTGATAATAAGTAACACACTAAATCTGCTACTTCTGTTAACTTACCACTTCTTCCTAACGGTGTTGTTGACGTACTGCTGTATCCTTCACGCAATTTTTCAACCGTGATACCACGTGTGTAAGCTAAAGCTGTTTCATATTCAATGGTTCTTAATCCAGTTTCCTCCATAATTCCTGGAGCAATCCCAACGACACGGACATGATGTTTTCCTAACTCTTTTGCCCAAGAGCGTGTATAACTATTAACTGCTGCTTTCGTAGCGGCATACGCACTTTGACCTTCCGAACCTTCTAATCCACTTTCAGAGGACATATTAATAATGACACCAGACTGTTGAGCTGCTAACTCACGTCCGACTGCTTGTGACATTAAATAAACCCCTTTTTGATTGATAGCAAACATCTTATCAAATACCTTTTCCGACAACTCAAATTGACTCTCTGGTTCTTTTGCATCGACAAGTAAACGAGGGATATTGATACCAGCATTATTGACGACTCCATCAAGACGTCCAAAACGTTCTTTCGTTTGTGCTACCACATTTTTCACATCAGCAAGTGATGTTACGTCTGTTTTCACAAACATTAAGTTTTCATGCTCATCTTGACTTGGATTCAAATCCGCGTTAACCACACATGTCCCTTGTTCTAATAAAGAGTGAACAACAGCTGCACCGATTCCTGATGATCCTCCTGTCACTATCACTACTTTGCCTGCAATTCCTAACCAATCTTCCACGCTAACGCTTCCTTTCTACTGAATGATATACTCACAGTATAAAGAAGCTCTGGAGTGAGTTTAATACAGTTATTTTTAGATGACAATACAATTTTGTGAACTAATCTAAAAAAAGTGAGTTATTTTATACAAATAACTCACTTTTTAAGACGATCAATAAAGACATGTGCAGCTTGAGGTAGCGGCATATTTTTAAGATGAATGACGCCAATATGACGTGGTGGAATTTCTTCTAATAAAGGGAGCTTTTTGACGATGCCTTTTTCAAGGTATTCTTCTACAAATTCTTGCACAACACAAGAAATCCCTAAATTAATTTTGGCAAATTCTGTAATTAAATCATAGGAACCTAACTCTATGACGGGTTTTAATGTCACGCCACGACTTGTCATAAACTGGTCAACATAAGTTCGCGAGTTTGATTGCTTTTCCAATAAGATAAGCGGTAAATCCGCCACAGCCTGAAACGACCACTTTTTATCTAAGGCTAGGTTGCTACTAGAACTAGTAATAAACACATCGTGAATTTCTTTAAACGGATAAATCTCCATTTGCGACTCTTCGATAGGCAAATGACACAACCCAACGTCCGCCTCTCCCGCCTTAATATAAGCGATAATTTCCGCCGTTGTCCCGTTGAGAATTTTTAATTTTATTTGAGGGTATTGACTGTGATAGGTTTCTAAATAAGGAAGCAAAACATACCGAGCAATTGTATCTCCCACCGCTAAACGTAATTCTCCTGTCTTCATTTCTTGAAAGTCTAACAAACGGTCTTCTGCCGCACGAATGGTTGTCAATGCTTGACGTGTGTATGATTCAAGCATCTCTCCTTCTTGCGTGAGTGTTACCCCTTTAGGCGTGCGATAAAAGAGCGTCACACCCAATTCCATTTCCAACTTTGAAATACTCTGACTAACAGCAGACTGTGTCATAAATAGTTCTTGACTTGCTTTGGAAAAACTTTTATTTTGACTGACAACTTGAAAGATGCGATACAAATCTAATTTCCCTATCATATAACCTCTCCTTATACCCTATATTAATACTATTAATTTTACTTATACCATGTTTTTAGTGTATAGTAAACAAGTAATAAAACTTATTGTGTTGAATGCCGAACATTCACACTGAAGGAGAGAGACTATTGGAAAGAATCGTCGGAACAACAGTACGAGGTCTACGCGGCCCTATCATTAATCAAGGGGACGATTTAGAAACACTTATCGTGGACACTGTATTAGCTGCCTCTAAAATGGAAAAATTTGAAATCGAAGATCGTGACATTGTCACAATTACAGAATCAATCGTTGCCCGCGCACAAGGAAACTACGCAACCGTTGACCACATCGCGACCGATGTTGCTGCGAAATTTGGTGACGACACTGTAGGGATTATCTTCCCAATCCTAAGTCGTAACCGCTTCTCAATCGTTTTACGTGGTATGGCACGTGGTTTGAAAAAAGTGGTCCTTATGCTAAGCTATCCTTCAGATGAAGTTGGCAACCACTTAGTTGACTTAGAAGATTTAGATAAAAAAGGCATCAACCCTTGGACTGATGTGTTAACAGAAGCTGAGTTTCGTCAACATTTCGGCTATCAAAAACATACTTTTACAGGCGTTGACTATATTGATTACTATAAATCATTAATCGAAGCTGAAGGTGCAGAGTGTGAAGTCATCTTCTCAAATAATGCCAAAACAATTTTAGATTACACTAAGAGTGTTTTAACATGTGATATTCATTCACGTTTCCGTACTAAACGTATTTTAAATGAAAACGGCGCAGAAAAAGTATTCGCAATGGACGATATCTTAGCTGCTCCAATTGACGGTAGTGGTTATAACGAACAATACGGCTTACTTGGGTCTAACAAATCAACAGAAGATAGCGTCAAACTATTCCCAAATAACCCACAACCACTTGTCGACGGAATCCAAGCTAAGTTGGCTGAATTAACAGGTAAAAACGTCGAAGTGATGGTTTACGGTGACGGTGCTTTTAAAGACCCTGTTGGAAAAATTTGGGAACTTGCTGATCCTGTCGTTTCCCCAGCTTATACGGCTGGATTAGAAGGAACACCTAACGAAGTCAAGCTAAAATATCTAGCGGATAATAACTTCGCTGATTTACGTGGAGAAGCTTTACAAGAAGCTATCTCTGAGTACATTCAAAACAAAGACGAAGACTTAGTCGGCGCTATGGAAGCACAAGGTACTACACCTCGTCGTCTTACAGACTTAATTGGCTCTCTCTCTGATTTAACATCAGGAAGTGGCGATAAAGGAACACCATTCGTTTACATTAAAGGTTATTTTGATAACTATACAAATTAATAAAAAGACGATAAGCAAGTAGGTTTGCTTATCGTCTTTTCTTATTTTAATTGCCACTGTTCATTATAAAACTTCTTGTATACTAAGTAGCTAGCAATCATTGTTGAAAACCCTGTCGTCGCAATGAGCATAAACATTACCACAATCTGATAGCGAATAGCCATCGTCGGATCAATTCCTGCAAACATCAAACCAGACATCATCCCTGGCAAACTTACTAGCCCAACTGTTTTGGTACGGTCAATACTTGGTGCCATTGCTCCCTTTATACTCTCACGAATAATAGGATTAGAAGCCTGTCTTAAATTCGCTCCTAAGGCTAATTTCTCTTGAATTTGTTGACGTTGGTCATTAAATTGCGACCGCATTTGACGATAACCAACACCTACCGCGGTCATCGCATTGCTCGCAATCATCCCCGTAATCGGTACAATTTGAGAAGGAGTCCATTCTAATGTCCCGGTGATAAATAAAATAAACAACGACAGAAAAGTCCCGGCTCCAATAGCAATCAGCGAGATTTGAAAAGCTCCCTCTATCCCTTCCGCTCGTTTCCCAGCATTAATCCCTGCATTGACTACAATAAACAACACCATGGCTAGTGTCACCCATAAATTATCCACTTTGAATATCGCACTTAAAACATAGCCAATAATGAATAATTGAATAACCGCACGAATCGCCGCAATAAAAATATCTTTTCCTAATCCTAACTGCTCTTTATAATCAATGACTAAGGCAACTGCAATTAAAACCGTCGCAAATGCCAATGACGTATTTGAAATCTCTAAATTTCCCACGATACTTCTACCTCCTTCACGATTCCATCAACCACTTCAATATGGCGATTTGCTTGTTCTAACTCTTGTGGCTGATGTGTAATCCATAAGACGGTTAATCCTTTTTCTTCTTGCAAGCGTTTGATAAAGGCTTGTACATGTAAACGATTCGCCTCATCTAATGCACTCGTAATCTCATCTAGTAACAAAACATCAGGTAATATCAACAGATGACGTACTAGCGCAATTCGTTGTTTTTCGCCACCAGACAACTCCGTGATGGCTTTATTTAAATACGATTCATCTAGTTGTACCTCTTTTAAAAGCATTAACGCACGGTCTTTATCAAATTCTTTTTGACGAATCTCGTAAGGAAAAGAAAGATTATCTAATACCGTTTCACCAAATAACTGTGGTGATTGAAAAACATACGAAACTGCCTGACGATACTCGGTAATTGGTAACTCACTTACGGCTTGACCTTTATACTGAATTTCACCTGCAGTTGGGGTTAATAATGTCCCAATCAGTTTTAATAGAGTAGACTTTCCGCTTCCGGAAGGCCCATAAATAGTGATAAAATCGCCCGGTTTAATAGTTAGTTGTACATCTTTCAATATGTCTTTTTCAGGCACGCTGAAACTGACATGGTTTAACGTTAGTATACTTTCCACATGTGTCACTCCCCTGTTATATAAAAAACACTATCATAAACTTTCTACATTCATGATAGTGTTTACTATAACTATATTAACATTTATTTTCGATAGACTCTATTTATAAAAATCATCCAAGTGCGAACTGTCTAAACCTTGTAAGTCATCCATATTTTCACCATAACTGATACCTGTTCCTTTTCTCCCAGTTGTAGAGAACCCCGTATAATAAACAATGTATTTATCGCCATCCATAATATAACAACTTCGATATAGCCCTCTATTATCCCAATGACTAGAGTCAGGACGTGGTGTCAGTACTTTCTTAAATTCTGAAAACTCATAACCATCTTCAGATTGAGCATAGTATAGTGACATCGTTTGTCGATTAGGTGTTGTGCTCCCAACATCCATTGCTTGACGATTTTCATCCGCCAGAAAAGATGATATCAACAATCCATATTTTCCGTCATTCTCTTTTTGAGCATCTAAATGCCAGTTATGTAAATTTCCCTCCGAATATATTGTTTCAATAATACGCTCTTCCGTCCATTGTTTCATTCTATCAGTAGACTCTATTTCTATCACCTGATATTTTTCATTCACAAAATACATACGGTATTTGTTATCTTCCTTTATAATAGCTGGAGATAAAACTTGTGGTCCATTATAAATAATCGTTTCATCTGACCAGTTAACACCATCTTTACTTTCTCTATAAATGATATTGGCCTTATTATCCTTGCTTCCATCATATTCTCGATAAAAACATAATAAAGTTTCGCTACTATCATCATATATTAAATGTGTGTCAGAATTATAACGTGATAAATCTTCTTTTTTTCCTGGTTTATCATCAATAGGATTAGTTAAACCTTCTGGAACTTCCCATTGAATGCCATCTTTACTAGCATAAATATGCGGATTCTCTTCAGCTGCATTTGATTTGTAAAATGGGGTACCTGCTAGCCAATACGCATACCCATTTATAGGTTTTTTTAATTTTACAACCGAAGGATGAATAACATCTATGTTACCATAGGCAGTAGGCAAGAATAGACGCTCGGTAGAGTTTCTATCAGGCATTCTACGAACTTGAACAGAATCTTTGGTATCAACTTGAATACGATCTTTTCCATATATTTCAACTTGTTTATAACTATTTGGCCCTATAATATCTCTAGTCACAGATCCATATGTTCCATGGTAAATTATTGAAGGTTCCTCACTATTATTTTTTAGAATATATCTTCCATAAGGAAATTCCTCTTTATCCTCATAATAAAGCCCTGGATAAAAATCGCCATTTCTTACATTATCATATTTATAAGTTATATCTTCTCCTAGATATTCTAAACTAAAATAATCTCCATTTTCCACTTGAATAGTCATACCATCTTCTAAGTATGTAATAAAACCATTTTTATCTAGTTCAAAAGGCTGAACATAATTAGATGTTCCCAACAGGATTTTTACATGTTGAGGGACCTCAGATTTGAGTTTGTATCTTCCGTGCTTTAAGTTGGACATATCAAATTCTTTTAAATCAGGATTATTTCTTTCTTCACTATTGACTTGATTAAACTTTACAGAAATATCCTCAGCCTCTGTTGTTATAACATCCTGTTTTGATATCTTTTGACAGCCTGCTAGTAGTAAACACACAGCTAAGATAGCTAAAAACTTTTTTTTCATGCTTTACCTCTTTCTTACTTAGTTAAAAAGTTTATCTTTATTATTAATACAATACACATGATGATAGAAGAAATGCTTATTAAAAGGCTTTGCATCAGCCAAGGAGATTGATAAGTCAATTCAATTTCATGCTCTCCATCTTCAATTTTTGCTCCTACAAACCCATAATTCACTTTCATAATGGGTGTTTCTACACCGTCAACCTTAAGTTTCCAACCCGCAGTATAAGGGATTGAACTTGTTAAAATACTATGCGCAGATGTTGATATTTTTCCTGTTATAGCATCTCCCATGATCTGTAAATCCTTTATACCTTTCTCTTGAATATCCAACATATCATTCAATAAACGTTTATCAAAACTTCTTTTATAAATTTTTATTGCTTCAAAAGAAACTTCACGATTTCCACTAATAAAAATATCAAGCGTATTATTTCCTTCTTTTATTTTTTCATCATTTAATCTGAGTAAAAGATCTTCATGTGGATTAAATGATGAGATGTTTAATGGACTATACTCATAAAAATCTGCTAAGTCATCATCTGCACTTCTAATATTAATAGTGCTTCCTGTTGGCTGAAATTGCCATTGATTCAGATTTGACCGTAATTCACTACTGCGTTTGAAATCTGGATTTTTTATCTTCATTCCTTTTAATACTATGTAGACTTCTTGCATATCAGTCTCATTATTTTTTAAATTAAAATCCACTTGATAATGATTCGCTTTAATGTGCCGAATCTCCTGACTCTTAACAGTCATTAAAGATGATTGATTAACTTTTCCAGTCTTTACTTCATCTAGCAATTCTGGAACAATAGTCCCTTGAGTTAATTTTGTTTCTTCTAGGAGTGGATTTCCATCGTTTTGTTCTTTGAATTGTGTTTCCATTGTGTAAATCAACGGGAAATTAGTATCAGTCTTATAAATAGAAACAGCTTTTTCATTTTCTCTATATTGTTTATACAATACTGGAACATTATCGGATATTCCCTTTCTCGCAAATATATAGCTAACGCCTAAATAATTATTTAAAATAGTGCGGTTATCCAATTGTTTAATAGGCTCAGCCAAGGTTGCCTGCTTATTACCCATCGCTGACGAAAACGCTCCTAGATGTTCATTTTGTAAACTATAATAAGAACTTAGCATGTTAACATCTAAAAAATCTCCGACGTTCATCCTATCTATTGATTGGCTTCCTTTTCCATAATCACTAGTCATAGATATTCGTTGAAAATCATTAGATTTTATGTTTAATTCTAACTCCCGTTGAGCAAAGTATTCCTTATATAGATTGGATGCTTCTCCGCTTGTGATATGGGCATTGACATAGCCAACACCCTCAGGATGATGGTAATAATTTCCATTAATTGTGACATTAAATATTATTAGTATAAACAACATATAACTAGCTGTTGACACTTTAAGGTTCGCATTATAAACGCTATACAGAATAAAAATAATTATAAACAATACGACTACTAACATCAAATCATAAATATTCTTGTAAAAGCTTAATTCTGTACCTAATATTGCTATAATTCCAAACATTGAAGTAAAAGTTACTAGAAAGACAAATTCAACTCGTGTTAATTTTTCTTTTTCATTCATTGACATTATGAAGTTTGTAGTAGCCACAGCGAATAACAAAGCAAACATAAACGTCCATCTCAAAGATGGAGTACTAAATCCGTTTATAACCGCTGAGATATATGGGAACATTAAACCTACTAACCCTATTATCAATCCTATGTTTAATTTGATATTTTGTTTAAAATGATATAATGACTGCAGAACAGCTGGGACAAAAATTATTGCATATCCTCCATGAAAATCAAATTCTCTGAACTTCGGAGGATGTATAAATGCCTTAAACAAATTAACATAGTAATCAAGTGGGTAATATTTTATTCCATTAGCAAAGGGGACATCAGCCCTTGTAGAGTGAATGAACGCATATACAGCTGGGACAAAAAATAATGCGGACATACCCAACCCCAAAATCAGATAAGGAATAATCTTTAAAAACCTCATATTTTTATCCCGAATAGAGTCCTCAGACAGATAGTTTTCGAGAAGAAAATAAATAGCACCAAATAAAATAATAAAAAACGCAAAATAAAAGTTACTAATCAACGCCCAACATAATACTATTGAAACTAAATAAGGATGTTTATTAGATAAAAATGCATCTATACTGTATAAGAAATATGGAAGAATAACCATAGGTGTCAAAAACATTGGATGAGTAACAGAGCCATGTATAACGTAGCCACAAAAAGTATAAACTAACACCCCTGATAATAATGCAATATCAGAATACTTTTGTTTGTTTTTTAAAAAAATTAGCATTCCCAATCCCGCAAAAAATACCTTACTCAACATCATGACATTAAAAGCTACTTCCATATTATTAAAAAATAAAGCTATATAAGAAAAGATGTCCCCAATACCATAATAACTATAGCTTTGAACTTTATCAGCACCTATCCCTATGCTCCAGTCCCAAATTGCTAATGAGTTACCTTTTAAAATGTTCATCCCAAACTCTTTGATATTTCCTAATGCTACATAATGTTGAGATAAGCCATCATAAACGCCAATAAGACTTTTCTGATTCAATATATAGGGAAGATATATCACTAAAGTGATAACAAAAAATAAACCTATATATTTTAAAAAAATATTCTCTCTATTAGGTCTTTCCATTAATAAACCACCCTTTTTATTTATCTTTTTATTCATTCTTTAATATAACCTATATATCAATGAATTTAAACCTTTTATTAAATCATTGAATCTAATTTTTTAGTTATCTATTTATTTTTTATCTAAGAAGATATCTTATTTCTATCTAGAGACTCAATTATTAAAAATTTATTTATCAGAAGGCACTATCTATCATTATCACATGTTAATTGATATAATGGTTTATAACTCATTATTCTATAAGATACAATTAGGAGGTTTATATGAAACTCATCACAATTTGTATTCCTTTTTTCAATGAAGAGGAAAATATTTACGCTGTACATAAAGAATTAACAAAATTAGCGAATTCCTTTAAAACTAAATATTTATTTGAATTTCTATTTATAAATGATGGTAGTTTTGATACATCTTTAGATCTAGTAAAAGAGCTCGCTCAAGTTGATTCTCGCGTACAATATGTTGACTTATCCCGTAACTACGGAAAAGAAGTTGCCATGCTGGCTGGTTTTGACCATGCTAGAGGAGATGCCATGGTCATTATGGATGCAGATTTACAGCATCCACCTGAAGTGATACCAAACATGATTTCAGAATGGGAAAAAGGCTACCAAGATGTTTATGGTAAGCGACTAGCTCGTCACGGTGAACCATTTTATAAAAAAGCTTTTTCAAAATTATATTACAAAATTTTAGGTATGTTTTCTAAACTCCCTGTTTTAGAGTCTGTGGGAGATTTTAGATTACTGGATCGAAAATGTATAGATGGAATCAAACAATTAAGAGAATCTGAACGTTACACAAAAGGATTATACATGTGGGTAGGTTATAAAAAGAAAGAAGTAACTTTTGAAGCAAATGAACGTTTTGCTGGTGAAACAAAGTGGAAGTTTAATTCCCTATTACGTCTGGCTATCGATGGTATTGTTTCTAATTCTGTTAAGCCTTTACGTTTTTCACTAATTAGCGGTCTAATCATTGCGCTCATCTCCTTTATTTATATGATCTATGTTTTAATTAAAACACTATTATTTGATAACCCAACTCCAGGATATCCATCATTAGTGATTCTCATCTTATTTCTAAGTGGTACACAACTTATATTTTTAGGTATTATAGGTGAATATATTGGACGTATTTTTATAGAATCAAAAAATCGGCCTCCATATTTAATTCAAGACTACTTTAAACAAGAAGTTAAAGACTTGGAGGAAAATAACCATCATGATGAAAAAATTTAAAAAATTCATCTTAAAATTCAGTTTTATGAATGAAGAATATTATGCGATCTTGATGTACCTTATCATGGGTGGTATTACCACAGTGATTAACATCGTAAGTTTTTGGCTTTTTAATGAAAAAATTGGTATCAACTATACTGTTTCTAATATCATTGCCTGGATTTTTTCTGTTTTATTTGCTTATATCTCAAATAAACTTTATGTTTTTGAGAGCAAACACAGCACCTTAACAGATTTATATCGCGAAATAGCTTCTTTTTTTGGGTTTCGTTTATTGAGTCTGTTTATGGATTTATTGGCAATGTTTATCATGATTAGTCTTTTACACATCGCACCGCTTATTTCTAAAATACTAGCTAACGTTGTTGTTTTAATCGCTAATTATCTTTTTAGCAAATTCTTTATTTTTAAAAAAAATAACTATGAAATCTAAAAAAGCTCAATAAGTTGAAATATATCAAAAGTCATTGCAATCTACTTATCATATTATCATAGCACTATAAGTAATGGTAAACACTACTTATAGTGCTTTTGTTCGTTTTTACTGTTGAATTTTTGTTGTTTTATTGTAGAATAGATATATGATTAAAATAAAACGAACAAAAGAAAGGGATTATAATGAATTATTCGCTTATAGTTAAAGGGAATGCTTTTTACACCTCGTCACGCTCACAACTAGAATTTTTAGCCGATTCACTATTTTTTATTGATTTCGAAGGCAAGATTGTCAACATCTCACAACCTTCCGACAAAGAATACTCACAACAACTTGCTTTAGCTAAACAACAAAAGGTATTTGTAGAATTGAAAAATGGGCAATATCTTATTCCCGGCCTCGTAGACCTCCATATCCATGCTCCACAATGGCCACAAGCGGGACGCGCTTTAGATAAGCCACTTGAAGATTGGCTACAAACGTATACCTTTCCGCTAGAAGCACGCTTTTCAGATTTAGACTATGCAACGACTGTATATGAAAATCTCGTCTCACACTTACTCGCCAATGGAACAACCACTGGACTTTACTTTGCTTCTATTCATAAAGAAGCTTCTTTTCGTTTAGCTGAAATTTGTGCAAAAAAAGGACAGCGAGGGCTAGTAGGTAAGGTCGTCATGGACGATCCCATCATGAACCCTGATTTTTATCGTGATGCATCAACTGAATCTGCTCTTGCTGATACCGAATCGTTTATTCAGGACGTCCAAGCTCTTCACAAAAAAACCAAACAAGGCGTCTATCCAGTCGTCACACCTCGCTTTATCCCGAGCTGTACCGACGAAGCTTTGCATGGTTTAGGTAAGCTAGCCAAGAAGTATGATGTTCATATTCAATCACACTGTAGTGAAAGCGATTGGGAACATCACTATGTGAAAGAACGATTTAATCAAAATGACGCACACGCACTTCACTCATTTCAACTTTTAGGTGATAAAGCAGTCATGGCTCATTGTAATCATCTCGCCCACGAGGATGCCTTACTTTTCCAACAAAATGGGACGGGAATTGCCCATTGTCCCATTTCAAATGCTTATTTTGCCAACGCTGTTTTACCGCTTGCAGAATTCGCAAACGATTATCATCTCGATATTGGTTTAGGTACCGATATTAGTGGTGGATTTAGTCCTTCTCTTTTTGAAAATATACGACAAACAGTTATGGCTTCTCGCTATTTAGACGAAGGCGTCGACCCCAAAAAAACTGCAGCAGAAAGAGGGACAAAAGAATCTAAGATTTCGATAATCCAATCCTTTTATCATGCTACGGCTGGCGGTGGGCAAGCTCTTTCCTTGCCAATTGGAAAGTTTGAAAAAAACTACGCTTGGGATGCTTTAGTTATTGACACTCAAGATGTCGGCAATCCAATGCCTTTCTTCGAATCGAATATCGCACCAGAAGAAATTTTAGAAAGCATGCTATATCTTATACAAGCAACCAATATACAAAAAGTTTGGGTACAAGGTGAACTTGTCCATCAAAAAGGAGTTTAATCATGGAACAATCCATTAAAAATCAATCTATTAAAGCTGACACAGACTCACGTTTACTGATAGGCCCTAATGAGTCCGTATCCCCCTTTCAAGCCGCACTACTTGGGATTCAACACGTATTAGCCATGGACGTTTATGTTGTGCCATTTATTATTGCTTCCATCATTGGTCTTTCAGCTCAAGAAACCTCTATTTTAATACAATCTACTTTTTTAGCCGCAGGTATCGCCACGATTATTCAATCGCATTTTTGTATGAAACTGCCTGTCGGACAAGGGCCTTCTTTCATTCCTATTGGAGCGATTGCGGGGATTTATTTTGCTAACGGTTCTGGTATCGAAGGTTGGGCAAGTGTTCTAGGCGCGTCTTTAATCGGCGCTTTGTTGGTCGTTCTATTAAGTTTTACTGGTGTTTTCACTAAAATCATTCGACATTTTGTGCCAGCTATTGTTGGTGGCACCATTATTTTCATCGTAGGACTTTCATTAATGCCAGTTGCGTTAAATAATAATATTTTTATTGGTGAAGGTTCTTCCCTTAATCAAAATATTATTTTAGCGGTATTTTCTGCTTTTATCTTAGTTGCAAGTGTCATGATTGCTAGTGTATTTCCAAATAAAGGACGCTACATAAAAATTACGTCAGTCATTCTAGCTTTATTTGGCGGTTCTCTTCTAGCTAATTTTATGGGGATTCTCGATTTATCAGCTGTAAAGCAAGCAAGTTGGTTCTCCTTAATGCCGATACCGTTTAAAGATTTTCATTTTTCATTTAATCTATCCGCAACCGTCACAATGTTAATTATTTATCTCGTGTTAATGGCTGAAACTACTGGAACATGGTTTGCTGTTAGTCAAGTATGCGATACGCCTCTTTCTGATGAGCAGCTTAATCGCGGCGTGTTAGGAGAAGGACTAGGCTGTGTCGTTTCGAGCTTACTTGGATCTACCCCTGTGACAGGTTACTCGACCAATGCGGGAATTATTTCAATTACAGGTGTGGCAAGTCGTAAGGTGCTTACTGCCGCAGGTTTTTGGTTCATTTTGTTTGGATTTTCAGGCAAGTTATCTGCTTTAATTTCAGCAATTCCTACAGCTGTTATTGGTGGGGTATTTGTTGTCGTGTGTGGTATTATCGCAACAAGTGGCTTACAAGTGATGAAAAATGTCGCTATCGGTGAACGTGAAATGTATATTATCGCTTTACCGATGATTATGACACTTGCTTTAACATTTATTCCACAAGACTACGTTGGTAGCTTACCTCAGACTATTCAATATTTATTTAGCTCACCTGTTGCCACTGCTTCGCTCTTAGCGATTACTTTGAATAAATTACTTCCAAATTAAAAAGGAAAGCTCCTGTTTGCTAGGAGCTTTCCTTTTTAATTACTCACTATATTCCGATATCCTTCTATCAATGCCGCATTTTGTGTTTCAGTAAAGTCAATAGTTTGTTGTTCATTCCCTTGATTTTGAGCTGTCACCAATATTTTAGGAGTGCCATCCTTTAACGTAAAGAGGTACCAATAGCTTGAGCGAGGATAATCGCGTTCTATATTAGAATACATCGCCACCACTTGATAAGTGGTCGACTGATTCTCTCCAATCAACGATATCGAAACAGGTTGACCATTAACTGAAAGCGATAGATCGCCAAAATCTCCGGGTAAGTTAACGCCATAATAATTAATCGTTTGACCATTTGGGTAGGCTTTATCATAATGTTGGTCCATGCTTTGTTCCCATTCACTGATAAACTCATCTAAAGCTTTCTGCTTGTTATCATTCCATACTGGTGACTTTTCCGATGTAGTAGAAGTTGTTTTACGCTCTCCTTTTCCCCACATCTCCAGTTGCTCTTCTGCTTGCTTTTTCAATGTTTTCGAACCATTTTTTGACGTAATTAAATCAATATAAACATCCTCTGCTTCCTTTTCTTTCCCTTCTTCCATTAACTTTTGCCCTTTTTGATACCATTCGACTTGCTTTTTTAATAAGGTCGCTTCGGCATCATTCGCTTGATACTCTAAGGCCAAATCAAAAGACGCGAGAGCTTTGTCATACTCTTCATCAATAATGGCTTCTTTGCCTTTAGCCAAAGCCGATGCATACCACTCTTGTCCATCCGTCTTAGCTTGTTTATCCGTCTGTTCACTGGTGGGTTGCTGACACCCAACTAAAGTAAACACAACTACTAATAGCACTGCGATATATCGTTTCATCTCACAACCTCTTTTCTCAAATTTAATCCTTGAGTCTATTCTATAATAAAAAAACACTTCAATCTAGCTATCTAAACTGAAGTGTCTCTTTTATTTAAAATGGATTATAAAAACGCCCTTGATTTACTTTAAATAAACTAAAGGAAATAATGAGTAGTACTAACGAAACACCTATGACAAAATAATCGTGGAACCGATACGTTTGAGCAGAATACCATGTTCGATTTTTATGTCGCCCAAATCGGCGCAACTCCATCGCGGTGCTAATGACATCAATGCGTTCGATACTTGATAAAACTAATGGAAATACAATCGCCACCGTCCCCTTAGCACGCGCTCGAAAAGGCGCTTTTCTGGATAATTCAATACCTCTAGCTTGCTGTGCCATTGAGATATCAAAAAAATCACGTTGAACATCTGGAATATAGCGCAACGCTAAGGCAACCGCATAACTAATTTTATAACTGACACCTATCTTATTCAAGCTCGCAGCAAACTCACTTGGATTCGTCGTCAAAATAAAGATCAAGGCAATAGGAATCGACGCGATATATTTTAATAACAGATTAAATTCATAAAAAAGTTGTTCCTGTGTTAAAGTAAAACGTCCGACACCTTCCCATATCACATGACGTGTTCCGTAAACAGATACACCATACTCAGGTGAGAACAAATAGACAGCGATTAAATTTAACAGAGAAAACACGGCTACGAACTTCACGACAAAGGAAATCTCTTTCCATTTAATATGAGATAGTCGAAATAGCACGATGGATAAAAGGCTCATCGCTAGGAGAAAACGTGTATCATACGTTGTCATCGTGGCAACTGATAGAAAAACTAACGCCAAAAGTTTAGAGGCACCACTCAACTGATGAATGACTGTCTTCTTTGGTATATAGCCTAATAACTGGGTCTGACTCATTTTAATCTCGCCTCCCGATCAAATGCAATAAATTTTTCAGTAAACGAGACAGGGTCAGCCATATCTAGTTGCTGAGAGAACGTAAACAGACTCGTTTCTTTTAACGACGCCTTCTCTACTAATTGATGATTTGTTAGAATATGGGCGGGAATATCATCTGCTAACACTCGCCCCTCACCAATCACTATCGCTCGGTCGGTATACTCTAACATCAAATGCATGTCATGTGTGACCATACCCACAGTTACCCCTTGATGACTAATCTGCGATAGAAAATCCATCATTTCAGTATAATGTTTTAAATCCTGTCCAGCTGTCGGCTCGTCTAGTAAAATCATTTTAGGATTTAGCACTAAGATAGACGCGATTGTCACACGTTTTTTCTGACCAAAACTCAAAGCAGAAATCGGCCAATTACGAAATGGGTATAAGCCGCAAACTTTTAAAACATGAGTGACACGTTCTTCGATTTCCTCTTCGGATACCCCTCTTAGCACAAGACCTAACCCTACTTCTTCTCGTATCATCTTTTTAGAAATCATTTGATTTGGGTTTTGCATGACGTAACCAACATAGTCGGCGCGTTCTTTAATCGAAAGCGAGTTGAAGTCTTGATTGTTCCACATGAATTGCCCAGATTCAGCAGGCGTAAAGCCACAGATAGCTTTACACAATGTCGATTTACCTGCACCATTTTCTCCAACAATACTGACCATTTCTCCAGTATGAAAATCGACAGATAAATCCTGAAGAACTGGTTTACCTTGCGCTTCGTAACGAACGGTTAAATCTTTGATAGACAATAATGGTGACTGTTTTTCCATAACTCGCGGTTGTGGTAAGTCTGAAACCCACTCTTGCATTTGCGTTTTCAGCTTGGGAGCGGTCACGTCTGAAAGTGAAGCTATTTTTTCAACTTGCGATAAGTCAACCCCTGCATACTTCATGGCTGAAATATACAATGGTTCACGAATTCCAACATCTGCTAGTAAAGATTGTTTTAATAATTCGTCAGGTGATGAATCAGAAATAATCTGACCTTCAGAAAACACTAAGATGCGGTCAACATCTCGGTATAAAACATCTTCTAAACGGTGTTCTACGATGATAATCGTCGCACCGTACTGTTCGTTCAATTCATCTAATAACACCATCGACTCTTTCCCCGTTTTTGGGTCAAGATTAGCAAGTGGTTCATCTAACAGTAAAATTGGCACTTCATCAATTAACACACCCGCCATTGAAACACGTTGTTTTTGTCCGCCCGATAAATCTTGCGGTCGATGTGATAAATGGTCGGTTAAATACACTGTTTCTGCCATTTTCTTTACGGCATGCTTCATTTCTGACTGGGCTACACATTCATTTTCTAAAGAGAAAGCAATGTCTTCTGCAACACTTAGCCCAATAAATTGTCCATCAGTGTCTTGTAAAACTGTTCCAATATCAAAAGACAAACTGGACAAAGAAGATGTCGAAACATCCTTGCCATTGACCTGAACACTACCTGTTAGCGCACCAGAATACATATGTGGAATCAACCCATTCATACAGTGAGCAAACGTGGACTTCCCGCTCCCACTTGGTCCGACCACTAATATCTTCTCACCTGGATAGATAGCGATATTTAAATCATGAAGTGTCGGTTCAGATTGACTATGATACTGAAACGACACATCTTTAAATTCAATTAAAGGTTTCATTTTTTAGCCTCAAATCTTTTGTTTCTTTCTTATAGGAAAAGAAAGTTGAACTCACATTCAACTTTCTCACTGTCTCTATTTTATCATATTTATTCTTTTGTTAAGCTACCTTTTTTCGTACGTGAAGAGGCGTATGCTTTCATTAATAATGTGCCTATAATCCCCACTGCCACACTATTACTCACCGCCGCAATCACACCTTGTGTGAAAACTTTATTCGCTGGCTCACTATAAATTAAAATGTCCAATACAGGTGCTAATACACCCCAGACTACTAAGTGACTAATAACTTGCAAAACATTAAAGCGAATGATATCTTTTTTTGGAAAAAGTCCTTCTTCTAATTTTAGCTGTTTACCTATCCAACCATATGCAAAGCCAATCGCGCCTGAACAAATAATCCAACTCCACCACGCACCATAAGTTGTTAAATCTTTAATCGTATGCCCAATAAAACCAATTAAAAATCCTGCAGCTGGACCAAATAAGCTCGCAATTAAAGCTAAAAATGGATAGCTTGTTTCAATATTAGTATTCGGGAATCCTGTCGGAATCACAACAAATCGACCCAAAATAACAAAAACGGCTGCCCCAATACCAATGGCGACAATCGTCTGAACCGAAAACTCTTTTTTCATGATTTCTCCACCTATTCTTTTTAATTATTATAACACGTCTTCTTCATAGATAACACGCGGTGCCTTGCGAATTTCTAATGTCCAGTCAATCCCAGTCCCAATATGATAAAGTTTTGAAAATGAATCTTGATTAACAGCTACCCCAACATTGACGAGTGAATTAATATAAACAAGTGGCTCACCGATATTGACATCTGCAAATGAACGAGCAAATAACAAAATATTTTGATAGACTTTATTCTCTTTATGATAGATAGTGACTTGCACACGGTCGCCTGGTTTCACATTAATGCGTTTCAAACTATCAGATGAGATATTCGACCATAATGAACCAAAACGTACGTCTAATACGTCGATACTGCCTCTCAAAATAGTGCCTGTTTGTGATTCTTCGATTAAAGGCAACGTAACGAGCGTGTCAGGTTCAATCGGTGACCCTAGCTCTTCAAACGTGGTCTCTCCCACAGCTAAACGCGCACCATTATAAGCATAGATATCACGTCCATGGAATGTGTGACTTTCTTCTGAATGAGGCAAGCGACTCTTAACTTCATCAATCGCACGAATTTCTTCAATTCCATCGTAATGCTGAATATGAGTAATGGAACCATTATCTGGGGTAATAATATAATGACCAGACGTGGTTTTACATACGATACTGCGGCGATGACTTCCCACACCCGGATCCACTACTGAAACAAAAACAGTGCCTTTTGGCCAATACTTAACCGTTTGATATAAACGATACGAAGCAATCCAAATATCATACGGTGGAATTTCATGGGTTAAATCTTGAACCCGAATAGTCGGATCCACGGTATACGCAACCCCATACATTGCACTGACTGCACCATCTACTAAACCAAAATCTGTCTGTAGCACTAAACAATTTGTCATAATTCACACTCCATTTCCTTTTCTTCTTAAATGTATCATGAAATCATCAGTGACTCAACAATAAAGCGAATGTTTTGTTGCATATATACTTTTTAGTTCGTCATTAACCAACTCTTGTCCATTCGTCGATTGATTTTCCTTCTGAGTCCACCAACACTTGCCAGCCATTAGTCCCACCATAATAGAGAAATAAGCCGACTTCATTAACGCTTTTTAATATGACATCTTCTATTGTATAGCCGTTTTGAATCTTATCTGCTTGTTCTAGACGCAATTTGTCGCCTACTTTAGCAGCAAACCCTACTGACCCATCTTTATTCAGCGGAGCCTCTTGAACAAGTTTAGCTCCAGCTACAATACACATCTCTTGTCTTTTTTGCCAATAAACAGTGGCACTACTTCCTCTGTACGTCACATTAAAAGGAATATCCTTTATCTCTTTCGTCCATTTATGACGTGCTTTCGCTGGTTTATTATTAGGGGATTTTTCTAAAGATAAACCTAGTATCGGTAAAAGTTGTTTCAAATCGCTCATCCAAGGAGAAACGTCTGTTTCCATCCATAACGGCTCTTTTTTTATCTTATCGTAGATATTATCTAGCACTTCACTATCACTAAACGGCAAACACAACCATCGTTCGTCTTTTGGTTTTTTTGATGGTAAATCATTCGTCAGACAGACGGTTTTTAAATAGTGTGGGTCAAAAATAAATATAAGTCCGCAACTTTTAAGACTAGTTTTACTTTCCAATAAGTACCACTCTCTTGATGAATCTTCTATTGATATCTTCTTTTTTCCGTCTAATAACTTGATTTTAATTTCCACTATTATCTTCCTTCTATATTTTATGTCTACTACTATTTTTTATTTTCATTTGATTTTATATTTAAAAGTGCTAAAATTTGAATACATTAGTAAAAAGGAGTTTTTGTATGTCTTCAACTAACAAACGAGTCGGTAATAGTAAATCTCAATATTTATTTATATACTTGTTACAGTTCTTATTATCTATCATCAGTACTATCTCTATATCTTTTTATTTTAATTACTTGCTACAAAAAAGTATGCAAGAAGATCTTTCTTTGTTTGATACTCAATTATTTTTCTTTGAATCAGCTCTTTATCAAACAAGTATTCTTATTATACTTTTTTTATTCTTATGGTCGCTAACAGGTAGATATTTAATCTCCTTACTAATATATTCTTCTTCTATTCTCAGTTTGTTTTATGCTAATCATCAAAAATTCTTACAAAGAAATGAACCTATTTATCCTAACGAACTTATAGAAATATTCAATATTAAAGATTTACTTACTATGGTGGATACCAAATCTATAAGCTTATACATCGTGTATTTTTTAATAACCTGTGCAATATTAGTTTTATTTTATTGGAAAGTAAGTCCTATAATGATTCATGCCTATGATTCATTACTTGAACCTGATATAAGAGAGCAATTTTTAAAAAGAAAAAAATACACACTATTATTCATTCGATTATTTACTCTTGCATCGACAAGTGGCTTGCTTTTCTTATCTATTAATTTTAATTACAATAATACCATAAAAAAGATGATCCATTTAGAGGATGAAGTACAGTACTCTTTTAACCCAAGAATAGTTTATCAAAGATACGGTTTCATTACTGGTTTTCTTTTTCACACTAAAACAGAACCGATGAGTGAACTTCCAGACTACAGTAAAGAAAAAATAGAGAGTATTCAAAATCGTTATTTAAACAAAAGTAAGTTAATTAATCAATCTCGCGAAGATAGCTTTAATTCACAAAAAATTATTTATATTTTAAGTGAATCCTTTAGCGATCCTAGTAAAATAGACTATCTAAACATTTCTGATAGTCCTATAAAACAAATTAAAGATATTAAAGAGAAGACTCAGAGCGGAACAATGGTCGCTAGTTCAATTGGAGGAGGAACAGCTAATATAGAGTATTCTTCCTTGACGAGTCTTAATCTAAATTTGTTTAATCCACAAATGACGATACCTTACACAACATTACTTCCTCAACAACAAGAAGCTAAATCGATTTTACAATTGTATAAAAATCCTAATGCATATGCTATCCACCCTTATACACCTAATCTATATAGGAGAAAAGAAGCTTTCAATAAATTTGGCTTCAAAGACTTTATTACAGAAGACGACTTTGCCGAGTTAGAACTAATTGGAGAGTCTAATTATTACTCTGATAAATCAGCCTACAATGAATCTCTAAGAACTTTAGAGGAATATAAAGATACTAATTTCATTCAAATTATCACGATGCAAAATCACGGTCCTAATTACAGAGAATTTGATAACCGAGAAATCTCTGAAGTTAACAATGACGAGATAAAACCAGAAAATATCACACGTATTAACAATTATATGAGAGGTTTAAACATCACGGATGATGAAACTATAAACTTTCTCAACAAGTTAAATGAGATCGATGAGAACGTTACTGTTTTATTCTATGGAGATCATTTACCATATTTCTACTTAGACCTAAATATTGATAAAAATGATCCTATTTATTACCAAACAGAATTTTTTGTATATAATACAAAAAAAGAAAACCATCATCAAAACTATGAGTCTTTAAGCCCACAATTCTTCACAAATATTGTGGCAAGAGCTAATAATAGTAAAATTTCACCATTTTATGCGATCCTAGAGGAACTATTAAGTAATAATGTTACTTGGTTCGATAAAGAGTATTGCATCGTGGATGGTGAAAAAATTAAGATTAGCGACAGCAATAAGAAAATACAGACGTTAATTAATGATTTTAATTTAGTTCAATATGACCAAACAACTGGAAAAAACTACTTGTCTGACAGTTTCTACCAAATAACTGAATAAAAGGCTCTATAATTTAAAGGACTGATGAATCAAAAAATTGATTCATCAGCCCTTTTTCAATTTTCTTAATTTTAGGTATTAAAAAGCATACCGTTCTCCTATATGATTAATTTACGACAAAAAACCAAACGGGAGGCGATATGCTCATGTCTAATGATATCAAAAAATTACTACGAATCATAGAG
>NZ_NGJW01000012.1 GCF_003987555.1 Vagococcus lutrae | reverse complement strand
AGTGTGGTGGCGATAGCAAGAAGGATACACCTGTTCCCATATCGAACACAGTAGTTAAGCTTCTTAGCGCCGATGGTAGTGGGGGGTTGCCCCCTGTGAGAGTAGGACGTTGCCACGCTTGTGTTTTATTCCGGCATAGCTCAGTTGGTAGTAGCGCATGACTGTTAATCATGATGTCGTAGGTTCGAGTCCTACTGCCGGAGTTCTGACTCAGTCTGTTAAGACTGAGTTTTTTTGTTATATACAAAACTTAGGTGATTAATTTAAAAAAGTATAATAAAAAAGACTATCTGTAAAAGATAGTCTGTCGTTAAAAGATGCGGTTGATGAGATTTGAACTCACACGAAGAATTTCTTCGCTACCCCCTCAAGGTAGTGCGTCTGCCGTTCCGCCACAACCGCTAGAACATACTATTATAGTTTACTGATGATTTGCTAATAAGTCAAGTTGAATTTTAAAGGAATGATTGTGAATGCTACAAATATACTTAAAGAAAATAGATGAGTGGGATTTGCCTGTATTATGGAGAAAAATTAGTGAGACTTGCTCAGAGTGGCAAAAGATGAATGATCCGTTGAATGAACAGCCTATACCTTCTAAAGAAGATTTTTTTGCTGAAGTAGCTCATAATTGGGTAGAAGAAGGAAATCCGTTATTAGTTATGCAAGAAAATGAGATAATCGGTGTGACGTCATGGAGCTATTTGTCTTCTGATTATCCAAATAATGAGAATGAGTTGGTATTTGATATAGGTTTAATCTTGTTTGATAAAGAGATACGAGGAAAAGGGTATGGAGCAGAAGTACTTTCTTTAATTGTAGACTATTTATTTTTTATGACACCGTATTTGGATGGTATTACGATTACAACATGGACGGGAAATTATCCTATGATAGCATTAATTAAAAAGTTTCACTTGCCACTGTATCTTGTTAAGCGTGAGGCCTTTGAATTAGAAGATAATACTTATGAGCGAGTTGTTTATCGTTTAAATCGTGAAATATGGGAGGAAAATGTGGATGAATATTAGACTAGCAAAACAGTCAGACTTACAAAATTTAAATCAGATTTTAGTTCAAGCGGCTGAACGAATTGCGCGTATGGGTTCTAGTCAGTGGCGTGAATTATTACTAAGTGATGTAGAGACGATTATTTTACCGCGTATTTTGAAGCAGCATGTTTATGTAGGTGAGTTAGATAATAAGGTTGTGATAATGGCGTTTGTAATGCCGGAAGAAGAATGGGATAAAAGTTTATGGTATCAGTTTAAGTCTTCGAATGAGGCCTTATATTTGCACAAATTGGCAATCAAGCAAGGTTATGAAGGACAGGGGATTGCTCAAAGTTTTTTAAATGGATTGGAGTCGGAACTTGTTAATTCTGCTAAAATATCCGTTTTACGACTAGATTGTATGAAGGAAAAGACGAGTTTGAATGCCTTGTATCAAAGAGCTGGGTTTAATTATGTCGGCACTTATCAAGGTGAAATAACTAATAACACGGAGTTTAATTTGTATGAAAAGTCAATGAAAACAAGTTGTTGATATGTTTGATTGAGCATATTTCTTTTAAAATATAACAAATGTATGTATAATAAATAGTATAAAACATATGATATTTGTTAAAAAATATTAGGGTTGTTTTATAGAGATTGAATTAGGAGGGATATTATGTCATTATTATGGTCATTAATCGTAGGAGCTATTATTGGTACTATTGCCGGAGCTGTTACAAACAAAGGAAACTCTATGGGGTGGATTGCTAACATCGTTGCAGGTTTAGTCGGTTCTTCGATTGGTCAGAGTTTATTCGGACATTGGGGACCTAGCTTAGCTGGAATGGCATTGGTACCTTCTATCTTAGGTGCAGTGATTTTAGTTGCAGTCGTATCATTTTTCATGAGTAAAGCATAAATAAAAAATAGAAAAGAGGTCATTTTATGACAGACAGAGGATTATCAGATAAAGTAAAAGGTAAAGCAAAAGAGTCCGTAGGTAAAGTGACGGATGACAAAGGTAAACAAGCAGAAGGCTTAGCAGACCAAGCAGTCGGTAAGGCGAAAGAAGTTGCAGCCGATGTAAAAGATAAAGCTGAAAAAGCTGTGGATAAATTAAAAGATTAATATGAGTTTAAAAGAAAAGCAATCTCAATTTGAGATTGCTTTTTTATTTTATATTGGCGGGAATGTGTGGGAATCGAACCCACCTAAGAAGCTATTAACTCCTCATGCTAGTTTTGAAGACTAGAGAGAACACCAGAACTCATCCATTCCCAAATCCATTCATAGCATAGCACAGCAAGGAATAGCGGTCAAACTTAAAACACGAAAGCTTATTTTAGATAAAGGGTGTGCTAGAATAGAAGAAAAGAGTACGAAGGAGGGGCAAGATGTCGAGTGACGAGGTTAATGGAAAAGAGCTGTATATTTGTGGTGGGTGTAATGCGAAAATTGGAGCAGGGGAACTATCCGCTATTTTAAAGAATCTACCGCAACCAAAATCGGATAAATTATTGGTGGGATTTGGTTCGTCAGATGATGCAGCGGTCTATGCGTTGTCAGATGAACAAGCGTTGATTCAGACATTAGATTTTTTTCCAACGATGGTGAGCAATCCTTATTTATTTGGACAGATTGCAGCGACGAATGCTTTAAGTGATGTATATGCAATGGGAGGCTCAGTGTTGACCGCGATGAATATTGTTTGTTTTCCTGAAGAAGGTGACTTAGATAGTCTTGCGCTTATTTTAAAAGGTGGTGCAGAAAAAGTTCAAGAGGCTGGGGGACTTTTAGTAGGTGGGCATTCAATTCATGACGCACTTCCTAAGTATGGTCTATCGGTGACGGGGACGGTTCATCCGGATAAAATGATAACTAATCAGGGAGCACGGCTCGGAGATTATTTAATCTTAACCAAGCCGATTGGAGTCAGTGTGATAACTTCTGCGTATAGTATTCATGAAACAGATGAAAAGACCTTTCAAGAAGCGGTTGCTTCGATGACGTTGTTAAATAAATATGCTGTAGAATATATGCACGAGCATGCTGTTTCTGCTTGTACGGATGTCACAGGTTTTGGCTTGTTAGGTCATTTGTTAGAAATGCTTTCAGACGATCAACAAGCTGTTTTATGGCAATCGGAAATTCCATATTTGCCAGGTGCTTATGATTTAGCGAATGAATTTATGATAACAGCGGGGGGACAACGAAATCGTAATCATTTAGAAGATAAGGTGTTATTTCAAATGGATGATTTTGCGTGGGAAGAATTGCTGTATGATCCACAAACATCAGGAGGGCTGTTAGTGAGTCTGCCTGTTGAAGAAGCGGAAGCTTTTTTAGAAAAAATCAAGGTACATTATCCGTATGCGCGAATTATTGGGCAGATTGTTGATAAAAAAACAGGGCCGTCGATTGTCGTAGAAAGTGGGAAAGAATGATGAAAAAAATAGATGCTACAGGTCAGGCTTGTCCATTACCTGTTATTCAAGCAAAACGTGCGTTAGAAACTGAAAAGTCGTTAAGTATTATAGTAGATAATGAAATTGCAACTCAAAATTTAAAAAAATTCGCCTCACAAAAGAATGTTACATATCGTTGTATTAAACAAGCAGCCAACCGATATGAAGTATTTCTTTCAAAAGAGAGTGAGGTAGAAGTATCGGATAAACTTTTGGATAAGAAGCAAGAAACACAAACTTCTGATATCGTGAAGACAATGGTATTTGATTCTTTAACTATGGGGAGTGGTAGTGAAGAGCTAGGTAAAAAGTTGATGTCAGGCTTTATCGCTTCCTTGTTAGAACAATCAGTTTTGCCAAAATATTTAGTGTTTTACAACGAAGGTGTGAAGTTATTAGTGGGTGAATTGGCTCATTCTTTTGATGAGTTAAAAGCAAAGGGTGTGACACTATTTGCTTGTGGGGCATGTACAGAACAGTATCAAGTAACAGAGAAGATAACATCTGCTGAAATAGTGAATATGTTTTTCATTACGGAACTTTTATTGAAGAGCGATACTGTCATTAATATATAGTGGAAGTCGGTAGGTGAAAAAATGAATGATTTTATTATTGGGACAGCGGGTCATGTCGATCACGGTAAGACAAGTCTAATCAAAGTGCTGACTGATATCGATACAGATCGTACGCCCCAAGAGAAAAAACGAGGCCTCTCTATTGAGTTGGGGTTCGCGTATATGGATTTGTCTACTGGACAACGAGTTGGAATAGTCGATGTTCCTGGACATGAGAGTTTTTTGAAAAACATGGTCTCGGGAGCGATAGGCATGGACCTCGTTTTATTAGTGGTCGATGTAAATGAGGGGATCATGCCACAAACCTATGAACATTTATCGATATTAAAATTGCTAGGCATAGAAGATATGATAGTAGTGATGACTAAGGTAAATGAAGTTTCTATTGAAAAGATTACGTCTTGTCGAACAGCTATTGAGCATTTTTTAACATCATTTGGTTTTAATAATGAAAGAACGCAGGTTCCTGTCATACCAGTAGATAGTCTTGCTAATACTGGTATCGGTGAATTAAAAACAGAGATTGAAAAGTATGCGCGTCATTTTGCTAGAAAGAATGAGGTTGCTAAGCTTCCTCGTTTAAATGTCGACCGCTCTTTTTCGTTAAAAGGAATAGGGACGATTGTGACAGGGACGTTACTATCAGGGAGACTAGCGATTAATGATGAAATTTGGGTCTATCCTTTGCGAAAGAAAGTGAAGATAAGGCAGTTACACGTTCACGACCAACCAGTAAGTCAAGTGACGACTGGGCAACGCGTTGCCATCCAGCTCAGTGGTGTGAAAGTATCAGATGTCCCCAAAGGTAGTGTATTATCGTGTGTGGAAAATGTAGAAGCGAGTTATATGCTTAATACTTACGTGACAAATATACAAAGTCAAGCAACATTAACACATTGGCAACGCGTGCATTTGCATGTAGGAACGCAGACGATACAAGGACGTGTTGTACCGTTAAATCAAGAAGAAATTGCTCCCAATGAGTCTGATTTTGTTCAGCTACGTTTAGAGCAACCTGTTATCGTTTTTCCAGGTGACCGCTTTATCTTACGTTCGTATTCACCTGTCACGACAATTGCGGGAGGTATTGTTTTAAATACAACGGTAACTAAGAGTCGTCGCAATGACCAACTTATTTTAGAAGAACTCACGTATCGTCTCGCAGCTGATAACCAAAAGTTAGTTTTATTTTTATTAAAGAAAGCTGGCGAAATTGTATCATTTCAGTCATTAAGTGAACGGTCGCAAATGGAAGAGGTCGCGCTTGAACAAACGTTATCTCAACTGGAAAAAGACGGACAGATTATGAGTAAGTCGACTTCGATTATAACAAAAGAACGTTTAACATTACTTAAACAAGAATTGATTGATTATCTTGACAAGCTGTATGAAACAAATCAAAGGATTCAAGGTGTAACATTAACGGATTTATTCCGCGTGTTTGTCGCGATTCCTTCTATTTGGATTGAAACCATATTAGAAGATTTAATAACTAATGGAACGGTCGTAAAACAAGAAGACATCTACATGTTGCCACGCGAAGAACCTCACAAGGAAGTAGAATGGTTAAGGAACTTGGACGCTTTTTTAAATCAACAAGGGTTGAAAGCGACAGATTGGCAAACGTTAAAAGAAAAATTTCCTGATATCGCTCTGTTAGATAGTAAAGAGAAACAATCTTATATTTACTTTGTCGACCGGCAGCACGTTATCGGCGTGACCTACTTAAACCATCAGATAGAGCGAGTGATTGATTACTTAGAAAAAAATCGCACGATCTCTGTCGCTGAGTGCCGTGATTTATTAGATGTCAATCGTCAACAGAGTTTACAGCTATTAGAGGCAATGGATAAACAAGGGTGGACGAAGCGAGTGGATAATCAACGTTTGCTTATTAAAAAGAGGAGATAGACTATGCAGGAAAAATTAAGAGCGATACCTTCTGTTAATCGATTATTGGAGCAATCAGAAATGCAAGAAATAATTGAAAAATATGGTTTAGAAAACGTGAAAAGGACGATTCAGCTAGAACAAGTGAAGTATCGTAAAGCACTTCTAAATGAGAAATCGACAATAATCAGAGAGACGGTCAGTGATTGGGTGGAGGTAGTTCAACATGTTTTACGTCTTTCCACTCACATACAATTAAAAAAGGTGATTAATGCTACGGGAGTTATCTTGCATACTAACTTGGGACGTAGTGTTCTAAGTCAAGCTGCTTTAGATAAAGTCGTCGCTTTAGGCCCTCATTACACCAATCTTGAATATGATTTAAAAACGGGAACGAGAGGCTCGCGTTATGACCATGTGACGGAGCGATTAAGGCAATTAACGGGTGCTGAAGCGGCGTTAGTCGTTAATAACAATGCGGCGGCTGTGTTATTAGCTCTGCATACGATAAGTCAAAATCAAGAAGTAGTTATCTCACGTGGCGAACTAGTTGAAATTGGTGGTGCCTTTCGAATACCTGAAATCATTACTTTAAGTGGTGCTCAATTGCGTGAAGTTGGAACAACGAATAAGACGCATTTTGCTGATTATCAACATGCAATATCGGAAGAAACAGGAGCATTATTAAAAGTTCATACGAGTAAT
Source organism: Vagococcus lutrae (assembly GCF_003987555.1). Lineage (GTDB taxonomy): Bacteria > Bacillota > Bacilli > Lactobacillales > Vagococcaceae > Vagococcus_A > Vagococcus_A lutrae. The sequence continues at coordinate 63,347 of NZ_NGJW01000012.1, read as the reverse complement.
TATCGGATTGAAGGATTTACATCAGAAGTACCTATTTCAGAATTAAGCCAACTTGCTAAGCGTTACGAGATACCACTTGTGACAGATTTAGGTAGTGGTTTGTTTTTTGATTTATCAGAATTAGGATTACGACGTGAATTGACGTTGACGGAGGCGTTGCATCAAGGGAGTGACCTTGTCACGTTTAGTGGCGATAAACTATTAGGCGGGCCGCAAGCCGGTATTATTATCGGTAAAAAAGAGTGGATTGACGCGATGAAACGCAATCAATTAACACGAGCGCTTCGTGTAGATAAGTTAACATTAGCAACGTTAGATGCTACGCTTGCTTTATATGAAAACGTGGAGCTAGCGAAACAACAAATTCCGACACTACATTATCTTTATCGTGATGTTGAAAAATTACAGCAATTAGCAGAAACTTTATCTTCTCGTTTGACTCCTTATCATCATCTTATTGAGGTGACAATAAAAGACTCAGAGGCACAAGTGGGAGGTGGTGCCTATCCTAACGACTTCTTACCTTCAAAAGCAGTATGTATAAGGTTAAAACAGGGAAGTTTACAGACACTAGCTGATTATTTACGTGAGTACGAGGTACCTGTTATAGGGAAAATCCATCATCAGCATTTGTGGCTAGATATGAAAACAATCGAAGTAGAAGACTTGGAAATAATAGAAGCAGCAATGGGTGATGCAACAAAAAGAATAGCTATTGAAATGCAGATATGATATAATATTAAAGATATTATGTGTACAATATAGGGAGGGCTACCAAGTGTATAGTTTTTTAATCACACTAATGATTATTTTATCATTGTTGATCATAGTAGCTGTAATGATGCAGCCTAGTAAACAAAACAGTGCGGCAAGCGCATTTACCGGTGGAGCAGATCAATTATTTGGAAAACAAAAGGCACGCGGATTTGAAGCGGTCATGCAACGAATCACGACGGTATTAGCAATTGCCTGGGTTGTCGTTGCAATCTTATTAGCATATTTACCGTTAGCATAAGTAAGTAAGAGCCTCCTGTTTGAACAGGAGGCTTTTTAATTGGTACAATAGGAACAGAGATGAAGAATATATAGGATAAAAGGAGTATTGTCATGCAATCAACAATTAAACAACAACCAGAAACAACTTTTTTTGAAGGAGGTAAACGAGCGGTTATTTTATTTCACGCTTATACAGGAACGCCTAATGATGTGCGAGCGATGGGCCGGTTTTTAAATAATGCTGGCTATACGGTGTTACTCCCAATGTTTGAAGGGCACGGGACAGAAACACCCGTTGATGTATTAGAGTATGGGCCAAAGTATTGGCAGAAAAATGTTGAAGAGAGCATTGAATTTTTAAAAAAACGTGGACACAATGAGATTGCGGTGTTTGGATTATCACTAGGTGGCGAATACGCCATGAAGACTTTAACAGATAATCGTGAAGAAATTATCGGCGGTGGTGCCTTCTGTTCACCACTTGTACCGAAGTTTGAAACGAATATTCGGCCTGTTTTCTTACAATTTGCTAAACAAGCAGCAGAGAAAATGGGAGAAACATTAACAGTAGAAGCGTTGGCAACAGTGACTGAGAAATTAGATAAGCAGTTGGTAGAATTAATTAGCTTGACGGATGTTATTTATAATGAAATGCCAAACGTCAAAGTTCCAACTTTATTAGTTCAAGCAGGCAAAGACCGCATGATTAATCCTCAAACGGTTTATGAAGCAAAAGAACAATTGTCAGCGGCAGATGTAACCGTCAAATGGTATGAAAACAGTGGGCATGTGATTACGATTGGCCCAGACCGACTTGAACTTCAAGATGATGTATTAGCCTTTATTGAATCTCTATCTTGGAGTCAGTCATAAAAAAGGAGAAAGTATGATAACAATACGAGAAAAAGTTATGACGTTTTTAAAGGCCAATCCTCAAAAAAGCTACAGTATTCGAGAATTGAGTCAACAACTTGATTGTGAAAGTAGTCAGGCGTTCAAAGAACTGGTAAAAGAAATTGCTTTTTTAGAAGAGAAAAAGGAAATCAAATTAACCTCTAAAGGAAAAGTCACGTTACCCCATCGTGACACGCTACTTTTAGAAGGGCATTTTCATGCAAATGAACGTGGCTTTGGCTTTGTCACGCTAGATGAATCCGAACCAGATATATTTATACCAAAAGAAAAAACGCATTATGCTTTAGATGGTGATACGGTCTTAATTGACATCGTTTCGCCAGGGGATTATTTAAAAGACCGTATGGCCGAAGGAAAAGTAGTTGAAATAAAAAAACGTCATATGACACAAATCGTCGGTGAGTTTATCCCTTACGATGAAGAGGAAATAGCGGAAACAGATTTATACGGTTTTGTGAAACCACAAGACAAGAAATTAGCGAACTATCGTGTTTATGTTGCAAAAGAAGGATTGCAACCTGTTGAAGGAAGTATTTGCGTTGTTTCGATTACCCATTACCCTGAAAAGGGTTATGACAGAGCGTTAGAAGGAGTTATTCTTCAAACAGTCGGACATAAGAATGACCCAGGTATGGATATATTAACGATTGTCATGCAGCACGGTATTCCGACGACTTTTCCTGACGAAGTGATGACGGAAGTCGCAGCGATACCAGATGAAGTCTTGGACAGTGAGCGTGAAGGACGACGTGACCTTAGAGACCGAACGATTGTGACGATAGATGGGGCAGAGGCAAAAGATTTAGATGATGCGATTAGTTTTGAAAAGACGGAGCGTGGAACGTATCGACTCGGTGTTCATATTGCCGACGTTGCGCATTACGTTAGAGAAAACAGTGCGTTGGATGAAGAAGCGTATAAACGTGCCACCAGTGTTTATTTAACTGACCGTGTCATTCCCATGTTACCTCACCGACTATCTAATGGCATTTGTAGCTTAAATCCAAATGTCGACCGACTAACATTAAGTTGTGAAATGGAAATCGATAGTAATGGGAAAGTGATGGACTATGAGATTTATGAAAGTGTAATTCGGACAAAAGAGCGTATGACGTATGACGCTGTTAATGAAATACTTTCTGATGAACACTCACAAACAAGTCAAGATTATGCAGAACTTCGTTCATTTTTTAAAGAGATGTCTGAGTTGCACTTTATATTAGAAAAAATGCGTGAACGACGTGGAGCTATCTCGTTTGAAAGTAAGGAATCTTACATTCAGCTAGATGAAACTGGCAAACCACTTTCGATAGTTTTACGAGAACGCGGTGTTGCTGAAAAAATGATAGAATCATTTATGTTAATGGCCAACGAAACGATTGCTGCTCATTATGAGCAAAAAGGATTACCTTTTATTTATCGGATACACGAAGAACCTAAGACGGAAAAAATTCAACGTTTCTTTGAATTTTTGACAAACTTTGATGTTGTGGTAAAAGGCACGAAAGACAATATCGACCCGAAAGAACTTCAAAAAGTTATGCAACATGTGGAAGAAATGCCAGAGAAACCAATTATTAACATGATGTTATTGCGAAGCATGCAGCAAGCTAAATACGCAGCAGAACCACTAGGCCACTATGGATTAGCGACAGATGACTATACACATTTTACTTCACCAATTCGACGTTATCCCGATTTAATTGTGCATCGTTTAATCAAAAAATATATGCACGAACCGATTACACCTAAGATGACGAATCACTTAGAAAGCACGCTACCTGATATTGCCTTACATAGCTCAATCATGGAACGTCGTTCAGTAGATGCTGAACGTGATACGGATAGTCTGAAAAAGACAGAGTTTATGGCAGATAAAGTGGGGCAAGAGTTTGAAGGGGTGATTAGCTCTATTACGAAGTTTGGTATTTTTGTGGAATTACCGAATACAGTAGAAGGATTGATTCATGTTAGTCAGTTAAAAGATGATTACTATCACTTTATTGAAAATCATTTGACATTAGTAGGTGAACGCACCCGTCGCATGTATAAAATTGGCCAGCAAGTGACAGTTAAACTAATGAAAGCAGATGTTGAGACGCGAGAAATTGACTTTGAATTGTTGAATGCTGAGCAATTGGCAGATGATCCGCGGATTCAAACGAATGTAAAGCGAAAAAATCATGAGAAACGTGAAAGAAATTCAGGAAAAAGAAAGCGTCAAACATCTCATAAATCAAAACATAAAGCCCCTTTTTATAAGAAAGTGGCTAAGAAGAAGAAAAAGAAGAAATAAGGAGGAACCTTGATGGCAAAAAAAGAAAGCAATGTGTTGGCTCAAAATAGAAAAGCCCGTCATGACTACACCATCTTATCGACTGTGGAAGCAGGCATTGTCTTAAAAGGGACTGAAATAAAGTCTATTCGAGCAGGTCGAATTAATTTGAAGGATGGCTTTGCCACGATACGTCAAGGGGAAGCATACCTTCATAATGTTCATATTAGTCCATATGAACAAGGTAATTTATTTAATCACGACCCTTTACGTGCGAGAAAATTATTAATGCACAAACGTCAAATCGACCAACTACTAGGTGAATCAAAAAACAAGGGAATTACGCTCATACCATTAAAAGTTTATTTGAAAAACGGATTTGCTAAAGTTTTGATAGGAGTAGCTAAAGGGAAAAAACAATACGATAAACGTGAAGATTTAAAGAGAAAAGCTGTTAATCGTGAAGTAGAACGTGCTTTAAAAAACCATTAAATTTGATAACGAAAAACAGGTTAAAACATGATTAATTTACACATTAAAAACTCATAAAAACGGACAACTTGTCCGTTTTTGCTTTATAAAAATCTTTGTATTTTACTGATTTTGATGGTAAGATTAAACATGTTGAGTGAATCCTTTCAACGCGCATGAGTTAGTGCACATTTTTTTGTGAAATGAGGTGAAGTTGTATGAATGAAATATCCAAAATAATCACGATTGGCCCGCTAGACTTTGATGTCACGTTAATGGCTATGACCGTTTTAACTTGTATTATTGTATTTGCTTTTGTGTATTCTTTTTCAAGAAATTTAAAGTTGAAGCCTACGGGTAAGCAAAATGTTCTAGAGATGGTCGTGGACTTTGTGAGAAAGATATTATCTGATAATATCCCAGGTAATGAAGTAAACAATCATCACCTTTTAGCTTTTACTCTATTTCTATTTATACTCGTATCCAATATTCTTGGGTTAGTAACTAAAATAGAAGTACACCAAGGTGAACAAGCGATTAGTTATTGGAAGAGTCCCACTGCGGATCCTCTTGTGACATTAACACTAGCAGCTGTCGTTATCCTGTTAACGAATTATTTTGGAATTAAAAAATTCGGAATGAAGAAATATTTTAAAAATAGTTACTCAGAACCCGCTAAATTCCTAATGCCAATTAAACTTATGGAAGAGTTAACCAACGTTTTAACGTTAGGTTTACGTTTATACGGTAATATTTATGCAGGGGAAGTACTATTAACATTAATTTCGAGTTTTGCGGCAAGTAAGGGATGGATATCCTTTGTGTTTGCAGTTCCACTTGAAATGATCTGGCAAGGATTCTCTATTTTCATAGGTGGAATCCAAGCATTTATATTTGTCACACTTTCTTCTGTATATCTATCACATAAGATAGAAGCAGAGCACTAAAAAATGATAATGAAATTTAGGAGGAAACATAGATGGAAGGATTAAATTATATTGCTGCAGCTATCGCAGTATTTGGATCAGCTATTGCTGCTGCATACGGTAACGGAAAGGTTATTTCTAAAACTTTAGAATGTATGGCGCGTCAACCAGAAATGTCAGGTGAATTACGTAGTACCATGTTTATTGGGGCAGGTTTAATCGAGGCTGTTCCTATTTTGGGCGTCGTTGTTGCCTTACTATTAGTATTCTTAGGGTAATAACAGAAGGCAGGACGAAATGTCACTGCTTTCTTTCTATATTGATGTCAGAGAAGGGAAGTGTAAGCGATAATGACGGATTATTTAGTAATTGCGAGTGCAGCTAATACAACGATTACGACCATGGCCTTTGTCACACTATCTTTTATCATCTTAATGTTGTTAATTAAGAAGTTCGCCTGGGGTCCTATCACAGATATGTTGCATGAACGTGAAACTAAAATCGCCAATGATATAGATAACGCTGAAGCATCTAGAAAACGTGCAGCTGAGTTAGTAAAAGAGCATGAAGAAACACTAGCGAAATCACGTGCTGAAGCAGCAGCGATTGTCAAAAATGCGAAAGAAACAGCAGAATTAAATGCCGATGCGATCATTAAAGAAGCACACGAAGACATGAAACGTTATCGTGAACAAGGTAAAAAAGAGTTAGAACTAGAACGTACTAAACTCATCGAATCAGCCCGTAAAGAAGTAGCGGATTTATCTATTTCTATTGCTGAGAAGATTTTGAAAAAAGAGTTGGACGATGCTACGCATAGAGAGCTAATAGATTCTTATATTGAAGGGTTGGGAGCTCGAGATGAAGACTGAAAATATCGTAGTGGACCGTAAATACGGGAAAATACTATATGAAATTGCTAAAAAAGAAAATCAAATTGAAGCGATTCATGATGAGTTACTCGTGTTGCGTGATATTTATAAAGAAGTCCCAGAAATTGGTCAAATCCTAACTGATGATCGTCTAGCTGCTTTTGAAAAAGCAGATATTTTGCATGAGTTAGACCGAGAATTTGGTGAAACCATTTCTAAATTTTTACGCGTAATCTACGAGTACGGTCGTATGAATGAGATTCCAGAAATCATCGATGAATTTGAATTCTTTTATTATGAAGACAAAGGGATTTTAGTCGCTGACGTCACCTCTGTTGTGTCGCTATCAGAAGATGAAATTACCCGATTAAAAGCAGAAGTAAAAGCAATTACTGACGCTGAAAAAGTTATTATTCGTGAGAAACTTGATCCTAGTATTCTAGGAGGATTAATTGTTCAAGTAGATCATAAAATGATTGATAACAGTGTCAAAAAACAATTAAAAGAAATGCATAAAGAATTATTGGCTTAGTACGCTAAAGAAGAGGTGAAAGCAATTGAGCACGAAAGCTAAAGAAATAAGTGCCCTAATTAAACAACAAATTGCGAACTATTCAGACGCCTTACAAGTAGAAGAAGTCGGTGTTGTCACGTATGTTGGGGACGGAATCGCTAGAGCGTATGGGCTAGAAAACGCCATGTCCGGAGAATTACTAGAGTTTGCTAATGGCTCATACGGAATGGCTCAAAACTTAGAAGAACAAGATGTCGGTATTATTGTTTTAGGTGAGTTTGAAACCATTCGAGAAGGCGATCAAGTAAAACGCACAGGGCGCATTATGGAAGTTCCTGTCGGTGAAGAACTAATTGGTCGTGTCGTGAATCCGTTAGGTGTACCAGTCGATGGAGAAGGGGACATTTTGACGAAAAAAACACGTCCTATTGAAGCGGCTGCACCAGGTGTTATGGCACGTCAATCTGTATCTGAGCCACTACAAACTGGTTTAAAAGCGATTGACGCCTTAGTGCCGATTGGTCGGGGACAACGTGAATTAGTTATTGGAGACCGTAAAACAGGTAAAACGACTATCGCAATTGATACGATTATTAATCAAAAAAATGAAGACATGATTTGTATTTATGTTGCGATTGGTCAAAAAGAATCAACCGTTCGTTCTCATGTTGAAACATTGAGAAAACATGGTGCAATGGATTATACGATTGTTGTGACTGCTAGTGCGTCACAACCTGCTCCTTTACTTTACTTAGCACCATACGCAGGAGCAGCGATGGGTGAAGAGTTTATGTATAACGGAAAGCATGTGTTGATTGTTTATGATGATTTGTCAAAACAAGCGGCTGCTTATCGTGAAATTTCATTACTATTAAGACGCCCGCCAGGTCGTGAAGCTTATCCAGGAGATGTTTTCTACTTACATTCACGTTTACTTGAACGTGCTGCAAAATTAAGTGATGAGTTGGGTGGAGGGTCGATGACGGCCTTACCTTTCGTTGAAACACAGGCAGGAGATATTTCTGCTTATATTCCAACAAACGTTATTTCCATTACTGACGGACAGATTTATCTCCAAAGTGACTTGTTCTACTCAGGGGTTCGCCCAGCGGTTGATGCTGGTTTGTCTGTATCACGTGTTGGTGGTTCAGCCCAAACGAAAGCTATGAAGAAAGTAGCAGGGACGTTACGTCTTGATTTAGCGAGCTATCGTGAGTTAGAAGCCTTTACGCAATTTGGTTCTGACCTTGATGCAGCAACACAAGCAAAATTAAGTCGTGGACGTCGTACAGTAGAAATTCTAAAACAACCGATACATCAGCCATTATCTATGGCGCAACAGGTCGTTATTTTATATGCGTTAACGCATGGATTTATTGACGATATCCCTGTTCCAGATGTTTTAAGATTTGAACGAGAATTATTTGAGTTTATCGAGAATACACATCCCGACCTTTTCTTAAGTATTCAACGTACGAAAGAACTACCTGAGCAAGAAGAGATTGAGAGTGTCTTAAATGAATTTAAAGAGTTATTCTCAGTAACTCAAGACAATCAAACGACCACACAACAAGAATCGTAAAGGATGGTGATCTTGTATGGCTGAATCATTGATTGAAATAAAGCGAAAAATGACGTCAACGAAAAAGACAAGTCATATTACGAGCGCCATGCAAATGGTGTCAGGAGCAAAATTAAATCGCTCTGAATCTGCATCGAAAAATTACCAACTTTATGCTAAAAAAGTACGTGAAGTGGTCACACATCTTGCAGCTTCTCAGTTAAAGTCCATTGATCCTGATATGGAAGCAGATTCTTTTGACGAAGAAATTACAGATGAAGAAGCTTATCATGTGATGCTTCAAACTCGTCCTGTAAAACGCACAGGCTATATTGTCATTACTTCTGATAAAGGACTAGCAGGTGGTTATAACAGTTCGATTATTAAACAGACGATTCAGATGTTACAAAATGACCATAAAAGTCATGATGAGTACGTCTTAATGACAATTGGTCGAACAGGAACAGAGTTTTTTAAAAAACGTGGTGCGCCAATTGCGTATGAACAAGTTGGGTTGAGTGATCAACCAGTATATGATGAAATTCGTTCGATTATACATACGGCAATTGAGATGTACCAAGAGAATGTTTATGATGAATTATACGTGTGCTATAACCATCATATCAACTCTCTTTCATCACAATATCGTGCAGAAAAAATGCTGCCTATTACAGACCTTGATGCCGCAGAAGCGAAATCTTATGAACAAGAGTATATCTTGGAACCTTCTGAAGAAGCTATCTTGGATCAGTTATTGCCACAATATGCTGCGAGTTTAATTTACGGTGCCATTTTAGATGCGAAAACAGCGGAACATGCTGCACGTATGACAGCTATGAAAAGTGCCACTGATAATGCGTCTAATATTATAGATGAGTTAACACTCAAATATAACCATGCACGTCAAGCAGCCATAACACAGGAAATAACAGAAATCGTAGGTGGAGCGGCAGCATTAGAGTAATGACGGGAGGAAAATAGAGTGAATTCTGGTAAAATAGTACAAGTTATCGGTCCCGTTGTCGATGTGGAGTTTCCAGTAGATCAAGCATTACCTGATATTAATAATGCCTTAGTTGTTTATAAAACAGATTCTAAACAAAAAGTTATTTTAGAGGTAGCTTTAGAATTAGGAGATGGCGTCATTCGTTCCATCGCAATGGAATCAACAGACGGTTTACAACGCGGCATGGAAGTGCTTGATACAGGTGCCCCGATTTCGGTACCAGTGGGGAAAGAAACACTAGGACGTGTATTCAACGTGCTAGGTGAAACAATTGATAAAGATGCCCCATTTGAAGAAGATGTTGAAAAAAGTAGTATTCATAAAAAAGCACCAACCTTTGACCAATTAGCAACCACTAACCAAATATTGGAAACAGGGATTAAAGTTATTGACCTGTTAGCCCCTTATTTACGAGGCGGTAAAGTTGGTTTGTTCGGAGGAGCTGGTGTAGGTAAAACAGTTTTAATTCAAGAATTAATCAATAATATTGCCCAAGAACATGGTGGTATTTCTGTGTTTACCGGTGTTGGTGAACGTACACGTGAAGGTAACGACTTATACTATGAAATGAAAGAGTCAGGTGTTATCGAGAAAACAGCCATGGTATTTGGTCAGATGAATGAGCCACCAGGCGCACGTATGCGTGTGGCTTTAACAGGCTTAACTATCGCTGAATATTTCCGTGATGTAGAAGGTCAAGACGTGCTACTCTTTATTGATAATATTTTCCGTTTTACACAAGCGGGATCTGAAGTATCAGCTCTTTTAGGGCGTATGCCGTCAGCTGTAGGATATCAGCCAACGCTAGCGACCGAGATGGGACAATTACAAGAGCGTATTACGTCTACACAAAAAGGATCCATTACATCAATCCAAGCTGTTTATGTGCCTGCGGATGACTATACCGACCCGGCACCAGCGACAGCGTTTGCTCACTTAGATGCAACAACTAACTTAGAACGTCGTTTAACTGAGATGGGTATTTACCCTGCGGTTGACCCATTAGCGTCGACTTCAAGTGCATTGGAGCCAGAAATCGTAGGCGAAGAGCACTATAAAGTAGCGACTGAAGTGCAATTTATTTTACAACGCTATCGTGAGTTGCAAGATATCATTGCCATCTTGGGGATGGATGAGTTGTCCGAGGAAGAGAAAGTGTTAGTAGGACGTGCACGTCGTGTTCAGTTCTTCTTATCACAAAACTTCCACGTTGCAGAACAATTTACCGGACAACCCGGTTCATATGTTCCAGTTAAAGAAACTGTTCGTGGATTTAAAGAAATCTTAGCAGGAAAATATGACGATTTACCTGAAGAAGCTTTCCGTAGTGTCGGAAGCATCGAAGAGGTCGTTGAAAAAGCGAACCAATTAGGTTATTAGAATAGAGGGATTCTATGACAAAATTACATGTGCAAATAGTGACCCCGCAAGGCATGGTTTACGAATCTGATGCAGATTTTGTCGTGGGTAGATCTGCTGATGGTGATATTGGAATATTACCAAATCATTTACCTATCATTGTTCCTCTAGAAATTGATAAATTTCGTGTGAAACGTGATGATAAAAATGAAGATGTCATAGCGGTAAATGGCGGTGTAATGGAAGTTCGTGACAATCAAGTTAGCATATTAGCCAACAGTGCTGAATTGCCAAGTGAGATTGATATCGAACGAGCTGAACGTGCTAAGTCACGGGCAGAAGGACATTTACAACGTGCTAAAGAAACGCATAATGTTGACAGTCAGCGACGCGCAGAAGTGGCATTAAGTCGTGCCTTGAACCGAATTAATGTTTCTAAAAGATAAAGAAAGAGCCATGGCTCTTTCTTTTTTTTGTTATGATGATGTGATAAAATGTAAGAAGCAATGAGAAAAGAGGCTAGTTATGCAAGTATATGGTTTTGAAGCGTTAATTCGCGTTATTAGTCATTTTAGTTTTGTTTATTTAGCATTTTGGTCACTACAAGCTATTCGCTATGAACAGTGGTTTAAACAGACAAATGTGACGAAAATCAGATTAATCTTGACGTTAGTAGCGATTGCGATTGGCTATACTGCAAGTTCGTTTTTTTTAGAGACGATGAAGTTAATGGCTAATTTTTTACTTCTCTTTTTCTAAAAAGAGTGAAACATTATTCTTTTATAATCAGAGAAATGTGTTATACTTAATCGAGTTTGACGAATAATTTTTGGAGGGAACACAATGGAACATATCATTGTTCAAGGAGGTCGCCAGTTAAATGGCTCTGTTATTATTGAAGGAGCTAAAAATGCGGTCTTACCTATCTTAGGTGCGGCGATGTTAGCTGAAGAAGGTAAAACGATTTTACACAATGTGCCGATTTTATCGGACGTGTTTATGATGAATGAAGTGATTAAACATTTAAATACACAGGTAACATTTGATTTAGAAACGAATACGGTAGAAATCGACGCAACGGAGACGTTGGAAACGGAAGCGCCTTATGAGTATGTAAGCCAAATGCGTGCGTCGATTGTCGTCATGGGGCCATTATTAGCTCGTTCAGGACACGCTAGAGTAGCGATGCCGGGTGGTTGTGCTATTGGCAAGCGTCCAATTGACCTACATCTTAAAGGTTTTGAAGCACTAGGTGCTGAGATTACACAGGAAGATGGGTATATTGAAGCAACAGCACCAAATGGTTTAAAAGGTGCTAGAATTTATCTTGATTTCCCAAGTGTTGGAGCAACGCAAAATATTATGATGGCTGCGGTTAAAGCGAAAGGCACGACAACGATTGAAAACGTGGCGCGTGAACCAGAGATTGTTGACTTGGCGAACATTTTAAATAAAATGGGAGCACAGGTTATCGGTGCTGGAACGGAAACGATTAAGATTGAAGGGGTTGAACATCTTCATGGTGTAACACACCGCATTGTTCAAGATCGTATTGAAGCGGGAACGTTTATGGTAGCAGCTGCGATGACTCAGGGAAATATTTTGATTGAAGAAGCGATTGTTGAGCACAATCGTCCATTGATTTCTAAATTACGTGAGATGGGTGTTCAAATCACTGAGGAAGCAGAAGGTATTCGTGTAATTGGACCGGCTAAATTGAAATCAACGGACATTAAGACGTTACCACACCCTGGTTTCCCAACCGATATGCAAGCTCAGATGAGTGCTTTGCAAGTCATTGCGGAGGGAACGAGCGTGGTGACTGAAACGGTTTTTGAAAATCGATTCCAGCATTTACTTGAAATGGAGCGTATGGGAGCGAAATTCCGTCTGGATAGTAACATTGCGTATATTGATTGTGTTGAAGAATTATCTGGAGCTGAAGTGGCAGCGACTGATTTACGTGCAGCAGCAGCACTTGTTTTGGCTGGGTTAGTGGCAACTGGTCGGACACAAGTCAATCAATTAAAATATTTAGACCGTGGTTACTATCAATTCCATAAAAAATTGCAAAAGCTAGGCGCGAAGATTGAACGCTATGATCATGAAGGAAATGTCGTAGAAGACACAGTTAGTCAGCTTTCATCACTTCAACTCTAGGAAGAAGGTGCAAGATATGACGGATAGTACGAAACATATTTTAAGACAATTAATAAAAGTAGCCGTGTTTATTTTGCTTATCTTGCTCTTATTTTTGGTTGGATTAGTGATAGGCTATGGGATTATTGGAGATGGAAAGCCTCTAGATGTACTAAAATCTGGTACATGGGAGCATATTTTCCAATTCTTTAAATAGTTAGGTTAACGCTAAGTCATTCATGGCTTAGCGTTTTTAAAGTAGAAGGTGAGAATATAGATGAAGAACATCTTGTTAAAACTAGTCCGTTTTTATCAGAAGCATATTTCGGTCGCACGTGGTCGCACGTGTCGTTATCATCCGACATGTTCACAATATATGGCGGATTCTTTAACGTATCATGGTGCCTTGAAAGGCCTTATAATGGGAACCGCTCGCATCTTGCGGTGTCATCCGTTTGTAAAGGGAGGCATTGATTATGTGCCGTTAAAGTTTACATTGCGTCGAAACCCTGATGAAACATATCCTGGTCCCTACGAGCGTGATAAACGTGATGAAGGTTAGAGCGGCTCGTCAGACTGACGCGATATGGGAGTTACTATTGGAAGCTGACCCAGATATAGAAAAAGTGAAGGGGTACCTCGATTCAGGGGAGGTATATGTTGCAACAGAAAAAAATGAGATTTTAGGTGTCATTGTCATCGAATTAATAGGTAAGGATATTGTGGAAGTAAAAAATCTTGCAGTTAATAAGTTATATCGTAGAAGAGGGGTGGCTTCTCATTTACTTACCTCTATTAAAAATAAAGTGAAGCAAGAAACACCTGATTGTATGATTTATGTCAAAACGGCTAATACCTCCTATCCTGCTTTAGCACTTTACGAGCGTCAAGGCTTTGTTTTGTCAGATATCGTGGAGAATTATTTTCTAACGCATTATGAAGAACCCATATTTGAAAATGGGCAGCAAGCGACGGACCAATATATTTTAATTTATCAGTCATAGCAAAGTTAAATCACTTTGCTATTTTTTTATTTGTCAGAATTGTCTGAAAATTCTTGACAATGATAAAATAGTTCGCTATATTATAATTTATCTATTAAATGAGAAAAAGATGAGAAATACGGAGGGGTTTTTAATGAAAAAATGGATGAAACTTGGATTGGCGTTTGCAAGCGTCGCACTACTGACGGGATGTACCTCAGCAAATTCTGGGAGTCAGGCAAAAAATGAGAAACAATCGACTAATAGTGACACGGTAAAAGTCGGTTTAAACTACGAGTTATCAGGAGCGGTTTCGGCCTATGCGCAGCAACAAAAAGATGCGTTGGAAATGGCGAAAGATGAAATCAACGAAGCAGGAGGTATTTTAGGGAAAAAAGTTGAGTTTGTTATTAAAGATAATAAATCAGAAACAGCAGAGGCAGCTTCTGTAGCGGCAAGTTTAGCCAATGAAAAAGATTTAGTGGCGGTGATTGGGCCAGCGACATCTGGTGCTTTTAAAGCAACTATTCCCAATATGAAAAAAGCTGGAATTCCTGCCATTACTCCGTCTGGAACTGATGATAGTATTACTAAGGATAAAAATGGCGTCTATGAAAATATCTTTAGAACGTGTTTCCAAGATTCTTTTCAAGGGGTTATCTTGGCTCAATATGCTAGTCATAATTTAAAAGCAAATCGAGCGTTGATTATCGGTGATAATTCAAGCGACTATGCAAAAGGGTTAACAAAATCATTTAAAGAAACCTTTGAAGGAGAGGTCGTGGGTGAAGAAAACTTTGTCGCAAAAGAGAAAGATTTTAAAGCAATGTTAACAAAAGTTAAAAATAAAGAGTTTGATTTTATCTATCTTCCTGGCTATTACGAAGAAGCCGGTGCCATTATCAAGCAAGCGCGCGAAATGGGAATTGAACAGCCAATTTTAGGAGCTGACGGTTTCTCAGATCCTAAATTAGTGGATATTGCCGGAAAAGATAATGTGACGAATGTTTTCTATACATCACATTTCTCGGAAACAGCACCCGCAACAGATAAAGTCAGTGATTTCGTAGCAAACTTTAAGAAACGTTATGATTTAACCCCAAGTTCTTTCAATGCACTTGGCTATGATTCTCTATATTTGTTGAAAGATGCGATTGAACGTGCGGATAGTACAGATCACGCTGCAGTTGAAAAAGCTTTAAGTGAAACAAAAGATTTTGTAGGGGTAACAGGGGTTATGTCGATTGATGAAAATCATAACCCAGAAAAAGCAGCAGTTGTAATTGGTTTAGAAAAAGGACAAGAAGCCAGTGCAGAAGTTGTCGAACCTAAATAAAGCTTTTAGAAGGATAAGCCAGGGGCTTTCGCTCCTGGTTTAATAGATTGGAAGGGATAGGAAGATGGAAAACGTATTGCAACAAATTGTGAATGGTCTATCGCTTGGAAGTATCTATGCTTTGATTGCGCTAGGCTATACCATGGTATACGGGATTATAAAATTAATTAATTTTGCTCATGGTGAGATTTATATGGTGGGCGCGTTTATTGGCTATTATTTGATTCAATATTGGCAGTTTCCCTTCTTTTTAGCACTGATTGTCGCCATGGTTGGTAGTGCCATTTTAGGTGTTTTAATAGAGTTTTTAGCTTATCGTCCATTACGAAAAGCGCCGCGCATTGCTTCTTTAATTACAGCACTAGGCGTTTCTTTTTTCATTCAAAATGTGATGAAGTTAAAAGTATTTGGCGGACCCGATACGCGTGCTTTTCCCCAAGTGATTGCACAAAAAACTTATCAGTTTGGTGGTATTTCGATTTCTAATATTCAAGTTTTTATTTTGTTAACAGCTTGTCTATTGATGGTTGCGTTACAAGTAATTGTAAAATATACGCGAATGGGCAAAGCTATGCGGGCGGTTAGTGTGGACCCCGATGCAGCTCAGTTAATGGGGATTAATGTCAACCAGACGATATCCTTTACTTTTATTTTAGGGTCTTCATTGGCTGCTGCTGCGGGTGTGTTGATAGGGCTTTATTATAATAGTATCGACCCGATGATGGGGGTAACACCCGGATTAAAAGCGTTCGTCGCAGCCGTTTTCGGTGGAATTGGCATTATACCAGGTGCTGCTATTGGTGGATTTGCCATAGGTTTATTAGAAACTTTTGTCAGTGCATCATCTATCGACGGTTTGTCAGCGTATAAAGATGCGATTGTGTATTTTGTTTTAATTTTAGTCTTGCTGATGAAACCGGCAGGGTTATTAGGTAAAAATGTGAAAGAGAAGGTGTAGCAATATGAAATCAACTAAGCGATTAAGTATCATTTGGTTTGTATTGATTGTATTGGGATATGGGATTATTTTTGCCTTACGTCAATCAATGCTTATGAGTGATATGGTGATTGATTCTCTTTCAATGATTGGTATCAATATCATTTTAGCTGTGAGCTTGAACTTGATTATTGGATTTTCAGGTCAATTCTCACTAGGTCATGCAGGGTTTATGGCGGTAGGTGCTTATACAACAGCTATTTTTACGATGCATTATCCTACTTATCTTGGTTTTCTTTTAAGTATCGTGTTAGGTGCGATGATTACGGCACTGTTAGCTTTGTTAGTAGGACTTCCAACATTACGCTTAAAAGGAGATTATCTAGCCATCGCAACGCTTGGGATTGCTGAAATTATTCGCATTGTGATTGTGAACGGTCAAGATGATCCAAGTGAACATTTTTTTGCAACAGGAGGAGCAGCTGGGATTTTTGGCGTGGTGAACTATGCGAATTGGGAAGTCATTTATATTTTGATGGTGCTTAGTATTTTAATTATCAGTCACTTTATTCACAGTGATTTAGGTCGGATGATGTTAGCCGTACGAGAAGATGAAATTGCTGCAGAATCGATTGGGATTCAACCAACTTCGATTAAAGTGTTAGCCTTTGTCATTGGTGCGACCATCGCCAGCGTCGCGGGTTCTTTACATGCGAGTTATGTGCAAACAATCGTTCCGAATGATTTTGGCTTTATGAAGTCGATAGATATTCTCATCATTGTGGTATTTGGTGGAATTGGTAGTTTAACGGGTAGCATTGTTGCAGGCGTACTGCTAGGTATTTTAAATCACTTTTTGAGAAATGTATCAGGTGTCAGTGACTACCGCATGATTATCTATTCTCTTGCGTTAATCTTGATGATGCTATATAAACCAAGTGGCTTGATGGGAGAAAAAGAATTTTCCTTAAAACGTTTGCTAAAAAGAAACATGAATAAGAAGGAGGCATCACTATGACACTGTTAAAGGTCAATCAATTAACGAAACACTTTGGCGGTTTGACGGCAGTCTCAAATGTTTCCTTAAATGTAGAAGAAGGTGAACTTCTAGGGATAATTGGCCCCAATGGCGCTGGGAAAACAACCTTGTTTAATTTGATTACAGGCGTTTATCCGCCGTCTGAAGGCACGATTACGTTTCAAGTAGATAATCAACCAAGTGTTATTTCTGGTTTATCGCCGGCTAAGGTATCTGATAAAGGAATCGGACGGACGTTTCAAAATATTCGTCTTTTTTCGCAGATGACGGTATTAGAAAATGTCATGGCAGGCTTTTATGCTAAAAGTCGAGCTGGTTTTTTTGAAAGTTTATTACGTTTGCCAAGTTATTATCGTAAGTTACGTCAACATGAAGCAGATGCATTGGAATTGCTCTCGCTATTTCATTTAGAAGAGAAAGCTAACTATAAAGCGAGTCAGCTCTCATATGGGGACCAACGTCGACTAGAGATAGTTAGGGCTTTAGCGACAAAACCTCGTATCTTATTTTTAGATGAACCGGCTGCGGGGATGAATCCAAAAGAAACCGAAGCCTTGACAGAATTAATTTATCAGATAAAAACCGAGTTTCAACTAAGTGTTGTTTTAATCGAACATGATATGTCCCTTGTGATGCGCATTTGTGAGCGTCTATATGTATTAGAGTACGGTCAGCTAATTGCCTCTGGCACGCCACAAGAAATTCAAACGAATCCGCGTGTGATTGAAGCGTATCTGGGAGGGGAATAGGATGTTAGAAGTGAAAGATTTAAGAGTTAATTATGGCGTTATTGAAAGTTTGCATGGAATTAATCTGACGATTAATCAAGGGGAGATTGTATCTTTAGTCGGAGCTAACGGTGCTGGAAAAACTAGCTTACTGCGTGCCATTTCTGGATTAAAAGAAACAAGTGGTGGCGACATTATTTTTGAACAGGAAGTGATAACGTCACTTCCCGCACAAAAAATTGTTAAAAAAGGTTTATCACAAGTACCTGAAGGTCGTCATGTTTTCGCAGGGTTAACTGTGAAAGAAAATCTACAATTAGGTGCCTTTTTACAAAAAAACCAACAAAAAAATAAAGAACTAATCGGGGAAATTTTCGAGCGTTTTCCCATTTTAAAAGAACGTCAACATCAAGATGCCGCTACTTTATCTGGTGGCGAGCAGCAAATGTTAGCGATGGGGCGAGCGTTAATGTCGCAACCGAAATTATTATTATTAGATGAGCCTTCTATGGGCTTAGCGCCACTGTTTATTAAAGAGATATTTAATATCATTCAGGAGATTAATCAACTCGGCACGACTGTTTTATTAGTAGAACAAAATGCCAAAATGGCGCTTTCGATTGCTGACCGAGCCTATGTTCTAGAAACAGGAAATATTGTTTTAAAAGGAAATGGTCAAGAGTTGTTAGAGAGTGAAGAAGTGAAAAAAGCGTATTTAGGAGGGTCGTCAAATGCTGGTTAAATATTTTATGTCAGATGACTTGGTGACTGTTTCACCAGAAACGACAGTAAGTGAAAGTATCGAATTGATGAAGCGTCATGCTATTCATCGTTTGCCAGTTGTGTCCAATGATCAATTAGTTGGACTTTTAACAGAAGGGACTATTCAAGCAGCTTTACCGTCGAAAGCGACCAGTTTAAGTGTCTATGAAGTGAATTATTTACTGACAAAAACACGAGTAAAAGATGTCATGATTAAACATGTTACAACAATCTCTGGTGAGAGTTTAATTGAAGAAGCTATTCTAAAAATGCGGCAAGAGCATATTGGCGTCTTACCTGTTTGTGATGACCATCGACTTGTTGGAATTTTGACGACGAGTGATGTTTTTGATAGTTATTTAGATATGACAGGATTTTTACAAAAGGGAGTGCGAATGGTCATTCGTGTGAATGAAGATCATCAAGGAGTTTTAGCAGAAATCACCAATCTGTTAGCAAAACATCACGTTAATATTGTTCAAGTTGTCGTTTATCGTGAAACGGGTAAACCGGAAATTGTTTTTCAATTATCTGATATTTCTAAAGAAGAAGTCATGAGTGTGTTCCGTCATAGTCGGTTTGAAATCAATCAATTAATAGAAACTTAAAAAGCTTTATCTCTTTTAGAGATAAAGCTTTTTTTTAAGTGGCAATGAGCAACATAATGAAGGTCATACAGATTAAGCTGATTAAGATACTAGCTGATGAAATAAAGCCAGTTGACTCTTCATCAATGCCTATTTTAACACTGTTGACAACAGAAAATGTAGGAATAGGCGCGAAACTTAAAACGGTTAAGACGACACGCACGAGTTGATTTTGGATAGGGATAACGAAAAAGAAGAGCGCGGCTAACATGGCTGAAAATAAATAGCGCCATCCGAGTATTTTAATAATTAATGCGTGTGCTTTATCAGGGAGTGAGAGTTCGAGATAAAGCCCAATCATAAAGAGAGATAAAAACCCATTCGCTTTGGCAACGAGTTCAATAGTTGGCATGATAGCAAATGGGAGTTGTTTATTCATCACTCTTAAACTTAGCATCATGAGATAGGTTACAAAGGGTACAGAAGAAAGTAGTGTGCGAGTTAAATTTTCTATGCGAAATGCAGCGTCTTTTCGCAAACCAAATTTTTGGACGAGCAACATCGTGATACCACCAAGCATGATAGAATTTCCGACGTCAAACATAAACAGGTAAGGTACCGCTTGCGGTAAAAAACCTTGAATAAATGGCAGTGTAAAGTTACCAACGTTATACCCCGTAATCGAAAACATAAAAAACGAGCGTTCTAATGTAGAGTGGTCACGCCATAGATAACTCGCGATTATCAGAAGAACAGTGTTCATCATCATAGCCGTAACCATTAAAAAGATAAACTCAGTTGTCACGTGCACGTTTTGTAAGCCAACCATAATCGCAGCTGGTAGAGTAATCGTCATAATAATTCTTGATAAAATCGTACCGTCTTCCTTTTTGAAAAGTCCTTTTCTTTTCAAAAAATAACCTAGTAAAATAATCATAAATAAACCAACAGCTTGAAATAAAATTGCTCCCATAGGAAACTCCTTTTTTACTTCTATTATCCCTTAAATTTATCGGATTGCAAGGTTAGGAGTTAACAATCTAGTAAATTTATGGTATGGTATCTAAAGAAATGCCCAAAAGGAGTAATGACATGGCTAAGAATAAAGATATCGAAGTAACGATTAATGAAAAGCAAGTGCAAACAGCTGGCGAGACGCATATTCATCATGAATTAATGATTGGTAAAAAAGTGATAGGGACGATTGAAGAGCAAGGAAATCAAAAGTTTGTAGCTGTCATTAATGACCAAGAAAGTTTTCCAGTTAAGAGTTTTGACGAAGGATATGAAGTAGTCATTCGTCATTGGAATTTGTTTCAATAAAAAAACAAAAAAGGTCTTGCATTTTTTTTAGAAATTCAGTATGATATAAAAGTCGAGTTTATTACTTGATTTTTTTGGAGGGGTAGCGAAGTGGCTAAACGCGGCGGACTGTAAATCCGCTCCTTCGGGTTCGGCAGTTCGAATCTGCCCCCCTCCATATTATTGGGCTATAGCCAAGCGGTAAGGCAACGGACTTTGACTCCGTCATTCGTTGGTTCGAATCCAGCTAGCCCAGTTTGTCAAGACTACTTTTTTATAAAAGTAGTCTTTTCTTTTTATAATAAGTGAAAAGAAGGGAAGAGAAGAGATGGACATTCAACAAGTCAAACGTAATATTTATCGTCAGTATGTGAATTTAAAAAAAGGTTATGAAGAAATTGTCAAGCCCGAGTTATTAAATCAAGAAGCGAGCGAAATGTCATCTGTAACTTCATATGATGAAGACAGCTATGAATTAACGACGCAACAACGCATTAAATGGCGTTCAAAAGGTTATTAAAAAAGAATCAGTTGTAAACTGATTCTTTTTTTGTGTCCTTATCATAGCTAAAGCGCTCTTATAATGATAAAATAAAGAAGATTATGGATGGAAGGAAGAAAGCATATGAATGAATTTGTAACAGTTCAGGAACTTGTGAATGAACTTCAATTAGATATTATCGCGGGAGAAGCATTTCTCGAAAATAGAATTTTAACAAGTGATATTTCAAGACCAGGATTAGAATTAACGGGTTACTTTAACTACTACCCTTATGACCGTATTCAATTATTTGGTCGTAAGGAAGCGACTTTCTCGGAAAAAATGACGGCCGATGAACGTTTATTAGTGATGAGAAAGATTTGTCATAAGGAAACGCCAGCAGTGGTTTTTGCGCGCGGCATTAAACCACCAAGTGAAATGATTCAAGCAGCAGAAGAAAATGGTATTCCACTATTGATATCGGATTTAACCACTTCTCGCATCTCAGGAGTGATGTCAAACTTCTTAGAAAGTAAGCTAGCGAAACGTACGTCTATCCATGGTGTTTTGATGGAAATATATGGTCTAGGTGTTTTAATCCAAGGGGATAGTGGTATTGGGAAAAGTGAAACAGGTCTTGAGTTGATTAAAAAAGGGCACCGTTTAGTCGCGGACGATCGCGTCGACGTTTATCAACAAGATGAGCGAACGGTTATTGGTGAACCCGCACGGATATTGGAAAACCTTATTGAAATTCGAGGTATCGGTATTATTGATATTATGAATTTATTTGGTGCCAGTGCGGTGCGTAACAACGTGGAAATCCAGTTAGTCGTTAATTTAGAACATTGGACGCAAGATAAGAAGTTTGACCGATTAGGTGGTGCGGATGAATCTGTTCAAATTGCCAATGTCGACATTCCGAAAATATCGATTCCAGTCAAAACAGGACGTAACGTGGCGATTATTGTAGAAGTAGCGGCCATGAATTTTCGTGCGAAGCGTATGGGCTTTGATGCTACGAAAACATTCGAGGCGAATTTGTCTGCACTTATCGAAGAAAATTCAAAACAAGGATAGAAGGAGAGTTATATGATTTTAGCACAGGTCGATCCCATCGCTTTTAAGTTGTTTGGTATTCCCATTCATTGGTACGCGTTAATTATCGTATCGGGTATTGTATTAGGTGTTTGGATGGCGAGTCGTGAAGCCGTTCGAGTAGGTTTTGAAGAAGATGATATCATTGACTTCATGTTATGGGCACTGCCAATGTCTATTATTGGTGCCCGTCTGTACTACGTTATATTTGAGTGGCGAACGTATATCGAGCATCCCTTACAAATTTTTAATATTCGTAATGGCGGGCTTGCCATATATGGCGGCTTAATTGCGGGGGGCATTGTTGTTTACTTATTTACGCAACATCGTTATTACTCTTTTTGGAAGTTTTTAGATGTGGCCGCTCCCAGTGTGATTATTGCACAGGCGATTGGTAGATGGGGCAACTTTATGAACCATGAAGCTTACGGGCCAGAGACAAGCCGTCAGTTTCTAGAAAGCCTGCATTTACCGAACTTTATTATTGAAAATATGTATATTGATGGAGCGTTTCATCATCCTACATTCTTGTATGAAAGTATTTGGAATGTGATTGGCTTTGCTGTGATATTGTATCTACGTAGCAAAAAAGATTTATTTAGACAAGGGGAAGTTTTCTTGACGTATGTCTTATGGTATTCGTTTGGACGATTCTTTATTGAAGGGATGCGAACGGACAGTTTGTATCTGTTTAATGCGATTCGAGTATCACAATTACTTTCAGCTGTTTTATTTGTGACCGCATTAATTTTATTTGTCTATCGTCGTAAAAAAGTTATGCCGCCGTTATACAATAAGCGAGGTGTACGTTAATGTCTTTTCAAACAGTTTTATTTGATTTTGATGGCACACTAGCAGATACGAATGATTTGATTAGTGATTCTTACTTGTATGTGTTAGACCATTATTTTCCGGGACGCTATTCTAAAAAGGATGTTATCTCATTTAATGGTCCACCACTCTATGACGTATTTCATCAGTTATATCCAGAAAAAGCGACAGAGATGGTTGCGATGTACCGTGAGTTTAATTTAGCGCAACACGACGCTTATATCCGTTTGTTTCCGGGTGTTGAACAAGGGTTAATCCGTTTAAAAGAAGCGGGTAAAAATATTGGAGTGGTATCAACAAAGCAAAATAAGACGCTTTATCGTGGCCTTAACCGCTTAGGTATCGAAAAATATTTTGATGTGGTATTGGGTGGCGATGATTATGAGCGTGCCAAGCCGCATCCTGAACCCGTGTTAATAGGACTCGAACGATTAAAGGGTGAGTTTACGAGTACGGTTATGATTGGGGACAATTGGCAAGATATCGCATCAGCCAATCAAGCAGGGGTTACAAGTATGTTTGTTTCTTGGTCTGAGAAAAAAGTAACCGATCTTTCCCCACATGAGCCAGATATTGTCGTAAAAGATATGAAGGATTTAGTACAAACGATTATCAATTAAGGAGTGAAGGATGAAATGGTACAAAAAATTGCGGTTCTAGGAACCGGATCGTGGGGATTAGCTTTAGGGAAAACACTCGTGGAAAACGGCCACCAAGTTGTAATGTGGGGGAGAGATTCAGAGCAAGTAAGCGAAATCCAAACAGCTCATACAAACAAACGTTATTTACCAGACATCGTGTTTCCAGAAGCTTTACAAGCTACAACGGATATGAAAGAAGCGATTGCCGATGCAGATGCGGTACTGTTTGTTGTTCCTACTTACGCGATGCGCGATGTCGCTCGTCAATTTGATAAGCTTGTTGAGCATCAACCAATGATTATACATGCGAGTAAAGGGATTGAACAAGGTACACACTTGCGTATTTCAGAAATTTTAGCGGAAGAAATTGCGTTAGAGCATCGTCAAGCAATCGTCGTATTATCTGGTCCAAGTCACGCGGAAGAATTAGCTGTGCGTGATATTACAACGATTACAGCTGCTTGTGAGGATATCAAAGCAGCAGAATACGTCCAAAAATTATTTATGAATCAATATTTTAGAATTTATACGAATACCGATGTCATCGGTGTTGAAACAGGAGCGGCATTGAAAAATATTATTGCTCTAGGTTCAGGTGCTATTCATGGGTTAGGGTTTGGTGATAACGCAAAAGCCGCGATAATGACACGTGGATTAGCAGAAATTACACGCTTAGGTGTTGCGATGGGGGCTGATCCCTTAACCTTTATCGGACTTAGTGGTTTTGGAGACTTAGTTGTAACATGTACTAGTGTTCATTCTCGTAACTGGCGAACGGGTAATTTACTTGGAAAAGGGAAAAAACTAGATGATATTTTAGAAAGTATGGGGATGATTGTAGAGGGGGTCGCCACTACCAAATCAGCGTATGAATTATCTGAAACGCTAAACGTTGAGATGCCGATTACTGAAACTATTTACGCCGTACTTTATCAAGATAAAGATGTAAAAGAAGCCATTCAAGATATTATGATTCGCGACCGTAAAAGTGAAAAAGAGTTTTAAAAAAAAACAGCCAATTGGCTGTTTTTTTATATAGAACGATGATTTCCAAAATCATTTTGATAAGATTCTTTTTTTCGGTAGGTCTGGTAGGATCTGTCATCCCATATTAAAAGCCACAAGATGACAAGCGGCGCAGAGATGGCTACGATAGCCTTTAAACCTAGTGACCCTATATACATTCCAATCAACAAAATGACCATCAATAAACCTAATCTTCTTACACTCGTCATATTGACCACTCCTATACAGAACGTTTGTTCCCTTATTTATATTTCTATTATACAAACATTTGTTCTCTTTGTAAAGAAAAAAATACTCGCGCTTTGCGAGCATTTAAAATTGACTCCGATATAAGCCAACAACGACACCTAAAATCGTTACATTTGAAAGAATAATAGGCTCGTATTGATCATTTTCTGGTTGTAAACGGAAATGCTGATGTTCTTTGTAAAACCTCTTACAGGTTGCTTCGTTTTCATCAGTCATGGCGATGACAATTTCTCCATTGTTTGCGGTGGCTTGCTGTTTAACAATGACATAATCGCCATCTAATATCCCAGCCTGTATCATACTATCTCCTTTGATTGTCAACATGAATAAAGGAGAGTCGTAATGTTTGACGTCAGGTGGAATAGGGAAGAAGTCTTGTGCTTCTTCTATAGCTAAAATAGGTTCACCTGCTGTAACAGTCCCAAGCATTGGTATAACATCTGACTGGATTCCTAGTAAATGAAGAGCCGTTTTTGTAATTTCAATCGCACGTGGTTTTGCAGGGTCGCGTTGAATCAGTCCTTTTTTTTCTAGACGTGATAGATGACCGTGTACAGTAGAAGTGGACGAAAGTGAAACAGCTTCCCCTATTTCTCTGACTGTAGGTGGATAGCCTCTTTTTTCTACTTCTTCATAGATGTAGCGTAAAATCTCTAATTGTCGATTTTCTTTTTTGCCCATAATGCTCCCCCTAGGTTAATTCCTTATTAAATAAAGTGTACCATATAATAGTTGAGTTATCAAACGTTTGTTCGTATTCTTTTTTCATTGTTTTTTAGGCTATTATTCGTTAAGATAAGAGTGATATGGAGGAGATATAAAATGTTATCAAAAGAAAAATTAGCTAGAATTAATGAGTTAGCCAATAAATCAAAAAAAGAGCCGTTAACAGAAGCGGAAAAGAAAGAACAAAAAGCACTTAGAGAAGAATACTTAGAAAAATTTAGAGGGGGCATGCGTCATCATATTGAAGGGATGAAAGTGGTCGATCAAGAAGGGACTGACGTGACACCTGAGAAGTTAAAAGCTATTCAAAAAGAGAAAAAACTGCATAATAGACATAAAGAATAAAACGATATCAGTTGCTTTTTTTTACTAATCAGAGTACAATTCATTAATAAAGGTAAAAAAAACCTAAAATAAGGGGATGAGCGTGTGTTTGATAAAATTGATGAATTAGGTGTGAATACACTCCGAACATTGAGTATGGATATGATTCAGAAAGCAAATTCTGGACATCCGGGATTACCGTTAGGTGCAGCACCAATGGCGTATGCGTTATGGACGAAACATTTAAAGGTTAACCCTAAAACATCTCGTGAGTGGTTAGACCGTGACCGTTTTATTTTATCAGCTGGACATGGGTCAGCATTGCAATATAGCTTGTTGCATTTAGCAGGATATGATGTGACGACAGAAGATTTGAAAGCGTTCCGTCAATGGGAAAGTCGTACACCTGGACATCCAGAAGTACATCATACAGATGGTGTTGAAGCGACAACAGGGCCTTTGGGTCAAGGGATTGCGATGAGTGTTGGTTTTGCTATGGCAGAAGCGCATTTAGCAGCAACGTACAATCGTCCTGATCATGATATTATCGACCACTATACATATGCATTATGTGGAGATGGCGATTTAATGGAAGGTATCTCACAAGAAGCGATGAGTTTAGCAGGTCATTTAAAATTAAATAAATTAATCGTGCTGTACGATTCAAATGATATTTCACTAGATGGTGATTTAGATCGTTCTTTCTCAGAAGATGTTAAAGGTCGTGTTGAAGCAACAGGTTGGCACCATATCTTAGTAGAAGACGGTAATGACTTACAAGCTATTTCAGATGCGATTGAAGCAGCGAAAGCTGAAACTGAAAAACCAACCATGATTGAAATTAAAACAGTTATTGGATTTGGCGCACCAAATGCTGGTACCAATAAGGTACATGGTGCCCCATTAGGAGCAGAAGGTATCGCAGCCGCTAAAGCAGCCTATGGTTGGGAATATGAAGCTTTTGAAGTGCCTGCTGACGTGACATCTCGTTTTAAAGAAGCGATGATTGACCGCGGTGAGGAAATGGAAAAAGATTGGCAAGCACGCTTTGATGCTTACGCTGAAGCTTATCCTGAATTAGCGAAACAGTTGCAAGACGCTTTTGATAATAAATTACCAGAAAACTGGGCAAGTGAAATGCCTGTTTATAATGTATCTGATGATGCGAAAGCGAGTCGTGTGACAAGTAGCGAAATGATTCAAGCTCTTTCTAAAACAGTTCCTACGCTTTGGGGAGGGTCGGCCGATTTATCTTCATCTAACAACACCATGATGAAAGATGAAAAAGACTTTGAACCGGGACAATATGAAGGGCGTAACATTTGGTTTGGTGTGCGTGAGTTTGCAATGGCAGCAGCGATGAACGGGATTGCTTTACATGGTGGAACTCGCGTATATGGCGGAACTTTCTTCGTCTTTGTCGACTACTTACGTCCAGCAGTTAGACTAGCAGCGATTCAATCAGCACCTGTCACATATGTATTAACACACGATTCTATTGCTGTTGGAGAAGATGGGCCAACACACGAGCCTATCGAACAGCTTTCTAGTTTACGTGGTATGCCAAACTTAAACGTTGTCCGTCCAGCAGATGGAAACGAAGTTCGTGCAGCTTGGCAAGTAGCAATGCGTTCTAATGATCGTCCGACAGTGCTTGCTCTAACACGTCAAAACTTACCTGTTTTAGAAGGAACTGATACATTAGCTGAAGAAGGCGTTGCAAAAGGTGCATATGTTTTATCTCCAGCAAAAGGTGAAACGCCAGAGGGTATTTTAATCGCAACAGGTTCAGAAGTAGCATTAGCTGTGGCAGCTCAAAAAGAATTACAAGCACAAGGTCACGATGTTTCCGTCGTTTCAATGCCAAGTATGAATCTTTTTGAAGAACAATCAGAAGAGTACCGCGAAAGTGTCTTACCTAAAGCTGTTACAAAACGTGTAGCAATCGAAATGGGTGCAACATTTGGTTGGGAACGTTTCGTTGGCTTTGAAGGAAAAGTAATGGGGATTGACCGTTTTGGTGCAAGTGCGCCTGGTAACACTGTTATTGAAGAGTATGGATTTACTACTGAAAATGTCGTAGCAAATTACTTAAGCATCTAAGAAACGTTTAACGAAACCTTATGATAACGAGCAAGTTTAGCCTTATCTTGAAAGATAAGCTAAGCTTGCTTTTTTTATGACCCATTTAATGATAAAATAGAAGACGAGTAAACGGTGATGCATCTATCACCTGATAGGAGAGTGACTATGAGCGCGAAGGAATGGGTAAAAGAAATTATATGGTTTTTGGGATTATTAGCTATCATGCTAATCGTGAAAAAATATATCATGTTTCCTGTGGCAGTATCAGGACATTCGATGGATCCAACTTTACAAGATAGGGAACGAATTATGGCCGTGAAACTATCAAAAATCGAGCGGTTTGATATTGTCACATTCCCGGCACCAGATAAGCCTGGAGATAACTATGTTAAGCGAATTATCGGCATGCCTGGAGATACGGTTGCCTATGACAATGATAAGCTTTTGATTAATGGAAAAGAAGTAGCTGAACCATACTTGGATGAGTATAAGCAGTCGCTTGCTGAAGGAGAAGTCTTTACCACGTTGGATACTTACTTGTTAGACAAACCAATCACCCCGACGAAAGATGATCGTTGGGTAACCTCTTTTGAACTAACGGATTTAAATGGAATAAATGAAGCCGTCATTCCAGAAGGTAAAGTTTTAGTATTAGGGGACAATCGTCCAGTTTCTAAAGACGGTCGCTACATTGGCTTAATCGATATGAAAGATATTTCAGGCGAGTTGAAGTTTAGTTTTTGGCCGCTAAGTAAATTTGGTATGATAAAATAAGAGAGCTGGAACATCTCGATGTTCCAGTTTTTTCACATTAAAAGGAGTTGAAGTGTGATGAGTTTACAATTTGTTTATGGTCCGGCTTCTTGTGATAGTGCGCCTTTCCTATTAAAGCAAGCACAAAATTGGTTGCAACAGGCAGAGGAACATCAAGTTTTTTATTTAGTTCCTAACCACATTAAGTTTGAAACAGAGGTGGCAGTTTTAAAGCAGCTGTCAGAGATGGAAGAACAAGCGACGACTGCTTCAATTCGTCTGCAAGTCTTTAGTATGAGTCGTTTAGCCTGGTATTTTTTACAACATACAGATTATTATCAAGCGACTTCTTTAACGGAAGCCGGCACGCATATGGTGATTCGCAAAATTTTAATTGACCAAAAAGACCGACTGACAGTCTTCCGGGGAGAAGTCAATCAGACGGGGTTTATCGAACAACTCGCTCAGATTTTAGATGAGTTGATTAAAGGAAAAATAGGTACTGATGATTTAGAAAAAATGATTGAACAAATGGCAACTCATACACTGTCTGATACGCAGCAAAAACTAAAAGACATTCAATTAGTATATACAGAATATCTTGAATTTTTAAATCAAGAACAGCTCTTTCAACCGCTGATTTTATCCTTACTAACGGAACACGTTAAAACATTAGATTTATCGCACGTTCAATTTATCATGACAGGTTTTTCACGTCTAACCGCACAAGAAAAAGAGTTAGTCCTTGCCTTGATTGAATGTGGGGCACAAGTGACTTGTCACTTAGTTTTACCGCGTGCCTACGTGGAGGCTCCTCCGACTAAGAATGATTTATTTTATCATAGTGGCACACTTTACTTTGAATTGTATCAAGCAGCGCGTGCTTTAAAGGTGCCAATATTGCATGATCAATTATTAGGGAAAGAGCAAGTTGTTAGTCGCTTTGAAGAGGTGGATGAATACTGGCAAGCCACTCAAAATTTAAAACAGACTTTCTCTTTAAAGCGTGACAGCCAGCCTTTAAAACTATATGAAATGGAAACGGCTCAAGATGAATTATCGTTTGTGGCAAAAGAGATTAATCATCTCGTGCATCAGAAAGGCTATCGTTATCGCGATATTGAGATATTAACACGAGATTTAAGTAGCTACCGTCCGATGCTGACGCCTTATTTTGATGACCACGAGATTCCTTTTAGTTTTAATGACACCTTGAGTATGGAACATCATCCGCTGATTGAACTATTCCATGCGTTATTTGGAATGGGGAAGCGATATTACCGCTATGAGGATATCATGCGATTTTTAAGAACAGAATTATTCATTGCGACGATTGATGAAGAAACAGCTATCTCAGACTATGAAGAAGCTATTCGTGATTACCGTCAAAAAGTCGATTTAACTGAAAATGTCATGTTGGCTTACGGTTATGAAGGCTTTTATTGGACAAGGGAAGAAAATTGGCAATATGTGACGTACTTTGATGAAGAACAAACGGAGATGACAGAAGATCAACGGGTAGAACAATGGTCGAATGAAATTCGCCAAGATGTGCGCAGACATGTCATGCCATACATTGAAGCAATGAAAAAAGCTCAGACGGGTAAAGAAATAGCGAGACTTTGGTTTGAACTGTTAGTCTCCTGTGGTGTCGAACGACAGCTTGTATATTGGCGTGATGAAGAAATCGCATTAGGAAATCAAGATGCCGCTAAAAATCACGAGCAAACATGGCAGGCTTTTGTTGATGTCCTAGATGAGTTTGTTTTAGTATTCGGGGAACGTCCTGTTACGTTTGAATTGTTTGAAGAAATTTTATTAAGTGGTTTAGAAGGATTTGAATACAGTAAAGTTCCTACGACACTCGACCAAGTCATGATTTCTTCTCTTGATTTAGTTCATGCGACTAAAAATAAAATAACCTTTATTATAGGGGCGAATGAACAGAACTTGCCGCGCAAAGTTGAAAATACGACATTGTTGACGGACGATGACCGTCAACAAATGGCCTCATTTTTAGATGAAGACCAATATTTAATGCACGACACATATAAAGCAATTAATGAGGAACCTTTTATTGCGTATCTTTCTTTTCTTTCAGCAACAGATTGGTTATATATGACGAGTCCGCGATTTTTAAATTCAGATCGTGAGTTAGGCACGTCACCGTATATGCGGCGATTAGCAACAGGATTGAAAACGCCGATTATCAGTTATCAGGCTGATTTATCACCAGAAAAAGTGTCGTTAGAGAATATTTCAACGCCACGCGTGTTGATTTCCGATTTAATTCGCCTAGAAAGACGAGCTGTAGATGAAAAGAGGACGTTACATCCGTTATGGCAAAAACTAAAAGCGTATCTTTTGGAAACAAACGATGTTACGAGCGGAACAGCTGAACTAGTATTTTCAAGCCTATCCGCACAAAATATTCCGGAAACCCTGGTCCCTGAGATAGTGGATGATTTATATGGTGATACACTGTATGCCTCTGTTTCTAAAATTGAACGCTACTATGAGTGTGAATACAAGTACTTCTTGACGCACGGCTTAAAATTGCGAGAGCGTGAAAAATTTGAATTGACACCTGCAATGACGGGAGAATTTTTCCACGACGCGTTAGATGGACTGTTTACTTACCTTATCCAACATAAGTTATCCTTATTAGAATTGACGGAAAGCCAGTTAAATGAGTTGGTCGATGCGATGATGGAAGAAATGGTTGACCGCTCTAAATACTTAGTCTTTACCACGACTCATCGTATGGCGTATATCCGCTATCAATTAGCCCAAACGATTCGACGAACAAGTTGGGCATTAAAACAACAACAAACACGCTCAGGTTTAACGCCAATTCAAACAGAAGTATTATTTGGTGAACTTGTCATGTCGCGTGGTTTAGACAGCATTGTGATTGATTTAGATGAACGAAAACAACTGAAGATAAATGGTAAAATTGACCGTTTAGACGCGATTAAGCATGGTCAGCAGACGTTTATTGGGGTTATCGATTATAAATCTAGTTATCGTGATTTAAACTTTCAAGATATTTACTATGGACTAGCGTTGCAGCTTATGACGTATTTAGATGTGGCGTTATTAAATGCGGTACAGCTTGTTGGGGTGAAAGATGTAAAACCAGCCGGAGCATTTTATATGCACGTGAAAAACCCTACTTTGGCACATGACACGTCGGAAGATAAAGCATTAGACTTAATGCTAGAACAGTATAAATATCAAGGAATCATACTAAATGATGAAGATGTTTTAGCAGAACTTGACCGAGAAGTAGCACCGCAAACCTCTTCGCCAGTCTTTAATTATCGTCAGCTAAAAAATGAAAATTACCGCTCTAATCAATTTGTGAGTGAAGATGAGATTAGTGTCATGCGTGAGTTTACACGGAAAAAATTTGAACATGCGGGTAACCAAATCTATTCAGGAAGTGTCAGATTAAACCCTGCATATGAAGGAAAAGAACGTGTAGCATGTCGTTTTTGTCCATTTAAGAGCGTGTGTCAGTTCGATCCACTCTTAAAAGAAAATCATTATCATCGTTTAGCTTCTTTAAGTAAAGAAGAAGCGTTGGAGAGAATGGCACAGCAAGTGAAGAAAGGAGAACCGTCATAATGCAGACATTACCTATTCGTCCGGCTAACAGTCGGTTTACTGATAAACAGTGGCAAAGTATCTATGATAGTGGCAGTAATCTCCTGATTTCAGCCTCAGCAGGCTCAGGTAAAACAACCGTTTTAGTGAAACGTGTGATTGAAAAAATAAAAAGTGGTGTGAACGTAGATGAGTTGTTAATTGTGACGTTTACAGAAGCAGCAGCACGTGAAATGAAAGAGCGGATTGAAGTGGCGATTCAAGAGGCCATTAATGATGAAGAGTTGGCTGCACAGAAACATCACTTTGTCGAACAGTTGAGTTTACTACCGATGGCTAATATCAGTACTTTGCACGCATTTTGTTTGAGAGTGATTCGTAAATATTATTATTTAATTGAGATTGATCCTGTTTTCCGTCCTTTAACAGATGAAACAGAGACGATTTTACTAAAAGAAGATGCTTGGAACGACTTAAGAGAGTCGTTGTATGAAGAAGAAGCCGATTGGTTTTATGAATTGGTTGAAAATTTCTCTAGTGACCGAAATGATGATGGTTTGACCACGCTGATTATTGCTTTATATCATTTTTCTCGCTCGCATCCGAATCCAGATGAGTGGCTAGCTTCTCTTGCGACACATTATGATACGACTCAGCCATTTACTTCTAGTAAGATGTACCGAGAGTTATTTTATCCACTTTTAAGTCAAATGTTTGAAGAAAGTTTGATTGCGTTAAAAGACGCGATGATTCTTTTAGAAGGAGAAGAAACGTTAGCGAAGCCGCTTGACTTGGTTCGTCAGGAATATGCACTGGTTGAATCATTGATGAATAGTTTGAGAGGGAACGATATAAATACTGTCTATCAATTACTCGCATCGTTTACTTTTGCACGATGGTCGAGTCCAAGAAAAGCAGAAGAGGCAGTGAAGGAAGTCAATCAGGAAGCTAAAGCGTTGCGAGATACTGTCAAAGAAAGGTTAGAAGAGTTAAAAAAAGGTGTTTTCGCACATGAACCAGAACAAATTAGCTATGTCATGAAAGAAGCTCAAGTCTATGTTAGAAAAGTTGCCTCACTGACAAACGCTTTTGCTGATTCTTATCGTCAAAAAAAGGCAGAGAAAAAACTCGTGGACTTTAATGATTTAGAACATATGACGTTAGCGATATTGCAAAAAGAAGACGAAAACGGTGTGGCAGAAGCATCACGTTTTTATCGTCAACAATTTAAAGAAGTCATGGTCGATGAGTATCAAGACGTCAATCGCTTACAAGAGGCGATATTGACACGGGTTACCAGTGAAGAGGTTGAAAATGGCAATCTCTTTATGGTTGGCGACGTGAAGCAATCGATATATGGTTTCCGTCTTGCTGACCCGACACTTTTCATCGAAAAGTATGAAGCGTTTGCTAATGAAAAAAGTGGACGTCGAATCATACTGGCAGAAAACTTCCGCTCGCGAGCAGAGGTTATTGATTTTACCAATTTGATTTTCAAACAGTTAATGAACCGAGAAGTCGGACAACTAGAGTACGATAGTGCAGCAGAGCTTCAAAATGGCTTTAAAGACTTTCCTGAAAATCCTGCTTGTCAAACAGAAGTATTGATTTTTGAAAACAAATCGGAGACAAAGACTGAGGTTGAGGAAGGGGAAGAAGTCGACTTTACTATTGATAGTGGGATTGAAGGCGAGATTCTTTTAATAGCAAGTAAGATTAAACAGATGAAGCAGGAAGGCATGTTAATTTATGACAAGAAAAAGAAAAGCTCTCGTCCAATCGAATATTCTGATATTGTCATTTTATCCCCTACTAAGAAGAATAATTTACTGCTAGTCGACCGTTTTGCTGAGGAAGGTATCCCAATTTATGTTAACGATGCTCAAAACTATTTCCAAGCGACAGAAGTTCGCATTATGATGAGTCTACTGACTATTATTGATAACCCTTATCAAGATATTCCGTTAGTTTCAGTTTTACGGTCACCGATTGTGGGACTAAAAGAAAATGAACTGAGCACAATCCGCTTGAAACGTCCGTTTGGTTATTATTATGACGCATTGCAAGCATATATCAGAGCTGAGGATTTAACAGAAGAAGAACATGTGCTACAAGAAAAATTAAAAACTTTTCAGCAAAGGCTGGTAGAATGGCGTGTGCAGGCACGACGGGGAATGTTATCTGATTTAATCTGGCAAATCTATCAAGAAACACACTTGCTTGATTATGTTGGGGGGTTACCGTCAGCTAAACAACGACAAGCGAACTTGCATGCCTTATACGAACGAGCTGAAGCTTATGAAAAAATGAGTTATCGAGGTCTTTTCCAATTTGTTCGTTTTATCGAGAAAATGCAAGAAAAAGACAAAGACTTAGCAGAAGCTACAACCGAAGTACCAACTGATGCGGTGAAAGTCATGACCATTCATGGCTCAAAAGGCCTAGAATTTCCAGTCGTCTTTGTCATGGACTTAAATAAACGATTTAACAAAATGGACTTACGAACCCACTATATTTTTGATGAAACATGGGGCATGGGGATTAAATGGACGGACTCTTTCACGCGAATACGGTATGAAAGTTTACCCTATCAATTGATTTCTGCCGTTCGTGAACGGAAATTACTTGCTGAAGAAATGAGAAAACTCTACGTTGCATTAACCCGTGCAGAAGAGAAATTGATTTTAGTTGGATCGTATGACTCTAAAGACCAAGCCCTTAAGAAGTGGGGACAGACAGTCACAAGTTCTCGCTTGGTCTTACCTGATACCGCACGTTTATCGGCGAATAGCTTAATGGACTGGATTGGGATGGGGCTAATGCGACATCCAGATGCCGATAGCTTTAACGAGGATAATGAACCAGCAAAAGTAACATGGATAATGGAACATCCCGCAAGATTTACAGTTTCATTCTATGATTATGATGCGCTAAGAACACTTCTTTCTGACACACGTCAAGCCACGCCTGCTCATGCAACTATTAGTGATAGCGATTCTATGAGCGAGGAGAATCAGCCAGATTGGCAAGTGATACTTGATAAGCTCGAAGCTAGCTATGATTATAATGCAGCGACTAAAACAGCCAGTTATCAGTCTGTTTCAGAAATTAAGCGTGTTTTTGAAGACCCTGACGATAGAGATTTGCTCACGTTAGATTTAGCAGAACAGCCAGTTCACCGCTATCGTTATACGAATAAAGAGTTAGCACGTCCTCGTTTCTTTGAACGGGAACAAACAGTGAGTGCGGCGGAAATTGGAACGGCCATGCATTTACTTTTACAGCGTCTTTCATTAGCAAATCAACCGACCCTTTCATCGCTTGAAGCCTTGACGTCAGAACTTGTTCTAACGGGAGCCATTGATACACAGGTCGCTAAAAAAATGCCACTATCTCAAATTATTTCATTTTTTGAATCTGAGTTTGGACGAGAATTACTTATTAATCATCAAGTGGTTAAACGAGAGCAACCATTTTCAATGATGATGCCAGCGTATGATATATTTGCTGACTATCCACAGACGGATGACAGTCAATTATTAATTCATGGGATTATCGACGGTTATTTTAAAACTGAGACAGGTGTCGTGCTTTATGATTTTAAAACAGATTACCTACCAGAAAATGCTTCAGCTGAAGTAATTGAACGCGTAGTGAAAAAGTATCGTGGTCAGATGTATCTATATCAAAAAGCGTTAGAACATGCACTGAAAGAACCAGTCAAAGCTGTAAAACTAGTGCTACTTTCAATCAATCACGTGGTAGACTTACGATAAAAAAAGATTGTCAATATGGTATATACCAGTTATAATGAAAGAGAGATAATCGCTTATTTAAAGCATTTTGATTAGTAGACCAATAGAAAGGAGCGAGAAAATGAAAAAATCAACGTTACCGATATATTTACAAATTCATAATCAGTTACGTCAAGAGATAGAAGAAGGTAAATGGGAAGTTGGCGATAAATTGCCAGCTGAACGTGAGTTGGCATTGCATTTTAATGTGAGTCGTATGACGTTACGTCAAGCAGTGCAGACGTTAGCAGATGAAGGAA
The DNA here is from genome assembly GCF_003987555.1 of Vagococcus lutrae. Classification (GTDB taxonomy): domain Bacteria; phylum Bacillota; class Bacilli; order Lactobacillales; family Vagococcaceae; genus Vagococcus_A; species Vagococcus_A lutrae. The sequence continues at coordinate 26,762 of NZ_NGJW01000012.1, read as the reverse complement.
TTTTAGAACGTAAGATTGGTTCGGGGACATATGTGGCACCCAAAAAAGTCAGTGAGACTTTAGTGGGGACGACGAGTTTTTCGGAAATCATCCGTGCGCAAGGTAAGACACCTTCGAGCCGTGCGATTGCTTACTTTGTGACGACGCCAAACTCTATTGAAAGTGAAAAATTACAATTAGAAAAAGGCGACCGTATTTTACGCATGGAGCGCGTTCGTTTTGCAGACGGCGTACCTATTTGTTTTGAAATTACCAGTATTCCACAAAAATTAGTCGCACCGTTTGACAAAGAAGAAATTACTCAAGCCCTATATCAAACTTTGAAACAAAAAGGTGGCTATACAATTGCGCACTCGCAACAAACGATTTCTGCGACATTAGCCAATGAAAAAATGGCGGAACACCTATCGATAAAACGTGGTGAAGCCATGTTGCAATTAAGACAAATCAGTTATTTTGATAATGAGCAACCGTTTGAGTTAGTTCGCTCGTTTTACGTAGGCGACCGCTTTGAGTTTGTGCTCAGTCAATAAAAAACTTCCCAATTTATTTGGGAAGTTTTTTTATTTAGGTAAGGTATAGGGAAGTTCGACGTAAGATGTCTCCCCTTTTTTAAAAGTAGCCGTACCATTTAATAAATTATTTAAATCCTCAATGGCTTGTTCGACATCTGGTTCATCAATCATTAATTGAAGCGTTACAGTGTCTGTAAACTGTGTGTCGGCTAAATAGTATTCAGGATGTAGTGAGAGAAAGTGCTCGAGCTTACCGTGGCTTGCATAATCCACCGTAACAAAAAGTGCTTGTTGTAAAACACCTTTCACCATGCCGATAGCATCAATCGCTTCGCTCACAGCACTGCTATAAGCACGAATCAATCCGCCAGCACCGAGCTTCGTGCCACCAAAGTAGCGTGTGACAACGACAAGTGTGTTAATTAGTTCACGTTGTTTTAACACTTCTAACATTGGGACACCAGCGGTTCCGCTTGGTTCGCCGTCGTCTTGACTTCGTTGGATTTCTTGATGATTGCCTAGCGTATAAGCGACGCAGTTGTGAGTCGCTTTCCAATGCTCTTTGCGAACGGCTTGTATGATTTCTTTTGCTTCATCTTCGGAAGAAATACGTGCCACAGTTGCAATAAAACGGGATTTTTTTATTTCAATTTCGTGTGTGCCATTTTCTTTGACAGTTAAATATGTTTGATCGATGATGACTCACTCCTTTCTTTTAGTATAGCTTGTTTATCAGGAAGCTGGCAAGTCATGAATACGATTGCAATATTTACTCGATATGAGATAATGAAATAGTAGACAATATTGTTATTTAGTTCACATTAAAAAATATTTAAAAAATGATTAAAAAAGGTAAGTTTTTTTATGATTAGATTGTCTGTTGACGGTTAAGAGAGTAAAATGACTAATTATTGAAAGAGGTGTGAAAATGAATAATTATAATGTTTATGAAAATGGTCAATTTATCTTAAATGATGGGACTATTATTGATGAAAAAGATGTGAAACAAGTGAAGATTGAAATGGATCCTTACTTACTTTTTCCTGTTATGATAAAAACAGAAGATGGAGAAGAGCGTACAGCGAGTCAAATTGTTTATGCTCACACTGGTGAAATAGAAGCGACCCGAGAGGGAATTATGCAAGGGCAAGTCCGCAGTACGCGGTCCGTTCATTATTTAAAAGAGGATGGGACTGTTAAACGTGAATTAGATTTAAAACACGTTCATAAAGTAAAACTACTAGCCTCACGAAAATTACGTATTTTATTGCATGACGGCATGCAACATGAAGTTTTAGGCGAGGGGAATTGTTTAAATAAACAAGACCGTATGACACGTCTAGTCCATCGCGAAGCAGATGTAGCTCTCGTAGAATTTTTTGACCGCCCTTCAGAACTTTTAAACGTCATGAAAAAACTAAAAATATCAGTAGTTTCAGCTATGATATAATCATAAAAACACCTCGTCCATGAGACTTTTAACTCATGGGCGAGGTGTTTTTATGTGTGGTGATGATGTTCATGGTGAGTATCGTGTAAAAAACGGACGTAAAGCCATTCGTAAATATCATCCATGACCATTTGATTTTCTTTTTCGTTGAGAATCTCGTGTCGTAAGTTCGCATAGAGATGTAAGGTAACGTCTTTTATACCAGCATGTGATAATTCTTTAGCAACAGAACGTGGCCCTTTACCAAAATCACCGACAGGGTCCTGCTCGCCACTAATAACAAGTACACTTAGATCTGGATGAAGCGTTTTTGCCCAATCTGTTTGAGTCGCGTCATTCATTAAATCAAACAGGGTATGAAAACCATTGTTGGTAAAAGTAAACCCTGTGTAGTCATCTTGTAAATATTTTTTGACATTTTCTTGGTTTTTACTAAGCCAATCGAAGGATGAGTAATGGTCGGAAAAATAGTCGCTAAATGACCCAAATGCCAAATCATCGAGTTGTTTATTGCGTTTTTTAGGGAATAGACGCGCGAGTAATTGGGCTAATTTCAACCCCACCCCTAGCTCACTTTTGTAGCCAGCTGTTCCCATTATAATAGCGCCGTCAATTTCAGTTGAATATTTTTTCAGGTAATTGCGTAAGACAAATGATCCCATGCTGTGACCAAGTACGACGACAGGAATTTCAGGGTAGTCGTGTTTAACATGTTTTGTCACAAGATGTGCGTCTTCTATTAAAATATCTTTTGCTTTTTTTTCATGGAAAAAAACCAATTCGTCCATGCTATTGACGGAACGACCGTGTCCGAGATGATCATGTGCATAAAGAGCCATATGATTTTCTGTTAGAAATTGAGCGAACGGTTCATACCTTTCCGCATATTCAGCCATACCGTGAATTAATTGAACGACAAGTTTGGGTTTTTTATCAGTAGGAAGCCATTTATAACCTTGAATACGTGTGTTTTCGCTGTGGGATTGAAATGAAAAATTCTCCTTCATGTTAGTCATCCTTTCTTTCACTCTATTATAGTTTATTTTATCAAAATAGCCAAACGACGCTTTCATAAAAGCGTATCTATTAATAGAGAGGTGATGATATGGAAATATTGCGTGGTAGAAGATTGCTAGCATCGGAATTACCTAAGGGAAAATGTGACGTCACGGAAGAAGTACAACGTCTACCTTGTATGAGAGAATTATCAAAAGATAAGATACAATGTTTGCGCTGCGGTAGTTGTTTTAATAAAAAAGAGGTAGAAGTACAGAATGAGTTATTTACTTATTATTACTGCTCAGCCTGTTTAACGCTCGGTTGTGTGACAAGTCATGAGCAATTTTATTACTTACCTACTCAAATGGTTAAACCGTTAAAGAATGCCTTACAATGGAACGGCCAGTTATCTTCCCGTCAAGCAATTGTATCAAAAAAATTACGTGACAATGTTGAAGTAAAAAAGCACACGTTAATCCATGCTGTAACAGGAGCTGGTAAGACGGAAATGTTATTTGAAGCATTGGCCTATGCTTTGGAAAAAGGGTGGCGAATTGGTTTGGCTAGTCCAAGAGTAGATGTCTGTTTGGAGTTACATCCACGACTTCAGCAAGCTTTTCCTAAAAAAGAATTGACGTTATTATATGGAAAAGCTGAAAAGCCTGATTATTATACATCATTTGTTATTTGTACGACGCATCAATTGTTACGATTTTATCATCATTTTGATTTATTAATTATAGACGAAGTTGACGCTTTCCCATTTAAAGGAAATAAGATGTTAGCTTATGGGGCTAAGCAGGCTTTAGCAAAGGGAGGTGTATATGTTATTTTAACAGCGACACCTAGCCGTCAATTATTACTAGCCGAGAAGACAGGGAAAATAGAACGTCTAGTTTTGTCAAAACGATATCATGGTAATCCATTGCCAGAGCCTCAGTTAGTTTGGTCTTGGAAGTGGTCAGAGCGTCTTAATGATGGGAAAATGCCCACCAATTTGTATGTTATTTTGCAAAAAGCTATGAGTAATCAACGACGTATGTTAATTTTTATGCCAAGTGTTTTGTTAGCTGAAAAGTTATACCAACTTTTAATTAAATACTTTAAGCAAGTGCGTATTATGGTAGCACATTCGCGTGACCCAGAACGGTATGATAAGACCATGGCAATGCGTGAAGCGCGTTGTGATTGGTTGATTACGACTACTATTTTAGAAAGAGGTGTGACCTTTCGTGATATAGACGTTTTGGTGGTTGGGGCTAATCATTCGGTCTTTAACACAGCATCATTAGTTCAGATAGCAGGGAGAGTGGGACGCCATGCTGACTATCCAACTGGAAATGTCTATTTTTTTCACGACCAACAAACTAGAGCTATAAGAAAGGCTCGACAAGAGATTAAAAAAATGAACCGATGGGAAGAATTAAATAAATGAAGTGTTTATTATGTCAGCGTGACTATCAGCCTGCTCTTTCTTTAACGTCACTGTTGTCATTTCAGCCACTATTCAAAGAAACAATCTGTCCAAACTGTTACTTGCAATTTGAATCAATAAGCGATGTAAAGACTGCTCATTGTCAAACATGTTTAAAAAAACTCACATCTCATGAATTAGATGTATGTGGAGAGTGTCAACAGTGGGCAGCAAAATATCCTAATATAACTTACCAACATCACGCGTTATTTTATTATAATCAAATCGCTAAGGAGTGGTTGCATCGTTATAAATTTTTACGTGACTATCGTTTTCGAACGACATTTTCTAAAATGTTACACGCATTTTATACAAAACATTCCGATTATATATTTGTGCCCATTCCCGTCTCGACTAAACGTTTAGAAGAAAGAGGATTTAATCAAGTGACCGCCATGTTAGAGTCAGCCTTGATACCTTATCACGTCGCTTTGACAAAAAGTCAAGACACACTTCGTCAGTCTCAAAGAAAACGGACGGAGCGTATTGAAATGGTACAGCCCTTTCAGTTGAACAAAGAGGTATGTATAAAAACAAATAAATTGATGATAGTCGATGATATTTATACAACAGGTAGTACGATGTACCATGCCTTGGATGTTTTTTCACAAGTTGGTATTACAAAGTTGGAAGGGTTTACTATTTTTAGATAGTCTTATTATAAATTTCGATAAATAGACGTGAAAAATTGTATTTTTTTCTATTTTTGATATAATAGAAGTAAGAAGAAACACTAAGTGGTTTTACGGTTTCTTCAATTGGTAGACGAAAGGGGTAATATGCTATGCTAAGATTTAATATCCGTGGAGAGAACATTGAGGTTACAGAGGCGATTCGAAATTACGTTGAAAAAAGAGTTTCAAAGTTAGAACGATTTTTCGATGACGAGCGTGCAGGAGATGCAACAGCTCACGTCAACTTAAAAGTATACTCAGATAAAAATGCTAAGGTGGAAGTGACTATTCCATTACCCTATTTAGTATTGAGAGCAGAAGAAACATCTCATGATTTATATGCAAGTATTGACCTTGTCGTAGATAAACTAGAACGACAAATTAGAAAATTTAAAACAAGAATTAATCGTAAACAGCGTGAGGTTTCAAAAGAAGAGGTTGCTAATCTATTCTTAGAGCCTAAAGAAGAACCAGCTGAAAAAGAAAATGAATTGGAAATTGTTCGTACTAAACGACTTTCTTTAAAACCAATGGACAGTGAAGAAGCTGTTTTACAGATGAACATGTTAGGACATAATTTCTTTATCTTTGAAGATGCGGAAACAAATGGCATTAGCATTGTGTACGCACGTAAAGATGGTAAATATGGTTTAATTGAAACAGATTAAGATTCTGCATGATACATAAAAGAGAAGCAAAATGGATGGGCTCATTCATTTTGCTTCTCTTTTGTTATGATACAGCTATGATAAATATAAAACTATTCCATTTTAAGTTTAAAAATGCTAGAATAAAACAGATAGAGCATTCTGCCAGAGAATGTATTATACCAATTAGATAAAATAATTATTTTAGCTAAGTTAAATAGAAAGGAAAGACTGTGAACATGAATTTTCTAAAGAAAATCATCGAAAGCGACAAGCGTGAATTAAAACGTTTGGAAAAAATAGCGGATCAAATTGAATCATACGCAACCGCAATGGAACAATTAACTGATGATCAATTAAAAGATAAAACTAATGAATTTAAAGAAAGATATCAAAAAGGGGAAACACTAGACGAGCTTTTACCAGAAGCATTTGCGACGGTTAGAGAAGCAGCACGTCGAGTTTTAGGATTATACCCATATCGCGTCCAAATGATGGGGGGCGTTGTTTTACACGACGGAAATATCTCAGAAATGAAAACGGGTGAAGGTAAAACATTGACAGCGACGATGCCCGTTTATTTAAATGCGATTAGTGGCGAAGGCGTTCACGTTGTCACAGTAAACGAATATTTGGCAACTCGTGATGCTAGCGAGATGGGAGAGCTGTATAACTTCTTAGGCTTAAGCGTAGGATTAAACTTAAACTCACGTTCAACAGATGAAAAACGAGCAGCTTATGCTTGTGATATCACATACAGCACGAATAATGAACTAGGGTTCGACTATCTCCGTGATAACATGGTTGTTTATAAAGAACAAATGGTTCAACGCCCGTTAAACTTTGCGGTAGTCGATGAAGTTGACTCGATTTTAATTGATGAAGCGAGAACACCGTTGATTATTTCAGGTCAGGCTGAAAAATCGACAGCGTTGTATAACCGCGCTGATTCGTTTATTAAACGTCTAACTGAAGAAGAGGACTATAAAATTGATGTCCAATCAAAAACAATTGCCCTTACCGAGCAAGGTATTTCAAAAGCTGAAGAAACATTTGGTTTAGAAAACTTGTATGATGTGGATAACACAGCTTTAACACACCATTTAGACAATGCGTTGCGTGCCAACTATATCATGCTGCGCGACATTGACTATGTTGTTCAAGAAGGAAAAGTCATGATTGTTGACCAATTTACTGGTCGTATTATGGATGGGCGACGTTATTCTGACGGCTTACATCAAGCGATTGAAGCCAAAGAAGGCGTAGAAATTGAAGATGAAACAAAAACAATGGCTAATATCACATTCCAGAACTACTTTAGAATGTATAAAAAGTTAGCGGGGATGACGGGGACAGCGAAAACAGAAGAAGAAGAGTTTCGTGAAATCTACAACATGGAAGTTATTCAGATTCCTACCAACCGTCCAATCCAACGTGATGACCGACCGGATTTATTATATCCAACAATGGAAAGCAAATTTAAAGCAGTAGTGGCGGATATTAAAGAACGTCACCGTAAAGGTCAACCAGTGTTAGTCGGGACAGTAGCTGTTGAAACATCGGAATACTTGTCACAACTATTAAATAAAGAAAAAATCCCACATGAAGTGTTGAACGCTAAAAATCACTTTAAAGAGGCAGAAATTATTTTGAACGCTGGTCAAAAGGGAGCGGTTACGATTGCGACTAACATGGCTGGTCGTGGTACCGATATTAAACTAGGCTTTGGTGTTGTTGAATTAGGCGGACTTGCTGTAATTGGTACAGAGCGTCATGAGTCTCGTCGTATTGACAACCAGTTACGTGGACGTTCAGGTCGTCAAGGAGACCCAGGTGTCACGCAATTCTACTTATCATTAGAAGATGATTTAATGCGTCGTTTTGGTTCTGATCGTGTTAAAGCGTTGTTAGAGAAGATGAAAGTTGAAGAAGAAGATGCAGTCATTCAAAGTAAGATGTTATCGAAACAAGTCGAAGGGGCACAGCGTCGTGTCGAAGGGAATAACTATGATACACGTAAAAACATCTTACAGTACGATGACGTTATGCGTGAACAACGTGAAGTGATATACGGTCAACGTTACCAAATCATTAGTGCCGAAGAAGATTTAACCCCAGTGTTAATGAGTATGATGGAACGCACAATTCATCGTAATGTTGCAGACCATACACAATTAGAAGAAACAAAAGATTGGAATTTAGAAGGTATAGTCGATTTTGCTCATGCTTGTTTATTACCCGAAAATGCGTTATCTGTTGAAGAGTTAACAGGTAAGACACGTGAAGAAATCGAAACCTTATTAATGGATAAAACAAAAGAATTGTATCAAGAGAAAATCACACATTTAAATGGACCAGAGCAACTCTTAGAATTTCAAAAAGTTGTAATCTTACGTGTGGTAGATACAAAATGGACTGACCATATTGATGCGATGGATCAATTACGTGAATCTATTGGTTTACGAGCATACGGACAAAATAACCCACTTGTTGAATATCAACAAGAAGGATATGAAATGTTTAATGCGATGGTTGCTATGATTGACTATGACGTAACACGTCTATTCATGAAGGCTCAGATTCGTCAAAACGTGCAACGTGAACAAGTCGCACAAGGCGATGCCGTTCACCTGACTGAGCAATCAGCTGACGGTGTAAAAGGGTCAGAAAAACAACAACCTATTCGAGTTGAAAAAGTTGGTCGTAATGACTTATGTCCATGTGGCAGTGGTAAGAAATATAAAAACTGTCATGGTAAGCCAGTCTAAAACAAATCGAGCGAGGGCTGGAGTAATCCAGTCCTTGCTTATTTTTAGGAGTGAAAAAATGGAATTAAGTGAAATCAGACAACAATTAGAAAGAAATCAACAACAAGTGAGTGACTTTAGGGGGTCTCTTTGACTTAGAAGAGATGGAAGAGCGCATTGCAAATTTAGAATATCAAATGACCGAAGCGGATTTTTGGGATGACAATCAAAAAGCACAAACGGTTATATCAGAATTAAACGATGTTAAAGCTCGTTTCCAATCATTTCAAAAGATTGCGACAGACTTGGAAGAGCTAATGGTTCTTTATGAAATGGTAGTGGAAGAGCCTGACGAGGAACTTGAAAAAGAGTTGACAGAATCTTTAGCCACTTATCAAGAGGAAATGAATCAGTACGAATTGGAACAATTGTTAAGTGAACCTTATGACGCTAACAATGCCATTATGGAAATACATCCAGGGGCAGGTGGAACGGAATCTCAAGACTGGGGTTCGATGTTACTTAGAATGTATACGCGTTGGTGTGCGAGTAAAGGATTTGATGTGACCTACTTAGATTATCACGATGGAGAAGAAGCAGGCATAAAAAGTGTGACGCTGCAAATTAAAGGACACAATGCGTATGGTTATTTAAAATCAGAGACGGGTGTACATCGTCTCGTCAGACTTTCTCCTTTTGATACAGCTAATCGTCGCCATACGTCCTTTTGTTCAATCAATGTTATGCCAGAGTTGACGGACGATGTAGAGGTAGAAATTAAACCAGATGATTTAAAGGTGGATACCTATCGCGCGAGTGGTGCTGGTGGTCAGCACGTCAATAAAACAGAATCTGCCGTACGGATTACCCATTTACCAACCGGAATTGTCGTTGCTAGTCAAGCTCAGCGTTCTCAGTTACAAAATAGAGAACAAGCGATGGCGACGTTAAAAGCGAAATTGTATCAATTAGAAATGGATAAGAAGGCGGAGATAGCATCAGAAATTCGTGGTGAAACAAAAGAGATTGGTTGGAGTTCACAAATTCGTTCTTACGTGTTTCATCCTTACTCTATGGTTAAAGATCACCGGACAAACTATGAAGTCGGTGACGTTCAATCTGTTATGGATGGAGATTTAGATAAATTTATGGATGCCTACCTACGTCAACAATTATCATAATCTTTGAAATATAATTGTAATGTAATGTAAGATATATTTCGCACATCTAATGTTATAATAAGGCGTAGCGTATTGCAAAAAAAGGTAGGAGAATGCTTAATGATAGAAATGGAAAACGTTACGAAGAAGTATCCAAATGGCACAACGGCTCTTCGTAATATTAGTATCACGATTGACCAAGGCGAGTTTGTCTACGTTGTTGGCCCAAGTGGTGCAGGGAAGTCAACCTTTATAAAATTGATGTATCGTGAAGAAAAAGCAACAAAAGGTTATTTAAATGTTTGCGGCTATGACTTGCTAAAAATTAAAAATAAACAAACCCCTCTTTTAAGAAGAGAAGTAGGGATTGTGTTCCAAGACTATAAACTTTTATATCAAAAAACAGTTTATGAAAATGTAGCGTATGCGATGGAAGTTATCGGTAAACGACCACGTGAAATCAAACGTCGAGTTATGGAAGTATTAGAGCTTGTTGGCTTAAAACACAAAGTCCGTGTTTTCCCAGCCGAATTATCTGGTGGAGAGCAGCAACGTGTGGCAATTGCCCGTGCTATCGTTAACACGCCCAAAGTTTTGATTGCAGATGAGCCAACTGGAAACTTAGACCCAGAAAACTCATGGGAAATTATGAAATTGTTAGATAAAATCAATACACAAGGGACAACTGTTGTAATGGCCACACATAATAGTACGATTGTGAATACTATCCGTCATCGCGTGATTGCGATTGAGCATGGACGAATTATTCGAGACCAAGCGGAAGGAGAGTATGGATATAATGATTAAAACATTTTTCCGCCATCTAGGTGAAAGCCTAAAAAGTTTAAAACGTAATGGTTGGATGACGTTAGCCTCTGTGAGTGCCGTGACGGTGACGTTGATTTTAGTTGGTATTTTCCTTTCAGTGATTTTAAACGTAGCAAAGATAGCTAAAGATATCGAATCAACCGTGGATATCTCAGTATTCATTGATTACGGCACTGAAAAAGAGGAAATGGATCAACTTAAAACGGAATTAGAAAAAATTCCAAGTGTGGAAAAAGTTAAATTTTCCGGTCGAGAAGAGCAGTTGAATAACTTGATTGAAAAGTATGGAGATTCTTGGAAATTATTTGATGAAGATGACAATCCATTGTACGACGTGTTTATTGTCAGTACCAAAGAACCAGAAGACACGAAAAAAGTTCAAAAAATTGCTGAAAAGTTACCAGCCGTTTATAAAGCCGACTATGGCGGACTTTCATCTGATAAGATTTTTAAAATCTCAAAAGGGATCCGTACATGGGGACTTGTTGCGACAGCCTTGCTAATATTTGTCGCTATTTTCCTAATCTCAAATACAATCAGAATTACTATCATTTCAAGAAAACGCGAAATTCAGATTATGAAATTAGTTGGAGCAAAGAACGGATTTATTCGTTGGCCATTCTTCTTAGAAGGTGCTTGGATTGGCCTTTTAGGAGCTGTTATTCCTATGCTTATGATGACGTTTGGTTATCCAGAAGTCAGTTCGATTGTAAGTAAAATTTTACTCAGTCAATCGTTTTCACTGATACCCGCTCAGGACTTAGTTTTAGGAATGAATATCTTAATGGGAGTCATTGGAGTGGTAATTGGCTCAATCGGGTCTATCATGTCTATGCGTCGTTTCTTAAAAATTTAATATGCTTTGTTTTGCAGTCTATAAAAAGAGGAGAAAATCCGTTTTTTATAGGCTGTTTTTTTTGTGAAAAAAGAATGAAAGAGTGATTTCTGTAAATAGAGTTGAAAAACTGTAAATTCAAGGAAAAAGACTTGATTTTTTTGAGTCTAACCTATATGTTTAATAAAGAGAATTAGGTTTTTTTAGACGTAATTCTTGTGAAAATAAGGGAGGATTTTTCGGTGAAAAAAATCTTAAGTATGGCAAGTGTAATACTCATGTCAACATTATTAACTGGATGTGGGGATTTAGTCGATAATGGGGAATCAATCACTGCCGTTGGGTCTTCAGCAATGCAACCTTTAGCTGCTGCTGCAGGCGAAGAATTTAGTAGTGAACATGTAGGGAAATTTATCAACGTCCAAGGTGGCGGAAGTGGTACCGGTCTGAGTCAAGTCCAAGCTGGTGCGGTTGAAATAGGGAATTCAGATTTGTTTGCGGAAGAAAAATCAGGATTAAAAACAGACGAACTGGTCGATCACAAAGTAGCAGTCGTCGGCATTACACCGATTGTTAATAAAGAAGTATCCTTAAGTAATCTTTCAATGACGGAGTTAAAAAATATCTTTACAGGAAAAATTACGAATTGGTCAGAATTAGGTGGGGCTGATTTGCCAATCGTTTTAATCAACCGTGCAAGCGGAAGTGGTACGCGACATACGTTTGAACAGTGGGTTTTAGATGGGGAAGTATCAAAACTTGCTCAAGAGCAAGAATCTACTGGGATGGTTCGACAAATTGTTGCGACAACACCGGGCGCTATTAGCTACGTTGCTTTTTCTTATGTGACGGATGAGGTCAAAGCGTTAAAGGTCGACGGTGTAGAGCCGCTTGACAAACATGTGAAGACGAACAAGTGGAAAATTTGGTCGTATGAACACATGTACACATTAGGCGAGCCAAAAGGCTTAACAAAAGAATATCTAGATTATATGTTGTCGGATCATATTCAAAAAGAGATGGTGCCACAGTTAGGCTACATTCCAGTGACCGAGATGAAAGTGGAACGTGATGCAGCGGGGAACATCACAGAGATTAATGCGCGTTAAAATGTATGTAGATGAGGAGGAGTTGTTTTGGAGAACATCCAGCAACAGTTACAAAAAAAATCTAAAAAGGCCAAATTAGAGCAGATTGGTAAATTCATTAGTTTTCTTTGTATTTTATTTATAGTCGTTGTCGTTGCCGCTATTTTTTATTTTGTCGCCAGTAAAGGTCTAGCTACTTTCTTTAAAGATGGCGTCAACCTGTTTGACTTTTTGTTTGGTACAACATGGAGTCCTGGAAATGTCGGGGAAAATGGGGAGCCACTCGTTGGCGCACTGCCGATGATAATGGGGTCATTTTTAGTTACCTTGCTATCCGCAATTGTCGCGACTCCGTTTGCTATAGGAGCGGCTGTCTTTATGACCGAGATTTCTCCTACATTAGGAAAGAAAATCTTGCAACCTGTTATCGAGTTATTAGTAGGGATACCTTCAGTTGTCTATGGTTTCGTAGGCTTAACTGTTATCGTGCCAGCTGTACGTAATACATTTGGCGGTAGTGGTTTTGGTATCTTAGCTGGGACTTTTGTTCTGTTTGTTATGATTTTACCAACCGTTACGTCTATGACAGTTGATGCGTTAAATGCTGTTCCTAGACATTATCGCGAAGCCTCTTTAGCACTTGGTGCAACGAGATGGCAAACGATTTATAAAGTAGTCTTAAGATCGGCTGTTCCAGGGGTCTTAACAGCTGTTGTATTTGGAATGGCGCGTGCTTTTGGTGAAGCACTAGCAGTACAAATGGTTATTGGTAATGCGGCAATCATGCCTCAAGATTTAACAAGTCCGGCTTCAACTTTGACAAGTATTTTAACAATGGGAATTGGTAATACGATTATGGGAACGTTGGAAAATAACGTACTGTGGTCGCTAGCTTTGTTATTATTACTGATGTCATTATTCTTTAATATTGTCATTCGATTGATTGGTAAGAAAGGAGCCTTCAAATAATGAATCCAAAAAAAGTCGATAAAATTTGGACAGGTATTTTATATGCCGTTTCCGGTTTGATAGTGCTGATTCTTGCCAGTTTAATCGGATATATTTTATTTAGAGGAGTTCCTCATATTTCATGGGAATTTTTAACAACGCCAGCTAAATCGTTTCAAGCAGGTGGTGGTATTGGGATTCAGTTATTTAACTCGTTCTATCTGTTGATTATTACCATGTTAATTAGTATCCCTATTTCATTAGGGGCAGGTATCTATTTGGCTGAATATGCCCGTAAAAATTGGTTTACGGATGTCATTCGTACGTCCATTGAAATTTTAAGCTCACTTCCGTCAGTTGTCGTTGGTTTATTCGGCTTTCTAGTATTTGTTGTGAAAGCAGAGATGGGCTTTTCGATTATTTCAGGTGCATTAGCCTTAACGTTTTTCAACTTACCTTTGCTAACACGAAATGTAGAAGAATCACTAAACGCCGTTCACTTTACGCAACGTGAAGCTGGTCTTGCATTAGGGTTATCACGTTGGGAGACGGTATTACGTGTTGTTGTTCCTGAAGCTTTACCCGGCATTTTAACAGGGGTAATTTTAGGTGCAGGACGTATTTTCGGGGAAGCAGCTGCTTTAATCTATACAGCCGGTCAAAGTGCTCCAGCCTTAGATTTTACTAATTGGAATCCATTAAGCATTTCAAGTCCGCTCAATATCTTCCGCCAAGCAGAAACGTTAGCGGTACATATCTGGAAAGTCAACAGTGAAGGGAATATGCCCGACGGACCACAAGTATCTGCCGGTGCGTCAGCAGTCTTAATTATCGCCGTCTTACTATTTAATATTTTGGCACGCTTCATTGGAAAACGAATCCATAAACGGATAACATCGGCATAAAGGAGTAAATTCATGGAAAATTATGATTTGACATCGCGTCATGTGGTGTCCTTACAAGATAAAGAAATCGCGATTAGTACAGATGATATTCATGTCTGGTATGGTCAGAATGAAGCGATAAAAGGGGTCTCCCTTGAATTTGAAAAAAACAAAATTACGTCACTTATCGGCCCTTCAGGTTGTGGAAAATCAACATATCTACGTTCGTTAAATCGAATGAACGATGAAATTGCCAATACTAAAGTAACGGGTAAAATTATGTATCAACATACAGATATTAACTCATCGAAAGTCGACGTTTATGAAATGAGAAAACATATCGGGATGGTTTTTCAGCGACCAAATCCGTTTAGTAAGTCTATCTATGACAATATTACATTTGCTTTAAAACAACATGGTGAAAAAGATAAACACTATCTCGATGAAATTGTTGAAACAAGTCTAAAACAAGCAGCTTTGTGGGATCAAGTAAAAGATAACTTAAATAAAAGTGCGCATGCCTTATCAGGCGGGCAACAACAACGTCTATGTATCGCACGTGCGATTGCAATGAAACCAGATATTCTATTACTAGATGAACCGGCAAGTGCATTAGACCCCATTTCGACAAGTAAAGTGGAAGAAACACTGATTAACTTAAAAGAAGATTATACGATTATTATTGTGACCCATAACATGCAACAGGCGGCACGTATTAGTGATTATACGGCTTTCTTCTATTTAGGAAATGTTATTGAATATGATCGGACGAAGAAAATCTTTACCCGTCCGAAGATTAAAGCGACAGAAGATTATGTATCAGGACACTTCGGTTAAGGAGGAAAGACATGTTAGAGTCGAAAGATTTGCATTTGTATTATGGTAAAAAAGAAGCACTAAAAGGAATCAATATGTCCTTTACGCAAGGTGAAATCACGGCGTTAATTGGTCCTTCTGGTTGTGGCAAGTCCACTTTTTTACGGACGCTTAACCGCATGAATGACTTGATACCAGATGTCACGATTACTGGAAACGTCATGTTTAAAGGAGAAAATATATACAGTCCCAAGACGGATACTGTTAACTTGAGAAAAAAAATCGGAATGGTTTTTCAACAACCGAATCCTTTTCCTTTTTCCGTCTATGAGAATGTCGTTTATGGTTTACGTTTAGAAAACACACCCCCGAAACAAGAGCTAGACCAAATTGTCGAGGAAAGTTTACGAGCAGCGGCAGTCTGGGATGATGTAAAAGATAAACTGGATAAAAGTGCTTTGGCGCTTTCTGGTGGACAACAACAGCGTGTCTGTATCGCGCGCGTTCTAGCGGTAAAACCAGAAGTGATATTACTAGATGAGCCAACCAGTGCGCTAGACCCAGTATCAAGTGGTAAAATTGAGAATATGTTATTTGAATTAAAAGATAAGTACACGATGATTATGGTCACCCATAATATGCAACAGGCTTCCAGAATATCAGATAAAACAGCATTTTTCTTAAATGGCGATTTAATTGAATATAACAAAACGAAGAAAATATTCTTAACGCCAGATCGTCAAGAAACAGAAGATTATATTAGTGGAAAGTTTGGTTAATAAAGACTAGAAAGGGTTGAATGC
This sequence comes from Vagococcus lutrae, assembly GCF_003987555.1. Classification (GTDB taxonomy): domain Bacteria; phylum Bacillota; class Bacilli; order Lactobacillales; family Vagococcaceae; genus Vagococcus_A; species Vagococcus_A lutrae. The sequence goes on along the minus strand of NZ_NGJW01000012.1, from coordinate 10,894 downwards.
GATGTTACGTTCACAATTTGAAGAGGATTTACACAAGCTCCATTTACAATTTCATGAAATGGGGAAAATGGTCAGTGCCGCTGTCTATAAGTCAGTGAAGGCTTTTATCAAGCATGATAAAGAAATGGCTGTATCTGTGATTGAAGAAGATAGCGATATTAATGAATTAGAATTAAAACTAGAAAAGAAAAGCTTGGAAATGATTGCTTTACAACAACCTGTTACCACTGACCTACGGATTATCGTCACGGTCATGAAAGCTATCTCTGATTTAGAACGTATTGGCGACCATGCGGTTTCGATTTCTAAATCTACTATTAGGGTAAAAGGAAATGCACGTATTTTAGAAGTAGAGGAAAAAATATCTGAGATGAGTGACGCTGTCAAAGAGATGATGGATGATGTCTTGAAGGCTTATATAGAAGAAGATGCTGAAAAAGCGAAAGAAATTGCGAATCGAGATAACGTTGTTAATCGCTACTTCCATGAGATTTATGACATGTCAATTAAGGAAATGCAAGAGAACCCTCAAACAGTTATTGGAGGCACCGACTATTTGCAAGTAGCAGGTTATCTAGAGCGTATTGGTGACTATGTAACCAATATCTGTGAATGGATTGTTTACTTAAAAACTGGAAAAATATATGAATTAAACTCTAATCGTGAATCGATTTAGAAAAATAGTATGAAAAGCGAGCCGTATATTACGGTTCGCTTTTTTAATTAGAATTGCGACTTGGCATTGATAGAGAAATCCATCTCAAGACCTATGACAGGTGTGATAAAAAAAGGCATAATAGAGATACAAGCTGATCGAAGGAAAGTTTAGCTAAGGAGGCTATCAAGATGAAAGAACGAGATCGCGTATTAGAATTAGTCAAAAAAGGTGTAATTACAACAGATGAAGCATTAGTATTACTTGAAAATATGGCTATTGCAAAAGATGAAAGTATTATTGAACAGGAAGCGTCAGATGTCAAACAACATCATTTGAATAAGCAAACAGAAGAGTCCGATGAAGTTAGCAAAGAAGAAAATGAAGAGCAAGCAAAGCTAGAGCAATTGTTAGACGATTTAGCAACGGAGTTAAATCAAACCTCTTCAAAGCTTGATGTGGTAAATGCTGAGATAGAAGATGTGACAAGTGAAATCAATATGTTGGAAGAACAAATAATGATTATCAACACTTTAGAAGAATTAGATGAGTTAGCGCCTGAAAAAAGAGAAGAGCGCGTTCATTATGAAACGAAGCTAGGCGAGTTGAAGAAACAACGTGTCGCTATGGAAGAAGAAGTCCTAGAGTTAGAGGCGCGTCTAAAAGAAGTCAAAACATCTAAACGTGAACTACACGAAGAAGAGGACATGCGTTTTCAATTACCAGACGACTGGGAACAAACGCTGACCGATTTAGGTGATAAAATGGAAAAAGCAGGCGAAAAGTTCGGTAAGAAAATGAACCAAGCAGGCAATCAATTTAGCAAATTAATGAAAGAAACAATGAAGACGGTAACGAATACGGTTAATGATCATGTTGACTGGAAAGATGTTAATATTAAAGTGCCCGGCATGGCGATGAGTACATTTGAGCATGAGTTTTATTATCCAGCATGTTCGGCAAGTATTATTGATGTAAAAGTTGCTAACGGTCTTATTGAGTTTCGTCAATGGGATTCAGAGGATATAAAAGTTGTCAGTCAGATTAAACTATATGGTAAAATGGAAGCAGATACGCCATTTGAAGCATTTCTTGAAAGAAGTGAAATTGAAGTAGATGAAGAGCGTATTTCTTTTCAAATTCCTAATAAGCGGATTAAAGCGGAGTTAATCTTTTATTTACCAGCACGTAGTTACGATCATGTGTCAGCTAAAATCTTAAATGGCGATATTAATGTGTTTGATTTAGAGGCTAAAGACACGTACCTAAAGAGTACAAACGGTGATTTAATGATTGATGGGTTTACGGCTACGATGTTAGAAGCAGAAGGTGTCAATGGCGATGTTACTGTTAAAAATGCCTCTGTGTTAGATTTTATTGGCACATCAGTGAATGGGGATTTTATTCTAAAAGCCGCGTTACAAAATATTTCTGTTGGAAATGTTAACGGCGATATTCGCGTGACGGCGGTGGATGATTCAATGAAAAACTTAGATGCAAAAGTGGTCAATGGTGATATCAAAGTGGCTTTACCTCAAACGCAAGGCATAGAAGGCTTAGCTAAAACAAGTCTAGGTGCCATTAAAAATCGTTTATCAGAGTTTGAAGTGATTCGTGAAAAAACTGAAAAAACGAATCGTATGTTACAATTTAGAAGATATCATCCGGAAGATACGGTCTACATCAAATTATCAACAACGACAGGTAATGTTTTACTAAAGGATGCCGACTAGTAAAGAGTAGACAAGCGTAGCGGATATACGTTAATATAGGAGGAGAGTCGTATGAAGAAAAAATTAACAAAGTCAAATTCAAATATTGTTGTGAGTGGTGTTTTAGGGGGAATTGGTGAGTTTTTCGGAATTGATCCAACGATTGTCCGTATTGTGTATCTCGCATTAAGTTTCTTTACTGCAGGATTTCCTGGCTTCTTTTTATACATCTTATTGGCGATTATTGTTCCATCTCAACCTGCCCAACATCAAACAAGAAAAAATTATTATGGTAATTACTACGGTGACGGGATGAATCGCAGACCGGGTAATGAGCGTAAGCAAGCAACAAAAGTAGATGATGACGAAGATGAGTGGAGTGATTTTTAATGACTTATTGGCAGCGTTTATTGATTAATACATTAACGCTAGTAGCATTAGCTTATATGTTTCCAAATATGATGTATGTTGACAGTGTTTTTGTGGCACTAATGGCTAGTTTCGTTCTATCTATTTTGAATACATTAGTGAAGCCTGTGCTACATTTTTTCAGCCTACCAATTACGATTTTAACATTTGGATTATTTAGCTTAGTTATAAATGGGATGATGCTAACTATGACATCCGCCTTGATAGGAAAACAGCATTTTGCTTTTTCAAGTTTTGGTGCAGCGTTTCTCATTGCTTTAATTATGTCATTAGTCAATGCGATTTTTGTGAATAAAAAAGTTGAAAAATATTATTAAAAGCTCTTGCATCTGCAAGAGCTTTTTTATTTAAATATGACTTTTCGGTGTGACATAAAGTGTTTTTTGATTTTCATATATGACAAAACCGGGTTTAGCGCCTTTGGGTTTCTTGACATGTTTCACTTGAACATAGTCGACTGGAACGTTATTGGAAAGCCGGTATTTAGAGTGATAAGCGGCAAGAGAAGCAGCTTCACTTAACGTCTGGTCACTTGGATTGCTGTCTTTAATAATGACATGCGAACCGGGAATATCCTTAGCATGCAGCCAAATATGATTTTTATGAGCGACCTTAGTTGTCAGTTCATCATTTTGTAGATTGTTACGTCCGATTAAAATAGGCGTGCCATCGGTAGCAGTTAATTCGATAAAACGTGGCAATTTTTTCGGCTTGCCTTTTTCTTTTTTTCGTTTGAGATAGCCACTTTCGATTAACTCTTCTTTAATCAATGGGACATCTTGCGGCTGTGCGAGTTCTAATTGAGAAAGAACGCTTTCGATATAATCGATTTCTTGTTGAGTAGCTTCAAGTTGTTTAGCAATCTCGACGGCCCCTGTTTTATACTTATTATAACGTTTAAAGTAAGACTGGGCATTTTCAGCCGGCGTACGTTGTGGATTGAGTGAAATAACGAGTGGCTCGTTTGTGTAGTAGTCAGTGACTTCAAGTTCACTCATTCCCGGTTGAACAAGGTGTAAATAAGTGGTCAACAACTCGCCTTTTCGCTGCATCTCTTCTTTTTTATGCGTCGCTTGCATGTCTTTATTTAGACTTTTTAGCTTTTTACGTAATCGTTTGATATCATTCGTCAATCTTTTTTCTAACGCTTGTGATTGTTGTTTGACGCGGTCGCGGTTTGCTTTATCCTGATAATAAACGTCTAACAAAGCACTTAAAGTGTCATAAATAGTCGGTTCTTTCTGTAAAGAATAATAGCGAATGGCAGTAAAGTATTCTTTATTGTCTATGAGATAGTGAGCTGGTTGGTAAGCGTCTAATGACGTGATAAAAAAGTCATGCCATGCTTTCATCTTATCATTTGGCATTGAAGACAAACGATAGGTGAGCTCTTGAGCTGTTAAGAAGCTAAGTCCTTGAAACGTTTCTTGCAAGTAAACAGCGGAAAGTTCTTCAGCATTTAACAGGTGAAATAAAGAGACATCGTCAATTTCCCATGGATTTTTTTTCGCTTGTTGTGGCGGTTGGCGATAAAGAGCTCCAGGCAACAACAAACGATAGCTATTTTGAGAAGAGCCAACATGCTTAATGCAATCGATAATTTTTTGACTTTCTTGATTGATTAAAATAATATTACTATGACGACCCATGATTTCTATTATGAGTCGTAAGTCTTCTAAATCTCCTAACTCATTACGTTTGGTAAAGCTAATTTGGACAATGCGGTCATTTTGAATTTGTTCTATTTTTTCAATAATCCCATTTTCTAAATGCTTACGTAATGTCATACAAAAGTTAGGCGGTGTTGCCGGATTTTCGTAAGGTATCTCAGTTAGCTGAATCCGTCCGTATGAGGGGTGAGAAGATAATAGTAGACGATGATTTTTACCTTGATGTCGGATGACTAAAACGACTTCATTATCATAAGGTTGGTGAATTTTAGATAAACGACCACCACTTAAAGCTTGGTTAAGTTCCATAACCATAGCATGTGTAAAATAACCGTCAAATGACATATAATCCCTCCTTTTGGGCTATAAACTGTGTCTAATATACCGTGAAAAGCTTAAAATGTCCAATGGCAATAAAAGCTATTTCTTTTTAGATTAAGAATGATATACTATTATTAGAAACGTTAAGGAGTCTATTTATGGAAGAAGAAAAACAACAAAAAAAGTTTGGAATCGAGCAACTCGAACATCAATTAAGTCGCTTAACAAAAACACATAAACTAATGATATTATCTGGGTTGACACTAGTTGTACTATTACTAATAAGTGTACTAACCTTGCCGAAGATTAATCATCGTATTCGTGAAAAGCAAATTGCTTCGGTTGTCGCTAATAGTTTCTACAATGGTGATGAGATAAAACGAGTCCCCCAAGATGGTCTAGCCACACTCATTCAAGAGAAAAATGAGGTGACAGTTCTCATTTATGATCCAGCCTCGCCGTTTGTTCCTGAGCTAGAATCTGTTTTAACTGACCCAGATCAATTAAAGCTCTTTCCAACGGTTTTATATGTTTATCCTATATTTTATGATAAAAAAGAAGTAAAAAAAGATTACCAGTTACAAGCGGATATTACGTTGATTCAATATACGAATCACAAAGAAACAAAGCGAGTTAAATTTAAGGATAAGACAGAAATCGAGATGTATTTTGTAGATTATCTTGAAAGTTTGACCAATCGACCTTAAGGATATTGACAAATAATCAGATAGTGATACACTTAATGAAATAAGAAGAACGGAGGAGACAACATGAAAGACTATCAAACGAAGACACGTGCGTTACCAGAATTGAATATGGCGTGGCAAAACTGGCGTAGATAGTTGTATGTATGTTTCCAAATAGGAGCATAGATACAACTTTAGAGAGCTCTCTAATTTGTATCTATGCGGGTTTTAAAAGAGCAGTCCTGCATAGACCATAGTGTTTATGCAGGATTTTTTGTCGCACTTTTTGACAACTTCCTGTATAGGGGAGTTGTCTTTTTTTATTCAAAAAAACATAATCCAAGAGAGGACGTAAGATAATGTATTCACGTAAACTTAAAATAAGCTTAATGATAATTGGTTTAATGATTCTTTATCCGATCATAACGATGACGGTTGAGAAGCAACAAGAAAATCGTAGCAACAGCATGACAGTCGGGGTTTTGCAATATATTAGTCATCCTTCGCTAGATGAAATCTATCAAGGGATTTTAACTGGTTTAAAAGAACAGGGATTAGAGGAAGGGAAGAATTTAAAGGTTGTTTTCCAAAATGGTCAAGGAGATCAAAGCAAGTTAAATATGATGTCACAACAATTAATTAGTGAAAAACCAGATGTTTTAATAGGTATTGCGACACCTGCTGCTCAAGCGTTGGCGAATGCAACGCAAGAGATTCCCATTGTACTTGGAGCGATTACCGACCCTGAAAATGCAGGCTTAGTCTCAAGTAATGAACATCCTGGCGGCAATATTACAGGTGTAAGTGATCAGTCTCCCATAGAAGCACAGTTTGATTTGTTAAAGTTATTATTACCCGCGACTCAACGCGTAGGGATACTGATTTCGTCGGCAGAAGACAATGCCATCGTCCAAGCAGAGCGTGCGGAAGCAGCCGCTAAAGAGCGAGGTTTGACAACGAAACGCTATGTCGTTCCTTCTAGTAATGAAATCAATAGCATCGTTTCAAATATGGTGCGAGAAATCGATACATTGTATATTCCTACAGATAATACTATTGCTAATAACATGTCCGCGGTCGCTCAAATTGCGACCCAAGCGCACGTTCCGATTATCCCTTCTGTTGCTTCGATGGTAGAAGAAGGTGGCGTGGCCACAATTGGTATTAATCAAACAGATTTAGGCGTACAAACGGGACGCATGGCGGCTGATATCATCTTGAAAAACAAAAACCCAGGTGATATGCCAATCTATGTCTTTTCAGAAGGCGATTTAATTGTGAATGAAGAACAACTGGACAGTTTAGGAATCACTGTACCAAAAGAAGTGGAGATGATGATGAAATGATGTTAACAGTCACATTAGGACAAGGATTTTTGCTAGGGATTCTAGGTTTAGGTATTTTTATGACATATCGAATTTTAAATTTCCCCGATATGACGGCGGAAGGTTCTTTTCCATTAGGCGGGGCGGTCACAGTGACGCTTTTAACTCATCAAGTTTCACCTATATTGGCAACCATCGCGGGGATGTTAGCTGGTATGCTGGCAGGGTTAGTGACGGGTCTACTTTATACGAAAGGGAAAATACCTGTTGTTTTATCGGGAATTTTAGTGATGACAGGATTGAACTCGGTTATGTTATATGTGATGAAGCGGTCGAATTTAACGTTATTAAATCAAAAGCGTTTGAATGCTTATGTGACGTTTTCTTGGTTGCCAGCGCATTACGATACGTTAATTATCGGAATCCTAACGTGTGTGTTGTTAGTTGTGGGTTTAATCTATTTTTTACATACGTCGTTAGGGCAGAGTTATATTGCAACAGGTGATAATGAGGTCATGGCACGTTCTTTAGGGATTTCGACTGACCGCATGAAGTTATTAGGGCTGTCGGTATCAAACGGGATTATCGCATTGTCCGGTTCCTTAGTTGCTCAAAATGACGGCAATGCAGATATTAACAAAGGGATAGGTATTATTGTTATAGGATTATCCTCGATTATTATAGGGGAGGTTCTTTTTGGTGAATTGCTACTACTCGAGCGATTAATTGCCATCGTCGTTGGAAGTGTCGTCTATCAATTATTAATTTTAGTTGTCATAAAGTTGGGTGTCGACACCAGTTACTTGAAAATATTTTCATCTCTCATTTTAGCAGGATGTCTAATTTTACCGAGATTAAAAGGTCAAATGAAAATGCCTAAAAAGGAGCGAGTATCATGAAGGAAGTACTGCGTATTGAACAATTATCAAAAAAAATAATCACAGGCAATCAAGAAGAGCGAGAGTTAATCAAACAGTTAGATTTATCACTTAATCAAGGCGATTTTGTGACCGTACTCGGAGGGAATGGCGCGGGTAAGTCGACGTTATTTAATCTTATATCAGGGACGATGCTTCCTTCATCTGGTTATATAGAAGTGAACGGAACCGATGTCACTATGATGAAAGAAGAACGACGTGCACGTGTGATTGCACGAGTGTTTCAAGATCCGAAGTTAGGAACAGCCCCAAGAATGACCGTCGCTGAAAATCTATTACTAGCAATGAAACGTGGCGAGAAACGACGATTATTACCTCGTCGATTAGAGGCCTCTCTTCCTTATTTTGAAGACTTAACGAAGGAATTGGGTAATGGACTAGAAAAGCATCTTTTACAGCCAACAGGAGCCTTGTCAGGCGGTCAGAGACAGTCACTGAGCTTAATTATGGCGACATTAGGCAATCCGTCTTTATTGCTACTAGATGAGCATACAGCGGCGCTGGACCCTAAAACAGCGGACCGTCTGATGCATTTAACAGCAGAAAAAGTAAAAGAAAAAAACTTAACCGCCTTAATGATTACGCACAAAATGGAAGACGCGTTAACTTACGGTAATAAATTGTTAGTGTTGGAGCAAGGAAGAATTAAATACTTTTTTAATGAAAGTGAAAAAGCTGCTTTAACAAAAATAGATTTATTGAATTTCTTTTAAAAAAATAAAAAAAGCGGTGCTGACGTCTATCGGAAAGAAGTGTCAGCACCGTTTTGATTTTTAACCATGATAAGTATATTCTTCTAAGTTTAGCTCTTGTAAAATAATAGAAGCTGTTTCTTCAATAGATAAATCTGCGACATTAATCACTAAACAGCCTAGTTTTTCATAAAGTTTGTTGGCGAAAGCAAGTTCTTCATTAATCTTATTAATATCAGAGTAGGCAGTATTTGGATTTAAACCGTATGCTTTCATGCGTTCCTGTCTAATTTTATTTAAGATTTCCGGATTGTTGGTTAGTCCAACGATTTTTTTAGGGTTGACTTCCCAAAGCTCTTTTGGGATATGAGCTTGAGGAATTAAAGGTAAGTTCGCCACTTTAAGGTTTTTATTTGCTAAAAATAAACTGAGCGGTGTTTTTGACGTACGTGAGACTCCAAGTAAAACAATATCCGCTTCCAAAAAGCCTTTCGGGTCTTTTCCGTCATCATATTTTACCGCAAATTCCATTGCAGCAATACGATTGAAATATTCTTGATTCAGTGAATGCATGGCTCCAGGTAAGCGAGTTGGGTCGATACCAGAACGTTTAGAGAGTTCGTTAACGACGGGTGATAAAATATCCATACAAAACAAGTCATTTTCTTGACAATACTGATTGGCAAATTGCACAAACTCAGGGGAAATCATCGTGTGAATGATAATCGCGTTGCAAGCTTTTGCTCGTTCTAACGCCTCGACTAAATCTTTCTTTTCAGATACAAAGGTTTTTCTTACTAATGCGACATTGACAGTAGCATATTGTGACATGGCAGCTTGAGCGAGTTTAGAGGCCGTTTCACCGGCAGAGTCTGAAATAATATAAATATAATAACATTTATCTGTCATATAGGACGTCCCTTCTTGATTTTCCTTATAGATTATTATAGCATATATTTGAAAAGTAAAGGACTGATAAAAATGAGTGAAAAAAGAATTAATCAAGCGTTAGAGATTTTAAAAGAATCTGGCTATAAATATACGAAAAGACGAGAAGAAATTTTATCTTTTTTAGAAAAAGAAGATAAGTATATTGCACCAAAAGAAGTCTATGATTTTATGTCTGCGAAGTATGCAGGAATTAGTTATGATACCATTTATCGTAACTTAAGCGATTTTAGTGAATTGAATATTTTAGAAGAAACAGAGTTTGATGGTGAGAAAAAATATCGCTTTCACTGCGGACACGGTCACGTTCATCATCATCATTTCATCTGTACTTATTGCGGTGCCACACAAGCGCTCGAGATGTGTCCCATGACTTTTTTCGAAGAGCAATTAAAAGATGTTGAAATTGAAGGGCATCGTTTTGAGATATTTGGGAAATGTGCGAATTGTATGAAAAAAGAGAAAATTTAGAGAAAAAGTTGACGAAAAAATTGTCATTCGTTATAATATCAGAAGGACAGTTTTTTAGTGTCTTTTGGATGTTATTGAAAAACGGTTACTTTTTAAGCTCGGGGGGAGGGAATTTACATGTCAAAAACAGTAGTTAAGAAAAATGAATCTCTTGATGACGCTCTTCGTCGCTTCAAACGTTCCGTTTCAAAAACTGGTACATTGCAAGAATACCGTAAACGTGAATATTACGAAAAGCCAAGCGTAAAGCGTAAAAAGAAATCAGAAGCAGCTAGAAAACGTAAGAAATTCTAATTTTCCAAAACGGAGCTGATTAAGATGACTTTATTAGCCATTTTAAATAATGATATTAAACAAGCGATGCGTGAGAAAGATAAAGAGACATTAGGCGTGTTACGCTTAATGAAAGCTGCTATTCAAAATGCAGGGATTGAATCTGGACGTGAATTAACGGAAGAGGAAGAACTTGCAATTGTCATTAAAGAAGCGAAACAACGTCGCGATTCTTTAAAAGAATTTGAAGCAGCGGGAAGAGATGATTTAGTAGAAAAAGGTCATCATGAGCTTTCCATTGTCGAACGTTACTTACCAGAACAATTATCTGAGGAAGAATTAACTGAGATGATTGAGAAAACGATGAAGGAAGCGAATATCACATCAATGAAAGAGTTTGGAAAATTGATGGGAATTCTAATGCCCAAAGTCAAAGGTAAAGCGGATGGCAATCAAGTCAATCAAATCGTTAAATCGTTACTATCATAAAAAGCTGACCTATATAGGTCAGCTTTTTTTAATCGGCTCTATAATTTAAAGGACTGATGAATCAAATAAATGATTCATCAGCCCTTTTTTTAATTTTTTTAATTTTAGGTATTAAAAAGCATACCGTTCTCCTATATGATTAATTTACGACAAAAAACCAAACGGGAGGCGATATGCTCATGTCTAATGATATCAAAAAATTACTACGAATCATAGAGCCAAATTTAATCACATCTGACATTTCTTACGAAATGGTAAAAGGACAACAAACATGTGTGGTGAACG
>NZ_NGJW01000011.1 GCF_003987555.1 Vagococcus lutrae | reverse complement strand
GTCTTGAAATAGAGTGTCCTTTCTCGACAAAATAAGGGGTAGCGGTCCAATGATGAGCACAATTTTTACAGGTATAGCGTTGTTTTGCGACGTTCATAATTAAAGGCAAATGATTAAATTGATCAAAGCGCACGACCGCTTTTTTCTTACCATTTCTTACGACTACTTGTTTCCCACTTTCGTTATACACCGTTGAACCACAATGATGACAAGGTGTTAGAGGGGGTGAAAAAGTAGCGTTCACCACACATGTTTGTTGTCCTTTTACCATTTCGTAAGAAATGTCAGATGTGATTAAATTTGGCTCTATGATTCGTAGTAATTTTTTGATATCATTAGACATGAGCATATCGCCTCCCGTTTGTTTTTTTGTGGTAAATTAATCATATAGGAGAACGGTATGCTTTTTAATACCTAAAATTAAGAAAATTAAAAAAGGGCTGACGAATCATTTTTTTGATTCATCAGTCCTTTAAATTATAGAGCCGATTATTTTAAAGCTTCTACGTCACGAGCAATCATTACTTCTTCGTCTGTCGGCACTAATAACACCTTAACCGAAGAATCATCAGTAGAAATCACACGTTCTTCTCCACGGATATTGTTTTTCTCGTCATCAATTTCACAACCAAACCATGTCATGCCATTAATAATGTCACGACGTAATTCAATCGCATTTTCGCCAATTCCAGCTGTAAAGACGATAGCGTCGACACCATTCATAACGGCAACATAACTACCAATATACTTTTGAACACGGTTAATAAAAATAGCTAGAGCCGTCTTAGCATTCTCTGTATCAGATGCTTGAACATCACGCATATCACTTGAAATGCCTGATAAACCAAGTAGTCCTGATTTTTTATTTAAAATATCAACCATTTCGTTGATATCCGTCATACCTTCTTTTTTCATGATGTATGGTAAGATTGACGCATCAATATCACCCGAACGTGTCCCCATAGTAACACCCGCTAACGGTGTGAATCCCATAGAAGTATCGATTGATTTACCACCTTCAACTGCCGTAATAGAAGCACCATTACCTAAGTGACAAGTGATAATCTTAGTTTCTTCAATTGGTTTGCCTAACATTTCTGCTGCACGCTCTGAAACATAACGATGACTTGTACCATGTGCACCGTATTTACGTGCTTTATGTTTTTCATAATATTCCATTGGGATACTATATAAATAGTTTTCAGCAGGCATTGTCGTGTGGAATGATGTATCAAAAACTGCCACATTCACTGTGTGTGGTAATAATTTTTCAAAAACACGAATCACTTTCGCTTCTGCTGGGTTATGAAGTGGTGCAAATTCTCCTAATTCTTCAATTTTCGCTAAGGCATCTGCTGTCACTAATGCTGATTCTTTAAAGTATTCTCCCCCAGCTACCACGCGATGTCCAGCACCTTCAATTTCTTCTAAAGATGACACAATGTTTAGCTCAGTTAACTTGTCTAATAACATATTCACAGCAAATTCATGATCTGGAATATCTAAGACATTATGGAATTTTTCGCCTTCTCCGTAAGAAATAGTAAAGATTGAGTCATTTAAACCAATTCTTTCAACGATACCTTTCGCGATAACTGTTTCTTCTGGCATTTCAAAGATTTGCCATTTTAAACTAGAACTACCTGCATTAATTGCAATTGTTTTAGACATAAATATTCTCCTTTTATTTTAAATTATTCATCTGCCAAGCATCAAATTCATCAAAAAATCGACTTAAAGCAGTGATATCCTGTAATGATGTTAATGAAGCAGCTAAGACTTCTGCTTGTTTACTCTGTGCCCCTTTATTTTGAAGAATGATAATGGACTTCTCTGAAGCTTCATTTTTAAAGAGGTTTTGGGGTAACGCGATAATCGCTTGTAAATAAACTGAACGTTGAATCCATTCCTTAAATTTGTGACTTTGTGGCATGGATAAAAACGCTCGTGGCACTAAGAACAAACCAAACCCTGCTTCTTTCACATGATTCATACTCTGCTCGATTAATAAATGATGAGCATAGGTGTGCCCTTCCTCCATACTCATCTCAAACGCTGCCGCCCGTTCATCGTCCGGATAGTAGCCAATCGGCAAATCACCCACCGCAATATCTACTGGGTCAAGAAGTAACGGTCTCATAGCATCCTGATGATAAAGAGTTACAGAGTTTTGAGATAAGTTGGAGATAATAGCAGCCAACGCGATAAGCGTATCGTCTACTTCTACTCCAAATCCAACTACCTGATTTTTCTGTTCAGCCAAACTATTCATGACGGCTAATAGTAAATTACCCGTTCCAACGGCAGGATCCATAATCGCAACAGACGTCTTGTCATTGCCAAGTAACTTCTCCACTAAAAAGCCGATAAAATATCCGATGGCATCAGGTGTTAGTTGATGGTTCGCTTGTAATGGCTCTTCCGTCAAGCCTTTTAAAAGCGTCCACTGCCATACTTTCCGCCATTCTTCTGCTTTTAATTCCGACGATTGTACTAACGAAAGAAAATCTAATGTCTCTTTTGAAAGTTCTTGTTGATTGTCAGTTAGCGTTGCTTCTTCTCGAACATCGAGAATTTTATTTCCAACTTGCACTAATGATTCAAAAAAAGAAACGTGCTCACGCTTAGCCGTTTGCTTAGCCATTTGATAAAGAGCTTTATATACCGTTTCTAACCGTTGGTCTGTCACACTATCTCACAATCCTTCCTTTTTAATATAGTCCCTTTTCATTCTATCGAAATTCATATGATTATTCAACCGTTTCTCTCTTTTTGCTTATATAAAAAGCCCTAGCTCTCGCTAAGGCTTGAAAAGGATTTGGGATGTTAATCCTTTGGTTACTTATTTTATAACATATTGATTAATCTTCTGAGTCAAAACATTCTTTTGACCCATACTATATATTACAATAATTCGAATCGGTAACATGATACCATTTGTTACTAATCGGGTGGGGAGTAACGCCCACATTCCTTTATTCATAATCATATAGAGCCAAAGTGTGTTAAGTCCTAAATCGATAATAAACGTGACAAGAACGTTAGCAATAATCACTCTTTTCAACGTGATTTCCTTTCGATAAAAGAAATGTCCATAAATGACTCCGGTTAAAAAAGCTGATAGTGAAAATCCCGGAAAGTATGGAGCAGACTTTGGAAATAAGAATATGCCGATAAAATCTGATAAGGTACTCCCGATTCCTGTCAACCAAGGACCAAAAATCATCGCCATTATGACAGTCGGTATAAACAAAAAGCTAATGCGTACAATCGGCGTTTCCAATGCTAAAAAGCGCGTCACAATTAATTGTAACGCCATAAGCATACCCATCAAGGCAATTTGTTTACTTTGTAAATGTTGTTTCATTTTGAAGCACTCCTTTGATAGAGTTGCTACATAGTAATGCAGCGAATGCGAAAATAAAATCGCGAAATAAATTCTTCGTCCAACAGGCAACATCCCATCCCGTCGGCACTTAACGCTTTATTTTCTACTCTGTATTTTTGGTATTTCTACCGATATCATCTTACCACACTACTTTTAAAAATGAAACGATGGACTTATAAATGCGGTTCTTCTGCGACATATCTAAAATCAAGTAAATGTTTTTCCAATCCACGAATTAATACTTCTGCCGTTCCACTATTGGTCGCAAGCGGTACTTCATAAACATCGCATAAGCGAATTAACGCACTGACATCTGGTTCGTGTGGTTGTGCCGTCAATGGATCACGCAAAAAAATCACCATATCCATTTCATTCTCTGATACTTTAGCACCAATCTGTTGGTCGCCACCTAAAGGTCCTGAGTTAAAACGATGAACAGGCAAACCCGTTTCGTCAGCAATTCTACCACCAGTCGTTCCCGTCGCAAATAGTTCATGCTTTTCAAATATCGGCTGATAAGCTTTAACAAGGCGCACCATTTCCGTTTTTTTACGGTCGTGTGCAATTAAGGCGATTTTCATAATAGTCGGCTCCTTTTTTCTTTTCATTGTACCATACTTGTCAGATTGACGAAAAAAAAGACGAAATCATTGTGCACAATCACATTGTTAAATAATACCGCTTTCATTTATACTTGGTTTGTAAAGAAAATTAGAAAAGCGAGCGTGAAAACACATGGTAGATATAGCTTTAAAACACATTCATAAAAAATACGACGGTAATGACTTTTATTCAGTCACTGATTTTAACTTAGATATTAAAGATCGCGAATTTATCGTGTTCGTTGGCCCTTCTGGTTGTGGTAAATCTACAACACTTAGAATGGTGGCCGGTTTAGAAGATATTTCTGAAGGAGAACTTTGGATTGGTGATACTTTAATGAACGAAGTTGCACCAAAAGACCGTGACATTGCGATGGTTTTCCAAAACTATGCGCTATATCCTCACATGACCGTTTATGATAACATGGCGTTTGGTTTAAAACTTCGTAAATATCCAAAAGATGAAATTAAAGAGCGTGTTGAAAATGCGGCTCAAATCTTAGGTTTAACAGAATACCTAGACCGTAAGCCTGCAGCGCTTTCTGGTGGACAACGTCAACGTGTGGCATTAGGTCGTGCGATTGTACGTGACGCAAAAGTGTTCTTAATGGATGAGCCTTTATCAAACTTAGATGCTAAATTGCGTGTAGCGATGCGTGCTGAAATTGCTAAATTACACCAACGCTTAGAGACAACAACGATTTACGTTACCCATGACCAAACAGAAGCGATGACTATGGCTGACCGCATTGTTATTATGAAAGACGGTTTTGTACAACAAATCGGTTCTCCAAAAGAAGTTTACGACACTCCAAATAACGTGTTTGTCGCTGGTTTCATTGGTTCTCCTGCTATGAACTTCTTTAACGTTACATTAAAAGATGGCCGTATTACAAATGAACATGGCCTTAACCTTTTACTACCAGAAGGACGCAATAAAGTCTTGAAAGAAAAAGGTTACGAAGGTAAAAAACTTGTTTTCGGTATTCGTCCAGAAGATATTCATACAGAGCCAATCGCTCTAGAAGCACAACCAGATTCTGTCGTAAATGCAGAAGTAGTCGTTTCAGAATTATTAGGTGCAGAAACCATGTTATATACAGTTGTGGGTGATACTGAGTTTATCTCTAAAGTAGATGCTCGCTCAACTTACCGTCCAGGTCAAAGAGTTGATCTTGCATTCAATTTAAACAAATCTCACTTCTTTGATGTTGATTCAGAAGAAGTCATCCGCTAAAACAGCCCCCCTTTTCTAGATCATTACTTTGATGAAATGGTCAGAAATTTATAAATAATAAAAATCCCCGACTCTTTATAAAAAGAATCGGGGATTTTTATTACGCTGAAACTAAGGCGTTACTTAAATCAGCAAACTCTTCTAATGAGAGAGTCTCCGCGCGACGACTCGGTTCAATGTTAGTGATTTCCAACGCCTGACGGATTTTTTCTTTTTGTTCGGGCGTTTTACCATAAAAGCCGATTAAATTATTCCACAATGTTTTTCTTCTTTGAGTAAATGACGCTCTCACTAATTCAAAAAAGTGCTGCTCAGAATGAACGGCAACTCTCGGTTCGGAGCGTCTCACTAATTTTAAAATAGCAGAGTCTACATTCGGTTGTGGGACAAACGCGGTCTTTGGCACAATAAAGGCAATGGACGCTTCCATGTAGTATTGAATCGCTATCGAAAGCGAGCCATACGCTTTACTACCTGGCTTCGCTATAATTCGCTCCGCCACTTCTTTTTGCATCATGACAATCATCTCAGCAACCGGTAACTCTGACTCCAGAAACGACATCATTATCGGAGTGGTAATGTAATAAGGTAAGTTAGCCACCACTTTGATATTATCTAATGATGAAAATGTTTCGGCTGCAATTTGAGCTACATCGGCTTTTAGCACGTCTTCATTAACAACCGTCACGTTTGAATAGGGTGACAATGTGTCTTTTAAAACAGGTAACAAACGTTGGTCAATTTCAAACGCTAAAACCTGTTGACTATGGCGAGCAAGCTGTTCGGTTAGTGCACCTATCCCCGGTCCGACTTCTATGACGTGGCTTTCCTCATTTAAATCCGCCGCTTCGATAATATTATTTAAAATATTTAAGTCGGTTAAAAAATTTTGTCCTAAACTCTTTTTAAAGGTAAACCCATGCTTTTTTAAAATTTCTTTCGTCCGACTTGGATTTGCTATATCTTTTTGATTAATCATGTTGTTGTTCTCCTAATTTTTTCATCGCCTCTATCACTTGCTCCTCAGTTATTTGAAACATTTCAAGACGCTTGACTAGTTGCTTTCCATTCGTGTAACCAATTCGCAGCTGATTCCCTAGCCACTCACGTCTCATTTTCGACTCGCTCCCCGCTAATAAACCACATTTTATTAAGACCTCTCGTGAAACGGGCGTGTAGTCAGTATGCGCAGTAGGGGTCATGACTTTGCTCAAGGCATACGTCAAATCCTCTTGAGTAGCATGCTCGACACCTAGGCTACGTCCTTTTTTTCTAGGTGTTGCTTCTTGACGTGTCAAAAATGCATGCTTAGCTTCTGGCACGGAGTGAGTAATCGTCTTACGTATTTTTTCTCCAGGAAAATCTGGATCTGTTAAAACAATTACCCCTCTTACTTGCTGCGCTAAACGAATTTGTTCTAGAATATCCGCATTAATTGCTGAACCGATAGTCTCAATCGTATCTACTTCAAAAAATTGTTTTAAGTGCTTGGTATCATCTTTTCCTTCAACGACAACCACCTGTTCAATTTTCATTTTCTTATTATTTGGATGCGTCATATTCCTCTCCTAACTGAAATAAACGATAGGCATTCGCTCGTGTTTGACGTGCGATATTGTCTCGCGTATCGCCACGTAAACTCGCAATCTCATCTACGACATAGGACGTATAGCCAGGCTCATTACGTTTGCCGCGATAAGGAACTGGAGCTAAGTACGGGGCATCTGTTTCAACTAAAAGAGCGTCAAGCGGTACATTTTTAGCTACTTCTTTTACTTCTAGTGCTTTTTTAAACGTCACAACACCACTTAAAGAAATCATCATGCCTAAATCTAAAAAGCGTTGCGCCCATTCCCAATCTCCACTAAAACTGTGCATAATACCGCCTTGAGCGCCCACCTTTTCTTCTTTTAGCACTTGATACGTATCGGCCAAAGCGTCTCGCGTGTGTACACTAAACGGCAAACCAAGTTCCTTTGCCATTGCAATCTGTCGACGAAAAACCTTTGTTTGAACTTCTTTAGAATCATTCATCCAGTAATAATCCAGCCCAATTTCACCTAAAGCCACGATTTTATCTGATGAATCAAACCACTGATACAGTTGTTTTTCGACTGCCGGTGTATAGCTTCCTGCTTCAGTTGGATGCCAACCAATAATACTATATATCTCAGGATACTTTTCACTTAACTGCAGACTTTTTTCAATTGTTGGCTGGTCAAAACCAACCACTGCCATTTCATTTACACCATACTCATGAGCGCGTGCAATTGTTTCATCCAAGTCCTCAGCAAATTGTGGTACATTCAAATGCGTATGTGTATCAAATATCATATATTAACGCTCCTCTCAAACACAGAAAAGAGGCTGATCTTATCGGATAGCCTCTTTTCCCATCACATTCCACTCAAATTCTTTCTAGAAAACAGGGTTACGCGATTTCAGAACCATTTGGCATTTCTTTTGGCGCTTCAATTAACTGGAGTTTCCCCTCATGTTCTGCTGATAAAATCATTCCCTGACTCAATAATCCTCTAATCTTACGCGGTTTTAAATTCGCCACTATGACGACTTTTTTACCAATAAGTTTTTCTGGATTCGGATAGAACTCCGCAACACCAGATAGGATTTGACGATGTCCTTCATCTCCTGCATCAATGCGGAATTGAAGTAGCTTATCTGCTCCTTTTACTTTTTGGCAATCAATCACTTCTGCGACTTTTAATTCAACTTTTTCAAAATCTTCAAATTTAGCAGCTTTTTCTTTTGAAGAAACTAACGTTGTTTCTTCTGGATTCCAAACCACGACTTCTGAATCAGAAGTTGGTTTTTCATTCATTTTTTCATGAATGTACGCGACTTCTTCTTCTGTGTCTAAACGTGGGAATAAAGGTTCACCTTTTCCTATTACTTTAACCCCTTCTGGAAACTCACCAAAACGGATATCACTTAACGCCATTGATTCCACTTCTAGCCCTAATTGATGGAAAATATTTTTAGGTGCGTGGGTTAAAAATGGTTGCAATAATATCGCAATGATTCTTAATGCTTCAGCTAAATGAACCATGACACTGTCTAGTTCGGCTGCTTTTTCTGGTAGCTTCGCTAAAACCCAAGGTTCAGTTTCATCAATGTACTTATTAGCACGTGAAACAAGCACCCAGATTTCTTTTAGCGCAGCACTAAAGTCCATTTTCTCCATCGCTTGATGATAGTTTCCAATCGTATTCGCTGCGGTTGTAGATAATTCACTATCAAATTCTGTTACAAGTGACGCATATTTAGGTACAACCCCGTCACAATATTTATTAATCATGGCAACCGTACGATTAAGTAAGTTACCCAAGTCATTGGCTAAGTCATAATTCACACGAGAAACAAAATCTTCTGGTGTAAAGACGCTGTCACTACCAAATGATACTGAGCGTAACAAGTAATAGCGTAACGCATCTAATCCATAGCGCTCCATTAACATTTCTGGATAGACAACGTTTCCTTTAGATTTAGACATTTTACCGTCTTTCATCACAATCCATCCATGAGCGTAAATCGTCTCAGGTAATGGCAAATCTAGCGCCATTAAGATAATCGGCCAATAAATAGTATGGAAACGAACGATTTCTTTTCCAATCATATGCACATTTGCCGGCCAATATTTTTGGAAATCGCCATCTTCATTAGTACCGTAACCTAATGCCGAAATATAGTTAATCAAAGCATCAATCCATACATAGACGACATGTTTAGGATTGCTTGGCACTTCAATTCCCCATGTAAAGGATGTCCGAGTTAAAGCTAAATCTTCCAATCCTGGTTTAATAAAGTTATTCAACATCTCATTTTTACGAGAAGCTGGCTGGATAAAATCAGGATGTGTTTCATAATGCTCGACTAATCGTTCAGCATATTTACTCATTTTAAAGAAATAACACTCTTCACTCACTCGTTCAACTTCATGTCCACTATGAGCTTTACCACCTATCACATTACCCTCATCATCGCGATAAACTTCGGATAGCTGTGTTTCAGTAAAGTATTCTTCATCCGAAACCGAGTACCAGCCCACATATTCACCTAAGTAAATATCTCCTTGAGCCAATAATCGTTCGAAGACATTTTGCACGACTTTTACGTGTTGTGGGTCTGTCGTTCGAATAAATTTATCATTACTAATCTCTAAGTCTTTCCATAGCTTTTGCACGGAAACCGCCATACCGTCAACATACTCTTGCGGTGTCACACCTAGTTCACTTGCTTTTTGTTCAATTTTTTGTCCATGCTCATCTAATCCTGTTAAATAAAAAACATCATAACCTGACAGTCGTTTGTAACGTGCCATAGCATCACACGCTAACGTGGTATATGAACTGCCAATATGTAACTTCCCACTAGGATAGTAAATGGGGGTTGTAATATAAAAAGGTTTTTTGTCAGCCATTGCTGCTCCTCCTCCAAATAATTCAATCTTGAAATTTATCAGTTTGCTTATAAGTATATCACAATTCTAGAGAACTCACTAAAAAAATCCTATTCTAAATGAGTTTATCATAAAAAAAGACATTCTCTCATTAAAGCAAACTATCTGGATGAGTTAATCTTTGCATTATTTCCCTATTCAGTTACACTAATATCAACATGATTAAAGGAGTTGAACCTATGTTTAACCGTATCACTGAAACATTCCACCATTTCAAAACACACTTAAAAGAGTACATGACTCCCTTATTTTTCTTTCAGTTTTTGAAGTTTTTTATAACACTACCGACGATAAGTTTTATTTTATATCAGTTATTGTCAAAAGCTAACTTAAACAGTCTTACAGACCAGACTTTGCTAGTCGTTTTAACACAACCAGCTACTATCTTTTTGCTATTTTTATTGATTATCTTTCTTTTTATCGCCATCTTTTTTGAAGCTAGCTATTATTTTCTACTGATTGATTATCAAGAGCGTCAAGAAGTCCCTACTCATCTCTCGATTATCCGACGTATTCAAAAGAAACTACCTTATCTCTTAAGTCCGTATACGTTACTATTTATTTTGTATTTTTTCATCATCACCCCGCTAGTCTCGGTAGGTATCCAACCAGACCTTCTCAAAAATCTTAAATTACCAGATTTTATTGTGGATGAATTATTAATGACGACCAAAGGTAGCATACTATATCTGACTCTCATATTACTCTTAACCTATCTTGGTTTCCGTTTAATCTATGTTTTATATCTATTTATTACACGAGAGACTCTAACCCTTAAACAAGCTTTTCAAAAAAGTTGGCACAAAACACAACATCGCTTTTTAAAACAGTTTTTACTTTTTTCATTTACTACTTTTATCTATACTCTTTTAGTAATTGTCATTGTTGGTGTATTATTATCACCCGTCTTAATGACCGAGATTTTACAGCCCTCATTAGCTCCGTTTCTAGCAGGATTTAGTTTAACTTTAATTCAACTGCTTCTCTTTTTCGCTGTCGGTCTGTTTCAAGTCTTCATTAGCATTATGATTGTTAAAACGTATCACCCTATTACTAAGTCACCTACAATGATTCAGCCTAGATTTAACAGGTTCTTTAAAAAAAATCAGTGGAAATTATTACTCACGCTGCTATTGTTTATCACATTTAGTGTTAACAATACACTGACATTGAAACATATTGTTTATCAACCTAAAACAGCTATCGTGGCACATCGCGGTTTCATGGAAAAAGGAGTAGAAAACTCAATAGAAGCCCTTGTTGGCGCAGCAAAAAGCGGAGCTGATTACGCTGAACTGGATATTCAAGAAACCAAAGACGGAGAAATCGTCGTCATGCACGATACCAATTTAAAACGACTGACTGGTCACAATCGGATGGTTTACGATATGACTTTAGATGAAATAAGAGCATTACAGCTTTCTCAAAACAACATGACGAGTCGCATCCCAACATTAGAAGAATTTATTCAAGTTGCACTTAAAGAAGACATTAAGCTTCTAATTGAAATAAAACCACATGGCTTTGAATCAGAACAGTATCTCACTCATTTAAACGAGTTATTAACACGTTACGAAGTGACAGAAAGCTTTCTCGTCCAATCGCTCGACCTTCCTATGCTGAATCAATTAAAAAAAATCAATGACGATATTCAAACAGGCTATGTACTGCCACTAAATATAGGGAACTTACCTGATACGCCGCATGATTTTATCGTGCTTGAAGAATTTTCAGTCACTAAAAAATTAATTCAACAAGCAGAAGCTAAGAAACAACCTCTCTTTGTTTGGACAGTTAACAAAGATGACTTGATTCAAAAATATTTACGATGGGACGTGGACGGAATTATTACCAATCATCCTGATCGAGCTGTCACTTTTAGAGAAAGTGAAGAAGAAACAAAAAGTATTGTTCAAAGAATCCTCTATCTCCTTAAATAAAAAAAGAAGCGTGTGCTTTAGACACACGCTTCTTTTTGCTTTACATAGCTGCCTGAGCGACGGCCAATCGAGCAGAAGGCACACGATATGGAGAACAAGAAACATAGTTTAATCCGAGTGTTTGGTAAAACTCAATAGACTGTGGGTCTCCTCCTACTTCTCCACAAATGCCGATTAGTAAGTCTGGATTCGTTTGACGTCCTTTCTCAACTGCCATACGCATGAGTTCACCGACTCCTTCTGTATCCACATGTTGAAATGGGTCATGCGGTAGCAAGCCTTGTTCGACGTACTCTCCAATAAATTTATACACATCATCTCGTGAAAATCCATAAGTCATTTGTGTTAAGTCGTTAGTTCCAAAACTAAAGAAGTCGCTACTTTCTGCTAATTTATCCGCGGTAACACAAGCTCGAGGGATTTCAATCATCGTACCATAGCGTATCGTATGACGCTCTTGATGTTGCGCTTCCCAATTAGCTTGATAAGCTTCTAATCGTTGACGAATAAGTGCCAACTCCGCGTGTGACCCAACTAATGGTATCATCACTTCTAAAACGGCTGGTCGTAATGCTTGTGTCGTTTCTGATAAGCTAGTTAAAATCGCCTCCAACTGCATCTCATAAATTTCAGGATATGTAATAGCTAGACGACAGCCTCGATGGCCTAACATAGGATTGACTTCTTTTAAGTCATTTAATTTTTGCGCTAAATTGTCTGGCGCTTTTCCAAGTTGTTGCGCAACTTGCTGAATTTCTTGTTCCGTATGAGGCAAAAATTCATGCAGTGGAGGATCTAGTAACCGAATAACAAATGGCGCTCCTTGTGCAGAATCTAATAACTGTTTAAAATCATGAACTTGGTTTTTTCCTAATACTTTTAATGCTTCTGTGCGTTCTGCCACATTTTCAGCCAAAATCATATGACGCATCCATTTTAAATTATCTTCACTGAAGAACATATGCTCCGTTCGGACTAAACCAAAACCTTGCGCCCCAAATTTTAAAGCCAATGCCATTTCTTTAGGTGTTTCAGCATTTGCTTTTACTTTCATTGTCGCAATCTCATCTGCCCAACCGAGTATCGTTTCAAAGACTGGCATTTCCTCAGCACTTTCTGTTTCAACAGCGCCTTGATAGACATTACCCGTATTTCCATCAATCGAAATCTCATCACCTTCTCTAAAGACAGCTGAAGCGGTGGTCATTGTTTTAGTCGTTTCATTTACGATTACTTCCTGACATCCTACGATACAACAAGTCCCTAAACCACGAGCAACCACAGCGGCATGCGAAGTCATTCCACCACGACTTGTTAAAATCCCTTGACTTAATAACATCCCTTCTACATCTTCAGGTGACGTTTCTTGACGAACTAATATCACCGACTCGCCACGCTCCGTCCACTCTTTAGCTGCTACTGTATTAAAAACGATTCTACCTGTAGCTGCTCCGGGACTGGCTGGCAAGCCTTTCGCTAGCCACTTACTTTGTGTTTCGCTATTTTCAACAAAAACAGGATGCAACAATTCATCTGCCATATTAGGCGTTAAACGAGCAAGCGCCTCACGCGGTGTCAAGAGATTTTCTTCTACCAAATCATGTGCAATCTGGAAAGCCGCGCGTGCCGTTCGTTTACCATTACGTGTTTGTAAAATATATAATTTGCCTTCTTCTACGGTAAATTCCACATCTTGCATATCTCGATAATGACGCTCTAAATGTTTGACATGCTGAGCGAGTTCTTGATAGACATCTGGCCACTGAGCTGCCATTTGTTCAATAGGCTGTGGCGTACGAATACCGGCTACGACGTCTTCTCCTTGCGCATTAACTAAGTACTCACCAAATATTTCATCAGTTCCTTCACTCGGATGACGTGTAAATAGGACACCCGTTCCACTCGTTTCGCCTTTATTACCAAAAACCATTAGTTGTACTGTCACACCGGTACCTAAATCGTGAGGTATGCCGTGACGGTTGCGGTATATATAGGCACGATGGTTATGCCAAGAATTGAAAACAGCTTCTATTGCTAGAGTCAATTGCTCTAATGGATCTTGTGGAAATATCGTCTGAGTCACTTCTTGATAAATCTCTTGATAGACTTTGACAATTTGTTTCAAATCTGTCGCTGTTAGTTGATGATCTTCCGTAATCTCACATGTTTCTTTCATATGTTCAAAATATTGTTCAAAGCGATTAATATCTATGCCCATGACAACATTGCCATACATTTGTATAAAACGACGGTAGCAATCATAAGCAAACCGTTCATCCTGTGTTTCAGTAGCCAATGCTTCCACAGTGACATCATTTAAACCTAAGTTTAAAATTGTGTCCATCATACCTGGCATTGAATACTGTGCGCCACTTCTAACGGATAACAGCAACGGATTGCGCTGACCGTTTAATTCTTTCCCTGTTAGCTGTTCTAATTGCGAAATTTGTTCTAAAACATCATTCATCAAATCATTTTTTAAATCCATCTTTTTATTTAAATAATTCATACATGCTTCGGTAGTAATCACAAATCCTTCAGGTATTGGCAAGCCTTCACGTGTCATTTCAGATAAGTTAGCACCTTTACCACCAAGCAAGGCTTTCATTTCTTTACTACCTTCAGAAAAGGGGTAAACATATTTCATACTGCATCCTCCTGTTTTTAATAAGACGTATTATTTACCTAACACAAACTATATAGTACGTCACATTAAAAATCAAGACCTTTTATTGAATAATATTCAGTAATGATAATTTTCAAAATAAAAAAGCATTCGCAATGGCGAATACTTTAGTCTGTTATTTCTTTAGTCGTTTCAATTACTTCTCGCATTTTAGTTAAGTAGGACTGTGAGGCCTCTTCGTCGGCATACATCACATTCACAAACAAGGCATCGATAATACTAAGCTGTGAAAGGCGTGAAGCTAATGCTTCAGGTCGATACTTCACTTCGTTAGCTCGTGAAATTAACACGACATCAGCGAGCTCTGCTAAAGGCGACAAAGCAAAACTCGTCAAAGCAATTAGCCGTGCTTGATTGCGTTTCACTTGCTTGGCCATTTCTAACACTTCATGGCTCTGTCCAGAATGAGAAATAATCAACGCTACATCGGTCTCATCTAAACGTGAGGCTTCCATACGTTGAATATGACTATCAATCGCATATGAAACAGAAAGTGGCGAACGTAAAAATTTATGATACGCATCCATTGCGATAGCGTTAGATCCACCCACTCCAAAAAAGAAGATTGATTTTGCCTCACTTAAAAGTCGTACCGCTTCTTCAAATGCGTCATCTGCTAATAAATGCTGTGTATCAATCAACGCTTGCGTATTAGCTTCAAATACCTTTTGCGCAATAATAACTGGGGAGTCGTTAGCAGAGATTTCTTCATACAAATTGGTAGTAAGTTGTGGTTTCCCCTGTGTTTGAGCTAGCTCCAGTTTAAACTGTTTATACCCGTCATACCCTAATCGTTGTACAAAACGAAAAATCGTCGATTCTGCTACTTCTAGCACTTGCGCCAATTCTCTAATCGACAACGTCATCACTTGTTCAGGATATTTCACTATATAATCGGCAATTCTCTTATCTTTAGCAGTTAAGTCTCGGTAAACGGCTTCTATTTTTAACTTTAATACGCGATTCATTTTTTCACCTTCTCTTTTTAACATCATTATACCATGTTATGCGATTTATAAATAGAACATAATTCTTTTTTAGTTTGATTTAAAAAGAATTATGTTCTATAATAAAACTATAAAATCGAAAGTGAGTGAATGACGTGGAAATAGGGATGATTGGTTTAGGAAAAATGGGAGCAAATTTAGCGTTAAATATGCAGCGAGAAGGGTTTCGTGTTGTCGGCACTGACCTGAATGAAACCTGTCGACAAACAATTCAGGCACAAGGTATCGAAACAGCTGATTCTTTAACTTCATTATTAGCGACATTACCACAACAAAAGATTGTTTGGATGATGGTCCCAGCAGGTGAACCTACTGAAGCGACGTGTCAAACATTATTAAACGAACTATCAGAACATGACATCGTCATTGATGGCGGAAATTCTAACTATAAAGAATCTCAATTAAGAGCGGCACGTTTTGCAGAAAAAGGCATTCATTTCTTAGATGTCGGTACAAGCGGTGGCACAAGCGGCGCAAATCAAGGAGCTTGTTTAATGATTGGCGGCGAACAAGCAATTTTTGAACAACTCGCTCCTCTTTTTAAAGCTCTCGCAGTCGATGAAGGTTTCATGTATACAGGACCCGCTGGTAGCGGTCATTTTTTAAAAATGGTACACAATGGTGTTGAATACGGCATGATGCAAGCTATCGCAGAAGGCTTTGAAGTATTAGAAGGTGGGCCGTTCGACTATGATTTAGCAGAAGTGGCTAACGTTTGGAATCATGGTTCTGTTATCCGCTCATGGTTAATGGAGTTAGCTCACGAAGCATTCGTAGAAGATCCTAAATTAGAGGCAATTAAAGGCGTAATGCATTCTTCTGGAGAAGGCAAATGGACGGTTGAAACCGCCTTAGATTACCAAATTCCTACACCCGTCATTGCTCTTTCATTAATGATGCGTTATCGCTCTATGTATGATGATACCTTTACAGGTAAAGTCGTTGCGGCTTTACGCAATGGTTTCGGTGGACATGCTATCGAAAAAAACGATTAAACTCAAAAGGCTGTGACGAACATACATGTTCGTCACAGCCTTTTTATTAACTCATCAATCCCAATTGAGCAAAACTTTTAGCAATCCCATCGTCTTCGGCACGAGCAGTAATTGCATCAGCATATTTTTTTAATTCGTCTGTGGCATTTTCCATTGCAATCGCATAGCCAACAGCTTGAAACATCGCAATATCATTATTACCATCGCCAAACGCAATGGCGTCGTCTGAAGTCAATTGATACTCATTTAAGACATAATCAATCGCGGTTTGTTTATCAACACCCTTCATTGATAACTCGCCACTTTGTGGACCAAATTGTGGAACAGTTGAATGATGCAACAAGAAACGCTCGCCAAATTGCTGTGCTACCTTGTCAAACGGATGGTCGATACTAATAAAAGAAATCTTATTAACATTGTGAATGTTCATCTCTTTACCGGCCGCCTCTGCTAGCAATGCTAAAAACGACTGCGTTCCTGCTAATGCATCACAGTCTCCTTTGTAATAGGTTAAAACTTGATGTTCTATCACTTCTTGACAATTATCACTGGCAAATAAACCGTCATTAGACTCTAAATAATAACCTATCTGATGTTCATCAAAGTAGGCAATAATATCTTTTACGGCATCAGCTGGTAATTTTTTATGAACCAGTACCTCTTCATTTTTTTCTATATATCCACCACCGGCACCAATAATGCCGTCAAAATTCATCGCTAATAATTCCGGCGTTATCTCCGGTCGTGAACGCCCTGTACATAAATACATTTTATGTCCTTGCGCTTGCGCTTCTTTAATCGCTTCTTTCGCACTTTGTGGTACAGTACCGTCCATTTGGCATAGCGTACCGTCTACATCAAAAAATATAATTTTTTTCATAACAGCCCTCTTTCTACAATAGCATTATTATATGAACATTTTTTCTAACAAAACGCCCGAAGGAATCCTTCAGGCGTTTATTTAGTGATAATAGGCTTCTTTTAAAAAGTACTTATCATAGATAAGACGTAATATTAAACTTACTACCATCAATACAACAAATGGCCAGAATGTATGTGACGTCAGTGTTCCGATATATAAAATAGAGCGGAACAGGTAAGCAGCCGTGTAAACTCCTACCGTCGTCGTGATAGCCAAGAACACTCGTAATGGATTAAACGGTAAACATGCTTTAATAACCGCAATCACACTCACACCCATTAATAAGTAGTACATCAATGTCGTCGTTTCAAGTTCTGACCAACCTTGGTTCTTGCCTAACATATAAACAAGCACAACATTCATCACGACTAATAGAGCATTAGGTAAGGCATGACGTATAACTGTCGGTAAAAACTTGCCTTTGACTTGTTTTTTATTTTCTTCAAAAGATAAGAAGAACGAAGGATACCCTTCAATCGCCAAGTCAAGCAACGTAATTTGAATAGGCACGAATGGGAATGCCACTGCCGTAATCGCACAAAGAATGGACAAGAAAAACGAATAGATTGTTTTGATAAAGAAGATACTCGCGACTTTCGTGACATTATTAACCACACGTCTTCCTTCAAATAAAACTTCTGGTAGACTTGTAAAATCTGAATCTAGTAAGACTAAGTTAGCAATTTGACGCGTTGCAGGGTCTCCCTCTGCCATTGCGATACTGCAATCAGCTTCACGCAAAGCTAAAACATCATTGACACCGTCTCCTGTCATTGCTACGACTCTTCCAGCCGCTTTAAATTCTTGGACTAAAATCTGTTTTTGTTGAGGCGTCACACGGCCAAAGACTGTGTATTCATGTGCTGCTTCACGAACTTCTGCTTCGGTCGTTGTAGCAGATAAATCAATGTATTGGTCATAGTGCGGTAATTCTGCACGACGAGCGATATTAGACACAGTAACAGGATTATCCCCCGAAATCACTTTCAAATCTACCCCTTCAGCATGTAGATATGCAAGGGTTTTATTCGCATCTTTTCGAATCGGGTCATCAATTTCAATTACCGCTAAACAGTTAATAGACGGTAGAGCAGTGATACTTTCTAATATCAAACTTTCATCACTGTGACCTAATACTAAAACACGATGCCCGTTCTCTTGTGCCTTTTGAATGAGTGGCATCTCATTTGCTTCACGTGTGCCCAGCAATCGTTCTGGTGCACCTAAAAAGTAGGTGCCCTCCTCTTTAAAACTCACCGCTCCCCATTTTCGCTCGGAAGAAAATGCGAGCGTATCTTGATGAGTGAATGTCTGTTTTTCAGGATAGTAATGACGAATGGCTTGCATCGTAATATTGTTATCTGTTGTATTAGCCAAATAATTCCCCATGATTGTTTCTAACTGTGCCGTGCTTGTCTCTGAAAATGGGGTGACTTGTTGCACCGTCATTTTTCCTTCGGTAATCGTCCCCGTTTTATCTAAACACAAAGTATCTACATGCGCTAGCGTTTCAACAGCATACATATCTTGGACAAGAATACGTTTTTTCGCTAATTTCGTTACCGCTGTCGCTAAGGAAATACTGATTAACAACACCAGCCCTTTAGGTAACATACCAAGTAAAGCGGCTGCCGATGATACTACCGCCGTTTTGATATCGCTTTGACGAATAAACATACCTTCTAAGAAAAGAATAATCCCTAGAGGAATAATAATAAAACTCGTAAATTTTGATACTTTCTTAATGGCATTGACTAACTCTGATTGAATAGGTTTATGGACTTTCGCTTGTGTGGCAATTTTTGTTGCGTAGTTATCTTGTCCCACACGAATAACACGTGCATAACATTGTCCACTTGAAACAAAACTGCCTGAAAGTAATTCATCATTCAATGTTTTTTCGATTAAATCTGATTCACCCGTTAACAGGGCTTCGTTCACTTCGACTTTGCCTGATACCAAAGTCAAGTCGGTGGGGATTTGTTCTCCCGCTTGTAATTTTACGATATCATCCATAACCAGCTCACTAGCGTCCATCCGATGTTCATGGCTATCACGAATGACCGTCGTTTGCCCTTTTGACACAATGGTCAGTTTAGCCACCATATTACGCGCATGAATTTCCTGATAAATACCTATCGCGATATTAACGGCAATGATAGCAAGAAACACCATATTACTATACGCGCCTACTAAAGCTAAACAGATTCCAATCGCTAAGTTTAAAAAGTTAAATAAGGTAAGAACATTGTCTTTGACAATATCCGTTGTTGATTTTGATACATCTTCTTGAAAGTCATTTCCCAAACCTTGTTGTTTTCTGTCTATGACTTCTTGTGACGTTAAACCACTTTGCTTAAATTCACTCATTCTTTTTCTCCTATTTCGATTTCTCAAAATACTATTATACGCTATTGACGCTTCTTTTTGCTAGTTTTAATCGTTTCTTATCAAAAACACAATAAAAAACTGTTCAAAATCTCACTTCCCTACTAAAAAGAGAAGCGAAAATTTTAAACAGCTCTATATTTATCAGTCAAGATATCTTTTACTGAAGTTTTGACGATCCTCATCTGTTATTGAACGCAATACTTTACAAGGATTCCCCACAGCAATGACTCCTGAAGGAATATCTTTTGTGACGACGCTTCCTGATCCAATTACCGTATCATCGCCAATCGTCACATTCGGATTGATGACCGTCTGACCCCCTATCCAAACACGGTTGCCAATTTTTATCGGCTCAGCATATTCCCAACCTTCTTCATGGCGTTGCGTCGCATCTAAAGGATGACTCGCCGTAAATAAGCTAACATTGGGGCCAAACATAACATCATCGCCAATCTCAACTTTTTGACAATCTAAAATAGTTAAATTAAAGTTGGCGTAAACATTTTTTCCAAGATGAATATTATACCCATAATCGCAACGAAAAGGGGGTTCGAAAAAGAAGTTGTCGCTAGCACCAAATAATGTTGCGAGCTTTTCCATTCCTTTATCTTGAATGTCCGTAGGCGACATCTGATTGAACTCATGCAAGACTTGACGACAAGCTAACCGTTCTGCTGCCAATTGAGACGTGCCCGCTTGATAAGCGCGACTTGCTAGCATTTTTTGTTTGTCGAGTGATTTTTTATTCACCATCTTGATAACGTAATTCCCCGTCTAGATAAGTCGCTTCTAATTCCATCGCTGGATTTAAAACGATAAAATCAGCGTCACGACCTTCTGCAATCACACCACACTCATCGTCGATTTTACAGCTTACTGCAGGAATTAATGTAGCCATCATCACCGCTTGTTCAGGTGTGGCAATGCCCCAATCCACAACATTTTTCAGGCCTTCTTTTAATTTTAAAATACTTCCGGCAAGATTTCCTTCCGCCATTCGTGCAGTACCGTTACCAACAGTTACAGGAAACTCTCCTAACATGTATTCGCCATCAGGCATGCCGCCAGCCATCATACAGTCGGTGATTAACGCAATGTGATCATGTCCTTGAGCTTGTACTAAAATATCGACGGAATCCGGATGTACATGGTGTCCGTCACAAATTAACTCTGAATAAACGTCATGTAGGCTCATAGCAGCCCCTACCATTCCGGGCTCACGATGGTGTAAGCCACGCATACCATTAAACGCATGAACAAAGACACTTGCACCTGCCTCAACTGCGGCTTGTGCTTCTTTTAAAGTCGCATCACTATGCCCTAAAGCCACAACAACTCCTTGTGATGTCACTTCTTTAACAAACTCGGATACGCCTTCACGTTCTGGTGCCAATGCTATCTTTTTAATAATCCCACCAGACGCTTCTTGCCATTCATTAAAAACTTCTAAACTTGGGTCAAAGAAATAAGAAGGATTCTGTGCACCTTTATGTTTTTCAGTGAAAAAAGGTCCTTCAAAATAAATTCCTTTAATTTTTGCCCCTTTGACGTCTTGATATGTTTCCCCAATCGTACGAGCCACTTGCGTTAGTAGTTCACGCGAAGATGTTAGCGTTGTCGGTAAAAATGACGTCACACCGCATGAAAGTAGTGCTTCAGACATTACTTTCAATCCTTCTGCATCATTGTCCATAACATCATGATTGGCATAGCCATGAATATGTGTATCTACCAATCCTGGTGCAATCCATTTCCCTTGATAATTCGTCACTTGGGCCTCATCTGCCACTTCATCTAAAATCTTTCCAAATTTTCCATCTTTTACTTCTAAATAACCCGGTCCCACTACGCCACTTTTCAAAAAGAATTTATCTGCGTAAATATAGCTCGTCATCTTTTCTATCCCTCTTTCTCAATGTTTTTTCTCCTACCCTAACGCTACTCTTTTCTAAAAAAAAAGTCAAGAATGGTCTACACCATTCTTGACTAATAATCATAACATTCTGTCGAACGATACAACCATTTTAATGTATTAGCTTTCTCTAACCAATCTGCAGCTGCATCAATGTCTTTCATCTCCGATAAAATAATAGCTTTCATCTCAAGCAGCTCCGCAAACAGGTAGGCTGATTTCTTTTTGCGATTCCACGTTATTCCCTGATGTACTAAATGTAAAGCACGTTCTAAATCATCCACATACATAAAATACTGACTCATAAAATAAAAAGCTCGCACACATTCCATACGATAATGATAGCTCGGTTGCCCGAGCAAAGTCGTCACGCTTTTTTCCAAGAAATAGGACGCTTTAGCTGGTTGATGTTGCTCTAAATATGCAAAGCCAACTTCCGATAAAAGCAAAATTTCCCATTCCGTTAACCATTGCTTGCCTTTATAGTAAGTTAAATTTAAGCTTTTTTGGAAAATCTCCACACTTTTATTTAAATCGTGTGCTAACTCACGTTCACAATGAGCCTCATAAAATAGTAATTGTTGCATCACTTCTGGTGTTTCGACTTGAAACGTTTCTCGAACATATATTAATACATCCGCTATGGCTGAATATTTATTTTGCCGAAAATAATAAGTCAAAAGTGCTAGCCAGTTTGTCAAACTGTCATTGATACTCAGTTCTTTCATATAAAAGTCACGTGGACTGATACTCAATCGCTCACACAGTCGTGTTAAAACGTACGTTGTAGGAAGCTCTTGATTCGCCTCCATTCGTAAAAGCTCATCTGTCGAACAAATACCTTGAGCGAGCATCTCTACCGTATAATTTTTTTCGATTCTCATCCTTTTTAAAAAACTACCAATGCCTGTCATCTTCCCACCCCTTTTCGTTTATTGTACCATTAAAGAACGTTTTGTAAAGAAAATAAGTATTCAAGGATGGAATTGATCATTCTTTTGGGATGAGAGAAGAATTTTTTTAAGCTATCAGTTATACTAAGAGAGGAGAGTGAAAAGAGGTGATATACCATGAAAGATTATTTAAAAAATCTCAATATCAAGGAAGATATTACCAGTATTCCCAACCTATTATCACTATTTCGTTTATTTCTAATCTTCCCTTATCTCATCGTGATTTTAAATGCTGAAAAACGCACAGATTTTTATTTAGCAGCGGCTATCATTGTTGCTTCAGGATTGACCGATTTTTTAGACGGATATGTCGCACGAAATTATAATCAAATTACTAACTTAGGCAAAGTTTTAGATCCTGTTGCTGACAAATTAACACAGCTTGCGCTTGCTTTCAGCTTGATTAAATTTTATCCTGAGATGCTTTTAGTGGCTCTTGTCTTAGTGGGTAAAGAATGTTTTATGTTGATAACAGGTATCATCTTCATTAATAAAGGACTGGTATTAAACGGCGCTAAATGGTTTGGTAAAATAGCAACAGCCAGTCTTTACATTGGGATGTTTGGGTTACTTATTTGGCCACACAATTCGACACAGATTATCAAAGTTGTCGTCGCCATTATGCTGTTTTTCCTTTGTTTATCTTGGCTACTTTATGCAAGAGAATATATCTTAATGTATCGCAAAGAAGAAACGAAATAAAAAAGAGTCAGAACAGAGCCATGCTCTCCTAGTAGTGTTGCACCATTAGGAAAACATTGTTCCGTCTGTCTCTTTTTATTTTTGCTTATAATGACTTAAAAAGGCCTCTAAACTTTCAGCCGTTCGTTTTAATTCTTCTAACTGAGGTAAGTACACAATTCTAAAATGATCGGGTTGGTGCCAATTAAAACCACCACCATGAACAAGTAATATGCGATGCTCATGAAGAAAATCTAAGACAAATTGCTCATCATTTGTGATATTAAATCGTTTCGTATCAATCTTTGGGAATAGATAAAATGCCGCTTTTGGTTTGACTGCACTTAAACCTGGGATACTATTAATCGCATTAGTAATATACTCACGCTGCTCATAGATACGTCCTCCCGGCAATAATAACTTATCTACACTTTGATGACCACCTAGAGCTGTCTGAATCACTTGTTGCGATAAAACATTAGAACACAAGCGCATTGACGCCAACATATTTAACCCTTCAATATAGCCTTTCACATGCGATTTATCACCGCTCAAAACCATCCAACCAGCTCTAAACCCAGCAATACGATGCGATTTCGATAAACCGTTAAAGGTTACCACGCACAAGTCAGGCGCTAACGTTGCTAAAGGAATATGCGTGTGACCGTCCATTACTAAACGATCGTAAATTTCATCTGAAAACAAAAGCAAACCATGTTCACGTGCTAACTCGACCACATCTTCTAATAAGTCTTTCGAATAAAGAGCTCCTGTTGGATTATTCGGATTAATAATGACAATCCCTTTCGTATTTGGCGTAATCTTACTACGCATATCTTCAATATCAGGAAACCATTCCGCTTCCTCATCACATATATAATGAACGGGCGTTCCTCCTGCCAATGAAACAGACGCCGTCCACAATGGATAGTCCGGCATAGGCACTAGCACCTCATCACCTTTATCAAGCAAGCCTTGCATGCTCATAGTAATCAGTTCACTAACACCATTTCCCGTGTAGATATCATTAATCGTTACATTTGGGAAACCTTTTAACTGACAATCTTGTTCAATCGCTTTACGTGCCGAAAAAATCCCCTTTGATTCTGAATAACCTTCTGAATGACGCGCGTTCAAAATCAAATCTCGAATGATTTCATCCGGTGCGTGAAAATCAAACGCTGCTGGGTTCCCTGTATTTAGTTTTAATATTTTGACGCCTTCTTCCATCATGCGCTCGGCTTCTTCTAATACCGGACCCCGAACATCATAACTCACGTTTTCTAGTTTAACCGACTTCTGAAATTCTCTCATACTGACAGCCTCCTCAGGCATTTTAACTTTTGCTTCATAATTAATTAAAAAATACTCTTTTTCTCATCAAAAAGCAATAAAAAATAGTGCACAAGTCACAACTTGTGCACTATTTTAATTAAAATTTATTTTTCTACCTTAGAAGCTGGGTCTAATCGTTTTTCAACTAAACTCAATCCCCAGTCTACAACGACGGCCATTAACGCAGTTGGCAAGGCACCTACTAAAATAAGAGACGTCCCGTTTGTGGCATTTGTTCCTCTTGTAATAATGTCTCCCAAACCACCGGCTCCAACAAACGAGCCAATCGCTGTAATTCCAATCGCAACGACTAGCGCGTTACGAATACCTGCCATGATAACAGCAAAAGAAAGAGGAAACTCTATTTGCATAAGCAGTTGAAAACGGGTCATCCCCATTCCTTTTCCGACGTCTAAAATAGTCGGGTCCACTTGAATCATGCCAGTATAAGTATTTGCGACAATCGGTAATAAGGAATAGAGGAAGACGGTGACAATAACCGTATTAACTCCCAATCCTAAGCCTAACATTAAAATTGATAGCATCGCTAATGACGGAACCGTTTGAATCACGTTCGCCACACCGAGTACCCATTTCGCCATTTTCCGACGACGTGCGATAAAAATACCCAATGGAATACCTACAATCGCCGCGAAAAAGACGCCATATAAGGAAATTAAAAAGTGGCGCCAAAATTGGCTTAAAACATAACTGCCATTTTGAGTAAAGTAATAGAAAAACTGTTCCCATACATTCATATCACTCATTTAACAAACGCCCCCTTTTCTCCAAAATATTTATGTTCTCGTAAAAAGTTATTTGCTACCGTTTCAGGTTCTAATAAATTATCATCGACTTGATAATTCAATTCTTGCATTGTTTTCGTATCAATTTTATCACTTAAAGCACCCAATATACCGTCTAACTCTGGATATTCTTCAAGCAAATCATAACCAGCCACAATCGATGCATCGTAAGGTGGGAAAAACTGTAAATCGTCTTCAAGTACGACTAAATCATAACTAGCAATCCGGCCATCTGTGGAGTATCCTAAAACGACATCCATTTTACCCGCATTGACTGCGTCATAAACTAGACCAATTTGCATAGGGTAGACTTTCCCAAAGTCAAATCCATACTCATCAACAAATCCCTTATAGCCATCACCTTTACGGTCAAGCCACGACGTATCAACACCTGCAGTCAAATCGTCTGCTACGTCTTTTAAATCACTAATTGTTTTCAGTTGATATTTTTCAGCAGTTTCCTTAGAAACCATAAAAGCGTATGTATTAGCAAAGCCATAAGAAGGATACCATTTTTGATTGTAACGCTCTTTAAATTCACGCTGAACAATTTCCATTGCCTTATCAGGATCTTTTTCTGGCGGTAATTGTAACGCCCCACTTAAATCTGTTCCTGTATAACGTGATGCTGAAATATTTACATCATCACGTAGCATCGCTTGATGCGCAACCGTTGATGTTCCTAAGTTATTGACTAAGTTTACTTTCAAATCGTCTGAATGATACTCAACCATTCCTTTCACGATATTTGCTAATATCTGTGATTCAGAAGTAGAGAGTGTTGCGACAGATAACGTATTTTTACTCGTTCCACTTGGTAGGCCTGGCAAACTACAACTACTCAAAACAAGTAGCAGGCTACTCAAAAGAACCGTCAATTTCACTTTCGTTGATTTTAACATCTTTATTCGCCTCCTTCTTTAATTGGCGACAGACGTTCTTCTAATTTAGAAAATAAGAAATCCGTTATTAAAGCCATGAGTGTTACTGGAATGGTTCCACCAATAATCAGCTCGGGTAAGTAGTTATTTAATCCACTAAAAATCATATCACCTAGTCCGCCGGCACCAATGTATGACGCCAATGTAGCCCATGCGATAACATAAACAGCAGAAAGTTTTATCCCAGCCATAATCGTTGGCAAAGCAGAGGGAATTTCTACATGAATAATGGATTGTAAATTAGTCATGCCCATCCCCTTAGCAGCATCTTTCAAATCGGGATTCACACCTTCCATCCCAATATAGGTATTACGTAAAATCGGCAATAGCGAATAAATAAATAACGCAATAATCGCTGGCAACTTCCCAACCCCAAAAATAGGTACCATCAACGCCAGTAGCGCTAATGACGGAATAGTTTGCAAAAGACTGGCAAAGCCAATCACAAAATTAGCCAATTTATCAGTACGTGTTAATGCTATACCTAGAGGAACTGCCACAACCACACCTAATAAAAGAGAAATAGCTGAAATAGAAATGTGCTCCCAACTTTTTATAACAAGTTCTTGGCCGTGCGTCATTAGAAATTGTTCCATGACTATTCAGCCTCCTTACCTGTTTCGACTTCAGCAGGCTCAGCTATCTTTTCTTCAATTGCTGATTCAAGGAAGTCTTCATCTCCCCATACTACATCATAAACAATGTCGACAAGTGACGCGCGTGTCACTATTCCAACCAAGTGTTTTTGGTCGTCTACTACTGGCACATATTTTAAGCCTCGTTTTAAAATACGACGAACGGTGTCTCTTAAACGAGAATCTTTATTCACATAGAAAACATCAGGTTGGAGAATATCTCCCACACTGGTAGCCACACGACGTTTATTATTCAAGTCTTCTAAGTCAATAAAACCTTTTAAAACACCCGTTCCATCAACCACTAATAGCGTATCCACTCGTTTTTCTCTCATCAAACGAATCGCTTCAGATAATGATTTCTCTGGTGTAATCGAAATCGCTGTTTTCAACATGACTTGTTCTACCGTTGTATCGTCTTGACGTGCTTGAATTAAACGATCCTCACCAATTAAGTTTTCAACAAACTCATTAGCCGGCTCTTTTAAAATATTATCTGGCGTGTCAAATTGGATTACTTTTCCTTCATCCATTATCATAATACGATTCGCCAATTTTAAGGCTTCATCCATATCATGAGTAACGAAAACAATGGTTTTTCCCATTTTTTCTTGCAAGTGTTTCACTAAATCTTGTAAAGACTCGCGAGTAATTGGGTCTAAAGCACCAAAGGGCTCATCCATTAAAATAATATCTTGGTCGGCAGCTAACGCCCGAACGACGCCAATC
This sequence comes from Vagococcus lutrae, assembly GCF_003987555.1. Lineage (GTDB taxonomy): Bacteria > Bacillota > Bacilli > Lactobacillales > Vagococcaceae > Vagococcus_A > Vagococcus_A lutrae. The sequence goes on along the minus strand of NZ_NGJW01000011.1, from coordinate 56,276 downwards.
CGTTGTTGCTGACCACCAGAAAGTTCTGCTGGATAACGGTCAAGCATTTCACGTGGCAATTCAACTAAATCTATCATACGTTCTGCGATTCGGTTGCGCTCTTCCTCCGGCCATTTCAATAATTTAGGTACCATGACAATATTTTCACGGATTGTCATATGTGGCATCAAACCAATATTTTGGATGACATATCCGATTTCGCGACGCAACTGAACAGGGTCTTTTTTATTGATGTTTTCACCATCTATTAAAATTTCCCCTTTAGTTGGTTCAATCATTCTATTTAACATTCTCATAGTAGTCGTTTTCCCACTACCACTTGTTCCAATAAAACAAACAAACTCGCCTTTTTCAAATGCAATATTCACGTTATCAACCGCTACTTTACTGCCTTTAAAAATTTTAGTTACATTTTTAAATTCAATCACTATTTTACTCTCCTTTGTATAGAATTTTTGAGCTATACCTTAAAAGCATCTCATAAAATAACTGATTATTCAAATAATGTGGTTATTAAACAAGACAGATACGGCGCGTTTCCATTGATTTTTATCAGCTTTTTAATTCTAACTAACTACGTTTTATCGTTTAGACCATTCGATATACCCGTCAGCAAACGTGTCATTTTCGTACGTAATTTGATGAAGAGATGCCGTCACATGCTCACTGTCTGCTACATCCTTTTCCCACCGACTCGTAATCATTTGCCCGTAGCCAACCTCTTTAACAAAGCGAATAATAACTTTAGAAGCGCGGTATTGTGTTAACCAATCCCAGCCTAAGCCATCTAACATCCAATCTAAGTACTTAGAGTTATTGACATGTTGATTGCTGTCAATATCTAAATAGCGCACTTTATACGCTTGCTCGTCCGGTTGAGAAAATGTTGGGAAACGCATCCCTCTTCGTATTTTACTAATTTTCTCACTGGCAAAAGGTTCAATTAACTCACTCGGTACACTGACCATTTTGCGTGATGTCATGTCCATTAATACGAATGTCGAAATAATATGAACGAGCTCATTCCCCGACTCATCATGTAACCAAAAATGACGATAACAGAAATACTTATTGTGATAGCGAGCTTCTGTTGAGACGTTTATCGTTTGATTTACTCGTGGTAATTCTGTGACCGTCAATTCGTGTTCTGTAATCACCCATCCATAACCTAAGCGATGAACGTAATCCTCGGCACGACCCAGTTGTTCACTCTGTGCTTCCGAAGCTTGAATCACAATATTTAAAACCATCGGCAATGTCAGTTCCCCAGTAGTATCACATTCATAAAATTTAATAGTGTGTGCATGTGTGTATCTTTTTCCCATACTGCTCCTCTTTTCTTAATCATTAGTTATTGATTTTATCGTAACTGTGTCCGCTACTTTCAACTCAATTAATGTTCCTGATAAAAAAGCCAATCCATTGAGATGATGATACGTCACATCATAGCTATTCAATAGCAGAGTTAAAGCCTCTGGTGTTAGTCCTATGAGGTTAGTTCTTCCTTGTTGATGAGCCATTAACCACTTTTGCATAGCAGTTTGACAATCATAATTAGACGATAACCCTTGTAACTCTTTAGTTGGATTTTCCCATAAATAAGTATCGATACTTTTTTGCACGTCTTTTGGCCATTCAGACGTATCACGTTTAGCAAAAACAGGCGCTGTTTTTACCGGCTTCTTTATTTTTTTTGAGACACGTTGCATCATTTCGATAACTGATTCTTCATTCGTTGTCCATAATTGCCAAGATGCATCGATATCTAAGTCTTGTACGTCTAATCGTTCATAACCATTAAAAAGCGTCTTTCTACTATTAGAGGCCGTACGCTCTTCTTCTAATGATAAAAATGGTGTCATAAAGTAGAAGGTTGTCATGACTTTGCTCCTCTCACTTGCTTAATTCTATAGTAATATATAAACCCCCAATTAATAAAGCAATATGGCATCAATATTGCACTTTATGTTGATTTTCTGATAAAATGAAAAAGATAATGAAAGCGAGGACTGAAATAATGACACCTAATAAAGAAGACTATTTAAAACTTATCTATGAGCTAGGTGGTTTTACACAAAAAATCAGCAATAAGGCGATTGTCTCTGGTCTCCATGTATCTGCCGCCTCTGTTAGTGAAATGGTCTCAAAACTTGAAAAGGAGAAACTTGTCGTCCATATCCCCTATCAAGGCGTGCAACTTACCGATTTAGGTTTACAACACGCCAGTCGTCTCGTCCGAAAACATCGTCTATGGGAAGTCTTTTTAGTCGAACACCTGGGATACAGTTGGAACGATGTACATGCAGAAGCCGAAGTGCTCGAGCATGTGACGTCTGATACACTAGCCAATCGACTTGAAGCCTATTTAGAATTTCCGGATACTTGCCCGCATGGTGGTATCATTCCTGGTGAAAATCAGTCGATTGAGGAACAGGGTCAAAAAACGTTAATGGAAGCAAAATTACAAGATAAAATTAAAATCATACGCGTTCTCGATGAGCTAGAACTTTTAGATTATCTAGCAGAGATTAACCTGAATATTCAGGATGTTTTAACCGTTGAACATATCGCTGCCTATGACGGTCCTTTAACACTCGTTGATAAGCACGGTGAAAAAATCATCGTCAGCCATAAAGCTGCCTATAATATTTTTATAGAAGTTTTATCATAATAAGCACAGCATTTTTATATCTTTTCATATCGCGTTATACTAAGAGCAAGTATAATAAATAGAGAACCTAAAGGAGAGAGTTTTGTTATGTTTGAGCAACAAGTGGCATTGTTTACCATTTTTGGAGGAACCGGCGACCTCGCAAAAAGAAAGCTATATCCGTCATTATTTCGCTTATATCGAAAAGGGCATTTACAAGAGCATTTTGCGATTATTGGGACAGCTCGCAGAGAGTGGACCGATGATTATTATCGTGAAATCGTTGCAGAATCGCTTACCTCGTTAACCCCAACAGAAGAAGAATTGGCTGATTTCACTTCCCACTTCTACTATCAATCACATAATGTTAATGATACCGACCACTATATCCATCTAAAGAAACTAGCAACCGAACTGGATGAGCGCTATCAATTAAAGGGGAATCGTGTTTTCTATTTAGCCATGGCGCCTAACTTTTTTGGCACGATTGTCAACCACTTGGAATCTGAAAAAATTATCACAGAATCTGGTTATAACCGCGTGATTATCGAAAAACCTTTTGGAACAGATTATGCTTCTGCCGAAAAATTAAACGAAGAAATCCGAGCAGTGTTTGCTGAAGATCAAATCTTTAGAATTGATCACTATCTAGGTAAAGAAATGATTCAAAATATCTCAGCCATCCGCTTTGGTAATAATATTTTTGAGTCTCTATGGAATAATCGATACATCGAAAATATTCAAGTAACATTAGCAGAAGACCTCGGCGTAGAAGAACGTGGGGGCTATTACGATCAAAGTGGTGCCTTAAAAGATATGGTACAAAATCATATTTTACAAGTCGTTGCTCTACTTGCTATGGAGGTTCCAAATCTGTTCTCTGAAAAATCAATCCGCGAAGAAAAGATTAAAGCACTAAATGCGATTCGTTTGTACGATGAGCAAGAGGCAAATCGTTACTTTGTACGAGGACAATATACAGCGGGGAATGTTGGGACACAATCGTATAAGGGTTACCTTGAAGAAGAAAATGTTGATACGCAGTCTCGAACAGAAACATTTGTTGCAGGTAAGTTTTTAATTGATAACTTTAGATGGCAAGGCGTTCCTTTCTATGTACGAACTGGTAAACAAATGACTACTAAAGCTGCCCGCATCAATGTGGTCTTTAAACCAACTCCTGTTAATATCTTCCGTGATGAAGTAACCTGTGTTAAAAACAATCAACTACCGCAAAATGTTTTAACAATTTATATTCAACCAACGGAAGGTTTCTCATTAACACTTAACGGTAAAGAAATCGGACCTGGTTTTGATATCAACCCGGTTAAATTAGATTACCGCAATACAACAGAAATGGTAGAAAATAGTCCCGAAGCTTACGAAAAGCTTTTGCTTGATGCGTTGAATGGCGATGCGACTAACTTTACGCATTGGGACGAAGTGGCTCAATCATGGCGAATTGTCGATGTTATTCGTGCCGCTTGGGACCAAAACACCGATCCGATTCCAACCTATGCTGCTGGTACAATGGGACCAAAAGAAGCATTTGACTTAATAGAAAAAGACGGTCACGAATGGGTCTGGCGCCCAGACGATTGGTATCGTGAAAACAATTTACTCTCTTAAAAAAATTAAATCACCATGATTACATTTTGTAATCATGGTGATTTTTTAATTCATCTCAATAATTTTCCCTGTCATAGCCGATTCAAAAATAGCATCGATTAAAACTAAGACCTGACGCACTTCATTATTCTTTACAACAGGGGTAGCATTTTGGTGAACAACCTCATAAAAATTGCGATAAAACTCAGGGAAATCTGCTTCAACTTCTAATATAGGTAACTCTTTTGTCATCTCTTCTGATGGAGGGGCCATCGTCTTAGTTAACCCTTGCCCTGCTTTAATCGGTGTAGGAGCCACTCGTTCGGTTGTCTCATTTGGAACGATGATTTTACCGCTTAAATCCCAGTCATTAATTTGACCCGTTCCACTGTATCCCTTCACATACCAACGTGGCAGTTTAACAAAGTTACTCGTGCCAACTTCTACATGAGCTTTTACACCATTTCCAAACGTCAGCCACGCTGTAAAACCATCATCAACCTCATCACCTAATACATAGCTTAAGTCACTATAAACACGTTTGACAGGTTGGTCTACTAAGAAGAGTAACTGGTCTAAAAGATGAACGCCCCAATCAAGTAACATTCCGCCACCGTACTCTTTTAGATGACGCCAATCTCCAGGTATCCCATTTGCTCCATGTACACGTGATTCAATTTGAAAGACTTCCCCAAGCATATGTTGTTGATACCACTCTCGAACAATTAAAAAATCATTATCCCAGCGTCTGTTTTGATGAACCATAAATTGACGTTGCGTCGTTTCAGCGACCGCTAAAATATCATCTAGTTCTGCCACCGACATTGTTACAGGTTTTTCGCAGACAACATGCTTTCCAGCTCTTAAGCTTTTAATGGCTATCTCATGATGTGAATCATTTGGTGTCGCAATTAATATTGCTTCTACATCATCATCCGTTAAGACATCGTTTAAAGTGTCATATGTTTGAAATCCATCTTTTCTCGCTTGTTCACGACGTTCTTCTTTAATATCATATACACCGTACGTTTGGACGTAGTTATTTTCGCCAATCAATTCGCGTGCATGATATCCGCCCATGCCTCCGTATCCGACAATCACAAAATTCATTTTTTCCATTACTCTTCCACTCCTTTTAAGCCCACCACATCTCTGTTGGCTGCTCATGAATCATAATTGAACGCAAATTCGTTACAGCACGAGTGAATCCTTCATCAATTGACATAATAGGATCTTCATGTTCAATACTCAACACATAATCATAACCATAAAGTCTCAATGCACTAATAATATTAGACCACTCGTCTAAACTATGACCACATCCAACTGAGCGGAATGTCCAAGAGCGCGTTTGAACATCTCCATACGGTTGCATATCCGTTAAACCATACATATTAATATTATCTTGATCTAAATATGTATCTTTAGCGTGGAAATGGTGAATGGCACCAGCTTTTCCTAATATCTTAATCGCTCCCACAGGGTCAATCCCTTGCCACCATAAATGAGAAGGATCTAAATTACAACCAATCGCTGGGCCTGTCGCCTCACGAAGTTTTAACATCGTGTAAGGGGTGTGACATAAAAACCCACCATGCAATTCGATTCCTATTTTCACGTTTGCTTCCTCAGCTAACGTATTGATTTCTTTCCAATAGGGAATCAAACGCTCTTCCCATTGCCAGTGATAAATATCTGTGTAATCTGTTGGCCACGGTAACACCGGCCAGTTCACAGTTGTATCTGTTTCATTCCCACCACTTACACCAGAAAAGCAATTAACGACTGGTACATTCATCAAAGAAGCTAATTGAATCGTCTTACGAAGTAATTCATCTCCCTCCCTTGCTTCTGCTTTATTCGGTGAAATCGGATTATGATGACAACTGAACGCACTAATCGTCAATCCTTTATCAGATAATTTTTTTAAATAATTCTCACGCTCAGTTTCACTAGCCAATAAAGCGTCAATATCGCAGTGGGCATTTCCAGGAGAACCACCCGTGCCAATTTCCACCATATCTAACCCTTTCGCTGCTACTTCTTCAATCATTTCTTCAAATGTTAAATTATTATATAACGGAGTAAATACACCTAGTTTCAATTTAATTCCTCTTTTCTACTATATTTTCGATGGCTTCATGATGACCATACTTAGGTACTGGCGTGTTGTTCATATTGGCACACCAACTAACAGCATTAGAAATAACACGTTGAATATCCCGATGATAGTATGTTGGATAAGTTTCATGACCTGGTTGAAAATAAAATATTTTCCCCTTACCACGCTTAAACGTGCAACCTCCACGAAAAACCTCGCCACCTTCAAACCAATTGATAAGTAACAATTCATCAGGTGTCGGAATATCAAAATGCTCGCCATACATTTCTTCCTGATCTAATTCTATCGTTTCACCAACCCCTGCTAAAATCGGATGCGTGGGATCGACTACCCATAACCGACATTTTTCACTCGCTTCACGCCATTTCAAATCACAGCTTGTTCCCATTAGCGCCTTGAAAGGTTTTGAGAAATGAGCCGAATGTAGTACAATCAGTCCCATTCCATTAAGAACTCGTTGTTTCACTCGTTCAACGACCTCATCACTAACTTCATCATGCGCTCGATGTCCCCACCAAATAAGACAATCCGTCTCATCCAATACGTGTTGAGGCAATCCATGTTCCGGTTCATCTAACGTCGCTGTCCGCACGACATAATCTTCCTTTAAAAAGGAAGCTAGTTGCATATGAATCCCATCAGGATAGATAGCGCGTACTTCTTCGTCTTCTTTTTCATGACGAAATTCATTCCAAATCGTTACTTGAATCATAGACACCCTCCTTATACATTAATTAAAGTAAACAGGCTGACCTGTTTTCGATGATTCATAAATCGCTTCAAGTAGCTGCGTAACAACGAATGCTTCTTCTGGCTTCACTAAAACCTCTCGTTTCCCTAAAACAGCGTCTATCCATGCACGTGCTTCTTCATAAGCAGGGTCATCCCCTGCTCCATCATAAAAATCAACGCCGCCTGTTTCGAGCTGAATATGATTATCGTACAACAACCCATGTTTTTCGCCATTCAAACGCAATCCTTCATCCATGTCGGCACCACCTTTTGTGCCAGCTAAGGTCGTTTTGGCTTCACCATCGTTAACCAAATTAATAGCCCAGCTTGATTCTAAAATAATCGTTGCGCCATTTTTCATTGTAATAAAACCAAAAGCAGAGTCTTCCACAGTAAACTCATCTGGATTCCAAGGTCCCCAAGCATTGGCTGCATTTTCTGTTTGTGACAGCTTATGATACACATTTCCTACTGCATATAATGGTTCATAATTATTCATCGTCCATAAGGTTAAATCTAAGGCATGCGTCCCGATATCGATGAGCGGTCCTCCTCCTTGTGCCTCTTCATCTAAAAAGACACCCCAAGTTGGTACTGCTCGACGACGAATGGCTTTGGCTTTTCCTAAATAAATCTCGCCAAGCTCGCCATCGTCACAAACTGTTTTCAAGTATTTGGCATCTTTACGAAAACGATTTTGATAGCCTATCGTTAGTTTTTTCCCAGTACGTTTGGCCGCATCAAGCATGGCTTGCGCTTCCTCAGATGTTTTCGCCATCGGCTTTTCACACATCACGTGTTTCCCTGACTCTAATGCAGCAATGGTCATTTCCGCATGACAATTATTTGGCGTTAACACATGAACAACATCCAATTCTGTATCCGCTAACATTTCTCGATAATCATTATAAACCTTAGACTCACTTCCCCCATAATCCTCTCTTGCTTTTTCAGCACGTTCTACCACTATGTCACAAAAAGCAACCATCTCTACTTCTTGTATCTTCGCTAAGCTAGGTAAATGTTTTCCGTTGGCAATTCCTCCACAGCCAATAATTCCTACCCTTACTGTCATAAAAAAATCCTCCTCATTCAATTGTCGTGTTAACTCCACTATACAAAAGAATGAAAAGGATTTCTTCCCTATACTTACGTTCTAATTCCCAGATATTAACTTTTGATATTTTTTTGGCGAAACACCGACGTTCTCTTTAAAAACATGATGGAACGTCTTCACGCTATTAAATCCTGCTTTTTCAGCTACTTCTATCATAGGTAACTCTTCCGTTCCTAAAATAGATTTTGCCATATTAATACGATATTCCGTCAAAAACTGAACAAACGTGACCCCTGTATTTCGCTTGAAAAAACGTGTGAAATAATGCGGGGTAAAACCTGCTACATCGGCAATATCTTCAAGCTGGATTGGTTCACCATAACGCTCTTCGATAAAGGTAAAAATTTGATCCATTTTATCAATCACTTCTTGATTTTGTAAAGAATCATTGGTTAGTGCTTTTTTATTCGAAGCTTTTTTTAAAGGAACCTTCCCTACCATTAAACCTAAATATTCATATAAACGAGCATATAAAAGATACAACGACGCTGGTGCATCATCGCGCGCATACTCAAAGCACGCTTGTAAACATTGACGAACACTGATTTCAGTCTCTTTCGACCAAAAGACACTCCAGTTTTCACGCGTTTTAAATATATCACGAACATTTATCGTATGCTGACTCGTTTGAAAAAGAGCATCAAATAAACGCGTATCAAACTGAAAGACGAGTCGCTTACTATCCGGTGTAGCGAGAAAATAATGCGTCTCACCACTATCAAAGAAATAAATTTCGCCTTCATTTACTGATAGTAAAGCATCGTTAACGCCAATTTTAATCGTTCCTTCTACCACATAGATGACTTCTATTTCTTTATGCCAATGCGGATAAACTAAGCCACGACCGTCATCGGAAAAACAACGAAATGGAAACTTCACATCTAAATCTGGTATCTCTAAATATTTATGTTGCGACATCGCTTCGTTCCTCCTAGTTAGCATCCTTGAATTTATTTCTTTATATTATTTTAACATTTATTAACCTTGATATTATCATATTTTCAATATGATTGAGGGGAATCCACGACAAGCAACCGTTTTCGTTCATTTTCGGCTTTTTTTTTAGAGCAAAAAACAGTATACTAAAGCATAGTGCTAACTGATAACACTATTTTAGAAAGGAATGACAACATGGATTGGTATAATTTAATCAAAGCCATTATCCTAGGTATTGTTGAGGGTGTCACTGAATGGCTACCTATTAGTAGTACCGGGCATTTAATATTAGTTCAAGAATTTATGAAATTGGATGCGCGACCAGAATTTATTGAAATGTTTAACGTCGTCGTACAACTTGGCGCAATAATTGCGGTCATCTTAATTTACTTTAATAAATTAAATCCTTTTTCACCTAAAAAAACAGCAACAGAGAAAAAAGACACTTGGAATCTATGGTTTAAAGTTTTAGTCGGTTGTCTGCCAGCAGCGGTTCTTGGTTTAATGTTCGATGATTTTCTAGACGAACATTTCCATAAGTTTTTACCAATTGCTTTAATGTTAATTATCTATGGGGTGCTATTTATTATCGTTGAAAATCGTAACAAGGACCGTGAGCCTTCGATTACCTCATTTCAAGATTTTACGTATAAAGCTGCCTTAATCATCGGTTTCTTCCAAGTCCTTGCCTTAATGCCAGGAACATCTCGTTCAGGTGCGACAATTATTGGGGCATTACTCATTGGTACCTCACGCTTTGTTGCCACAGAGTTTTCATTTTTCTTAAGTATTCCAGTTATGATTGGTGCAAGTGGCTACAAGATGCTCAAGTTTTTAAAAATTGGCGGTGCCTTTACAGGTGACGAATTAATGATTCTTATCGTTGGTTCTGTAGTCGCATTTGTCGTGTCACTCATTGTTATTAAATTCTTACTTAACTATATTAAAACAAATGACTTTAAACCATTTGGATGGTATCGCATTATTCTCGGTGTCATTCTCATTGGTTATTGGACAATGACTCATCTATAAAATAACAAAAGGGTTGCTCAACGAGCAACCCTTTTTATAATTATTACAATTACCTTGATAATGATTATCATTCTCTTTTTCATATTTAACAACTATCAAACCCAACATTTTAAACATACATGTTAAATTGTATTAAATGATAACAACTATCATTATCAATTAACGCTTATTCATTATCATTTAAACCCTAGCCTTGTTATGATGATTTCAAGGAGGGATTTTTATGTCTAAACTATCAGAACAAAATAAAATTATTTTAGCAACCGCCATATCAGGCGTTTTGATGATTGTCGGCTTTTTCGCTGAACGTGCCGGATTTAGCTATTATCCATTTATTTACATTATCGGTATGATTATTGGCGGCTTTCATCAGACAAAAGAAGGGATTAAAGAAACAATTGAGGAAAACCATTTAAGTGTCGACTTGTTAATGGCACTTGCCGCAATAGGAGCTTGCCTCATTCAATATTACTTTGAAGGGATTATGTTAACGTTCATCTTTTCTCTCAGTGGTTCCCTTGAAGAATATACTATGAACAAAAGTAAAAAGGAAATCGAAAGTTTACTTGAACTACAACCTGAAAAGGCACACTTACTATTACCTGACGGTCACACGAAAATTGTACCAGTTGAAACATTGAAAATTGGTGACCATTTACAAGTTCCCAAAGGCGAGAGCTTACCCATCGATGGTGTTTTAAATACAGATATGGCAACCATTAACGAAGCAACTATTACCGGAGAGTCCGTTCCTGCAGAAAAAATAGCGTCTGAAGAAGTTTTCGCAGGAACGATCAATGTCGGCAATACTTTTGAAATGACCGTCACTAAAACAAGCGATGACACTATTTTCAGTAAAATCGTTCAGCTCGTAGATGAGGCTCAAAATACTCCCTCAAAAACAGCAAGCTTTATTGATCGCATTGAAAATACCTATGTTAAAGTCGTCCTAATGCTCGTTCCATTAATGATTTTTATCCCCTATCTCTTTTTAGGCTGGAGCTGGAGCGAAAGTTTTTATCGCGGAATGGTTTTACTCGTTGTTGCTTCTCCTTGTGCGCTAGTGGCTTCCGCTACACCCGCTTCTCTAGCTGCGATTTCTAATGGCGCTCGAAACGGTGTATTATTTAAAGGCGGCATGTTCCTCGACCAATTAGCTGAATTACAAGCGATTGCCTTTGATAAAACTGGAACCCTTACAAACGGTACACCAGTTGTCACAGATACCTTTATTTTAGAACGTGAACAAGATGTTATTAATACTGTGGTTGCTATCGAATCGACCAGTACACATCCACTCGCTATGGCATTAACAAAACACTTTCGTTCACAAGTGACAGACCGTTTACCTAACATAATCGTTAACGATTTAACAGGTTCTGGATTAGAAGGAAAAACAGATGAGGAAACATGGCGTGTGGGAAAAGCTGACTTTGTTTCAACTCAACCTCTTGAAAATGAAGCCATGACTCACGTCTTAAAATGGCAAAAAGAAGGAAAAACCGTCGTCTTTTTATCTTGTAATAATCAGATTGTTGCGTTCTTTGCTCTGTTAGATACACCTAAAGAAAATGCACAAGCAGCCATTCACTATTTTCAATCTGAAAACATTCATACCACGATGATTACAGGTGACCACCCACAAACTGCTAAAGCAGTAGGTCAAATGCTAAATATCGATGAAATCCATGCTGGACAGACACCTGAAGAAAAAACTGTTTTAATAAAACAACAAAAAGAAAAGTATGGCATTAACGCCATGGTCGGTGACGGAATTAACGATGCGCCGGCACTTGCTAATGCGACCATCGGTGTGGCAATGGGACAAGGAACGGATATCGCGATTGATGTAGCAGATATGGTGCTAATGCAAAGTGACCTTTCTAAATTAACCATGAGTCATAAAATCGCAAAAAAACTAAAACGGATTACCACTCAGAACATTATTTTTTCTGTTAGCGTTATTGTATTATTAATTATTTTTAACTTCATGCAAGCTGTCAGCTTACCTTTAGGTGTGATTGGACATGAAGGAAGTACTATTTTAGTTATTTTAAATGGATTACGTATGTTGAAAAAAATCGACTAAAAAAAGAGCAACTGCTTTGGCAGTTGCTCTTTTTTATGTATTTTTAATAACTAAACCAGCTAAGTTATCAGCTGTTTTTTCTGTGGCATTAATGATGCGTTCAAAGCGTTCATAGACGGATTTCCACTTAATCACTTCTAATGGATCTGTTTCGTGGGTAAACAATTCTTTTATTAAACTACGATACAAGTCATCCGTTTTCTCTTCGATGTCATTCACCTGGGCAATCATAGTCCCTAACGTCGTTGAATTTTTAAATTTTGAAAATTCTTTTGTCACAACACAGACTGATTCAGTCGCTTCTAAGATATAGTGGCTAATCATTTCAGTTTTAGGGCGTAACTCTTTTATCAAATAGCTATCAAATAAATATGGAAGGGAATTAATACCATCTAAAATGTCATCCAAATCTTCCGTAATCGCCACAATATCCTCACGGTCAATCGGTGTAATAAATGAGCGGTTCAATTCATCCATAATCGTATGAACCAATTCATCTCCTTCATTTTCAATGACATGAATTTCCTTGGCACGTGCCGCAATCGTTTCATAATTATAATTTAAAATAATATCTTCTAACACACGCGCTGCTTCATATCCCTTTGATGCTAATTGTGTCAACGCGTCAAAATAGTTAAATTCTTTTTTTCTTGCCATCCTAGTATCCCCCTACTATTTTCTCTTTAATTAGAATAAAAACACAAATAATTTCGCCATCATATAAGCAATTAAACCGCAACCCGGAAAAGTCAAAATCCAAGCTAACATCATTTCTTTTACAATACGCCAGTCAACACTTGACATACGTCTAGCAGCTCCAACCCCCATGATTGCAGTTGTTTTGGTATGTGTCGTTGAAACAGGTATTCCAAAAAGAGAGGCAACAAGCAGTGCGATTGCTGCACTTAAGTCTGCTGAAAAACCTTGATACTTTTCAAGCTTTACCATGTCCATACCGACTGATTTAATAATTCTCATTCCTCCAACGGAAGTTCCCAACCCCATTACAAGGGAACAAATCGCCATAACACTTATCGGTATCGTAAAACCTCCGGAACTATTCATTCCTACAAAACCATTATAATAAAGACCTAACATAAAAACTCCCATAAACTTCTGACCATCTTGCGCTCCGTGTAAAAAGGCCATCGCCCCTGCACCAAACGCCTGTCCGTTATGGAAAAACTTATTAGCTTTTCGCCGGTCTGTATGTCGAAAGAGTTTCACGATCAATTTAACCATAAGATAGCCGCCTAAAAATCCTGCTACCGTAGAAGCGACCAAACCTACTAATACTTTTGACCATTCGCCCATATTCACAGCATCCAGTCCGCCCATCGCCATCGCTGAGCCTGTAAGGCCTGCTATTAAGGCATGGCTTTCACTCGTTGGTATCCCAAAATACCAAGCGGCCACGGCCCATGTCACAATAGCAAAAAGTGACGCGGCTAAAGCAATCTGCGCTTTCGTATGATCTTCTCCGAATGAAACGATATTACTAATGGTTTCTGCTACTTGCGCATTAAAGAGCGTCATGACTAAAGCGCCTAAAAAATTCATTACAACAGCCATTCGAATCGCAAACTTTGGTTTCAGCACACGTGTCGAAATAGCTGTGGCAATTGCGTTTGGCGCATCAGTCCAGCCATTAACAAAGATGACGCCCATAATCAAAATAAACGTCACAAAAAAGGCGAGGTTAAACTGACCTGCCGACAAATCGATTGTTCCCACAAATTTACACCACCTATATTATTATCTAACGCTCTAATAATAACATATTGAGAATAAAGTGAAAGGGCTTTGACTATTTTTTTATTGGCACAGAGACATTGTTTTTAAGTGACTATCCTTAAAAAAATATTGCATTACTCACAAGTTTTCGGTATAATTGAGAATGTTGAATTGTCGCTAATAATCATTAGGGATAAGCTATTATTGACGGAGGTGAAATCCATGCCAAATATTGAATCTGCAATTAAACGTGTGCGCACGACAGAACGTTCTAACGAATTAAACTCTGGTCAAAAAAGTGCAATGCGTACAGCAATCAAACAATTTGAAGCTGCTTTAGAAGCAGGTGCTGATAACGTTGAAGAATTATTAAAAAATGCGCATAGAGCAATTGATATGGCTGAAACAAAAGGCCTAATCCATAGAAACAAAGCTGACCGAGACAAATCTCGTCTACATGCGAAAATGATGAAAGCAAAATAATGCATAATCACAAAAGATGACACACTCCGATTGTTCTTTGTAACATTGGGGTGTTTTTTCATATAAAAAGAACGTTGACAAAAGAGATTTTGCCAACGTTCTTTTTATTTTTGACTAAATTTTAAAATAAACAACTGAAATAGCAGTTCTTTATCCATCTGACCTGTTTTCATACGATAGTCATTTTCTACCAATTCATCGTAAAGATTCATCAAAAAGCCCAAACTCATTCGCCGTGCCTCTTGCTGTGCCAACTTAATACGATATGGATGAACCTTTAAAACATCTACCATATTTGGTTGCTGATAATGCTTTTGCTGCATAACATTTACCTGAATAAGCAATCTCACATGCCCAATCAAAATCGCATTCATTTTGATGGTTTCTTCCCCTTGAAGCAATAGTTCTTCATATAATTTTAATGCTTCATTCGGTTGCTTTTTCATGACATAAGTTATCAAATCAAAAACATTTTGTTCTAAACTTTTAGCAACTAACTCTTCTACCATCGGTTTGGTTATTTTATAATCATTTATCCCGGCAATATAGAGCTTATTCAATTCTCCCATAATTCGTGATAAATCCATTTGACATAATACTAGCAACGTTTCTAAAGCCTCTGGTGTTACTTGATAGCGATCATTTTGTATGTGTTGTTTCACAAATTGACGAACGTCGCGTTCTTGCATCGGTTGCACGTCGACAACAACAGCTTGTTTATTTAACTGTTTAACTACTTTTTTTCGTCCATCTAACTTTTCATAAGGAGCATTAAAGACAAGTACCGTTGAGTCTAAGGGTTGTTCAATGTATTGTTCTAATTCCTTTATGTTATGCTCCAAACTCTGCTTAGGCTTCGCTCCTGTTAAAAAATATGGTTGGTCCACAATGACTAGTCGCTTATCCCCAAAAAAAGGTAAACTGTTAGCCTCTAACATAGCTTCTGATAACAACGTTTCCGTCATATCAAAGTGCATGATATTCATCTCATCTTCATCTGAAACAACGCTCTGTTGTAGTACGCGATTAAACCATTCTGATAAGTATTTTTCAGTTCCATGTACGACATAAATCGCAGCAACATCCCCGACACGAATATCTGAAATTGCTTGTTGAAAATCTTTTTTCACCATATTTTTCTCTAACCTATCTTTCTTCTCACTCTATCATTGTTTGTATCTGAGTACGATATGGAAACAACGTCATATAATCATAATATACCATGCCTTGCTGATCCGTTCGAAAGATTTGAATGTTTTTATTTTTTAATTGACTCAAAACTTCAGGATGAGGATGGCCGTATCGATTATTCTCTCCACATGAAATAACTGCTACTTTAGGTGACACGTAGGATAGCCATTGCTCACTCGTAGAAAAACGACTGCCATGATGACCGACCTTTAAAATATCAAACTCCGTTGGTTGCCATCGCCTCATCACTCGCTCTTCTCCCTCAACATCCAAATCACCTGTTAAAAGTAATCGTCTCCCACCAACGGTCGTCGCAAGCACTAGTGAATGTTGATTGTCCCCCTCTCCACTTTCAGCTGGAGACAAAACTTGAAAAACACCTGCATGATTAATTATCGTTTGAGGACTTAGTACCTCCATGATTTCAGTTTGCGAATCAAGAGACGCAATAATTTTAGCGCCCAGAGCCTTTTTTCTCATTCCTTTAGGAAAAACCACCTTTTCAATAGGAAGTACGTGACTTAACGCTTTCACATCTCCAATGTGGTCAGTGTCCGCATGGGTTAAAAATAGGGTCTCAATTTGAGTTACCCCTCGACTTTTCAAAAAAGGCAGTAGCTGATATTTAGCTTGTGGTACTTGTTTTTTCTTTTGATTAGCAAATTGCAACTTCCCGCCAGTATCAATCACCGTAGCTTTTGCAGAAAAAGGAGGATGAATGACCAGACAGTCCCCCTGTCCCACATCCACAAATGCGACGGTTCCAAACGGATTGACATACTTTAACCCAACGAAGAGTCCCATACTCGTTATTAAAACGATCCCGTAGTAGCTCGCTTTTCGTCGCGTATAACCAAGAAAACCAAAATAAAAAACAAGCATTGCTATCACTAAAAATAATGGCGGTTTTCCTGTCACTACTTTAACTATCGGCCACTGCGACACGTAAGAAATAACTTGATACAACAATGTTACTAATTTATCTATCATCAAAAGCCATACACTGTCCTTTAAAGAAACAAAAGCACTGACAAACCATGATAATAATAAGATTGGTAACAAAACATAGCCAAAAAATGGCGAAATAAGTAAGGTTAAAACCGTTCCTAATAAACTCCACTGATAGAAATGATACGCAGTCAAAGGCAAGCTAAGTAATGACATCCAAAAAACCGTTTGAACAGACTTTTTCCATTTATTTGTAGTTGATGAAACGATATCTCTAAGATAAATCAAAATGAAAGTAAAGTAAAAGGTGAGTTGCCCTCCGGCTGTCAACAAACTGTATGGCCGAATAATCATTACAATGAATATCGTCAAACACCAACTATCTAAGCGTGTCAACTTGTTACCAAGAAACGTGTTAATACGATGACAAACAATAAAAAGTGATGCACGAATAACGCTCACACTCTCTCCTGTTAATAAAATAAAGCTACTTAAAAATAACAACTCAATAATTAAAAGTAAAAAGGGGGAGCCGCCCATACGACGAATGACATAATGAATTATAGACAGAAAAAAATAGACGTGTAACCCTGAAATACTAAAGAAATGCAATAATCCTGTTTCGCTATAACTGTCGCGCTCTTGTTGATATAACTCGTCCTTAATACCTAAAAAAAGACGTTTAATATAGGAAGCCGTTCGTTTTGGAAATTGTTGCTCAGCTTGCCAAGCTAATCTCGCTCGTTTTTCACGAAATGAAGCACGCCAAAAAGAAAGACGTGTTTGAGGTAGCCGTTTCACATTGTCAATCGTTAGAATCTTCGATATGCCTAAGTCATGAAAATACAAACGAGCATCATAACCATCTCGATTACGAGGAAAAGAAGGAAACACTTCACTTCCTTGGACTATAAGCAACTGACTCCTTACCCGCCAATTATTTTGCTCTTCTTCAGTCATGTCGTCCACTCGCCCTCGTATATAAGATCGACGAAAAGGTCGTTCCACTTCTTGCACGATACCAGAGATATAATGATCCTTGACTGAAAAAGTATCAGGGAATGTGATAACCTTTTTAGTAATCGATGAGTTTAACGACGTTAGCTGGGACGTTTGTTCCACTTCATAAAAATAGCATAGACTAATGAAACCAAGTACAAGACTCATCCTTATTACCGTCTTTTGTCGTGTTAGAATGAGTCGCATACCATAAATAATCGTCAGTCCACCAAATAGTCTCGATTTTCCTACTAGCCAACCGTACATTAAAAGCATCAACATCGTTGGATAAATCCATTTGCCATAAAGGCTCGACAGCTGCTCAGGGTAGTATTTATTCCGCGTTGGTTTCTTTTTGGTTATTTCCTCCATAGATTGCTTGCAGTTCGGTAAAATATTCTTGATCTAATGTCACTTGCTCGACTATCACACCTGTTTTTTCTAATAACTGAATCGCATAGTCATCATTACGATAATCTGTTAGATAGTGTATTTTCTTAATTCCAGCTTGTAAAATCATCTTCGTACATTGTAAACAAGGAAAATGTGTCACATATATCTCAGCCCCATCAGTAGGGATACCAAATTTTGCACATTGTAAAATAGCATTCATTTCAGCATGTATCGTTCGTACACAATGGCCATCTACAACATAACAGCCTTCATCTATACAATGAACGTCGCCACTTACCGACCCGTTATAACCACCTGCAATCATCCTTTTATCTCGCACGATAGTTGCACCAACTGCTAAACGTCGGCAGGTACTCCTCAACGATAACAAGACGCTCTGGGCCATAAAATACTGATCCCATGGAATTCTTTCGATTGTCATTATACGACCTCCTTCTTTTAATTAATTGTAATGCTTTCTTTCAAAGAATCAAAGGTCTTTTCCCCAATCCCCTTAACTTTCTTTAAATCATCAATCGTTTGAAACGACCCATTTGTTTCACGATAGGTAATAATTGCTTCTGCTTTTTTCTCACCAATCCCTGACAATGTTTGTAATTCTTGAGCGGTTGCCGTATTGATATTGACTAGCGTTTCATTTTCCGCTTGAGCGTGACCACTATCATGATGACTCGTTGAAGTCTCGGTCGGTAGCATGACTTCCGCTAAATTCTCACCGACTTTAGGAATATAAATAACCATTTGATCTCTAACATGCTCAGCCAGATTTACTTGATTGCGATCCGCTTCCTCTGATAGACCTCCTGCCAACTCAATCACATCAAAAATTCGCATATCGGTCTCAACAGGATACATCCCTGGAAACTTGATTGCTCCTTTTATATCTACGAACCATTTTTCCTGACTATCTGATTTTAATATATCCTGCTCACTATCTGTTGTGATTACTGTTTCACTCATCATTGTTGCTTCTGTTATTAAGTTGTTCTGCTTGGTTGTTTTCCAAGTCATCATGATGATAATAAAAACTCCCACAATGCCTCCTGTAATGACAATTATTCTTTTTTTATTTTCCTCAAACCAAACTTGCAATTTTTTCGCTCCTTTCATTAATATAATTTCTCCAACACTTTATTAAAAATGTGATTTTTTTAAAAAAATATTGATGTTTGATTAAATCGGGTGTACACTAAAAATAAAATTAGGTATACCTAAAAGGAGTGAAGAAAATGTTGACTTTAGATAAGATTGCTCAATACCACACAGCAGAAATAATCGACGTTGTCCATCCCGATGCTAGTATGAAACAACGTTTATTAGATTTAGGTTTTTATGAAGGAACATTGATTGAGAAAGTTCTCATAAGTCCAAAAAATGACCCGCACGCGTATAAAGTTCGTGGTACAACTATCGCTTTAAGACAAAGTGATGCTCAGTATATTCACGTTCAGGAGGTAAAGAAAAATGACTGATTCTCAAGGAACAATTATTGCATTAGCTGGAAATCCTAACGTAGGAAAAAGTTCGGTGTTTAATGAACTAACAGGCATGCGCCAACATACAGGAAACTGGCCAGGAAAAACGGTGGATTTAGCACAGGGTAATACAACCTACAATGGTCATACTTATACACTTGTAGACCTTCCCGGTACTTATTCATTGATTGCTCATTCGACGGAAGAAGAAGTCGCTCGCGATTTTATAGAATCAGAAGAAGCGGTAGCGACTATTGTCGTTTGTGATGCAACGAGCTTAGAGCGAAACCTTAACTTAGTTTTACAAATTATGAGTTTGACTGATAAAGTCGTCGTATGTATTAACCTACTCGATGAAGCGAAAAAGAAAAAAATTGAGGTCAATTTACCTAAGCTTCAAGAATTATTAGGCACGCCTGTTGTTGGAACCTCTGCTATTAAAAAACAAGGATTGGACGATTTAATGGCAGCAGTCGAAAAAGTCGCGAAAGGCGACGTCCGTGCAAATCCTTATATGATAGACGCCTTGAACGAGATTCATAAAAACCCTGAAACAGAAGGTGCTGCCTTACTTGACCACGCCTCCATCATTGCCCAACAAGTTGTTACCTATCGTAAAGAAGATTACGATAAACGTGATCGACAATTGGATAGAATTTTGACGCAAAAACACACAGGAATCCCCATCATGATTTTGCTGCTCATTTTAGTTTTTTGGTTTACTATTTCGGGTGCTAATATCCCTTCCGATTTTCTCGCTCATTGGTTTCAAGTGTTCGGAGATTGGCTGATGAAAGTGACCACTCAGATAGGTATGCCAGCGGGTTTACAAGATGTCTTAATCAATGGGGTCTATAAAGTACTGTCAACTGTTATTTCTGTGATGTTGCCCCCTATGGCTATCTTCTTCCCAATCTTTACTTTATTAGAAGACTTTGGTTATTTACCACGCATTGCTTTTAACTTAGATAAACATTTTCAAAAAGCTGGAGCATGTGGCAAACAAGCACTCACAATGTGTATGGGATTTGGATGTAACGCAGCCGGCGTCGTGGGCACACGGATTATTGACTCTCCACGAGAAAGAATTATTGCCACGATTACGAATAATTTTGTTCCGTGTAATGGTCGTTTCCCTATCTTAATCGCGGTTATCACCATGTTTTTCACTGGTAGTGCTGTTACATTTAAAGGTTCTTTGAAATCAGCTGTCTTTTTAACAGGCGTTATTCTATTAGGTGTTTTCACTACTTTTTGGGTATCACAACTTTTATCTAAAACTGTCTTAAAAGGGATGCCTTCTTCCTTTACTCTAGAGTTACCTCCCTATCGAAAACCGCAAATAGGACAAGTCGTTGTCCGTTCTATTTTCGATCGGACCTTATTTGTCCTCTGGCGCGCCATTATTGTGGCTGCCCCTGCTGGATTAGTTATCTGGGTAATGGCTAATATTCATATTGGCGATGCCACTATTTTACAAGTCGTGACAGATTTTATTGATCCATTCGCTCGTCTTATGGGCTTAGATGGCGTTATTTTAATGGCATTCATTTTAGGTCTACCTGCTAATGAAATCGTCATCCCTATTATGATTATGGGCTATTTATCAACAAGCACCATTACAGATTTCAGTTCGCTTGCCGAATTTAAACATCTATTAGTATCAAATGGGTGGACATGGTTAACAGCGATGAACATGTTATTGTTTACTATTTATCACTGGCCGTGTTCTACCACTCTATTAACTATCTATAAAGAAACAAAAAGTGCCAAATGGACGTGGTTGTCATTTTTAATTCCAACAGCTATGGGGATTATCGTCACCATGTTAACTACTTTTATCGCACATGTCTTTCATCTTGTATAAAACGGCATGACTACTTGACCTTTTGATAAAAGTTAGCTATACTAGAGAGCGTGTAAAATAATGCAGCTAGAAAATAAGTAAGCTCGTAAACAGTTTATCGCCGATTACGGTTCAGTTGTGTAACCGCGGCTGCAAAGGTGAAGACTGAAGGATGAACTGAACGAATACTAATATTTTCCCTAATTATTTTACTCCAAAAAAACATTATTGGAGGAATTTTAAATGTCTCGTTATACTGGACCAAGCTGGAAATTATCTCGTCGTTTGGGTATTTCATTATCAGGAACTGGTAAAGAAATCGCACGTCGCCCATACGCACCAGGACAACACGGACCAAACAGCCGTGGTAAAAAATCTGAATATGGTATGCAAATGACTGAAAAACAAAAATTACGTCATATGTATGGCATGAACGAACGTCAATTCGTTAACACATTTATTAAAGCAGGTAAAATCAGAGAAGGTAAACACGGTGTTAACTTCATGATTTTATTAGAACAACGTTTAGATAACGTCGTTTACCAATTAGGTTTAGCGACTACTCGTCGTCAAGCTCGTCAATTAGTAAACCACGGTCACATCTTAGTTGATGGCAAACGTGTGGATATCCCTTCATACCAAGTTGCTGTTGGCCAAGTGATTTCTGTTCGTGAAAAATCTAAAGACTTAGTCATCATTAAAGAAGCTTTAGAAGCTGCTGTAGGTCGTCCTGCATACGTTTCTTTTGATGAAGAAAAATTAGAAGGTAGCTTAACTCGCTTACCAGACCGCGAAGAATTATCACAAGAAGTTGATGAATCTTACATCGTTGAATTCTACAACAAAAAACTATAATACATCATTTAAAGCATTCAAGAACTTTCTTGAATGCTTTTTTTGTCTTTATAACTGAACTTGTGTTCGTATTTTGAGTAGCGTATAATAAGCTATAATCATCTTGCGAAAAAGGAGTAAACCTAATGGTCACTTTTTTACATATTAGCGATTTACATTTAGATCGTTCTTTTGAAGGTCACATGCAACCTTCTGCCGATTTTTTACAAAAACTTAACTCTGCCAATGAAGTTACCTTACATCGTATTGGACAGATAGCCATCGAAAATCAAGTCGATTTTATTTTAATGACAGGCGATAATTTTCATCAATCGACCTCTAGTATCAAAAGTCAGCGTCTGTTACATGACTTTTTTACAACCTTAGCTGAAAACAAAATTGATGTTTACCTTACCTTTGGGAATCATGACTATTATCAGCCTGACCGCTTCTGGTTTGATTTTCCTGATAATGTTCATATCTGGACGTCAGAAAGTATCGAAACTTACTATCATACGTTACCGAATAAAGAAGTCGTTGCCATCTCCAGTTTTAGCTACACGCAACCATGGATAAATGAAAATAAAGCGCTTGACTTTCCAAGACGCAAGCCACAAGAAAGTCACTACCATATTGGCATGTATCATGGGGACGTTGGTCAACAAGTCGATACTCATCGTACGCAACAATACGCCCCTACCCGCCTAAGTGATTTACTTTCACTAAATTACGACTACTGGGCTCTCGGCCATATACACGTGCCAAATGTTTTAAAAAATCAGCCGCCCATTATTTATGCTGGGACACCACAAGGACACAATAAAAAAGAACAAGACGTTCGTGGTGTCCTTTTAGTTAATTTAGAAAAAAATAAGGTGACGTATCAGTGGCAACCAGTGGCGACCGTTTCTTATCAAACATTGACACTTTCTTTAGATGAGCGAATGACTAAGCAAAAATTATTGGAAACACTGCGTCTACAAATAAATGAACGCCTCGTTTCTTTAGAATACGCGACTCTTCTATTTTTACAAATTGAAATAGAAAATGAAGAAGTATCCCATGAAGAATGGCTTGAACAGATTCAAGCAGATGATGTCATAGAGGCTTTGCAAGCTGAGTTTCCAACCTTAACCATTCTTGATATTAAACGTTTATCTACAAACAAACGCTATGACGCCCGTTTACCACTACCTTTGAGTGCCAGAGATGTCTCACAGAATTGGGACTATATCATGACGCATAAACTAAAAGACTTAAAACAGCCGCTATGGTATCATCGCGATTTCGAACGTTTAGAATTAGGTTCGATGATTTCGATAGACGAAGTGGAAAAACAGGTGCTAAACCGATTTGAACACGCTTTTTCTTTGCAGGAGGACGAACATGATTATCAAAAAAATTGAAATTTTCGGTTTCGGAAAATTTGAAAATCGAGTATTTGATTTTCAAAAAGGCCCCCAACTTATTTTTGGTGAAAATGAAGCGGGAAAATCTACCCTTTATACTTTCATCCGTTATATTTTATTTGGCATTCGTAAGCCAACAAATACGCGTCGTAATTTTAAACCGTACGATTATCATGGTTTGTACGGAGGAACAATTTGGTTTGATACTGACCAACATCAAAATGTGCAGTTAACACGCTTTGACAATCAACGAGATAATATAAAAGCAAATACCGCGCGTGTTAAACTTGAAGATGGACGAACGGGTGATGACCGCTTACTAGAAAAAATCATTTTCCCTTTGACTGAAGAATTATTCTTAGATGTTTTTTCTTTTCAACAAGAACAACTAGCTGAATTAGACCAACTTTCTGCTACGCAACTAGAACAAACATTGATCGCAGTCGCTTCAACAGGATCACAACGCTTGCTTGAAACTGCCACGACTCTTGAGCAAAGCGCTCAAGCTTTATTTAAGCCGACCGGTAGCAAACCACCCTTAAATCAAAAACTTACGGAGCTTCAACTTCTCTCTCAAAAAATCGAAGAAAAAGAAAGCTCAGAGTCTCAATATCGTGACGCTCTTTTACAAATGAAAACACTTGACACCAAACGAGAATCACTACAAAAACAAGCAGCAGAACTCAAACAGCTAATCGCGCAAAAAGAACGTCAGCAACGAGCCTTTACCCAATTAAAAGAATATCAACGAATTAACAAAGAACTTCAACACCGGAGAATACTTTCAGCAGAAGAACGACTAAAACTAACGTCGATTGCTGAAGAATATCAAGTATTATCGCAACAAATTCATAGTTTTCAAAAAGAGATTGCTGTTACTAAAAATGATTTGTTAAAAAATCAAAATCAATCGTTCTGGTTTTTCACAAAACATCAAGATGCTATTCAAGACTTGTTGAAAACAGAGAAAAAAATGTTAGAAGGTTATGCGGAAAACAAATTTTTACTTCAACAGTTAGATGAAATCGACAGCCAGAGCGAACAACTGAGTGAACAATGGGGATTTTCTACTACCTCCCCTCCTCTTCTACTAGATAAAGTTGCAAAACAAGAGCTAGAAGATTTGCATCAAGTTTATCAACAATTGCTTGAAACTGAAAAAGTACAAGAAACGTCATCTGTGACGCAAGCCAGACCAAAGACTGATAGAGCTAAGTCTTCTACGACGATCGGTTTTGCGACCATTTCAGCCATAATGTTTATCCTATCTTTATTTTTGGCGACTCCTGTTAATTATGTCGTGCGTGTCCTAGCACTCATACTCGTGGCTTTTTCGATTTATCAATTTAAAAAACAACACGCATCCTCTTTAGATGATGCACCATTAGACGAACGCCACAGTGAACAGTCAAATAATGCAAGAAAAAAGCAAGAGATAGAAACACAGGTCGCGATGATTTTAAAAGAACATCACTGGGGAAAACTCACAACACTTGCTGATTGTCAGCGATTTGGCAGTATGCCAGAGACATTCCTACAATTGCTAGAACGTCAAAAAGAAACGAGTCAATTACTCGAGCAAACCATCGCAACATTGCAATCATATCAAGAAAAAACTCTTTTTTTAGAAGAATGGTTACCTTTATCAGATAAGACTCTTCCCGAACGCTATCGATTGATTCGAGACTATGCCGACGAGATGTTAATGAAGCAAGCACGAGAGTTGTCAGCTAACCTTCCGAAATTAGAAGACGATTTAAAATTAGCCATTCAACAACAAACGGACTTTTTCGACGGTCATCTCCCTTATCTCCAAACTTTAAATTTAGACAGTCTAGCAGATATTCAGCATCTTTTACAAGATGACCAGCAAAGTCAAGCTTTACTTCAAAAACAAGTAGCGTTAGAAAAAGAATTACGTTCATTATTTAACTTAGATGAACTAAATTCCTATAATCAATTACCACAGGAATTAGACCAATTGATAGCACAGCTAACTCGCTTAGAGGAGCAACGTGATGCCCTACAATATGAACAAACTCAATTAAGTGCTAACTTAGATTGGCTAGGTAAAGATGGTACCTTAGATGAGTTGTACCAGCAACGAACTCTTTTGCAAGATGACATCAAGCAGCTTAGTTCTCAGTGGCTCAGCCTGATTTTAGAAAAAGAACTACTTAATGATTTAGTTATCGCAATGAGCGACCAGACACTTCCTAGTTTATTGGAAACTGCCCAACACTATTTTCAACTTTTAACAAACGGAAAGTATCAAGATATTTACCTAAAAAAAGAAACTCTTTTGATACAAAATAACAAGCAACAAACCTTTAGAACGATTGATCTCTCAACTGGGACTAAGGATCAACTCTATATGGCTCTTCGTCTCGCTTTTATCACGAGCAAAGACACTGTACCCGCTCCTATCATCATTGATGACGGATGGCTACATTACGACCTTGCACGTAAAAAGCAATTGGTGCTACTCTTGCAATCATTGCCAGTCCATATTCAAGTTATATTACTAACCTCTGACATGACGCTCTTGCAACTGTTCGACGACGCACGGCTACCTGTTACTCATTTATAACATGATATTTTTTTCACATTTATCGTAGATTTCATGACAAATACTAAATAACGTGGTATTATATGAATGAAAATAAGCTACGGTCTAACAACAAGAGGGGTGAAAAAAATGGTTGCGTTTATCATTTATTGGGGAAGTATTTTAATCAACATTGCTTGGTTAGTGTTGAGTGTCGCTTTTTCTATTTATTATCTAGCTAAAAAAGAAAATGGAAACCTATGGGCGTTCGCTTTCTTTAATGTTTTAGCTGCAGTTTACTTAGGTATTATTTTACTTGTTTATAAAACTTGGGACTTCAACATCACGATGTATAGCTCTTTAATCCAAACAATGATTTTTGCTAATTTAGTATTAACAGTTTTACAAGCTATTCTAGGTCGTCAACCTAAAGTAAAAACAGCTTAATTTTATTTTCATTTGACAAGCTTACACTTTTAAGCTATCATGACAGATAATTGAATATGCCTCATGATGAGGTAGAGGTCGCGATGATTAGGAATCTTAAAAAAGTTCAGAGGGAACGTTTGGATTTTAAGAGGAGGGAAAGTCGCCGAAATGAATGTTAGCCTCACTAACATTTGTTGGGACAACAGTTGATAGCTGTTGGACTGTCTCGATTTGTGAAAGTCGAGTTGCGCTATTTTTGTCTAAAGGCAGAAAAGAACATGCAAATGCAAGACCTTATGAAGATGTCTATCATCCTCGTAAGGTCTTTTTTTGTATGATAGATAAAGGAGAATAATTATGAATAAAAAACAGTATCGCTACTTACTTATGGCTCTACTCAGCCTGATTGCTTTCTTGCCCCTAACCCTTTCAGCTGCGGAAAATGATGGTGTTTTTCGCGTCGGGATGGAAGCCGGTTACCCCCCTTTCAACTGGACACAACAAACAGATGAAAATGGTGCCGTTCCTATTCAAGGGTCACAAGAATTTGCCGGCGGCTATGACGTAGAAATTGCAAAACGTATCGCTGAAGGTTTAAATAAAGAATTAGTCATCGTTAAAACTGAATGGGATGGTCTTTCTCCTGCTTTAACATCTGGAAAAATAGACGCAATTATTGCTGGTATGTCGCCAACTGAAGAACGTAAAAAGAGTATCGATTTTTCTGATGTCTATTATCAGTCACATCTCGTTTTGCTCGTTAAAAAAGGTGGCCCTTTTGAAGAAGCAACCCGTTTAAGTGATTTCAAACAGGCTAAAATTACCGCTCAATTAAACACGTTTCACTATTCTGTGATTGACCAAATTCCTGAAGTCGATAAACAGACGGCTATGGATAACTTCCCAGCGATGCGCGTCGCTTTAGAGTCAGGTGTTATCGACGGTTACGTTACTGAGATGCCTGAAGCCTTAACTGCTGCAAATGCTAATCCTAATTTTAAAGTCGTATCATTTGAAGACGGTGAAGGTTTTATTACAGAACCTGAAGACACTGCGATTGCTATTGGTGTAGCAAAAAATAGTCCGCTCACAAGCGAAATAAATCAAGTGTTAAGTCAAATTTCAATCGATGAACAACAAGACATTATGGAAAATGTGATTCAATCACAACCAGATAACAGTGGCACTCAAAACTGGGTGGTTAAAATAATGAAAGAAAATGGCAGCATGTTCTTACGCGGCGCTGGTGTGACACTCTTTATTTCATTAATCGGAACAGTCGTCGGTACATTGATTGGTTTGGGAATCGGCGTGTTTCGTACCATTACTTTACCAAAATCTGGAATTAAACGCGTCTTATTAAAAGCTCTTAATATTTTCTTCAATGTTTATATTGAAATATTCCGTGGTACGCCGATGATTGTCCAAGCAATGGTCATCTACTATGGGACAGCGCAAGCATTTGGAATTGATTTAAATCGAATTTTAGCAGCCCTCTTCATCGTATCGATTAATACGGGTGCTTATATGACCGAAATTGTCCGTGGTGGTATTTATGCTGTGGATAAAGGACAGTTTGAAGCAGCTCAAGCAATTGGTATGACGCATGGCCAAACGATGCGTAACATCGTGTTACCACAAGTCATCCGTCACATCTTACCAGCAACAGGTAATGAATTTGTTATTAATATTAAAGATACATCCGTCTTGAATGTTATCGCCGTGTCAGAATTATTCTTCCAAGCGAAAACAGTTGCAGGAAGTAACTTCCGATTCTTTGAAACATTCTTCGTCGTTTGTGTTATTTACTTCGTAATGACGTTTACAGTCACTCAAATTTTAAGACGTGTGGAAAAACGCTTAGACGGTCCAGATCACTATGCACCTTATGCCAATCAGATGCAAGTTCAAGAGCCCACACAACGCTAGAAAGGAAGAAATTGAATGAGTCGTTTATTAGAAATTAATCAATTAGAAAAATACTATGGTGACAATCACGTCTTAAAAGGCGTGACGCTCCATGTTGAAAAAAGTGAAGTGGTGACCATTATCGGTTCCTCAGGTTCTGGAAAATCAACATTATTACGCTGTATTAACTTATTAGAAGAACCTTCAGCTGGGGAAATCTTATTTAAAGGCGAAAACGTGCTAGCCAATCATTATAATTTACCAGAATATCGTACACATCTTGGCATGGTGTTCCAACACTTTAACTTATTTGAAAACTTAAATGTGTTAGACAACTGCACGGTCGGCCAAATAAAAGTCTTAAACCGGTCGGAGGAAGAAGCAAAACAAGTCGCATTAAAAAACTTAGAGCGCGTTGGTATGGCAACTTTTGCTAACGCAAAAACCAAACAACTTTCCGGCGGACAAAAACAACGTGTCGCTATCGCTCGCGCTCTTTCAATGGACCCTGACTGCTTACTCTTTGACGAACCAACCTCTGCTCTCGATCCCGAAATGGTCGGCGAAGTTCTGGACATTATGGGTGAATTAGCTAACGAAGGTTTAACTATGGTCATCGTGACACACGAAATGGGCTTTGCCAAAGAAGTTTCTGACCGAGTCATCTTTATGGATCAAGGTGTTATCGCAGAGGAAGGACGACCTGAAGATATTTTTCAACAGCCTAAAGAAAAACGAACACAAGAATTTTTACAACGTGTTCTCTCATAACAATGATACTTTAACCCCACAATCCTGTATTGTGGGGTTTTCCACATTATCCACAAACGATGTGGATAACTATTCATTTGTTTTTCCACTTTTTATCTCTCGTCTTTTCTATTTTACACATGGTTTTCCCCATAATTCACAAGTTGTGCACAACTTCCTGTGGATAAGCTGTGGATAATAAAAAAAGTGTGTCGTCTAATTGACGACACACTTCTATAGGTAAACTTATGCTTCTTCTTTATCTTCACCAATAACTTCAGGCTCTGCTGCTTCGCCATCTGTTTCTGGCTCTTCATGAACTTCTGGTTCTGTAACAGATGCGATTTGTTCTTCTGCTTCTGTAACAATTGTAAAGTCTTCAAATTTAGGTAAGTCAGCTACGCTAATGCTATCGCCAATTTCTAAACCTGACACATCTACTTCTACTGTTTCTGGTAATTTATCTGGAGTTGCTGAAACAACCACGTTGTATAATGTTTGAGTTAACACACCGCCAGCTTTAACCCCTGGAGCGTCGCCAATTAAGACGATTTCTGCTTCAACTTCTGTTTCTTCACTCATGTCAACAGCTAGGAATTCAACGTGAACCCAGTCTCCGTTAAATGTATCCACTTGATAATCATGTACTAATGTTGGAACTTTTTTACCTTCTAATTCTAAGTAATAAACAGCGTTAGCACCATTTTCGCGGATTGCTTTTGATAGTGCCATTGCATCAACCGATAAAGATGTGTTTTCAACATCGTTACCATAAACGACACCAGGTACGCGTCCTTCTACACGTAATTGTTTACGGATAGAACGTGGACGAATTGCTCTTCTTTCTACTTTCAATGTTACTGCCATGTTTATTCCTCCTCATAGTCATATAAATAAGCTCGTATTGGCAATGTTACAATTACTTGAACATGGCGTACCAAAACGAACTTCACTTATAGTTATAGAGATCTTTACAGATCATGAGAGGCGAGTGTAAAATCACACTTAAACAATATGTTAGTCTTCACATGTTGTTTGCTCATCGTGGCCTTTATTAGAAAATAAATAACCACACTATAATATAAGCTTATACATCTAGGCTACGTCATTCCGAACAGAAAGTCAAATAAATACCCTTTTTTAATAACTAGCTCGAGCGCCACCTATTAATTTAGGTCGAGAACTTAACGCTGTAACGTGTGCATGCCCTAGTTGTTGAGTAGATAGGCGGATAGGGACAGCAACATGTTTAATGTGCATGCCAATCGCTGTATCACCGATATCTATCCCTGCTTTTGCCTTAATAAACTCTACCATTGTGGGTTCATTAAAATAACGATAGGCAGCCGTCGCAGCGGAGCCTCCTGCTGATAGAGTTGGAACTACTGACACTTCCTCCAAATCATGTGTCATCGCCTGTTTCTCAATAACAAGCGCACGGTTTAAATGCTCACAGGCTTGTACGGCTAGATACACTTTTTCTTTTGCTAATTCTTCATAAAGCGTCTTAACAATCACTTCTCCTACTTCCGCGCTTGAACCTTTGCCAATCTGCTTGCCTACTACCTCACTACTGCTACATCCAAGTACGCAAATATCTCCTGCTGTCAGTTCTGCTTGCTGTATGAGTTCTTGAATCATACTGCGGACATCTTCGTCTAGATTTTTTAACATCGCTCTTCCTCCTTTATATCTGTTTACTTTAAATCTATCACAAACTAGCGTAAAATTATAATGAAATCGATACTATAAAGGAGTTTACTATGCGCATTTTATATCCTTATTTAAAACCTTATCGCAAAGAACTATTTCTAGGTCCTTTTTTCAAGCTACTCGAAGCCATTTTTGAACTACTGTTACCTATTTATATGGCGAAACTCATTGATGAAGGAATTCGACTAGAAAATTGGGGCCGAGTTAAAGAGCTATCCCGTCACATGTTATGGTTTACTGTGATTGGCTTAGTCTGCGTGCTAATCTGCCAGTATTATGCAGCAGTCGCCTCTCAAGGATTTGGTACAGACTTACGGAATGGCGTGTATCAAAAAATTCATCGCCTCAGTCCAACAACGTTAAATCATTTAAGTCCTTCTTATATGACAACGCTCATGAACAATGATATTAATCAATTACAACTAGCACTGGCTATGTTAATCCGGTTAGTCATCCGGGCACCTTTTCTCAGCATTGGCTCGATTGTTATGGCTTTTTATATCGATCCGAAAAGTGCCTTGATATTTCTTACGATACTCCCAATATTTTCATTCGTCCTATTTTTCATCATAAAAAAAACAGTGCCCATGTATCGACACGTTCAAACGAAACTTGAATCTTTAACCGCGTCAATTGATGAAACTTATAGCGGCGTGCGCGTCATTCGTGCCTTTAATCGTCAAGAAAAACAAACACAGCAATTACATGACGTCAGTGATGACTTAGCTCGCGCTTACACACGTGTAGCCAATGTATCCGCCCTTCTTAATCCATTAACCTTACTTTTGATGAATCTGGGCATTGCCTTACTTATCGTAAATGGTAAGGGGCAATTTCAACTAGGCGCGCTGCAACAAGGAGAAGTAGTCGCCTTAGTTAACTATATGATGCAAATGTTACTCGCTTTAATAGTCGTTTCAAACTTAGTGGTTATTTTTACAAAAGCCGCTGCTTCTAAACAGCGTTTAACCGTGCTACTCGAACAAGAAGAGGAACAAAACACCGATTCTTTCCCAGAAAATCTGGCAAGCAAATCGATTACAAGTGATATCCCTATCTTCGAAGCAAAAAATCTTTCTTTTCGTTATCAAGAAGAGGGGCCGACTGTTTTACAATCTCTGGATTTTACACTGAAACCAAAGACATTCACAGGAATTATTGGGCCAACTGGTAGTGGGAAGTCTACGCTTGCTGCTGTCTTAGCTCAGCTGTACGCACCTACAGAAGGGACTTTGATGTATCAAGGACATCCTATTCAGGATTTACATCGCCCCACTCTCATGCAGCAAATTCGATTAGTTCCTCAAAAAAGCAATTTAGTTAAAGGGACTGTTCGAGAAAATTTACTTTGGGGAAAAGCAGAGGCAACAGATGATGAACTTTGGCGCGCTTTATCTCTAGCAGAAATAAAGGATGAGATTCTTTCACATCCTGGTCAACTTGACGGAGACGTCGCTGAATTTGGACGAAACTTTTCTGGAGGACAACGTCAACGACTGGCGCTCGCGCGTGCATTAGTGGGAGAACCAAGCGTTCTTATTTTAGATGACACCTTAAGCGCTCTTGATGCTTTGACTGCCCAACGTGTCCAACATCATTTATTAACCCTAACAGACACGACGATTATTATGATTTCCCAACGATTGGCGCTCATGCAAGAGGCTGATTGGATCATGACAATGAAACACGGAAAAATTATCGACCAAAATAAACCAGAGATTTTAGAAACCACGTCCTCTTTTTATCAAGAAATCAAACAATCACAGCAAGGAGGAGATGAGGCATGAGACAATCAGTGTTAAAACGTTCTTCTATTTTAAAAGAGCTACTTGCTCCTTATCGTCTCTCGCTTTTTGTCACCATCTTTTTCGGGATTATAAGCGGCACGGCAACCGTGTTAATGACGTATTACATTGGACTCAGTATTGATGCTTTGTCGCTACCCAATAGCTCGCAACCTTTTTCTCAAGCACTACAACGTTTCTTGCTGTGTTTACTACTGGCAAGCACTACTCAATGGCTCTTAATGCGCTTAGCAAATAAAATCAGTTACCAAAGTGTGACAACTTTGCGAAAAAAAGGGCTGGATAAACTACAACGTTTACCTGTTTCCTATTTTGATTACCATTCAAAAGGCGACACTATCAGTCGGTTTACGAATGACTTAGATTTTGTCGCAGAAGCGCTCATTGGAACGATTACCATCGCTTTTTCAGGCATTTCATTAATTTTGGTCGCAATTGTGATGATGTTTAAATTGAATAGTTGGTTAGCCCTATGCGTTATCGTAATGACTCCTTTAATGTTCATCACGACATGGACGATTGCTACGAAAAGTCAACAGTCGTTTAAAGAACAACAACAAATAGTCGGTCGTATGACAGGATTCATGACCGAACGCTTTGCTGACATGACATTAATTAAACTCTATCAACAAGAAAAAAACAGTACTGAGCAGTATAGGGAAATGAATCATGCTTTACAACATGCTGGTCAACGCGCACAGTTTATCTCTTCATTGAGTAACCCATTATCTCGCTTTATCGACCACTTAGGCTATATTATCATCGGTTTTGTCGGTGCCTATCTCATCTTTTTTACATCGTCGACTCTTACAATTGGTATGATGACGACATTTATTATTTATGCTAATCAGTTTACAAAGCCATTCATCGAGCTATCGGGCTTAACGACACAAATTCAAAGTGCCTTAGCTGGATTAAATCGGATTGAAGAACTTGTAAACAGTCCAGATGAACCTGCATATCCTAGTAAATCGATACTGCAGCCAGAGCAAGTTAGAGGAAAAGCGGTATTTGAACAGGTCGATTTTCAGTACTATGAACACCAACCTTTGATTGAGAATTTTAATTTAAAAGTCGCACCGGGTGAAACTATCGCCATAGTTGGTGAAACCGGCGCAGGTAAAACTACCATTGTCAATCTTCTCATGCGCTACTATCCTTTAACACGTGGAGAAATCTATGTGGACGATGTTCCACTATCTCAACTATCGCAAACACAATTACGCTCTTTATTCGGTATAGTGTTACAAGAGACATGGTTACATCAAGGCACAATTTTAGAAAATTTAACGTATGGTCAGCCTAATGCTAGTCTAGAGGATGTTAAAAAAGGGGCGGCTTTAGCTCAAATTGATGCTTTTATTGAGCAACTACCGCTTGGCTATGACACCCCTGTCAATAGCCAGCACTTAACACTATCAGAGGGACAAAAACAACTGCTGAGTATCGCTCGAACGATTATTGCTAATCCACCTATGCTTATACTAGATGAAGCAACCAGTTCTGTAGATACAATGACCGAGCTTGCTATTCAACGAGCATTTCAAGAGATGATGAAAAATAAAACCAGCTTTATAATCGCACATCGTCTCTCAACGATTAAACAAGCCGATAAAATTCTCGTCATGTCGAAAGGTCAAATTGTAGAAGTTGGCTCTCATGAAGAACTAATGACAAAAACAGACGGTTATTATCGTCGATTGTATGAAACACAGTTACGTGGGGATTAAGAAAAATTGGCTCTATAATTTAAAGGACTGATGAATCATTTTCTGATTCATCAGTCCTTTATAATAATCATTTATATGTGTATCACTTATATTATGTATCAATTACTCTAAAAAGACCGTCATATTTGAAATCAGACTTTATTTTGATTTAATATAATTAATTCCCAACCGTCTTTTTTCAATTCAAATACTGATTGACGTTTCAAATAAAACATGGGCATATTTTGTTTTGAACTTTTAATCCCTGTCTTTACTTTCGGACCATTTTCAACTTTAATTTGATATATTCCACCTGGTAAATTCTCAAATTTTACGTGACCATGACTATTCTGATGTCCAATCCAAACCAAAGGCTCCCCGTTACGATATACTGGCTTTTTTCCTCGATAATCATACAAGGTTACACGTGAAGGTTCTATCTGTTCTTCATGTTTCACTTGAATCTCTAGTGTCATACTCTTTTTAGATAAATAATAAGCCTTTATTCTTTTTATCATCATACTACCTAATAGTATCACGATACAGAGGACACCTACTATAATCCCAATACGTTTTAATTTTCTCCACTGATCTCTCTGCTCTTTTTCCTTTGCCAACTCTGGTGTATAAGGCACACGGTGTCCTGTCACAAGTAAACGATGTGTATTTATCATGTAGGGGGTACACGTGAGTAAGGTCATTTTATCTGCGCCCGGTTCAATTGCTAAAACAGATGTTTCCTCGGGGAGAACCGTTTCAATACTATCCACTTCATATGCCAAAGTATCACCCAAAACTTCCACTAAAAATATGTCGTTTAACTTTAATTTAGGGAGATTAGTAAAAAGCTCTCTGTCTGGCAATCCTCGATGTGCAGAAATCACCGAGTGAGTGCTATCGCCACCTACCGGAAATGATGTTCCTTCTAAAACACTTGCTCCATGCTCTAGCAAATATGGGGTTGTTTTATCAAACAACGGCATTTCAACAGCTAGTTTTGGTATATTTACTTTTCCAATAACATGTTCACGCAACTCTGCATCTTTTTTTATAGCTACCTGTTCTTCTTCAAATGGATCACTTCCTGGATGTAATCCTTCTTTTTTTATTCTTTCATTTTCTTTTTGATACTTTTCTTTTTTTTCTATAAAATCTTGATGTTCCTTTTTTTGATATCTCATAACAGTATATTCTGCTATTAAATCGTTTAAAGCATTAACGTAAAATGGGTACAACATAATTAAAAAGCCCACTAAAAATACAATAAGCATACCGATTTGAGAAATGATACGCTTATTTCCTTTTTTCATCTTCATATCCCCTTTTGTCTTCTTTTATTAATACCCTATTTCGAAGCCACCATATAAAGAAAGTAAATACGATCAAAATGATTAACAAAAGAAGGTAATAATCTTTCTGTTGACTTTTTTTAACTGAACTTATTTCTTCCTTCGCTTCGTCTTCTGTATAAGGCACACGATGTCCTGTCACAAGCAAACGATGTGTATTTATCATATAGGGGGTACATGTCAATAATGTCATCATATCTTTTCCCTCTTGAATGACTAAATCGTCTGTTTCCGTCGGTAGTACTTCTTTTATACTATCTATTTCATACTTCATAGTTTTATCTAAATTATTCACTAAAAAATAGTCGCCAACTTTCAATTTTTCCAAGTCAGTGAATAATTTTTTCTCAGGAAGTCCACTATGACTTGTTATCACACTATGTGTGCTATAGCCTCCAGTTGGATACGAGGTTCCTTGTAACAGAGTTGCTCCTTGTTCTAACAAATCATCTGTCGTTTCATCAAATAAAGGTAAGCCCACCGAAATTTTAGGAATATAGACGGATCCTATCAAGTGCTTTTGATAATCTTCTTTTGATAACGGTCTATAGTCGGACTCATCGACATCAAACATATCTTCGGTAAGTCCGATTACTTGTTTGGTAGCAGTCTCTCGCGCTGCTTTTTTTTCTTTACGTAGTCGTGCTTTTTTTTCTTTTAAAAATTGATCGTTTGCTTCTTTTTGTACCGTTTCAACCATCTGATTCGCATAGTAGGTGTTAATCGCATTCGCTATAAATGGATAGAAAAAGATAACAGCGCCTGTAATAAATAACAATACAATTGTGGCTGTCAGCACATGGTTGACCGCTTTATTTGGTTTAGTTGCCACGTTCATCCTCGCTTTCTTGTAAGAAAAAGACTACTTCTTCTGAAGTAGTCTTTAAGATTTCTAAACGTTTAATTCTTTATGCTTTCGTGACCAAGCAAATGCTCCTAACATCATCGCACTTCCTAAGACTAAGAACGCGATAATTCCTGTGCCACCTGTTGAAGGTAAAATACCTTTAGGTGTGTTTTTAATTTCTTGTAACTCAGCAGTACCGTATTCTCCATGTTTAACTATAAAATTGACATCTTCTTTTAACTTCACATATTTATCACTTGGTGCTTTTGTTTCTTCTAATTGGTAGTTTCCATCTAACAACCCTTTAACAGAAAACTCACCGTCTTCATTCGAAGCAACTTTAGTCGCATTCTCTAAATTATCAACCCATTTTTCAAAAACATATTCTCCTGTCGAACTTACATCATCGTAAAATTTTGCATATTTACTATCCTGTTTTACGACAAATTCTGCTCCTTCTAATGGGTTCTCATTATGAGCATCTTGCTTAACAAACTTTTTACCACTAGTTACAACTGCCGGTGGAGGAGTTATTTCTGTTGTTGTTTCATCTTCTGGACCATTAGAAACAATGACAGAAGCGTTATTCTCGTGCTTCTCATCCGGATTAACTTCTGCTGTTAATTTCATATCATAGGTTACAAATAGTTTCTTACCAGCATAACTTTTAACGTTGTCATTTAAATCAAAAATAATCTTAAATCCATTTTCATTTCCTTCTTCATCTTCTTCAACTGTATAATCTTTTCCTGGGGTTAATCCATCAATTTTAATAGTACCAGTCAAATATTCTAATCCTTCAGAAGGTGTATCTTTAATCGCGTATCCTGTAGTAGATTCATGCGTAATATTGGTTGGCACGTTGATAGTCAATTTATAGTTCAACGTATCTCCTGTTGTAACATTAGGGTATTTTACACCATTGACTTCAACTTCCGTTAATCCTTTATTCGTCATTTCCTTTTTATTTTCAGCAGACTCATTCTTAGGATAGACATGGATATCTCTATTTAAATCTTTGTTGTCATTTTTATAGATTGGCATTGCTAATACGATAGGGGCTGCAATTTTTGTAATCGTTGGCTTATTCGGTGTCTTAGTTTCTAAGAATAAATAAACCGCATCTTTTTCGCCTTGCTTCATCGCGACATTTTTAAACGTTGCCTGTCCATTTTCTTGCGTCACTTCTACCTTAATAATTTTTGATTGGAGAGCAAGTTTATCTGGCGTATCGATAGCTGTTTTTTGAATTTGCTCAATAACGCTTTTTTGAGCTTCTTCCACATTTTCAGAAGTTTTCGCTAGCATCTCATGATAAATATCAGTAATGTTATACATTGTAAATTCGACACCATTTAATGCTTCTCCAGCAAAATCAGGCATTTCTTCTCCAGTGTTCAACACGGTTTCCTTTATTCCGTTTTCTTCAAAGACTCTCTTATGTAGCGTAATATTAGCTTCTGTAGCCTCTTCTGGTTCAGTTGCTTTGACCGATACAACACCTGTCAATAATGGCAATACTAACATTGCTACAAAACTAGCAGTCAATGTTTTTAAAATCTTTTTCATATTTAAATCCTCCTATGTTTCTTTTTTATTTTTTTATTTCTTAACCCTATAACTCCAACACTTACCACGATAACAAATCCAATCAATGTTATCGCTGTTTTAGCTTCCCCAGTTTGAGGAAGCAATGAAGGCTTATGAGGTTTAGGACTTGGGGTAACTGGTTTATTAGGTGGCGTTTCCTTCACTCTATAACCATAATTTTTAGGATAAAGATGAATCTCTGATAAATAGCTTCCAGGTTGCATTGGATTCTCAACTGGAAAAACGATCAACATTGGAGCAGCTGGATGCTCAATCTTTTCCCCATTGATAAGTGGTGCATCCTCTTCTACTATTAAAATCGCTGGATTTTCTACCTCAGGGATAGTGAACTCAAAACGTCCCAGACCGGATTCTTGATTTATCGTTTTTGTTTTGATAGAGCCTAATTTTTGAGAACCAGGAAGTGGATGATGGGTTTCATCTAAATCCCAAGCTAATACTTCTTGTTGAATGTCTTCTAATGACCGTGTTTTAAGTTTCTCAGCGAGTGGCAACGTCACATCATATATACCAAATGTGACGTCGTTCAATCCATACGTATCACTTTCATTCTCGACTTCTCGTTGTAACCCGTCATTCTCTGTGTAAGATGGACGAGCATTTGGATTTTTGTACATGCGTTTAT
Organism: Vagococcus lutrae; assembly: GCF_003987555.1. GTDB lineage: Bacteria > Bacillota > Bacilli > Lactobacillales > Vagococcaceae > Vagococcus_A > Vagococcus_A lutrae. The sequence continues at coordinate 17,363 of NZ_NGJW01000011.1, read as the reverse complement.
GAATATAAAGCGTAGCACGATCTTCATTTATAACTGATTGATTGGCCGCATTCACACGGAAATCCATCATAAACAACAAGCCTAATAAGAAAGGAAGAAACCATATTTTATAAGTTCTTTCTGTCATGTTAAGCCACCTCCTGACGATTTCGCCATAGATAATAGCCCATAACTATCATACCCGTCACCAATAATATCGCGCCTACTTTCTTGAAGGTTTGATACCCAGTGCCGCCAGTTGCGGGTAAAATACCTTTAGCCGTATTCGTGACTTCAAGGTGAATAATATTACCTTCTTCCGTCAGCACATTTTGCAATAATTCATCATCTATTGTAACCTTTCCAGTATCTGAAATGACAATCTTAATTGGTTTTTCAAGCAAGACATAGTGAGAATTCACTTCGACTTCTTCTAATGTGTATTCACCTGGCTTTAATCCTTTAAAAGTAAACGTATTGCCTTTTTCACTCGACTCGTCGGCAGCTTGTTTTTTGTCATAATCTTTTCCTTTTAATTGAAACGTCACATTAGGAACAGGTCGACCATACTGATCTTTTTTCTCAATTTGAAGTTGGAAATCTTTCAAACGATTTACAAGAATGCTATTTTCAGGTAACCCCTTGAATGACAACTCACGACTAGTTTCATCTTGTACTATCTGGAAATGAATGTCTTCCATAGCTTGGTAGCCTATAAGAGGTGTTGTTTCTTTTAATACATATCTTCCTATCGGTAATGAGCCGAAATTAATTTCCCCTTTAGAATCTGAGGTTACTTCTTTTCCAATAGACTCAGGACTTCCTTCTTCATAAAGTATAAAACCAACATTAGCTAGAGGCGTCTCGCCGTCATGTCCCACTTTTTTAAGTTCTAAAGGCAAGTACTTCAGTTCATTGATCACCGTCATTGTTTCGTTCGACTTCGTTTGATCAATGGCCTCATGTGAATACTTTGGTTTTTCATAACCTGCAACTCCTGTATTTTTATCATTCACTCGTTCTTCTACACGATACTCATATTGTTTATTACCCGAACGGAAAAGAACCTCTTTAAATTCATGTTTAAACTCTGTTTCTGACTTATCTTTCGATAGACTAACACGCTGATTTGGAACATCTTCCCATTTTCCATTACTACCTTTTTCACGTCGTTGTAATTGTATAATGATATCTTGTCTTTTTTCCCAAACATTTTCTTGATCATCCCAGATTTTTTTCACTAAGAGAGAGCCTTTTTCAGGTCTGACGCGTACAGAAGGCACTGCAAAGCCAAACGATTGTGTTTCATTGGCTGTCTGAGCAAATGTAGGTCCGTTTGTCGGATAAAATTGATTATCGTAATAGTCTTCTTTTAACTTCACCGTATAGTTCAAACGATAGCCGTGCCGTTGTGTCAATTCTTTCGCTCCTGATTTGGCACTCGCACTTAAGGTAAGATTTGAGACATTTATTTGATTGTTTTGTGAATCGATTTTTGCGTCTTTTGCATATTGTGGAGCATTGGTAGCTGTCGCTTCCACAGCTCGCAGTTCCTTGCTTCCGTCTAAAATCAAAGCAGAAGATTTAACTGAGCCTTCCACCAAGTCAACGTACTCACTCATTGGATCTACAATCTGACCTTTCTCGAAAGCAGGTTCTGGCTCTAAAATATTCCCTTTAATAATGTTTAAAACCTCATTTAGTTCTTGTGCATCATTAGCATTCCCCTTAAAATCCGGTCCAGCTGCACTCAATACAGTGTTGGCATTTTCGTTATTAACACCAAATGCTATAGAATATTTTTTAGAGTTAACGTCTAAGGTGTTATAAATATTCCTAATGTATTTAGCATTGTCGTTTGCTATTTTTGTGATATTCGATGATCCTTCCCTTCCATCTCCATAGTAGATTGTATCAGACCACTTATTCTGAAAATCTTGTTTTGCACTCAAAGTTTCCACATACCTTCGAAGCGGGTCTTTCGGTCCAAATGTTGCCATACCATCTGTCAAAACGATTATATGTTTTTCTGCATCTGGTCGTGCTCCCTTTGTTGAGTCTATCAAGAGTTTCGCCCCTGCATCTACACCAATAAACGTTGGTGTTCCAGATCCATATAAAGGTTTGGCTGTCAGTATTCTGTGATTTACAAGTAAGTTCGAATTTTTTGTGAAATATTGATTATTACTAAAATAAGAAGTTTCATAAAATATATTTTTTGTGTTATTCGAGACCCAAGTGGACCCGAAAGAGGCCAGTCCCATTTGTATATCATAGTTATCTTGGTCATTCAAGAGTCCCTTGGAAAATGTCTCCATCGCATTTTTTAGGACATCCCATCTTTTTGTGATATCCCACAAATTGTTCATTCCAGCATTCATACTATCAGATTTATCGATGACAAAAACAACATCGACTTTTTTCTTTTCTTTAACAGCATCACCTATAATGTCTAATTGTATATCAAATTTTGTAGGGTCATCTTTTCTAGGTTTTACGGTTTTCTTCGTTTCTACTCCTAAGTTTTCGTTTGCTTTCGATACATTGTAGTGATGATAACCGTTAGCAAAGTTTAGATTTCCTTTTAAGATATTTTGCGTTACCGGTCCGCTACCCGTGTAATGTTCCCCAAAGCGAAAGTTTTTTGTAGTGATTTCTTCGTTATCCTTATAGGCTGCTTCATTTCCATTTTGAAGTAAGTAATTATTACTGTGATGTTTAGGATATGTTCCTTTTTCTTCTTTAGGTGAAGATTGTTGATCAAAATATTCAAACAAGTCTTTATAGGTTCTCAAATCAAATCTCTCGAGAGAGGGTTGGGCACTTCTGAAGTTATTGTTTGAACCACTATAAAACGCAAATTCTTCTTGACTTATTTCATCTTCTCCAACTTCTTCGCTAGTTATTAAATTTAAATTTTCTTCAGCTTCGGGAGCGGCGTCATCATCAGAGTCACTAACGTCGTCCTCTTTGTTTGCTTCTTTAGCTGTATCATTTTGTGATTGAAGTTTAACATTAAGTGGGAGTCTCGTTTCTACTCCATGTAATGTTAATACTTCTTGTTGTTTCTCTTCTAAAGGTTGATATTTAACTGGCACTTCAAACACGATATCATCTACAAAATCTTCAATATTTTCCACATTTAACGTGATTTGTTGATTATCAGCTTGTGCTTGACCGATTAACTCTCCTTTAGAATTCGAAACTGATATTTCTTGATTGGAGACGTTAAACGGTTCACTAAGTGTCAAACGAAGATTATTCCCATTCATTTTACCTTGAATCTTCAATCGATACTCTTGATTTTTTTCAATTTCGTTCACTTCTGTCTCAGTACCATCGATTAAAGACAATGAGACATTCTCTAATGTTGTTTCTGCCTGAGTGTTAGATAATGTTTCTGCTAAAACTGCCGCTGGTGATAAAACCGATTGCATTAATAAGAGCAGCAAACTCACATAGGTTATCCACTTATGTTTCTCCATTAAATCTCTTCCTCCATTTTTTATACGTTAATTATTGAACAAACCCTTAATTTTAAAGAGTTTCATAACAAAAAATTAGCGTAACCTTTACTATTTATGGTATGATAAATCTTAATAATAATCTTTTTTGTGTTTAATAATTTGAAATATTTATATCCTTTTAAAATATCCCTTCAAAAACTAGCACTCTATATATTCTAATGAACAAAATATATTTTGTCTGTTCAGTTTTTTTAAAAAAAACATCTTTTAAGATTAACGTACGATTAAAAAAGGAGTGGTTATCGTGATTCATCATTTTTTAGATGCACAATCTAATCGTCAATATAATATCTTGCTTATATTAAAGGAAAATGCTAAACCTATAAAATTAGAAACCATCTCAGAAAAATTAAACGTCAGCCTAGCGACAATCAAACAAGACTTATCTTTGATTGAAATCAAGTGGGGACATTTACTTAATTTAAGTATCACCGATTCACAAAAAGTAGACATTAAAATTAAAAATAATTCGCTCTTTCAACAAATAATCGGCGAGCTCATTACGGAGTCTGTTCCTTTAAAATGGTTAACGCTAATGTTTTTTGAACCTTATAAAACACTTACTGAGTATGCCGATAAGTTACACGTCAGTCGCTCAACTCTCTACCGAACACAAATCACATTAGAAAATGCCTTTGAAGCGTTACCCATTCATATTCGACAAAGGCAAACGCGCTTTTTTTTAGAAGGAGATACAGAGGATGATTTACGGAAGTTTTTTACGGGATTCTTGCTTGAATCGTTTGTCTTTCCTGGTGCAAAAGTCCCTTATCCAGATATCTTCCCAAAGATAGCAACTGTCATTACTTCTTGTATTCTTAGTGAAAATGAAATAGATGATGACCAACAATTGTACTTTTTTCAATTTTTGTACTACGTCTCCCTTTTTAGGGAATACCAAGGTTTCTCGAACGAATCAAAAGAATTTTCTCAACCTTTAGAAGAAGTAACAAAAGCTTCTGTCTCTTCAATTCGCTCTTACTTCCCAACGCTTAAACAAGAACAATTTCAACAAATACATGAAGTAATATATGCTCATGTACATGGCTGGGAGGATGTAGAAGAGCGAGACAGAATTGAATTGACTGCTTTCCGATTCTCTAAAATGTTGCGAGAAAAAACATCTGTTCAATTAAACGATAAACAACAAGAATTTTTAGTTCGATTAGTCAAACAAATCTATTTAACAGAGAAAATCTCGACGACCCCTTCCTCTGTTTTTTTTGATCGGTTTTATTATTTTTCAAAAACAGTCGAAAAAAGCAATACATCTTTATTCCAAATTTTAAATATGATATATGACTGTCTTTCCGATGAAATTGGATTAGACCCACAACTTCACCGACACTCTGTTATATATTGGTTATGTATTGAAATACCATCTTTACTCTTTTATATACCAGAATTATCGATACTCGTTGTTAGTGACCTAGGTGAAAATCATGGTAAATTTGCGGCACGAATGATTAAAAATATCTTGAATTATGATGAATTAAAGCATCTAAACTTTACGATAGCTTCATTAACTGACTACGCCAAAATGAATACCGATGACTTTGATTTAATGATTATTAATAATACGCAGATTCAGCATCCCACACTGCCAATTTTTTATATTGATGATTGCCCACAGGAAATTGAGTTATATCGCTTTAAAAAATATCTTAATCGGATTGTTGAGCAAAAAAAAGACGTGCAAAATATTTGCTAAAAATGATTTTGGCTTTTTATACTATAAAAGTCCCCCTTTATCACTTCAGCTAGCTGGAGTGATAAAGGGGGACTTTTTTCTCACTATATCGTTTAATCTCGTTGATGGACCATACGATAAACATCTTGTTTTCGTAACTGGCGTTCTTTCGCAACTTTTTTAATGGCTTCTTTACTGGACAGTTGTTCTTCCGTCATTAATAACTGAACATGTTCTTCCACAGTTAATGACTCGCTATTCAAAGTGGGGGACGTTTCCGTGTCTATTTCGCCTCCTTCTATCAACAGGCAACATTCTCCTTTAATCTCATGTTCTTCAATATAGGCATGAATTTCTGATAAGGTTCCACGTAAATATTCCTCATGAATTTTAGTTAATTCCCGACAAATCACGATGCGATGATTATCCGAAAAAACATTTTTCATCACGTTCAGTGTTTTTTTCAAACGATAAGGTGATTCATATAAAATATGGGTGGTTGTTTGAGTTTTCAATCCTTCAAAAAAAAGCAGCTGTTCGTTTTTTTTGCGAGGAGGAAACCCATGAAAGGTAAAGCGGTCTGGTAAAAGTCCTGACGCAATCAAAGCCGTCACACCTGCTGTTGCACCGGGTAATGAAATTACTTTAATACCATGCTCTATACAGGCTGCAACTAATTCAGAGCCAGGGTCGCTAATAGACGGCATACCGGCATCACTGACTTGTGCAATATCTTGACCGGATAGTAGCATATTTAATAATTCAGGTAAGCGTTGCTGTGTATTATGCGTATGAAAACTAATTTGTTTCGTATCTATCTCAAAGTGATTTAATAATTTTTGAGTATTGCGTGTATCTTCACTTGCAATCACAGTGACAGCTTTTAGTGTCTTAATTGCACGATAGCTCATATCTTCCAAGTTGCCAATAGGTGTCGGGACCAAATATAAGCTGCCTAGCTCCGACTGTTCTTTATAACTTTTTTGTACTTGCATTCTTCTCTCTCCTCAAAAAAAGCTGGTGAGTAAACACTCCCCCAGCTATTTTCTTTCTCCATAAATCACATCTAAACAAAACGCACATTCTTCATCATTTTCTCGTCGCGTTCCATAGCACACATTGCATACGTGAAAACCTTCTTCATATATTTTCTCAAGGTTTAAACGTGATTTTGAAAGTCCTTGTCGTTCATCACTTGCATCTTTTGACTCATTTGCCTCATATTCAAGTAAACGTTCACGTAAGTGACGATTTTCAATTTCTAAATTCACATTCTGCTCCATTAATTTTTCAGCAGAATGTTTCATCTCATTCAAACGGTCCAGTAACTGTTTTATATCCAATTCTATTTGTCCAAATTCATCATATAAGGCTCGTTTGTCCATCGGAATCTTCCTTTTTATACTTTTAATTCTTCATAGTCATAATCCATCGCAATGGCTTTCTTATAAAGTTTAACCTTTACAACGCGATCCAGTAAGTTAAGTCCTACTACACGCCCTTTACCATCAGGCGTTTCTACTTCTTTCCCAAAATCAGGTAAAGCGCGTTTAGCTTCTTCATATGTGTCATTTTCATATTTTAAGCAACACATTAAACGACCGCATACTCCTGATATTTTAGTTTGGTTTAACGAGAGATTTTGGTCTTTTGCCATTTTAATTGAAACAGGCATAAAATCACCTAAAAAGGTAGCACAACATAAGGGACGTCCACATGGTCCGATACCACCTAAGATTTTCGCTTCATCACGCACGCCAATTTGTCGTAATTCAATGCGTGTTTTAAAGATAGCGGCTAAATCCCTTACCAACTCTCTAAAATCAATACGCCCTTCTGCCGTAAACTGAAAAACCATTTTAGAACGGTCAAAAGCGTAATGCACTTCGACTAATTTCATTTCCAATTGATGAGCAAGTATCTTCTCTTTTCCAATTTCAAACGCCTCTTGAGCATCTCGTTGATTTTTTTCTTCTTGCTGAAGGTCAGCGGTAGTCGCTTTTCGTATCACCGGTTTTAAGTTTTTAGGTAAATCCTCCGCTGCCATTTCACGTGGTGTTAAGGCAATGTAACCTAGCTCTTTATGTTGGTCAGTTTCGACTAACACACGGTCCCCATAACCTAATGCTTCATTATCTGTTACTGTAAAATAATATATTCGGCCAACTGGTCGAAAACGTACGCCTACAACTTTTTTCATACTGACCTCCTATTTTACTTCGTAATCTTGGCTGCTAATTGTTCACACACATTTTGAAAGCTAACATTGGCTTGCCACTTTTTTGTCGCTTCTAATGCACTGTTTTGAAGCTTTACAAAAAAGTATTCTTCTTCTTGACTAAGGGTGGGAATTTGTGTTAAAAACGTTTGTTTTATATGTGCTGTTAAGCATGTGAAAAGCCAAGACTGCTGTGTCTTATCTTTAAAAACAGGCACGATTTTTTGCTGAACATAAACAAACGCGTATGGATCGCGTTTTGATAAATAATCCGCCCACTTTTCCATAATTGTCACTGTTTCTTCGAACCATTCTTCTTGATATAAAGCTAATCCTTGCTCTGTACTGTTCACAATTTCTGCAAGCAAGACCGCGTGCTTTTTCAACATCCCTTCTGACATAAATTGTGACATTAATTCATCTGAGGGGATTTGCTGGAAATAAACCACTTGACAGCGTGATTGAATGGTAGGAAGCACACTTTGGCGATTGGATGTTAAAAAAACAACTAATAATTCGCCTTCTGGTTCTTCAATAAATTTCAGCAAGCTGTTCGCTGCAGCCGTTGTGAGTCGCTCTGTTTGATGAACTATTAACACTTGTTTAGCTGATTCCATCCCACTTTTTCCAAGATGTGATTTTATCGCCAGCATCTGATTCACCTTGATAGATTGTCCTTCAGGTAGTAAATGATGAACATCTGGGTGTTGTTGGTCATGGATTCGTTTACAACTGGAACAGTTTCCACAAGCAACGGGTGTCGTACTATCTTGACACAAAAAGCTACTAGCTAACCAATTAGCTGTCGACTGCTTGCCTGTTCCCGATTCGCCTACAAATAAGTACGCATGACTCAAAGCGTGATGTTTTAACGCATTAAATAACGTTTGATAAACTACCGGCTGGCGTTCTTGTATCGTCTTCATTTAAAACTGATGAAACCCTTCAACTGGTAACACAAAGACGGTCGCACCGCCTACTTGAACTTCGATTGGGTACGCCATATGACTATCAAAGGTCGCGTCTAGACTAACCGGCGCTGTAATAAACTGTTCGCGTGATTCACATGTATCTTTAATCACTGCCAATACATCTTCAACACGCTCATCTTCTATCCCTACAATAAACGTACTATTACCCGACTTTAAAAATCCACCTGTCGTTGATAATTTTGTAGCACGGATATTTTCTTCTACCAATCGATTGGATAAACGTTGGCTATCTTTATCTTGTACAATCGCTAAAATCAGTTTCATCGTCTTCCCATCCTTTCATTTTGTGTTAAATAGGTCATAATCTCAGAATAAGCTTTTTCCACAACCTTTTCTAAAGATTGCTTAGCATCAATCGTGATAATTCTATCTGGATATTTTTCAGCTAAGTCTAGATAAGCATGTCTGACTCGTTGATGAAAAACTAAATCTTCATTATCTAAGCGATTAATTTCTGACAATGACCGTCCTTTTTGAATACGTCTCAATCCTGTTTCAGAATCGACATCTAAATATAAAGTTAAATGTGGGGTTAAGCCTTCTGTTGCAAAATGATTAATCTCCGCAATTTCTTCCATACCAATACGGCGTCCTACCCCTTGATAAGCGAGAGAGCTATCCACAAAACGGTCACATAATACTAGTTTGCCTGCTTCAAGTGCCGGAAGTATTTTTTCAACAAGATGTTGACGACGCGCTGCCGCATAAAGTAAAGCTTCCGTGCGTTCATCCATCGTGATGTGGCGCGGATTTAAAATAACCTCTCTGATTTCTTCAGAGATAGGTATACCGCCAGGCTCTCTCGTTGTCATGACAGAACATGTCAACGTCTCCTCTAATCTTGGAACAAGCTCTTGGATCATACTTGTCTTTCCAGCCCCATCCGGTCCTTCAATCGTTATAAATATTCCTGCCACAACACCGCTTCCTTTCTGATAACTCTTACCATAAGTTTACTTGATAATCATGATTATGTCTATGATAACTACAGTTCTCTTCTTCCTTCAACCGCTCTTAATAACGTCATTTCATCCGCATATTCGATATCACTTCCAACTGAAAGTCCGTGTGCTAGACGTGTGACTTTAATGCCGGCTGGTTTGATTAAGCGTGATAAGTACATAGCGGTGGCTTCACCTTCTGTAGTGGCATTGGTAGCGATAATCACCTCTGCAACATCCGTTGCTTGTAAACGTTGAATTAGCGATGTCATATTAATATCTTCCGGTCCCGTGCCATCCATTGGTGAAAGGACTCCATGAAGTACATGATATAAACCGTGATATTCTCGCATTTTTTCCATTGACATCACATCTTTAGGCTCTTCTACTACTAAAATAGTCGTTTGATCACGACTTTCATCTTCACAAATTTGACATTTTTTCTGATCAGTAATATTGCCACATACTTCGCAATAGTGTAAATCACGCTTAACACTAATCAAAGAACGGGCAAATTCTGTGACTTCTTCTTCTTGCATATCTAATGTAAAAAAAGCTAATCGAGCGGCTGTTTTCGCTCCAATTCCTGGCAAGCGCATATAGCTTTCGATTAGTTTGGCTATTGGCGTTGGATATTCCATTTTCTCGCTCCTTCTTTGGCTTTTAAAAGAAAGCTAGGTCAAACAACAGTGTTTGTCCTAGCTTCATCTCTTATAATCCAGGAATTCCCATTCCTTGTGTGTATTTACCCATTGTTTTTTCTGTTTCGGTGGCAATTTGACTCAATCCGTCATTAATCGCTACTAAAATCATATCTTGTAACATGTCTGGATCTTCAGGGTCAATAATTTCTTCGTTAATATCTAAATTAATTAATTGACGGTTACCAGTAAACGTAGCAACGACTAAGTCATTCGCCGCGCGGCCTTCAAATTCTTTTTTCTCAAGTGCTTCTTGTGCAGCCACCATTTCCTTTTGCATTTTTTGTACTTGTTTCATCATGCCTTGCATATTTCCCATTCCACGCATCATTTATATAACTCCCTTTCTATTCTTCAATAATTTCTACTTTATCTTCACCGAACAATTCAATCGCCGTTTTGACTAATTCATCTGCTGCAGTCTGTTCAGTCGTTATGTCATCTTCAACCGCTATATCCTCTTTAGCGCCTTGATGATGTTGAATATAATCTTGACGTAATTGAGGCCATACCTCACGCGGTATCATCACAGGATTTCCTGTATATTGAATAAGGCGACGGAGGCTCTCCTTCATTTGCTCTAGTAATTCTTCATCATCTACTGCACGTTGGCATACGATTTCATAATCAAATGCTATCACAAACCCTTCTGCACTAGCCGCCACCGGTTCACTAGCTTTTAACATCGCTCGCTGTGTCACACTAACTGTCTGTAACATATCTGGCCAACTATCTTTTAATAAGTCTAAATGTTGACGAGTTGCTTCTTGTAACACCTTATAAACTCTGTCTTTGGGAACTCTAAAAGGTGTCACCGAGTTAGCTTTTACAGTTCTAACTGGCTCCTGTGCTGTTTTATCGCCACCTGAAGCTTGTATTTTTTTGATTGTTTTTTTCATTTCAGAAATTTGTTGACGCAGTTCCTTGATTTCGTCATTTGTTGCTAACTCATTGGCGTCTATCGATGTACTTGCTTGAGGTTTATCTAACAGCGTATGAGCTAATTTAACTGTTACCACTTCCAAATAGATTTGTGGTTGAGAAGACAAACGCATTTCACTCTGTGTTTGATTTAAAATACTAATATAGTCATAAAGCGTTGCGGAAGGAATTTGTTCTGCTAACAAACGAAATTCTTCTGTCACTTCACCTACTTCTTCCTTTAAAAGAGCAGGTGCCTGTTGTTGAATTAACAAATCACGACAATAGAGCAACACATCTTCGATAAAGCGATGGCTCTCTTTCCCTTCTGCTAAGATATCAGCTAAAACTTGTAATGCAGCTTCTGTGTCCGCTTCATAACATTTTGTTAAATAGTCCGCCATCATCTCCTGAGTGAGACTACCTGTTACTTGAACTGCCTCTGCAACTGTAATTTCTCCTTCAGAAAAAGAAAGTGTCTGGTCTAGTAAACTTAAGGCATCACGCATCCCACCATTTGCTGCACGTGCAATCGTAAATAACCCTCGTTCTTCATAAACATAGTTCAAGCTATCTAAAATCGTACGCAAATGCGTGACGATGTCTTCCGTTCGGATTCGCTTAAAGTCAAAGCGTTGTGTTCTAGAGATAATCGTCGCTGGTATCTTATGTGGCTCGGTCGTAGCCAGTATAAAAACGACATTTTTAGGTGGTTCTTCTAATGTTTTCAGTAGCGCATTAAACGCACCTGTTGATAACATATGAACCTCATCAATGATATAAACTTTATAAGGCGCTTGAGTCGGGGCATATTTTACTTTCTCACGAATATCTCGAATTTCTTCAACCCCATTATTACTAGCAGCATCTATCTCAATAACATCATTCAAACTACCTTCTGTAATTTGCTGACAAATTTCACATTGATTACATGGTTCACCATTCTCCTGATTGGGACAGTTAATCGCTTTAGCAAATATTTTTGCCGCACTCGTTTTCCCAGTGCCTCGTGGGCCTGTAAATAAATAGGCGTGAGAGGTTTTGTGATGGATGAGCGCATTTTTTAATGTTTGTGTGACAGTTTGTTGTCCAACAATCTCATCAAATCGTTGAGAACGCCACACGCGATATAAAGCTTGATAGCTCATATTTGCCTCTCCTCCCTTAAACATTCTCTTCTATTATACGAAAGTTTTCTTCACAATACTAGAAGAGTCTATCGATTTTATTCATTCTTTTTATTTTAACCTATTTTACTTTGGAAATAAAAAATGGTTATCACTTTCTAACGACTCTTTCTAAAATATGATACAATTAAGACAACAAATTGAACTTAAATGGAGGCAATAGTATGGGATTAATACGTGCAGCAGTAGGTAGTGTATCAGGTGGCTTAGCTGATCAGTGGCTAGAAGTTATCGAACCCGCTCAATTAACCAACCAGACTTTAATGACAAAAGGTGTCGCCGTTCGAAAAAATGATAAACGTAATAGTAATAAAAAAGGAACGTCAGGTGTGATTACTGACGGTTCGGTCATTCATGTGTATCCAAATACTGCCATGATGATTATGGATGGCGGTAAGATGATTGATTTTACTGCTGAAGAAGGTTACTACACACTAGATAACCCTAGCTCTCCGTCTGTTTTTAGTGGTAATTTAAAAGGGGCGATTGATGAGTCATTTAAACGCTTTAAATTTGGTGGAACTTCTCCTCAAAATATGGAAGTTGTTTATATTAATTTACAAGAAATGACAGATATTAAGTTTGGTACGCGCTCTCCGATTAACTATTTTGATAACTTTTATAATGCCGAGCTTTTTGTGCGCGCGCACGGCAGTTATTCTATTCGCGTGATTGATCCGATTTTATTTTATAATCAAGTGTTATCAAAATCAGCTTCACATGTTGAAGTAAGCGACTTAGCAGGTCAGTTTTTAGATGAATTTTTATCCGCTTTTCAAACAGCGATTGGACAACTTTCTGTTGAAGGTTTCCGCGTTAGTCAATTAGCATCAAAAAGTAGTGAATTAAGTCATCATTTAGCAGATGTCTTAGATCAAGAATGGGGCACGCAGCGTGGTTTAGAAATTGTATCCGTTGGGGTTGCAAGTATTTCTTATGATGATGATTCTAAAGCTTTAATTCAAATGCGCAATAAAGGCGCAATGCTGAGTGATGCACAAATTCGCGAAGGGTTTGTTCAAGGTTCGATTGCTAGTGGGATTGAAAAGGCTGGGGAAAATCCAAACGGCAGTGCTACTACTTTTATGGGAATGGGTGCAGGACTTAATACTGCCGGAGGCTTTATGAGTGAAGCTTCTAAAACAAATCGTGAGCAAGCTGCTCAACAACAAGCTAGTTCAGGCCAAGATGAGTGGCGTTGCCCGAATGACCAAACTTTAAATACTGGAAAATTCTGCTCAGAATGTGGAGAACCTAGACCGACTGCAACGACAGCAGGAATCAAAATGCGTTGTAGCGCTTGTCACGAAATTGTCACAATCACCGATGCTATGCCTAAGTTTTGTCCTGAATGTGGAAAACCATTCTCGGGGACTGCGGTTTAATTTAGTATTGACCGAGAAAGGAGGTCGCGTTCATGAGTGACGTTATTACCCATAAATGTCCCAACTGTGACGGACCCTTAACCTATTCGCCAAGCGACGAGTTATTTACTTGTGATTATTGTTTGAGCGAGTTTACTGTGGCGGATATTGCTTCTTTTGAAGAGCCAGAAGAGAAAAACGAAGCACTGAAAGACACAGTTGTAGCTGCTTTTGAAGAGAATGTATCAGAAGAGACGCAAGCGTCAGCTGACACGTCTCAAAGAGAAGATGAGATGCATACTGCTATGTCTTTATTCACTTGTCCCAGTTGCGGGGCAGAAATTGTCACGGATGAAACCACTGCAGCTACTCATTGCTACTATTGCCATAACCCCGTCATTTTGAGTGGGCGTGTCAGTGGTGAATTTTTACCACGTTATATTTTGCCTTTTAAAGTTTCAGAAGAAGAAGCGAAGAAAACATTTATCGACTGGGGTAGAAAAAAATGGTTTGCTCGTAAAAACTTTTTCTCAAGCGACCAAATTGAGTCGATTACAGGTGTCTACTTTCCTTACTGGTTAGTTAAAGCTGATATTCAAGCCACGTGGGAAGGCTCTGCTAAAGATATTCGTGTTTGGCGCGTTGGCGAAACGGAATACACTCAGACTAAAGTGTATGATTTATTTCGTGCAGGGCATTTGAATTTTGACCAACTTGTTAAGAATGCCTTGAAAAAAAACACACCACTGGCAATGGTCGAATCCGTCCAACCTTTTGACGTCACGGCGTTAAAGCCATTTCATACAGAATACCTTTCTGGCTTTCAAGCTGATAAGCGCGATTTAAGTTATGAGGCCTTACAAGAAAGTATCCGTGCAGACTTACATCATTATACCTCTGCTATGCTTGAGGCTACTGCGAATCATGTCGGCACGATTACGAGTGGTCAGGCCCAGATTCAAACGATGCGCGACCAAGGTGAGTATTGTTTACTACCCGTTTGGTTGATTACCTATCAAAATGAGCGTGACCCAGAAAAACATTACTATTTTGCGATGAACGGACATTCTGGAAAAACCAGTGGACAGCTACCGATTAATAAACTGAGACTGTCACTATTTTCCTTATTTGCTGGAAGTATCGTCTTTATCTTACTCGTGATTGTGGGGTATTTCTTATGGTAAAATTAAACATTAATCCTTTAGTCATTGGGTTATGGGGATTATTTTTCTTACTAATCACCGCCTCTCCTCTTAATGTTTCAGCTGAAACGGAGCGATTAGTCGACCAGGCACAACTTCTTTCTGAAGAAGATAAGGCCTATTTACTCGAGCAAATCGAAGCCACACATTCCGAAGTTGAAGCGGATGTCGTTGTATTGACGACACGTGATGCCAACGGTTTATCAGCACGTGAGTACGCTGATGACTATTATGACCAACATGATTTCAGTGAAGATGGTTTTTTATTCCTGATAGATATGGACAATCGTCAAATCTATTTATCCACTTCGGGAAAAATGATTCGTTATCTAACAGATGAGCGAATTAATCAAACTTTGGATAAGGCGGCGGCCTACCTTCCGAATGAAAACTATCGGGAAGCAATTGATACCGTTTTAACCGATGCTGTTATTTATTATCGAAGGGGGTTACCGAACCAACAAGGTAACCAAGTAATACAGGATGGCAATTCTTTTTTAAGAATCTTCATTCCAGCAGTAATTGGTGTCATCTCTGCTGGAGCGGTCTATCTAGCTATTAAAAAAGAATACGATTTGAAGAAACCAACATATCACTATCCTTATCAACAATATGGCACACTTCAATTAATAAGTGAAAAAGATACGCTAGTGAGAAGTTATATTACTACACGCCATATACCTAAAAACCCACCTTCTTCAGGTAGTAGTACACATACTTCCAGTGGTGGCCATACTCATGGTGGAGGCGGTCGTAGTTTCTAAAAAAAGTGCGTGAACGATAACGTTCACGCACTTTTGACTATTTATAGATAAAAAAATAGGCACATGATGACGCCTACGTAGTGCTGCTTCCTTCCGGACCT
Source organism: Vagococcus lutrae (assembly GCF_003987555.1). Lineage (GTDB taxonomy): Bacteria > Bacillota > Bacilli > Lactobacillales > Vagococcaceae > Vagococcus_A > Vagococcus_A lutrae. The sequence continues at coordinate 1,776 of NZ_NGJW01000011.1, read as the reverse complement.
GACACGCTTAGCAGGCTCACCATTGCCCAAAACCTATTGTAACATATTATCAAAAAAATGCTAGTCTTTTTCTTTTTGACTTTTTTTTCGTTTTCGTAAGTCTTTAAAAAATGAGGTTAAGATTTCTCCACACTCTTCCGCTAAAATATTTTCTGTTACCATCGGTTGATGATTAAAGCGCTCATCTGTTAATAAATTCATCAACGACCCAACTGTTCCACCTTTTGGATCACGTGCACCAAAGTAGACGTGTGACACGCGTGACATAATAATAGCACCACTACACATGGGACAAGGTTCCAATGTGACATATAACTCACAATTTTCAAGGCGCCAACTTTTTAAGTAGTCACATGCTTCTTGAATCGCAATCATTTCGGCATGTGTTGTGGCATTTTGACTCGTTTCTCGTTGATTATATCCTCTACCAATAATTGTATCTTGATAGACAACAACCGCACCTATCGGGACTTCTCCAATCGCGCGTGCTTTCTTCGCCTCTATCAAGGCTTGTTCCATATAATAAGTTTCTCTTGATTGCTGATTCATCTTCTTCCCTCTTTCGCTCTCACGCTTTCATCTCTACTATATATTTTATCATAACCTATGCTACAATAAATGAAATGAAAACTTTAAGAAAAGGTGTTGCTCATGATAGATTCACTTCGTTCCTTATATCCTAACAGTCGTTTAACTCATCATCCTATTGAAGAAGCTTCCATGATAACATTTCCTTATCAACATCAATGGCTATCTATTCCAAAAAAAGATCTCTCTGAAAAAGAACAGCAATTATTACAGGTCGTGTTTCTCGATTCTAAGCAAGCCGCTCCTTCCAATGACCGTCATCCTTGGTATGGTTTTTTATTTTTAAAAAAGACACTGCCTTTAACTAATGGCAATTTTCGAGTGATTCAATTCATCCTGGAAAATGATACCCCTGATTCTCATCGCGAGCGTAAAGACTGGTTAAAGTCGCTATCGCATATGTTTAACGAAGTAGCTGATGCTTTTTTTGTAGAACCAGGATATGCCTTACTTATTGAAAAAGAAACTGAACATTTCTATCATTTAACCGAATTAGAAGGTATCTTAAAAACATTAGAAACCGAACATAATATTAAAGCTAAAGCATTTGCGGGAACATTTTTCACCTTAAGTGACGGATTTCCTCGTTTCTTTCAAGAAGAAAAACAAATGTTTTTAACTTCTCAACAACGTTTGACAGTCAACACGGTCGTTTCTTTGCCACAGCTAGCACTGACCTATCTTACAGAAAAAGCGATAGAAGACAGTCTAATCATGCAAGTATTTAAGAAAAAACTTTCCCTTGATGAAGATATGGCACTGATTATCTCTGCTTTATGGAAACATCAGGGAAATATCAGTTCTACTGCCAAAGAACTATTTATGCATCGAAATACCCTACAATACCGAATTGATAAATTTTATGACCAAACCAATCTTTCTCTCAAAAATATGGATGACTTAGTTCTCGCTTATTTACTGGTACACTAAAAAAACCGGCTCTATAATTTAAAGGACTGATGAATCAAATAAATGATTCATCAGCCCTTTTTTTAATTTTCTTAATTTTAGGTATTAAAAAGCATACCGTTCTCCTATATGATTAATTTACGACAAAAAAACAAACGGGAGGCGATATGCTCATGTCTAATGATATCAAAAAATTACTACGAATCATAGAGCCAAATTTAATCACATCTGACATTTCTTACGAAATGGTAAAAGGACAACAAACATGTGTGGTGAACG
>NZ_NGJW01000010.1 GCF_003987555.1 Vagococcus lutrae | reverse complement strand
CTCTATGATTCGTAGTAATTTTTTGATATCATTAGACATGAGCATATCGCCTCCCGTTTGGTTTTTTGTCGTAAATTAATCATATAGGAGAACGGTATGCTTTTTAATACCTAAAATTAAGAAAATTGAAAAAGGGCTGATGAATCAATTTTTTGATTCATCAGTCCTTTAAATTATAGAGCCTTAAAAAGAGGATAGCACTGACTAAACCGTAATTTAGTCGCTGCTATCCTCTTTTAAAGGTTAATTTAAGTTTTTCGGAATTAAACGCGCTCAACTTTACCTGATTTCAAAGCACGAGTTGAAACCCATACCTTCTTTGGTTTGCCATCTACTAAAATTCTTACTTTTTGTAGGTTAGCTTTCCAAGTACGTTTAGATGCGTTCATTGCGTGAGAACGTGTGTTACCAGTTCTTGCTTTACGCCCAGTGATATAACATTCTTTAGCCATGTTTCTTCCTCCTTTGCTTTGCGATTGGAGCGGTTTAAGGCGCTCATACTAGAATAATTTATCATAATACACAGGGGAATGCAAGCAATATTTTATCTTTGAAAGGAAAAAACAACGGAAAAAGTAGAAGCATTTTTTCAAAAAAAGAATAAAAAAGGATATACCTTTAAAAAACGTGATTGCTATGATAAAATATAGGGAAGAATATGGGCTATTTTGGTCTAAGGAGGATCGATTTAAATGGCAGTAAAAATTAAAACAGCTTCAGGAACAATTGAAATAAGTAATGATGTCATCGCTACGGTCGTAGGTGGCGCTACTACAGATATTTATGGCATAGTTGGGATGGCAAGTAAAAATCAAATAAAAGATAATTTAAATGAAATTTTGAAAAAAGAAAATTATGCACGAGGAGTCGTTGTGCGTCAAGAAGAGAATGGCGTAGCCGTCGATGTCTATACGATTATTAGTTACGGTACAAAAATCTCAGAAGTGTGTCGCAACGTTCAAGAAAAAGTGCGTTATAATTTAGAAACGATGTTAGGTGTTACGGCAAATTCTGTCAATGTCTTCGTACAAGATGTACGCGTTCTGCCAGACTAAAAAAGATCGTTGAATGAGAGAATACTAAGGAGGATTAAGTTTCGTGGATATAAAAAAAATCAATAGTCGGCAGTTTCAAGCAATGGTACAAGCTGGTGCGACACGTCTAGATCAAAATGCAGAGTATGTGAACTCACTCAATGTGTTTCCAGTGCCAGATGGAGATACGGGTACAAATATGAACTTATCAATGACAAGCGGTGCTAAAGCTGTGACGTCATCTACATCAGAACACGTAGGAGAGCTAGCTCAAGCATTATCTAAAGGGTTACTTATGGGAGCACGTGGAAACTCGGGCGTTATTTTATCACAATTATTCCGCGGTTTTGGAAAAGAGATTCAAGAGCAAGAAGAACTTGATGCCAAACATCTAGCGAAGGCTTTTGCTAATGGTGTTGAAACAGCTTATAAAGCAGTGATGAAGCCTGTAGAAGGAACTATTTTAACAGTGGCCCGTGAAAGTGCTCGTGCTGGAATGAAAAAAGCCGACACGACTGATAATTGTGTGGAAGTAATGGATGCTGTTGTGACAGGTGCTAAAAAATCATTAGCCAAAACACCAGATTTACTACCGGTTTTAAAAGAAGTCGGTGTCGTTGATAGTGGTGGCCAAGGTTTACTCTTCATTTACGAAGGCTTTTTAGAAGTGTTATCAGGAAAAGTATCAGAAACGCCAGTTTATCAACCGAGCTTAGCGGAGATGACTGAAATGGTCAATGCTGAGCATCATCGTAGCGTGGCGAGCCATGTGGCATCAGAAGATATTAAGTACGGTTACTGTACTGAAATCATGGTGAAAATCGGTGAAGGTGAAACTGTTGATAGTGAGTTTGACTATGATACGTTTAGAAACTATTTAAATGAATTAGGAGATTCATTGTTAGTTGTAGCTGATGATGAAGTCATTAAAGTTCATGTTCATACGGAGCATCCGGGTGAAGTCATGAATTATGGTCAAAAATTTGGCTCATTGATAAAAATTAAAGTCGATAACATGCGCTTGCAACATGATACACTCTTAGAAGCAGAAAAAGAAACACCTGTGAAAAAAGAACGTCGTCCGTACGGTGTGATTGCTATTGCGGCAGGTGAAGGCTTGCAAGAATTATTTAAGAGTTTAGGTGCTCATTATGTAATCAGTGGTGGACAAACAATGAATCCAAGTACGGAAGACATTGTAAAAGCGATTGAAGAAGTTCATGCTGAAAAAGTGATTATTTTACCAAACAATAAGAATATTTTCATGGCAGCTGATCAAGCAGCAGAAGTAAGCGAAGTTCCAGCAGTAGTTATACCTGCCAAAACGATTTCACAAGGAATGACTGCAATGCTTGGCTTTAATGATCAAGTTTCTTTAGAAGAAAATAAAGAAACGATGACAGACATGCTAGATGAAGTGAAAAGCGGTCAGTTAACTAATGCTGTTCGTGATACAACGATTGATGGCTTGGCGATTAAAAAAGATGACTTTATCGGTATGGTAGAAAATAAGATTGTCGTTTCTTTACCAGACCGTTTTGAAGCCGCTTTTGAAACAATTAAACAAATGCTAGATGACGAATCTGAGATTGTGACCATCATGATTGGCGAAGATGGCTCAAATGAAGAAGCAGAGCGTCTAGAAGAAGCTTTAACAGAATTAAATGACGATATTGAAGTGGAAATCCATGAAGGTGGACAACCCGTATATCCATATTTATTTTCAGTTGAATAAAAATTGATTACGATAAACAGGTCAGGACAGGGTCCTGGCCTATTTATTATTAGAAGTAAAAAGGAGGGAGTCGCTAATGGAATTACTTGATTCGGTATCAGTGTTAGATGGCGTAGGGCCTAAAATGAAGGAAAATCTTGAAACATTAGGCATCCAGACGATTGAAGATTTATTAACGTACTATCCCTTCCGTTATCAAGATTTTAATGTAAAAAGTATACGAGAGATACAAGACCAAGAACAAGTCGTGATAGAAGGGTTGGTCTTATCTGAGCCGGTCGTTTCTTATTATGGGTATCGTAAAAATCGTTTGAATTTTCGTATGATGCAAGAAAATGCGGCGATTTCAGTTACTTTTTTTAATCAGCCATACTTAGCTAAACAAGTGACGCAAGGAGAAGATTTAGCTGTTTTTGGGAAATGGGATGCCAAGCGTCAAGCATTGACAGGGATTAAAATAATTAAAAGAAGTAGTGAAGACGATTATGCCCCTGTTTATCATGTGAATAAACAAGTCAAACAGTCAGCATTAGTTAAATTTATCGAACAAGCCTTAGAGAAGTATGAAGGATTATTAGTCGAAACGTTGCCGGATAGTTTGCTAACACGTCATCAATTAATACCGCGTGCAGAAGCAATTAGACAAATTCATTTTCCGGAGAGCTTGGAATCTAATGATGCAGCGAGAAAACGTTTAGTCTACGAAGAGTTTTTTAGCTTTCAGTTTAAATTGGAAGGGTGGCGATTTAAAGAGAAGGCAGGCGATAAAAGCTTGCCTATCGAATACGATGTATCTCGATTGAAAGAATATATTGCTACGTTACCATTTGAATTAACGACAGCCCAAAAAAGAGTGACCAATGAGATTTGTCGTGATCTATTACTACCATTTAAAATGAACCGTCTGTTACAAGGGGATGTTGGAAGTGGGAAAACGGTCGTGGCAGCTATTGCGCTTTTTGCGACGTATACGGCAGGCTTTCAGGGAGCGCTCATGGTACCGACTGAAATACTAGCTGAACAGCATTTCCAAAGCTTAAATGAACTTTTCAGCCAGACAGACGTGCGACTCGGATTACTGACGGGTTCGACTAAGACTAAAAGGAAACAAGAAATTTTGGATGAGTTGGCTAATGGAGAACTTGACGTTATTATTGGAACTCATGCACTCATTCAAGAGAATGTGTTGTTTCAACGATTAGGTCTTGGGATTATTGACGAACAGCATCGTTTTGGGGTTAATCAACGTCAAGCGTTACTGAATAAAGGAGAGCATACGAACCAGCTCGTCATGACGGCGACACCTATTCCACGTACTTTGGCGATTACAGCTTTTGGTGAGCTGGATGTTTCGATTATAGATGAGTTACCCGCAGGACGTAAACCGATTACGACGAGATGGTTGAAGCCCGCACAATTACCAACAGCGTATGAGTGGCTGAGAACAGAGTTAGGGAAGAACCGTCAAGCCTATGTTATTTGTCCATTGATTGAAGAATCTGAGGCAATGGATCTTAAGAATGCGACGGAAATTTATGAAACGATAAAAAGGTATTATCAAAATGAGTATGAGGTCGGGTTGCTACATGGAAAGATGACGCCCGATGAAAAAGAACTAGTGATGAATGCGTTTAATGAGAATCAAGTCCAAGTGCTAGTTTCGACGACGGTCGTAGAAGTTGGCGTAAACGTCCCTAATGCAACAGTCATGATGATTATGGATGCGGAGCGTTTTGGTTTAGCACAGCTTCATCAATTGCGTGGCCGTGTTGGACGTGGCGATGCAGCGTCGTATTGTCTATTAGTCTCAAACCCTAAAAATGAAACAGGACAGGCACGTATGCAAATTATGACGGAAACAAATGACGGTTTTGTTTTAAGTCAAAAAGATTTAGAGATGAGAGGTCCGGGCGACTTTTTCGGTGTCAAGCAATCAGGTATGCCTATTTTTAAAATTGGAGACATTGTCAGTGACAGTGTTATAATGGAAGAAGCACGTTCTGATGCGCGTATGATTTGGCAAGAACCAGATTGGCAAGAAAAATCAGAATGGCAACGTTTATTGTCGTTACAAACGCAATTGACAGTCCAAAGTTAAAATTGAAATAAGGTCAGGAGTGAAGAGTCTATGAAAATAGCCGTTGATGCAATGGGAGGCGACCATGCCCCAAAAGCTATTGTTGAAGGCGTCATGCAAGCGCGTGATGAGTTTGAAGATGTAACCTTTCTTTTATATGGTGATGAAAAAGCCATACGCGAGCATTTAAAAGATGAGAGTCGTATTCAAATTGTCCATACATTAGAGAAAATAAAGAGTGAAGATGAACCGGTAAGAGCGATTAGACGAAAAAAAGAAGCGTCAATGGTGCTTGCAGCTAAAGCTGTAAAAGAAAAGGAAGCCGATGCAATGTTTTCGGCTGGGAATACTGGGGCATTACTAGCAGCAGGACTATTCATAGTAGGACGAATGCCATTTATCGAACGTCCTGGATTAATGGCGACGTTGCCAACATTTGATGAAGAGGCACTGGGCTTTGATTTTATTGATTTAGGAGCCAATGCGGATAATAAACCGGAACATTTAAATGACTTTGCAACGCTAGCGTCTCAATACGCTAAATCCGTTCGTCAAATTGAGTCCCCACGTGTGGGATTACTTAATAATGGGACTGAAGAAACGAAAGGAAATGAACTGACAAAAGCAGCTTTTGAATTGCTGAAAGAAAATCCATATATTCACTTTATCGGTAACGTGGAAGCGCGCGACTTGTTGCAAGGAGTTGCTGATGTTGTAGTCGCAGATGGCTACACCGGCAATGCCGTTTTGAAATCTATCGAAGGAACGGGTGTGGCTTTTACGAATGTGTTGAAATCTTCAATCATGGAGTCTGGATTAATGGGAAAATTAGGTGCTGTATTATTGAAAGACACGCTTAAAGGCTTGAAGACTAAAATGGATTACTCTACTTATGGTGGTGCCGTTTTAGCAGGCTTAAAAGCGCCCGTTGTTAAAACGCATGGTTCAACTGGCCCGGATGCTGTCTTTTATACTATCAGACAAATTCGTAAGATGTTGCAATCACATGTCATTGATGAATTAATGGCGGTTTCACAGACCACATCAGAAGAGTAGTTAAAAAGTATAGACAAATGAGAAAATAATAAGTAAAATAGTAGTGATCACGTAAAAACGAGCACTGGAGGTGACAAAACTTGTCAAGAGAAGAAGTTTTAGCAAAAGTAAAAGCGATTATTTTAAAGCATTTTGATATTGAAGAAGATCAGATTACAGAAAGTTTAAGTATCAAAGATGATTTAGAAGCTGATTCTATTAAAATTATGGAATTTGTTTTAGAGCTTGAAGATGAGTTTGGTACAGAAATATCTGATGAAGATGCCGAAAAAATAGAAACAGTTGGTGCGGCTGTTGATTATATTACGACACATTTATAAAAAATAACAGGTGATTGTGAGAATATGATAACAATTACCTGTGATTTTTTTTAATATTTAGCCCTATTTTACTGTTTTTTAAGAATTATCTGAGTGAATCCTATGAAAAGATTGAAAAAAGTGTGAGTTTTGAGTATAATCATTAAATATTAGGAAGATTATTAAAAGAAAAAAAGAATATTAGTTTCTCTTGAGTGGCGATTGGTACCAAACTATTCAACACAGAAAGAGTCAAAGAAGAAAGGGGTATCCAATTTGAGTACTGGGGACGTATTATTAGAGATACAAAATTTACATACAGCTTTCCGGATTAAAGACACCTTTTACGATGCCGTAGATGATGTATCTTTAACATTGGATGAAAATGAAATTTTAGCGATAGTTGGAGAGTCTGGTTGTGGCAAGAGTACACTAGCAACGACCATTATGGGACTCCATAATCCGATCAATACTAAAATCACAGGAGATGTCATTTATAAGAATTTGAATATATTAGAGTTTAACGAAACTTTATATAACCAAATTCGTGGAAATGATATTGGGATGGTTTTCCAAGATCCACTATCTGCTTTAAACCCATTAATGCGTATTGGGGACCAAATCGCAGAAGCACTTTATTATCATACTGATTTAACAAAAGAACAGCGACAAGCACGTGCGATTGAATTGCTTGGGCAAGTTGGGATTGTCAATCCTGAACGTGTTGCACAGCAATATCCACATGAACTATCCGGGGGGATGAGACAGCGTGTCGTTATCGCTATTGCGATATCTTGTAAGCCGCCAATTATTATTGCAGATGAGCCTACAACCGCTTTAGATGTAACGATTCAAGCACAAATCCTTGATTTATTAAAAGATTTACAAGAAGAAACCAAAGCAGGTATCATTTTAATCACGCATGACTTAGCTGTTGTTGCCGAAATGGCTGACCGCGTTGCCGTCATGTATGGTGGTCAAATTGTCGAACAAGCACCGGTTAAAGCACTTTTTGAAAATCCACGTCATCCTTACACCCGTTCATTATTGAATTCTATTCCTCAAGAAGATAATCCAGATGAAGAATTACACGTTATTGAAGGAATTGTTCCTTCATTAGCTAACATGCCTCGTACAGGGTGTCGTTTTGCTGCGCGTATTCCATGGATTCCTGAAGAAGCACATGAAGAAAATCCTGTCTTGCATGAAGTAGAACCAGAGCATTTTGTGCGTTGTACGTGTCATGAGCATTTTTACTTTAGAGACGAGGGAGGAGAAGCGTAATGAGTGAATTATTGACAATTAAAGATTTAAAAGTGCATTATCCAATTAGAAGCGGCTTCTTCAACCGCGTAACAGATTATGTATATGCTGTTGACGGTGTCGACTTTGTTATTGAACCGGGACAAACTTATGGTTTAATCGGTGAGTCAGGTTCAGGTAAATCAACGATTGGTAAATCGATTATTGGTTTAGAAAAAGTAACAAGCGGACAAATTATCTATAACGGCACAGACGTGACAACTAAACGAGCGCGTAAACAGTCTGGTTATAATAAAGACGTACAGATGATTTTCCAAGATTCTATGTCGAGTTTAAACCCGAAAAAACGCGTATTAGACATTATTGCAGAACCTATTCGTAACTTCGAACGTCTATCAGATGAAGAAGAAAAGAAAAAAGTTCGTAACTTGTTGGATATTGTTGGGATGCCAGCCGATGCGTTATATAAATATCCGCATGAGTTCTCAGGTGGACAGCGTCAACGTATTGGGGTCGCTCGTGCTGTTGCAACAAACCCAAAACTAATTATTGCCGATGAGCCGGTTTCAGCGTTAGACTTATCTGTTCAAGCGCAAGTATTAAACTTTATGAAACGTGTTCAAGAAGAGTTTGGTTTAAGCTATCTATTTATTGCTCATGACTTAGGGGTCGTGAAATATATGTGTGATAACTTAGCCATTATGAATAAAGGACGCTTTGTTGAAATTGGCACACGTGAAGATATTTATAACAACCCTCAACATATTTATACTCGTCGCTTGCTGTCTGCGATTCCTAAAATTGACGTCGACAATCGTGAACAACATAAGATTCAACGTCAAGCAGTTGAAGCAGAGTACAGCCAAGTACATTCAGAGTATTATGATGAAAATGGCCGTGTATATGATTTGAAGAAATTATCAGATACACACCATGTGGCCTTAAAAAGTCATGAAAGTGAGGGGAAATAAACGATGTGGAAAACAATATTAAGAAGGATTATTTTGATGATTCCACAAGTCATCATCTTGAGTGTGTTTATTTTCTTACTAGCTCAAGCGATGCCGGGAGATCCATTTACAGGATTAATTAACCCAAATATGGAAGCATCACAAATTGAAGCATTACGTGAAGCAGCAGGTTTAAATGATCCATGGTACGAACAGTACTTTAGATGGGTTGGAAACGCCGTTCAGGGTGATTTTGGTTCAAGTTATTTATATAAATTACCTGTCGCTGACTTAATCGGTGAACGAGCAATGAATACTATTTGGTTATCATTATTAACAGTTATTTTAACTTATATCATTGCTTTACCTTTAGGATTATTCTCAGGTCGTTATAAAGATTCTTGGTTTGATAAAATCGTCGTTGTATATAACTATGTTAGTTTCGCGGTACCATTGTTTATCTTTGCGTTAATCACGTTATTTATCTTTGGTTACCGTTTAGCGTGGTTCCCAACAACAGGTTCGGTATCACCAGGATTAGACCCGGGAACATTTAAGTACGGGTTAGATAAGTTTTATCATATTATCTTACCTGCGATTACCCAAGCGTTACTTGGAACAGCAGTGACGATTCAGTACTTACGAAGTGAAGTCATTGACTCACAGACGTTGGACTATGTTCGAACAGCCCGCTCAAAAGGGGTACCAACGAATAAAGTCTATACGCGTCATATTTTCCGTAACGCGTCATTACCGATTGCTTCTCAATTAGGTTATCAAATTACAGGACTAATCGGTGGATCATTAACAATTGAAATTATCTTTGCATATCCAGGTATGGGTAAATTGTTTATCGATGCTTTGACACAGCGTGACTATACTGTCATTACTGCCTTAATTTTGATTTTAGGAATTGCGACATTAGTGGGAACATTACTTTCAGACATTATTATGAGTATCGTTGATCCACGAATTAGAATTCAATAATTTCAAAATGAAAAGAAAGGAAGGTAGATAGAAATGGCAGAAGTAGCTAAAAAAGATGTGGCAATTCAAGAAAGTACGCCACCTATGGGATTAAAAATGATCGCACGCGAATTCACAAAAGATCGTTTGGCGATGTTTTCATTAGGTTTATTAATTGTAATTTTATTATCAGTATTTATTGGGTCAATGGTGATTGACCAAGATAAAGTGATGTTTGTTAGTATTTTTGATAAATATGCTGAGCCAGGTACTTATAGTGACACTAAAGATATGACGTTTTACTTAGGAGCTGACGAAGGAGGACGTGATGTTCTCGGACAACTCTTCATTGGTGCAAGAAACTCTATTTTAATCGGATTTTCGATTACAATTATTACGTCAATTATTGGGGTTGGTCTAGGGATTCTTTCAGGTTACTATGGTGGTATGGTTGATAACGTGCTAATGCGTATTGTTGACTTTATTATGATTTTACCGACTATGATGATTATTATTGTAGTGGTGACCATCATTCCACGCTATAATGTTTGGTCATTTATTGCGATTATGAGTGCCTTTTACTGGACTGGAAAAGCGCGACTTTTCCGTAGTAAAACACTTTCTGAAGGTCGTTTAGATTACGTTAGCGCATCTAAGACACTTGGAACAAGTGACTTCTTAGTCATGTTCCGTGAATTAATGCCTAACTTGAGTTCGTTGATTATCACTAACTTAACGATGAACTTCGCAGCTAATATTGGGATTGAAACAACGCTAACTTTCTTAGGATTTGGTCTACCAGCGAATGTCCCAAGTTTAGGAACATTGATTGGTTATGCGAAGAATGGTGATGTCTTATCGAACAAACTTTGGATTTGGTTGCCTGCATCTATCCTAATTTTAGTGATGATGTTAAGCATAAATTATGTTGGACAAGCATTTAAGCGTGCAGCTGATGCAAGACAACGTTTAGGTTAGAAAAACAAGGGGGAAACACACGCTATGAAAAAACGTAATATTATTGCAGTTGTAACGATGGCAACTGCAGCAACACTGACACTAGCAGCATGTGGTAATGGTGGCAAAAAAGATGACAATAAACAAGCATCAAACGACACAACGGCTATCGAATTTCCAATAGAAGCTTCCAATACTGCTGAAGCCATTGATGGTCAAACTTTAGAAGTAGCTGTTGTAACAGATACACAGTTTAAAGGCGTCTTTTTATGGGAATTATACGAAGACAATTTTGATGCCCAATTCATGAGCCCTTCTCACGGTAGCTTATTTGCAACTGACGAAGACTTTGTGATTAATGATGACGGTATTGCAAAACTAGACTTAGACGTCGATAACAAAAAAGCAACAATTACATTGCAAGAAGATGTAAAATGGTCAGATGGCGAACCAGTTAAAGCTGAAGATATGATTTATTCATATGAAATCATCGGTCATAAAGACTATACAGGTGTTCGTTATGATAGTAACTTCCGTAACATTGTTGGAATGGATGAATATCATGAAGGGACAGCAGATACTATCTCTGGTATCAAAGCAATTGATGATAAAACAATCGAAATCAATTACAAAGAGATGAACCCAGGTATGCAACAAGCTGGTGGTGGTATTTGGTCATACGCAGCACCAAAACATGTCCTAAAAGACATTGCTATCAAGGATTTAGAATCTTCTGATGCTGTTCGTAAAAATCCAGTAACATTTGGTCCATATGTAATGAATAAAATTACACCAGGTGAATCTGTTGAGTATGTGGCAAATGAGCATTACTACAAAGGTAAACCAAAAATGGACAAGTTAGTGTTACGTTCAACACCAACTGCGTCAATTGTGGAAGCTTTAAAAGCGAAACAATTTGATATGGTTCTATCAATGCCAACAGATATCTATGATACATATCAAGATGTCGAAGGTTATGAAATGCTAGGACGTCCTCAATTATCTTATACTTATGTAGGATTTAAATTAGGTAAATGGGATGCGGATAAAGATGAAGTAGTAACTGATCCAGAAGCTAAGATGGCGGACAAAAACTTACGTCAAGCGATGGGTTATGCAGTAAACAACGACCAAGTAGGACAAAAATTCTATCATGGTTTACGTTCTAACGCGACTTCTCTAATTCCACCTGTCTTTAAATCATTCCATAATGATAAAGTAGAAGGTTATACACAAGATAAAGAAAAAGCGAAAAAACTTTTAGCAGATGCTGGTTATAAAGATACTGATGGTGACGGTTTTGTAGAAGATAAAAACGGTGAGCCATTAGTTATCAAGTTTGCGTCTATGGCTGGTGGCGAAACAGCCCAACCATTAGCTGACTACTATGTGCAAGAGTGGAAAGATATCGGTTTAAATGTTGAATTATCAACAGGACGTTTAATTGACTTCCAAGCATTCTATGACAAGTTGAAAAATGATGATCCTGAAATTGACGTTTTCCAAGGCGCTTGGGGAACAGGTATGGATCCATCACCAACTGGCTTATACGGTCGTAATTCAGCCTTTAACTACTCTCGTTTCTCAGATGAGAAAAATGATGAGCTATTAGCGAAAATCGATTCAAATGAATCATTTGATGCTGACTACCGTAAGAAAGCATTTGATGAGTGGCAAGAATATGCTGCTGATCAAGCATTCGTTATTCCAACATTGTACCGTAATGAAGTGTTACCAGTTAGCACTCGTGTAACAGGATTAAATTGGGCAAGTAACAATTATAATCTATGGGACGAAATCGGTGTGACATCTGAAACAAGATAAGATTAAAAGAAGTTTCTCATTTAATGAGAAACTTCTTTTTTTGTTACAAACGCTTATAAATTAACTTTAAAGCCATTTAAATATAACAAAATAAAATATTTATTGAAAAAAGATTGCAATAAAATGAAATGTGTTATATCATATTGTTATCGAACTTTAATAATCTCATTATTTTTTAATTTAAGGGGGAAGCAATATGAAGAAGAAAAATGTTATCGGTCTATTAACGTTAACAACAGTCGCAGCATTGACGTTAGCGGCATGTGGTAATGGTGGTGGCGACAAAAAAGCAGATAGTAAAGATGCTAAGCAAACAGCTAAAAAAGATTCTAAAGCCACATTAGAGTTTCCTATCAAAGTCTCAAACACGAAAGAGGCTAAAGAGGGTGGCGAATTAGATGTCGCTGTTGTAACAGATACTCAATTTAAAGGTGTTTTCCTATGGGAGCTATATGAAGATGCCTATGATGCACGTTTTATGGGACCTTCACATGGTAGCTTGTTTACTACCGATGAAGACTTTGTTATTACAAACGATGGTATTGCAGCCTTAGACTTAGATGTTGATAATAAAAAAGCAACAATCACTATTCAAGAAGATGTGAAATGGTCAGACGGAGAACCATTAGTTGCAGATGATATCATGTATTCTTATGAAATTATCGGCCATAAAGACTATACAGGTGTTCGTTATGACAGTAACTTCCGTAACATTGTCGGAATGGAAGAATATCACGATGGTAGTGCTGATTCAATCTCTGGTATTAAAAAAGTGGACGATAAAACATTAACAATCGAATATAAAGAGATGAACCCAGGTATGCAACAAGCTGGTGGCGGTATTTGGTCATACGCAGCACCAAAACATGTTTTAAAAGATATTCCAGTGAAAGACTTAGAATCATCAGATGCTGTTCGTAAAAAACCAGTAACATTTGGTCCATACGTTATGAATAAGATTGTACCTGGTGAATCTGTTGAGTACGTACCAAATGAGCATTACTATAAAGGTAAACCAAAACTAAGCAAAATTACCTTTAAATCAACACCGACTTCATCTATTGTTGAAGCACTAAAAGCAAAACAATTTGATATCGCGATTTCAATGCCAACCGATATTTATCCAACTTATGAAAATGTTGATGGTTATGAAATGTTAGGTCGTCAAGAATTAGCTTATACTTATATCGGATTTAAGTTAGGTAAATGGGATGGAGACGCTGAAGAAGTTAAATACGATCCAGAATCAAAAATGGCAGATAAAAACCTTCGTCAAGCAATGGGATACGCAGTTAACAATGACCAAGTAGGTGAGAAATTCTACAATGGTTTACGTTCAAATGCGACAACATTAATTCCACCAGTCTTTGGTACTTTCCATAACGATAAACAAGAAGGATACACACAAGACAAAGAAAAAGCGAAAAAATTACTTGCAGATGCGGGTTATAAAGACACTGACGGTGACGGTTTCGTAGAAGATAAAAACGGTGAGCCATTAGTTATCAAGTTTGCCTCAATGTCGGGCGGTGAAACAGCTCAACCATTAGCTGACTACTACGTACAAGAGTGGAAAGATATTGGTTTGAATGTAGAATTAACAACTGGACGTCTAATCGATTTCCAAGCGTTCTATGATAAATTGAAGAACGATGACCCAGAAGTAGATGTTTACCAAGGCGCTTGGGGAACAGGTTCTGACCCTTCACCAACAGGATTATATGGACGTCATTCAGCATTTAACTACACTCGTTTTGCTGATGATGAAAATGACAAATTGCTAGATGCTATTGATTCAAATGACTCATTTGATGCGGACTTCCGTAAGAAAGCATTTGATGATTGGCAAGCATATGCGAAAGAGCAAGCCTTTGTTATTCCATCATTATACAGAAATGAGGTCTTACCAGTACACGAACGTGTAACAGGTCTGGACTGGTCTCATAATGCGAAAGAGTTCTGGTATGATATCGGAGTTTCTGAAGACAAACGCTAATTTTAAAAAAACTGAAAGTCTTTGACTTTCAGTTTTTTTGTTTTATATAGAATGTTGTTAATTTGTTGTAAAAAGAAGTATAATAAGGAAGATAGACATTATCATAGAGGAGAGATAGACATGTTGTCATCATTGAGTCAACAGATTGAAAAGAGGTATCAGATTGAATTTAAAAAGCCAGATTTATTAGAACAGGCGTTTACTCATTCATCTTACGTAAATGAGCATCGTCATTTAGGCTTACAAGATAATGAACGCCTAGAATTTTTGGGAGATGCAGCCTTAGATTTAGTGATTTCAGAATATTTATATCAACTATACCCTCAAATGCCGGAAGGAAAATTAACGAAAATGCGAGCGGCAATTGTTTGCGAAGATAGCTTAGCTAAGTTTGCTAAAGAATGTCAGTTTGATCAATTTATTAAGCTGGGTAAGGGCGAAGAAAATTCAAATGGTAGACAGCGTGCCTCGTTACTTTGTGATTTGTTTGAGGCCTTTCTAGGAGCTTTATACTTAGATCAAGGATTACCAGCATTAGAAAAATTTATTGGACAAGTTATTTTTCCAAAAATACAAGCAGGTATGTTCTTAGATGAAGTAGATCATAAGACGGCCTTACAAGAGATTTTACAAAAAAACGGAGACGTAAAAATCGAGTATCAATTAACAAAAGAAGAAGGTCCTGCTCATGCGCGTGAATTTTTTGTTAATGTTGTAGTGCGTGGGGAAGTCATCGGGACGGGTAGTGGTAAGTCCAAAAAGATTGCTGAGCAACAGGCGGCAGCACAAGCCATTCGTAAATTGACCCCTTCTAAATAAACGATGAGCATGTTTTGAGAAAGGAGTCTTTGACTCATGTATTTGAAGAAAATGGAAATAGCGGGATTTAAGTCCTTTGCAGAAAGAACCACCATCGAATTTGACCAAGGATTAACTGCCGTTGTCGGCCCTAATGGTAGTGGTAAAAGTAATATCACCGACGCGATTAGATGGGTATTAGGCGAACAGTCTGCCAAAAATCTTCGAGGGGGGAAAATGCCAGATGTGATATTTTCAGGTACGCAAAAACGTTCTCCTTTAAATATTGCGGAAGTCACATTAGTGCTAGATAACGAAAGTGGGTATTTACCCGTTGCTTATAGCGAAATTAGTGTCACGAGAAGACTAAGCCGTTCTGGTGAGAGTGATTTCTTTTTAAACAAGCAACGCTGTCGTTTGAAAGATATTGTAGAATTGTTTATGGATTCGGGATTAGGAAAAGAATCTTTTTCAATTATTTCGCAAGGAAAAGTTGAAAGTATATTTAATAGCAAACCTGAGGAACGACGAGGTATTTTTGAAGAAGCAGCTGGTGTACTTAAGTATAAACAGCGAAAACAACAAGCGGAAAAGAAACTATTAGCGACAGATGAAAATTTGAGTCGTGTGCGTGATATTATTTATGAATTAGAGGTTCAGTTAGAGCCTTTAAAAGCTGAACGTGAAAAAGCGAAACAATATCAGGAATGGCAAACAACGTTTAAACAGATGGATGTCGGCTTAATGGCATGGGATATCTCGGAAAATAAAGAACGGTGGGCATGTCTTTCTCGTGATAAAGAAAAAATCGACCGTGAACTTGAAGCGTTGAGACGAAAAATAGAAGAAGAAGAACAACGTATTGCCGTAGCAGAAAAAGAGCAACAGCAGTTAGATAAACAGTTAGAAGATAAGCAAGGGGCATTATTAATTGCCACGGAACACTTTGAGCAGGTAGAAGGTAAGCGTAATGTGTGGCTAGAACGGTCAAAAAATGCAACCCAAACAACAGAAGATAATCAAAGACAACGAACGGAAGCCTTGCGCTTATTAAACGATCATCGAGCGCAACAGTTAAATCTAGAAAAAGAGCAACAAGCACTTGAGCAACAATTAGATGGCATTAATCAAACTATTAAGCGATTGGAAAATCAGCAAGCAAATTTGGCGTTAGATAGTAAAGAACAAGTCGAAAAGATTCGTTCCGATTTATTAGAAAATATGCAGCAACAAGCGAATACCAATAACGACTTAAAGCATTTAGAGAAACAATATGAACAAGAAACTCGTCGAAATGAGCACGGCATTTCACGATTAACCGATATTGAACAGAAGAAATTAGAATTAGAAAATATGTTAGCGTCTGAGTTAAGACAGAAACAAGAAGCGGAAGCGAGTTTAATCACACAGCGTGAGACGTATCAAAAAGCCGTAGAGACACTAACTCAGCTGGAAGAAAAATACCGTTTGAGTGAGCAACGGATGTATGATGCGATGAAACAAGTCCAACAAGTACAAGCTCGCTATAAAAGTGTTTCTCAGTTACAAGATAACTATTCTGGCTTCTATCAAGGGGTTAAAGCGGTCTTAACGCAAAGAGAACGTTTGCCTGGTATTATAGGAGCATTGGCCGAGTTGATTTCAGTACCGCCAGCGTACACTTTAGGTATAGAAACAGCATTAGGAGCAGCTGCGCAGCACATTGTAGTGGAAGACGAAAGTAGTGCACGTAAGGCTATTACTTATTTGAAGAGCAAAAAGCAAGGGCGTGCGACATTCCTTCCTTTAACAGTCATTCAAGGTCGTACGTTATCAGATACTGTCTTAGCTCAATGTCGTTCACATGAAGGATTTATCGGATTGGCTGAAGCATTAGTATCTTATGAAGATGCTCGTTTAAAAGCAATTATTGCCAGTGTACTAGGTCGTACGATTATTGCCAAAGACCTATCATCTGCCAATGAATTAGCACGTATGTTAAACTTTAAGTACCGTATTGTATCATTAGAAGGAGATATTATTAATCCTGGAGGGTCGATGACAGGTGGTGCAACGAAGTATGGTAGCCAAGGAAGTTTACTGGGACTTGCTAATGAAGAGCAAACATTAAAAAGAAAACTACAAGAATTAAAAGAAGAACAAATTGCCAAAGAAACTAACGTAGCACAATTAAAAGAATCGTGGCTAACACATCAAAACGAGGTGCAAGTCTTAAAAGAAGTAGGAGAGAAACAACGCCTAATAGTCCAAAAACATGAGCATCAAGTCGCTCTTTACGAAGCAGAATTAGGACAGGTCAAACGAGAATATGAAGTGGCGCGTTATGATACACAGGAAATTAGCGACTTTTTGACGGAGTATGAACAAGAAAAACAACGATTACTTGAGCAAAAAGTAGCCGTTTCTGAAACGATTCGTTTGTTAGAAGAACAGCTTAAACAAGCCAATGAAGATGATGTCACGAAAGAAGAGCGTCGCTTACAATATCATCATGATTTAGCTGAAGCGAAACAAGAACGTGCTGTTTGTGAAGAAAAGCGGAGTTATTGTGAGAGTCAGATTGCTTTTTATGAGCAAGAGTGCAAGCGATTGGAAGGGACTATTTCCCAGTTAGATCAGTTATTAGATGGTTTGGTGTTAAGCCGCAGTGAACAAACAGCTTTAGAAGAGCAACTTCAACAAGAAATGCAACAATGGACAGAAGAAAAACAAGCGTTGCAATTGGCAATAACCGAGTTGCGTGAGCAGCGTGCCGTGTTAATGAAAAAGTTAAAAGCAGCTGATGAAACGCTAACGGTCGCTTATCATGACCGTGAACAATTATTAGAAAAAATCAGTGATTTAAATGTTCAATGTTCTAAGGCAGAAATTGCCATGGATAGTGGCTTGAACTATTTACAAACAGAGTATCAACTTACGTATGAAGCAGCTGTGGCAATGTATCCATTAAATGAAACAGAGATTGCTGATAAAAAGAGACAACGTCAAACATTAAAAGAACAAATTGGCGCGTTAGGAAGTGTCAATCTCAATGCGATTAGTCAATATGACCAAGTCGCTGAGCGTTACGAGTTTTTAACAACTCAACGCGATGATTTATTAGAGGCAAAAGAAACATTGTTAGAAACGATGGATGAGATGGATGTCAGTGTGAAAGAGCAATTTTCTAAAGTCTTTTATGAGATTCAAGGCCGTTTCCGAGTGGTGTTTCCACAGATGTTCGGTGGTGGTTATGCGGATTTACAGTTAACCAATCCAGATGATTTACTTACAACTGGGATTGAGATTGTCGCGCAACCTCCGGGTAAGAAATTGCAGAATCTAAGTCTTTTATCAGGTGGCGAACGAGCATTGACGGCAATTGCGTTACTGTTTGCGATTATTCAAGTACGTCCTGTACCATTTTGTGTGCTGGATGAGGTTGAAGCAGCCTTAGATGAAGCGAATGTCGCACGTTTTGGGCGATACTTAACTGAGTTTGAAAATGACACACAATTCATCGTTATTACGCACCGTAAAGGAACGATGGAAGCAGCAGATGTATTGTATGGTATTACTATGGAAGAATCAGGCGTTTCACAAGTGGTATCTGTTAAGATGACAGATGTCGATGAAACGCTCACAGCATAATATATAGAATAGGAAGGGTTATATGTCTATCAAATTAGTGGCGATCGATTTAGACGGCACATTATTAAACAATGAAAAGAAAATTTCAGCACGTAACAAAGAGATGATTCAAAAAGGAAAAGCAGCAGGCGTTAAAATGGTACTTTGCACGGGTCGACCTTTAAAATCAGTATTGCCGATGTTAGAAGAGTTAGGCTTGACAGATTCTGGTGACTACACGGTCACGTTAAATGGTGGATTAATACAAGAAAATCATACGGGCGAACGTTTATCAGAAACGCGCATGACACTTGAAAATATTCAAGAAATCTACGAGCTATCTCAAGAATTAGACTTATCAACAGATATTGTGTCAGGAGCGACGGTATATCGAGTGATGCCCAATGTTCCCACGCAGCAGTCAGTCTATGGTCGCTTAAATCGTATTTTAACGTTTGAAGAGCGTCACATTAGTCAGTTTGATGCTGAGACACCTTATCATAAAATGGTGATGACAAATGATGACCCTAACTATTTAACAGAGAAACAGCAAGCGATTCCCGAGCAGTTTCATCAAAAATATAATATTGTTCGCTCTGGTCAAAATTTATTTGAATTTGTTCCAAAAACAGTTAGTAAAGCAAACGGCTTAGAGGCACTGGGTAATATTCTAGGTATTGATGCGAGTGAAATGATGGCAATAGGCGATGAAGAGAATGATTATTCTATGATTGATTTTGTAGGAACTGGAGTTGCAATGGGGAATGCTACGCCAATTATTAAGGAAATAGCACAATATGAGACCAAAACAAATGAAGAAGATGGCGTTGCGCACGCGATTGAAACATGGGTCTTAAAGTAGGAGGATATTAACATGGGATTTTTTGATAAACTGAAACGTGCCTTCACGGGAGAAGAAAAAGTAGAAGCCACGCCAGAACAAGTCAAAATGGAAAAAGGACTGGAAAAGACGCGTAAGTCTTTTTCCGATGTCTTAAATGAGTTAATGGCAAGTTTCCGAACGGTTGATGAAGATTTCTTTGAAGAGTTAGAAGAAACACTCATCATGTCGGATGTTGGGTTTGAAACAGCCATGAAAATCACAGATGAATTGCGTCAAGAAGTCAAATTACGTAATGCGAAAGCACCTAAAGACTTGCAAAACGCGATTATTGAAAAATTAGTTCAAATTTATGAAGAAAATGACATGGATGAGCAAAACGATTTGAATTTAAATCCGGATGGCTTGACTGTGATGTTATTTGTAGGGGTCAATGGTGTCGGTAAAACAACGAGTATCGGCAAGTTGGCTAACCAATATCGTGAGCAAGGGAAAAAAGTAATTTTAGCAGCAGCCGATACATTTCGTGCGGGAGCGATTGACCAGTTAGTCGTTTGGGGCGAGCGTGCTCAAGTCGATGTAGTGCGAGGCTCTGCTGGAGGAGACCCGGCCTCAGTTGTCTATGATGCGTTGGTTAAAGCGAAAGAAGAAAATGCTGATATCTTGTTAGTTGATACAGCGGGACGTTTACAAAACAAAGTGAACTTGATGAATGAGTTAGCCAAGATGAAGCGAATTATTCAGCGTGAAATCCCCGAAGCGCCACATGAAACGTTACTCGTAGTAGATGCGACGACGGGACAAAATGCAATGGTTCAAGCAAAGCAATTTAAAGAGACGACCGATGTGACTGGATTAGTCTTAACTAAATTAGATGGTACGGCTAAAGGTGGAATGATTTTAGCGATTCGCAACGAGCTAAAACTACCGGTAAAATTAGTCGGACTAGGCGAAGGCATTGATGATTTACAAGTCTTTGATTCAAATGACTTTATGTATGGTCTATTTAAAGAATTATTAACGAAGGAAAAAGCTGATTAATATCAGCTTTTTTTGTTACAGACCAATTATAAGCAATTTCAATTCGTCAATGGTATAATGAAGGAATGAAAATGAACAAAAGGTGGTCTTAAAATGATCCATAATTTACAAACACTATTGAATCAAGACCCAATTCAAGGGCTTTTTAAACATGCTCGTTTTGGTATCGAAAAAGAAAGTCAGCGTGTGACGCTCGACGGAGAGCTAGCGACAACTGATCATCCTGCTTTGTTAGGAAATCGTCGCTTTCATCCAACGATTCAAACGGATTTTAGCGAAACACAAGTAGAAATTATCACGCCAGCGTTACCGTCTGCAGAAGAAGTATTAGCCTATTTAGGTGCGTTGCATGAAGTGACGTTACGCTCGATGAATAAAGATGAAATGTTATGGCCACTCAGTATGCCGCCAGCGTTACCAGAAAAAGAAGAAGATATTATCATTGCTAAATTAGATAAGTTTGAAGACGTCTTATATCGACGTTATTTAGCGAAGTCTTATGGTAAACGCAAGCAAATGGTAAGTGGAATTCATTTTAACTTTGAATATTCCCCTGAATTTATTTGTAGTCTGTTTCATGCTCAAACGACATTCGATTCGCTTGAACAGTTTAAAACGGACTTATACTTGAAAGCTTCTCGTCACTATATGCGTTATCGTTGGCTTATAACATATCTTTTTGGAGCCTCTCCTCAAGCAGAAGCGCGTTATTTTGATGAAAATATCGGCGAAGGACCGCAAGACTTAGTGCGCAGTATTCGCAATAGTGAATACGGCTATACCAACCATGACGATGTTTTTGTCTCATATCGCTCGATTGAGCAATATATTCACGATATAGAATGTTTAGTTGAACGTGGCATCCTATCTGAAGAAAAAGAGTTTTACGCAGCCGTTCGCTTACGTGGTGGGGAACATGTTTCGGATTTAAAGCATACGGGTATTCATTATATTGAATTACGAAATATTGATAATGATCCGTATTCACCGTATGGTATCGCTAAGGAAACGATTGAGTTTCTTCATCTATTTATGATGTATTTAGTCTGGATGAAGGAAGAGGATACAGATTATGATGAGTTATTAAAACGTGGCGAGCAGTATAATAATCAAGTTGCTTTAGAACACCCATTAAATCCTACTGCCATGAAAATGGAAGGGGAAGCACTATTAAGAGGAATGAGTGACATGGTGCAAGCGTGGGATGATAGTGAACGTTGGCAAGTCTTAATTAACGACCAACGCGAAAAATTAGCACAGCCAGAGTTGACGTTAAGTGGACGTATGGCAAAAGCTTACCAATCGGGTACGACCAACGCGACGTTAGCACGAGAGTTAGGAAGAGCATATTACGAAAAAGCACACGCTAAGCCTTATCAACTAGAAGGATTTCGTGATATGGAGTTATCCACACAATTACTCATGTTTGATGCGTTACAGCGTGGTTTTGGAGTGGAAGTCCTAGATAAACAAGACCAGTTTTTAAAATTAACGGATCGTCGACAGACACCGAAAAAAATTGAATACGTTAAAAATGCCAATATGACAAGCAAAGATAGTTATATCGTCCCTTTGATAATGGAAAATAAGACCGTGACGAAAAAATTATTAGCGCAAGAAGGATTCCGCGTGCCACAAGGAGCAGAGTATCAAGATATTGACACGGCTATGGCTGATTTTGCGCGATTTGACGGTCTGGGGATTGTGATTAAGCCGAAATCGACTAATTATGGTTTAGGTATCACGATTTTTAAAGAAGGAGCAACAAAAGCACACTTTAAAGAGGCACTAGCTATTGCCTTTAAAGAGGATAGTGCTGTACTAGTAGAAGAATTTTTACCTGGAACAGAATATCGTTTCTTTGTGATTGATAATCAAGTAAAAGCGATTATGTTACGTGTACCGGCTAATGTAACAGGGGACGGCGAGAAAACGATTGAAGCATTAGTTGCTGAAAAAAATCAAGACCCTCTTCGCGGTTCACATCATCGCTCGCCGTTAGAGTGGATTCAATTAGGCGACATTGAGAAACTTATGTTAGCAGAACAAGGTTATGAAATTTCTGATGTCTTACCAAAAGGGGAAGTTGTTTATTTACGGGAAAATTCAAATGTTAGTACCGGTGGCGACTCGATTGATATGACGGATGATTTTGATGAAAGCTATAAAACAATTGCGATTGAAGCAGTTGCAGCACTGGGAGCAAAAGTTTCTGGGATTGATTTAATTATTCCAGATAAGACGATTCCAGCTACAAGAGATAGCCGTCACTATGGTATTATTGAAGCGAACTTTAATCCCGCTATGCACATGCACGCCTTTCCATATAAAGGACAGGGACGTCGTTTAACCCAAGACGTGTTAGACTTACTATTTGAAAAATAAAACGATTGGGACTTTACAAGTATCATTGTAAAGTCCCAATCGTTATTTTTTAATGCGTCATTTCTAATAATTTATTTTTTAAATCATCTTCTAGCTGGCTAAGCTCGATTTCAGCTAGGCGACGTTTTTCTTTTCCTTCTTGTTGAATACGCATGGTTTCTTGTATGGTTTCAACAAGGTCGTTTTGTGTTTGTTGTAGAGTTTCAATATCCACTAAACCACGCTCATTTTCTTCCGCCGTTTCAATTGCTGAAATTTTTAACATTTCTGAGTTTTTCTTCAATAACTCGTTCGTTGTTTCTGAAACTTGGCGCTGTGCCGTTACCGCGTCTTTTTGACGCAAGAGTGTTAAGGCAATTGCCACTTGATTTTTCCACAAAGGAATGGCGGTGTTGATTGACGCTTGAATCTTTTCTGCTAAGGCTTGATTTGTATTTTGAATTAAGCGAATTTGCGGAGCCTGTTGTATCGTAATTTGGCGCGCTAATGTTAAATCATGCGTTCGTTTATCTAAACGGTCTAAAAATTGATTTAAATCATTAACGACTTGAACGTCCATTTGGTCACCAGTTTGTTCTGCCTTTTGCATGGCTTCTGGAATAATTTTCGTTTGTAGCTCCTCTTTTTTCAGTTCGCCAGCTGCAATATAGATATTCAACGCATCGAAATAATCTTTATTTTTATGATAAAGTTGTTCTAGCATGACGTTATCACTCAAGAGGCCATTTTTTTCACGATCCAGTTTGACCGCAATTTTATCAATTTGTGCCCCAATTTGCTGATATTTGGCTGTCATCTCATAGATAGATTCTTTCACTTTGCCAAACATGCGTTTGAAAACATTGCGTTCTTGCACTTGTAATTCTTGCGGACTTGCTTCATTTAAACGATACATTAATTCATTTAACGTATCACCGACAGGACCAATGTCTTGAGCTTGTACATGGTGAAGCATAGAATGAGAAAATTCACCTAGCTTTTGTTGAGCCGCTGCACCGTAACTTAAAACAGATTGTGAGTCTTGAACATCGATTTGTTCGGCTAATTGACGCGCTTGAGCTTGTCGCTCAGGGTCTAAGCGATCAAGTAGACGAGGAGCGGGTGCTTCATCATGTAAGGCCGCTTCTGATGTTTGTTTCGCTAACGTTCCTGCCGCATCTTGGGTATTAGCAAAAGGGTTACTTAATAAGTCATCCAGTGTATCATGAACAGGTTGTGTTTGTTTTAATTCATCCGTTGTGTGTTGATCCATCTGTGCCATCCTCTCCTTCATCGTTTGTCGTGTCAGGCTCTTCAAATGCCTGAGATGTAGATGCTTCTTCATGTTGACGTGCTAATTGTTGTTCAGCTAGACTGACTTCAACGTCCATCTCTGCTAAATCTTCGGCAACGAGTTGCTCAAAGTCTTTTACCACGAGAGATGAAACTTGTTCAATCACTTCGGCACTTTTTTGAAGCGCTTCGTAAGTGTTAGCAGTTTTAATATCATGATCATTAATCGTAATGTACTTCTCTGTCAAGTCTACCAAATTAGGTAAATGATTGTAAAGAAAGCCGTCAGCGCGATGCAGTTTTTGTGGCTCTTTAACGAGCTCTTTAAAAATACCTTGTGCTGCTTTTACTGCTTGTGTTTTTAAATTAATCGCTTTTAGTTTAGCAACTTGATTCATCTGTTGTTCAAGCGTTTCAATTTGTACGCGTGCTGTATTCATCGTTTCACGGAAAAACTTAATTTGCTGGTCGTCTAAGCCTGCTTCATGATAATGTTGAGTTAAATCTTGACGTAACGGAGGCATGTTCACTGAGACATCCGCTTGTTTTGCTTGCTGTCGTTTATCCCACCAACGTTTAATACCGTATATGATGAAGGCCAGTATTATGAGAGGGAAAAGACTATCTAAAAGTCCCGAACTCTCATCGACAATTGTCAAGGCACCTACTATGGCAAAAAAGTAGAGCAACCATTTCATCCATTTATTTTTTTTCATGTCTCTCACTCCTATTCAGTCATTTCTTGATTACACTTATTTTACCATAGAAAGAGATAACAAAACTATCCGTCTTGAGTTGGATTTCATCTCAGACTTACTGTGTTTGAATTATTTGCTAGAAAAAGGTATTATATGAGCAAACTATGAAATGGGTGGCGTCATCATGACAGAAAATTTTGAAGAAAAAACACTTTCCAGAGAAACCATCTTTAGTGGTAAAATAATAGATGTGGCTGTGGATAAAGTACGTTTACCAGACGGGTCGGTTGGCCAACGAGAATTAGTTTTTCATAATGGTGGAGTCGGCATTATAGCGATTACATCTGACAATCGTATATTACTTGTTAAACAGTATCGCAAACCGCTTGAACGAACGATTTTAGAAATTCCTGCGGGAAAACTCGACCGAGAAGGAGAGGAGCCGATTTTAACAGCGCATCGAGAGTTAGAAGAAGAGGTTGGCTATCGTTGTGAAAAAATGGAGCCGTACATGACCTTTTCTCTTTCACCTGGTTTTGCTAATGAAATGATGCATCTATTTATCGCAAAAGGGTTGTATCAAGTCCCAGATCCTTTGCCACGAGATGACGATGAGTGGTTGTCTATCCATCAACTGACATTAGATGAAGCCAAGCAGGCGATTGCTACGGGTGAGATTTGTGACAGTAAAACGATTATTGCTATCATGCAATGGGAAATAGAATCTATGGGAGGTTCAATGAATGGGGAATAAGGAACCCTTATTAACACGCAGTAAAATCAGAGAACTTCAAAAAGAAGAAGAGTCTCGTGTACGAAAACTGCAACAAGAATTTGAAGAAAAAGAAGCAGAAATCGCTAAAAAATTTAAAAAAGAAAAGAATAAAGAGCCCAAAATTACAATGTCGCGCTCAGAATATGCCAATCAAGTCAGAGAAAGAAGTCATTTCTTAACGAAGGCAATTTTAGTAGTCGGCCTCATGTTACTCGTGGTTTTCTTAGCCGTCTTTTTTTTATAGGAGGAAATAGGATGAAAATTGGAATAATCGGTGCGATGGCAGAAGAACTTATCGCTTTAAAAGCGGCGATGACCGCTTCAGAAACTGTAGAAGTTTTTGGGAATACATTTGTTTCTGGAAAAATCGGCGAACACGATGTGGTAGTCGTCCAATCAGGTATTGGTAAAGGTATGGCCGCCATGACAGCCACGTTATTAATTGACCGCTATCAAGTCGATATGCTCGTTAACACAGGTTCTGCTGGGGGGATAGGTGAAGGATTGAAAATTGGGGATGTCGTGGTTTCTACACGGTTAGCCTATTTTGATGTCGACGTGACAGCATTTGGCTATAAAAAAGGACAAATGGCTGGAATGCCTTTATACTATGAAGCAGATGAAACGGCGATGGAAACAATCACACGCGCGGCTGAAGTAACAGGGCTATCAGTGCGTCAAGGGGAGATAGTAACGGGTGATACATTCGTCCATAGCCAAGCGATGATTCAGCAAATTAAAGCGGATTTTCCTGACGCTTTGGTTAATGAGATGGAAGGCGCAGCGATTGCTCAGGTGGCTACACAAGCACAAGTTCCGTTTGTAGTGGTCAGAGCGGTTAGCGACGTCGCAGATGAGGAAGCAGCCCAAACATTTGATGAATTTATTATTACGGCAGGTAAGCGTTCGGCAGAAATGGTTTTAAATTGGTTAGCTCACGCATAATAAAAGGAGACGATCGAGATGAAGGCATTGTTAAATATTGATTACACATATGATTTTGTCGCAACAGATGGGAAATTGACGACTGGTTGTGATGGCCAAAAGTTAGAAAAAGATATTGTTGACATTACGGATACCTTTTTTAAACGTGGTGACTACGTGGTCTTTCCGATTGACGGACATGATGAAGATGACCAGTATCATCCTGAAAATCAGCTGTTTCCTCCTCATAATATTGTAGGAACAGCAGGAAGAGAGTTATATGGTGAGCTCGCTCAATGGTATGAAAAGCATCAACGTGCTTCTAATGTTTATTGGCTAGATAAACGGCACTATTCCGCATTTAGCGGTACCGATTTAGATGTGCGTTTGCGTGAAAGACAGATTCAAGAAGTTCATATTGTAGGTGTCTGTACAGATATTTGTGTCTTGCATACGGCTATCGATGCTTACAATTTAGGATATAAAATAGTGATTCATGAAAAAGGCGTCGCTAGTTTTGACCCTGTCGGTCATGAATGGGCCTTAAAGCATTTTAAAAATACATTAGGAGCTACGATTATTTAATAGAAAACGGATGACTGTTTAAAGGAATGGAAACGGTCATCCGTTTTTATCGTTTTTGTTTTTTTAGTCAAGGTTATTTGTTATGATTAAAAAAAGGAGGCGATATGTGTGACGGAAAAAGTACGAGATCCTTATTTTGATAATGCCAAATTACTCTTGATATTTTTAGTGATATTTGGGCATTTAATTCAACCATTTGTAGAAGACTATTCTCAAATCGAAGATTTATATTACTTGATATACACGTTTCACATGCCTGGCTTTATTTTAATTAGCGGTTATTTTTCTAAAAATATTCGTCGACCAGGTTATTTGAGAAAAACAGCGGAAACGATGTTAGTACCCTATGTAGTTTTTCAGTTTATCTACAGTCTTTTTTATTTTATGATTCAAAGTTCTGGCAAAGTATCGCTTCAATTTCTAAATCCTCATTGGTCACTGTGGTTTCTTTTAAGTATGTTTTTTTGGAATGTTGCGTTGTATCTATTTGACCGTTTTACGCCCTTAATGGGGATGACGATTGCCATTGTAATCGGATTATTAGCAGGCTATGCTCCAGGCATCGATCAGTTTTTGAGTTTATCACGGACGATGGTCTTTTTTCCCTTTTTTCTATTAGGTTTTTATTTACAGGCCTCTTTTTTTGAAAAAACAAAGAAACCAGCAATGAGAGTCGTAGGGATCATTCTTTTTGTCTTATTAGCCAAGCTAGTGACTTATGCAGAAGTTTGGAATAAGTATTGGTTTTTTGGGTCGAAGCCTTACGACCATTTTTTAGAAAATCCTGAAGTAGGTGGGATTGTCCGTTTATTCGTCTACTTGATTAGTTTTATTGCCATTTTTGCTTTTTTCACATTGGTTCCACGAAAAAAATATCGCTTTACCTATTTAGGCGAGAATACATTGTATGCTTATTTATTACATGGTTTCATTGTTAAAAGTCTTAGAAGTATGGATATGGGAGAATTAACATTAAAACCTTGGCTATTTTTCTTAATTGTCGCATTAAGTATTGTGATGACGGCTTTATTCACACGTCCTATTTTTAAGAAAAGTTTAGACCGAATGTTTAGTATGGTGAGTGATAATTTGATAAAATGGAAAAGCAAGGATAAAACACGAAAGAAGGAATAAAGTTGAAAAGAGTTTATTTAGACCACAGTGCGACCACGCCGGTTCATCCTTCTGTGATTGAAACAATGGTAAAGAGTTTAACGGAAGATTATGGCAACCCGTCTAGTATCCATGCTTTCGGACGTTCTGCTCATGCACGGTTAGAGAAATCGCGTGAACAAATCGCGCAACAAATCGGCGCTAAAGCGGATGAAATCTTTTTTACAAGTGGGGGTACGGAAAGTAATAACTGGGCGTTTTATCAATTGAAACACGCTTCAGTTTCACGTCCACATCTCATCACGACTAAAGTAGAGCACCCGTCAGTATTACATACGGCTGAGTTTTATGAACAAGCAGGTATAGAAGTGACCTATCTAGAGGTGGATCGTCATGGTAATATTTCTATAGAAGCATTAAAAAATGCTTTACGACCAGAAACAGTC
Organism: Vagococcus lutrae; assembly: GCF_003987555.1. GTDB lineage: Bacteria > Bacillota > Bacilli > Lactobacillales > Vagococcaceae > Vagococcus_A > Vagococcus_A lutrae. The sequence continues at coordinate 59,186 of NZ_NGJW01000010.1, read as the reverse complement.
TTGGTTTCGATAATGATGGTGAATAATGAGGTGGGCGTGCGTTATCCTATCCGCGAAATCGGTCAACTATTACATGATCATCCAGCAAAATTTCACACAGATGCTGTTCAAGCATTAGGTCATGAAGTAATAAATGTACAAGAACTGGGAGTAGACTTCTTAAGTGCCACAGCCCATAAATTAAATGGACCAAAAGGCGTTGGGCTTTTCTATGCTCGTACAGGGACGCCATTACACGCTATGTTGCATGGTGGTGAGCAAGAGCTAAAAAGACGACCAGGCACTGAGAATTTACCAGGAATTATGGGATTCACTCAAGCATTGACGCGTTTAAACCCGACTATTCAAATGGATAATCAGACACGTTATCAAAAATTCCAAGAGACAATCATCACAGCTCTATCCGAAGCGCGTGTTGCTTTTCACGTAAATGGAGCGAAAGCGCCGAAAAGTCCACATATTTTAAATCTTCATTTAGAAGGGATTCCAAGTCAGCAAATACTCATGCAATTAGATTTGCAAGGCTTTGCGATTTCAGTTGGCTCCGCTTGTACGGCGGGGAATATCGAACCCTCACACGTCTTAACTGCCATGTATGGCGAAGGACATCCGGCAATTAATGAGTCCGTGCGGATTAGTTTTGGTGAAGGCGTCACGGAAGAAGATGTCGAACACTTTGCAGCAGCCCTCGTGAAGATTTGTCGAAAACGCCAACAAATAGACTAGAGTTCTGATTGAAAATTGCTTATAATAAAGCTATCATAGAAAAAATGAGGTGATAATATGGCATTTGATAAAGTTTCAACAGTATTAGGATCAGATGTGAGCTATCAACTAAGTGAGCAAGCGAAAACTTATACATTTAAAGATTTAGGGTTTAGTGAGTCTAAACAAGGCAACTTGCAGTATAATCGACCATTAGATATGATGGCAAATAGTAAAGGTCCTCGTTTAAAGATAACTGTCGCAAAAGATTTAAAAACCTTTAAAATGAGTATCACGACAGCGAATGGCATGCGTCAATTAAATATTTTTGAAAACGACGACCAACTAGAATTACAACAAAACTTTCAATTCATTATGAATGAAATGATTAATCGTCATTGTTTTGAAGTCGTATCATAAATGATTGGTAGAAAAGAGAGTTCTTATGATAAGAATTCTCTTTTTTGTATTAAAAAGATGAAAAAACTTTGAAAAGAACGTATAATAAGAAGACTGAAAAATCCGACCTTCAAATCGTAGATGATTCAGAATCTAAAAAGAAATGATGGTGTAAACATGACAGACAATAGTCAAACACGTGTTGTCGTGGGAATGAGTGGTGGCGTAGACTCTTCTGTGACGGCGCTACTACTAAAAGAGCAAGGATATGATGTAGTAGGAATCTTCATGAAAAACTGGGATGATACCGATGAAAATGGTGTTTGTACGGCGACAGAAGATTATCGAGATGTCGAAAAAGTAGCGAATCAAATTGGGATTCCTTATTATTCTGTAAACTTCGAGAAAGAATACTGGGATCGCGTTTTTGAATACTTTTTAGCAGAATATCGCGCGGGACGTACGCCCAATCCAGATGTAATGTGTAATAAAGAGATAAAATTCAAAGCGTTCCTTGAGTATGCCATGGATTTAGGAGCCGATTATGTTGCTACAGGACATTATGCACGGGTTATACGAGATGAACATGGTGTGAGCCATATGTTACGTGGTGTGGATCACAATAAAGACCAAACGTATTTTTTAAGTCAGCTTTCTCAAGAACAACTTGCGAAGACGATGTTTCCTTTAGGCCATTTAGAGAAGCCAGAAGTTCGACGTTTAGCTGAAGAAGCTGGACTTGCCACAGCTAAGAAAAAAGACTCGACTGGTATTTGTTTTATCGGAGAAAAGAATTTTAAAGAATTTCTCAGTCAGTATTTACCGGCCAAACCTGGAAAAATGGTGACGGTGGATGGTGAAGTGAAAGGCGACCACGCCGGATTAATGTATTATACGATAGGGCAACGTCAAGGACTAGGTATTGGCGGAGGCGGCGCGTCAAATGAGCCGTGGTTCGTGATTGGCAAGCGTTTGGAAAAAAATGAGCTAATAGTCGGTCAAGGGTTTCATCATGACTGGCTTTATGCGACGCATTTAACTGCAAGCGACATTCACTTTACGGTTAATGACTGGCAAGCGAAGACATTTGAATGTACGGCTAAATTCCGTTATCGTCAAAAAGATACGGCTGTGAAAGTGGTGCTAGATGAAAATGATTCGACCAAAGCGACGGTCTATTTTAGTGAACCAGTGCGTGCTATTACACCGGGGCAAGCGGTTGTCTTTTACGATGGTGAAGAGTGTTTAGGTGGTGGACTGATAGACGCAGCCTATTATGAAGAAATCGAGCGACAATATATTTAAATCAAAAAGAGGTCTGTTCAAAAGCGAACAGACCTCTTTTTTATAAATCGGACGGAGGCGTAGACGGAATGTCAAAGGGAGAAAAAGTCTCCGTTTGATAGTGTGACGGCGAGACTCCGTAATGTTTTTTAAAAAGTTTACTAAAGTAAAAAGGGTCATCATATCCGACGCGTTTTGCGACTTCTTTAATTGTCAGTTGATTATTGTGTAATAAAAGAGCAGCACGGTTTAATCGGATTTGAATAAGATAGTTAATCGGCGAATCTTTCGTGACTTCTTTAAATACTTTTGAAAGGTAGTTAGGACTGATATACATTGTTTCAGCTAAAGAGTCCAGGGTAATATCCTGAGCATGATGGGTTTCTAGATAGTAAATAATATTGTTAACAATCCGTTCTTTATCTTGATAGGAGCGATCGGTTAAAGAGGTCATCATCTCTGTGTTCTCAATCACGTTACCTTGTCTTAACAGCATGACTAATAACTTCATAATAAGCGACTTAATCATTAATTCATAACCAAGTGCGCGTTCATTTTTTTCTGTTAAAATAGCTTGGCATAAATCAAGAAAGATAGCTTGTTCGTGTTTTAATTCAATAAAAGTCGTTTCAAAAGGGAGATAGTTTCGTTTTAACCCTTCAAAAGTTACGTTATTTAAACCAATGTGTAATTGGTGACTATAAGTATGTTCTTCTTGTATATGCTGATGTGGTGTGCCTGGATGGTAAAGCATGACACAGCCTTTAGTTGCATGATAGCGATGATGATGAACATGATAAGTTGCTTGGCCATCTAGGATGATACTTAATTCGACAAAATCATGTGCATGTTCTTTTCCTAAAGCTGTTCCTTCATCATAAGAGTCAAAGGCATATAAAATATCAGGATTGAAGGTCTTGGTATCGATTTGTATCAACGTTAAAGCCTCATTTCTTTCCAAATTGTCTTCTCTTTATAGTTTACCTTAAATTGCTAGAAAGAAAAGTGAAAGCTGTAAAAAACTTTACTCGTCATCATGCTGAAGAAAGTGAGCGAGATGACGAAGAAGCGAGTGATATAATCCATTCGATTAAGAAAGATAGTCTATTCAAATAATGCCAGCTATCATCTAAACTAAGACAAAGTGATAAAAGGAGGAAAAAAGATGAATAACTATCAGTGGATTTGGCAATACAGCAAAGACCGTAAGAAAACCATATTTTTAGGTATTATTTTATTAGTGACTAGTTCATTACTGATGATTGCCAACCCACTTATTATCGGGCAGTTGATTGATCGAGTTATAGGAGCAGGGGAAACTGAGAAACTAATACCACTATTAATGTGGATGATTGGCTTGACCGTCTTACGCACGGTATTTCGCTATGCGTATCAAATAACTTTTGAGACAATCGGTCAGCATACTGTTTTTGGCGTTCGTCAGCATTTGTTTCAAAAATTGCAATTATTAGATTTTGATTTTTTTAATCGAACGCGTGTGGGTGATATTATGGCCCGAATGACTGGGGATATCGAGGCCATCCGACATTTTGTTTGTTGGGTGACGTACAATATTGTCGAATCTGTCTTTTGGTTTATAATGGCTATCGTAGTAATGGCATGGATAAATCCAGTGTTAATGCTGTCTTTAGTCGCCGTTACCCCTGTGATCTATTATTTAACGCGTCAGATGTCAGCTGAAGCACATCCTGTTTTCTTAGAAATTCGTCAAAGTTTTTCGAAGTTAAATAGCTTAGTTGAAGAAAATATTAGTGGAAATCGTGTAGTCAAAGCGTTCTCGAGAGAAGACTTTGAGATTGAAAAATTTAACGAAGCAAATGAAGCCTTTAAACAAAAAAATTTAGCTTCAGCACGTGTTTCCATGAAATATTTGCCGTGGTTAGATGGGTTGGCAGGTAGCTTAACCTTAATTACATTGTTAGTAGGAGGCTTTCTCGTAATACGTGGTCAGATGACCGTCGGCGATTTAGTCGCATTTAATGGCTATTTATGGATGCTAAACATGCCCATGCGAATGAGTGGTTGGTTAATTAATGATACGCAACGCTTTAATGCTTCGTGTGTCAAAATTCGAGAAATGCTAGAAGTAAAACCATCGATTACAGCAGAAAAGCATATTGAGAAACACCCTCTTCAAGGTCATATTGTTTTTGAAGACGTTACTTTTCATTTTTCAGATGACCCAGATACCCCTATTCTTTCAAACGTATCGTTTGAAGCACTACCTGGGCAAACCATCGGTATTTTAGGTGAAACTGGCTCAGGAAAAACAACGCTAGTGAACTTAATTGCGCGTTTCTACGACCCTAGTCACGGTCGCGTATTGATTGACGGTAAAGATGCACGTGAATGGCCGGTACGTCAATTACGAGAAAATATCGCGATGGTTATGCAAGATGTCTTTTTATTTTCAAGTACGATTGAAGAAAATATTACTTACGGCGCTCCGGAACTATCTGATGAGAGAATTCGTCACGTTGCTGAAATTGCTGATGCGAATCACTTTATCGAGCAAATGCCAGAAGGGTATCGCACGATTGTAGGCGAAAGAGGAGTCGGGCTATCGGGTGGGCAAAAACAACGTCTGTCCTTAGCGCGTGCTTTGGCAAAAGACCCGGCTGTCTTGATTTTAGATGACACGACAAGTGCTGTTGATATGCAGACGGAGTCTAAAATTCAAGCAGAACTGACTAAGCTGACTAAACGCACGACAACGTTTGTCATTGCACATCGGATTTCGTCAGTCCGAGAGGCTGATACGATACTCGTATTAGAAAAAGGTCGCGTCGTCGAACAAGGGACACATCAGGCGTTAGTCGAGCGTGGCGGTCGCTACTTTGACATCTATCAAACGCAACTCGGTCAATCCAGTCAAGAAGGGGGGCAATTATAATGGCACGCAATACCTTTGATCAAGATGAAACATTACAAGAGGAGTTTAATTGGCATCATTACCAACGCTTAGGTAAATACATTGCTCCATATAAACGTCCCGTCACGAAAGCTTTACTTGTCATTATTTTTGCCAATATGTTGGCCATGTTAGGACCTTACTTTACAAAATTAGCCATTGACCGTTATCTACCTAACCAAGATGTTAAAGGACTTGTATTAATGAGTTTGCTTTTCTTATTATCATTAATCGGTATAGGCTGGAGCATGCGTTATCGTATTTATCATATTACAGAAATCGGTCAAAATATTTTAAAAGATATGCGATATGATATTTTTAGTCATTTACAAACATTACCCTTCTCTTATTTTGATAACCGACCGCACGGTAAAATCTTAATCCGTGTCGTAAATTACATCAATACTTTGAGTGATTTATTAAGTAACGGCTTGATTAACTTAATTTCAGATGTTTTCAGTCTCGTTCTGACTCTAGGTGTGATGTTGTGGCTCGATGTAAAACTAACACTCTATTCATTGCTACTATTACCTGTTTTACTGATTATCGTGTTATTAGTCAAGAAAGCACAACGAACCGCGTACCAAGAACTAAGTAATAAACAGTCAAATATGAATGCTTACATTCATGAGAGTATTTCAGGGATAAAAGTGACGCAATCTTTTACTCAAGAAGAAACGAGTTATCAAACATTTACTTCGATAAACGAAGACTACCGTAAAGCATATTTAAAAGCAGTCAGAGTTCAATTTTTACTATGGCCGGGTGTGCAAAACATTTCGGTGATGACGACTGCCTTAATCTATTTTATTGGGATAAGAAGTATAGGGGTAGATATGACAACGGGGACGTTGATTGCCTTTATCGGCTATATCAATAACTTTTGGAATCCGGTCATTAATATTGGGAATTTTTACAATTCATTGATTACAGCAACCGCCTATCTCGAGCGGATTTTTGAAACGTTAGATGTCGAGCCTGAGATTCAAGATGCTCCGCATGCGATTGAAATGCCAGAAATTCAAGGAAATGTAGTATTCGATGACGTAGTGTTTAGTTATGAAGATAATCAACCGATTCTGAATCATGTCTCACTAAATGTTGAAGCAGGACAGAGTGTGGCGCTTGTAGGACCGACAGGAGCAGGGAAAACAACGATTATCAATTTGTTGAGTCGTTTTTATGATATTGATTCTGGTCAAATCTTAATCGATGGCATTGATATTCGTGATGTCACATTAAAATCACTGCGACAACAAATGGGTGTTATGCTGCAGGATACATTTGTTTTTTCGGGTACGATTTTAGACAATATACAGTACGGAAATCCACAAGCAAGTCGAGAAGAAATCATTGCAGCAGCTAAAGTCGTCAGAGCGCATGATTTTATAAAAGAGCTAAAAGACGGTTATGACACAGTCGTAGAAGAGCGAGGTAGTACGTTGTCTGCAGGCCAACGCCAATTAATATCGTTTGCGAGAGCCCTTTTAGCGGATCCTAAAATTCTGATTTTAGATGAAGCTACATCAAGTATTGATACGAAGACGGAGCAATTGTTACAAGACGGTTTACAGAAACTATTGCATGGTCGCACGTCGTTTATTATTGCTCACCGATTATCCACGATAAAAAATTGTGATAAGATTTTTTATATCGATAAGGGCAATATTCAAGAGTCTGGAACACATGATACGTTGATGGCACAAAAAGGGCGCTATCATTATTTATATCAATCACAATATGACTTACTAAAAGTTTAATCAATTGTTATAGAATGAAAAAGAGGTCGTTTGCTTATCATAAGCAAACGACCTCTTTTGAGTCATTAGTTGACACGTAACTCAGTATCACCGGTAGTTAAAATATCTAGTACAGAGTTAAGTGAAATCTGCATGATTCTACGTACTGAAACATCAGTATAATGTGCAATGTGTGGCGTAAAGATGATTTTTTCATGTGACAATACACGCTCTAATAACGAATCATTTAACTCTTTTCCTTCAAAGTTTTTCGGAATAAAATTTGATTCGTTTTCATAGGTATCTAAAGCAGCTCCTGCCAGTAACCCAGTATCGAGGGCCTCGATTAACTCTTCTGTATCTACGACAGAGCCACGTGCAGCATTGATGAAATAAGCGGACGGCTTGAATTTTTTAAACATCTCTAGGTTAAATTGATGAAAATTATCTTTCGTTGCCGGAATATGTAAAGTGACGATATCAGACATTTCAACGACTTCTTCAATTGAATTTTTGTATGTGACAATTTCTTTGGCAGCTTCGCTTTCGAAAACATCAAATGCTACTATTTTAGCGCCTAGACCTTTAAATAGTTTGGCAGAGGTTAACCCGATTGAGCCTGTGCCAATCACTCCAACGGTCATTTCATTAATAACACCTGCACGAATTGAAGGTTGCCATCTAAAATCATGACCTTGAACTTTTTCTTCAATCAAGCGACTTTTACGGACTAAAGTTAATGCCGACATCAAGGCAAATTCCGCAATCGATTCAGGCGAGTAGCTTGGAACGTTACTAATAATAACACCTTGTTCTTTCGCTTCTTCTAAATCATAGTAATCTACACCGGCACTTCTTTGTGCGATTTGGTGAATACCGTATTCTTTAATAATCGGGTAGATGTCATTTGGTACAGGAGAATTTTGACTAGTTGAAATACCGTCAAATCCTTTTGCTAAAACTACATTTTCCAATGAAAGTTGTTCTTTAACTAATTTGACTTCAACATTATGGTCTTTCGCCCATTCCTTAGTTAAGTCAACTTCTTCTTCTCTAACATTAAATACAATGATTTTCTTCATATGATAATCTCCTTTTTCTATTTGTTTTCTCCAGCAAATGTAAAAATATCATCTTTGTATAAGTTCATTTTAATGAAAATTGTATGGGTAATAATCGCAATTCCTAGTGGGACAACAAGATATTGTACGACCAAAATAAGAATATTTACTAGTGGACTTTGATCCATAAATGAGTATGCATTAATGGGGCCTGCTAAACCAGTTAAACCAAAGCCAGCAGAAGCCGTTGTTCCTTGAATTTTAAATAAGTATGCAGCGATACCTGTTACAAAAGAATTAATCACGATGGGTAAAATCATAATAGGATTTCCTAAAAAATTAGGCATTAACATTTTAGGACCTGCAAAGAAGAGTGCAAAAGTCGTCCCTTTGCTATTGACTTTAGAAGAACCGTAAGCCAAGGTGAATAATGTTGCGACAATACCGACGTTTGCTGCTCCTGAAGCCAATCCTGCCAGAGAAATAGCGTAAGCGATGGCCACAGAAGAAAGAGGGGTAACGATAATAAGTGCAAAAGAAACAGCGATAAAAATCGTCATTAATAATGGCTGTAAGTTGGTAAAGTTTTCAATTAAATTACCAAGCCCTCTCGTAATATAACCGACATAAGGAAGAGTCAACATTCCGATAAATCCAGGAATCATCGCACCTACAATAGGCAACATGACAATCCCAAGATTGGCGATTCGGTTATTGTACCAAAGAATAAAAAGTGCTGAAATAGCAGCAATTAACATCACATTAATTAAGTCACCAGTGCCATATAGCCCCCACTGACCATCTGTTAATCGGATGGAGCCTCCTCCAATCAGCGTCGCTCCCATTAATGAAGCGGCTTCAATTCCAGTAAATTTAAATTGTAAGGCAGTAAACATCCCCACCAATACTGGAACTGTAAAAGAAATCATCGTCACATTTTGTTGTAACATTGCAAATAAAGGGTGGTATCCAGAAAGCGCTTTAAATATTTCTCCAAAAATAGCGTTAGGAATTAGTCCTACAACGATCCCCATTGCTGCGCCATTTAAAATTTTGTTTAAAAAATCTTTTACATTTATTCTCTCCATATTCATTCTCCTTTTTAATATATCTTTACTTCAACCTAATAACTCCTTTCTTAAATTGTGAAAAACTATTAGTCATTTTCTCCTTTCATAAGTTATGTGAATTGTATCACGTTTAAAAATCTAATCTATCATTATTTTTATTTTCTTAAACATTTTAATGAATTATATTCACTAATTTCTTAAAAAGATGGTTTTTTTATGGTTTTAATATAAATTTCGGATTTATTATTCTGTCCGTTTGTTGAATATATTTTCACAATAGAAGGTATTTACATCTCAATAAACTATCTGATTCTAATATTTTATAAGATATCATTTCACGGAGATGAAATATAAAAATTGATGATATTTAATGATAATAAAAATGCGGGGAAGGTAACTTTACATTAGAATTTGAAGAGAATTTACTCATAATTTAAAGAATTGACTAGTTTTTATAAAAAAAGAAGCCTTTCTAAAAAGGCTTCTCATCCAAAAATTATATATCGCAAGCGCCGTCCTCACAGCCAGGTGCTTGAGTATCACCCATCATCTGAAGTGGCGCAGCTTTTTTAGGTGTTGCGCCGACTTTTTCTAACACTTCTTCAAAAACAGCAATCGGTTGTGCACCACTAACGCCGTATTTTTCATCGATAACAAAAAATGGCACGCCTGTAATACCAATGGCTTTCGCTTGTGCTTGATCTTGACGAACCTCTGTTAAGAATTCATCTGATTGAAATACACGGCGCACGTCATCTGCATCTAAGCCAACTGACGTGCCTAAATTAACCAGCGTTTCTTCATCATTAAGATACGCCCCTTCACTAAAGTAAGCATGTAATGTTGCTTCGACAAAAGCATTTCCCACCCCTTTTGTTTTAGCGAATTGTGCCACACGATGGGCATTGACTGTATTCGTAATCTTAATTTTTTCAAAGTCATAGTGTAAGCCAGCTTGCTTCGCCATATCAATCACGCGAGCGTTATTTTGTTTAGCTTCCTCATAGGACATGCCATATTTATCTGCTAGCATTTGATTGGCATCTGAATAGAAATCGACAGAAGTCGTTGGGTCGAGTTCATAGCTGTGAAAAACTAATTCAACGTCTTCGTAATTTTCTAACGCTTTTTCAAGGTGACGTTTTCCAATGTAACAGAACGGACAAGCAAAGTCAGACCAAATATCAATTTTCATAAAATTTCCTACTCTCTTCATCATAATAAACTTATTTTAATTCAGTTTCACAAGCAATGTCAAAAAATCGGTTCGTCTATTTTTTAGAAAGATTCTAAACAAAAAGGCAGAATATGTTATTATCCTTTAGATTTCGCAAGTGATAACGATTTTATCATTTGAAATTCATTCTCAATTGGGCTAAAATATAGAGGTTAGGAACATAGTGAAAAAATATGAATATATTTGGAGGGAAACACGCATGGCGGTTTTAGAAATAAAAGATTTACACGTGTCGATTGAAGACAAGGAAATCTTAAAAGGTGTTAACTTAACAATGAATACAGGTGAGATTCATGCGATTATGGGACCAAATGGAACAGGGAAATCAACCTTGTCAGCAGCTATTATGGGACATCCTAATTACGAAGTAACAAAAGGAGAAGTCCTGTTAGATGGTGAAAATATATTAGAATTAGAAGTAGATGAACGAGCTCGTAAAGGTATCTTTTTAGCCATGCAATATCCAAGTGAGATTGCTGGAATTACTAATGCGGAATTCATGCGTGCGGCAATTAACGCAACACGTGAAGAAGACGATAAGATTTCGGTCATGGATTTTATCACAAAACTAGATGAAAAAATGGATTTGTTAGAAATGCCAGAAGAAATGGCAGAGCGCTACTTAAATGAAGGATTCTCAGGCGGAGAGAAAAAACGTAATGAGATTTTACAATTACTGATGATGGAACCGACCTTCGCGATTCTTGATGAAATTGACTCTGGACTTGATATTGACGCCTTGAAAGTAGTATCTAAAGGGGTTAATGAAATGCGTGGCGATGATTTTGGCGCGCTAATTATTACACACTATCAACGTTTGTTAAACTATATCACGCCTGATGTGGTTCATATTATGATGGACGGTCGCGTAGTTAAAACAGGTGGAGCTGATTTAGCGAAACGTTTAGAAGCAGAAGGCTACGCTGGCATTAGTGCTGAGCTAGGAATTGAATTATCAGAAGACTAGAAGGGAAGAATGTAGATGAAAGATGTGACGTGGACAGATTATACGGCACAGATTCAAGACTATTCCCTTTCACAAGGTGAACCGGAATGGTTATTAAATCGCCGTATACAAGCGTTAGAAAAAATCGAAACATTGGCTTTACCGATGATTGAACGCGTTAAAATTCATCGTTGGCCGTTAACAGAAGTGACGACTATGATAGACGATACAGTTTCAGGAGCGGTCTATGACTTTGAACAAGTCGAAAATAATCCCTTGATTGTGCAACACAGCACGCAAACATTAGTGGAACAAATGCCCGCTCATCTAATAGAAAAAGGTGTGATTTTGACTGATATTCAAACAGCAGTTCAAGAACACAGCGATTTGGTTGAAAAGGCGTTAATGCAGCAAGCAGTTCACTATGATGAAGACAGATTAACGGCGTTTCATATGGCGTTTATGAATAGTGGAATATTCTTATATGTTCCCAAAAACGTTGCGATTGAAGAACCTGTAGAAGCATTGTTTTATCAAGATAGCCATGCAAACACAAATTTTGTTAAGCATGTATTAATCGTAGCGGAAGAAAACAGTGAAGTGAGTTACTTAGAACGATTCCAAACAGTGGGAGAGGGCGCGGAAAAAGCGACAGCGAATATTGTCGTGGAAGTCATTGCCAAACAAGGAGCTAAAGTAAAATTTGCAGCGATTGACCAACTAGGTGAAAATGTCACAACGTATATTAATCGACGTGCTAATGTCGGTCGCGACGCCTCAGTGGATTGGGCTATCGGTATTATGAACGACGGCAATGTTGTTGCTGATTTCGACTCTGATTTAGTGGGAGAAGGCTCACATTCAGAAGTAAAAGCTGTGGCGATTAGTGCTGGGCGACAAACACAAGGGATTGACACACGGGTAACCAATAGCGGTCGTCATTCAGTCGGGCATATCTTGCAACACGGTGTCATACGTGAACGTGGTACTTTAACCTTTAACGGTATCGGTCATATTTTAAAAGGGGCAGTCGGAGCAGATGCTCAACAAGAAAGCCGAGTTTTAATGCTTTCTGACCAAGCAAGAGGTGACGCTAACCCTATTTTATTAATCGATGAAAATGAAGTCACCGCAGGTCATGCTGCAAGTGTTGGACGTGTCGACCCGGAAGAAATGTACTATCTCATGAGTCGTGGTTTGGAAAAGACGGAAGCAGAACGTTTGGTTATTCGTGGATTCTTAGGCTCTGTTTTAACAGCGATTCCAATTAAAGCCGTGCGTGATGAATTAGCAGAAGTGATTGAAAGGAAGTTAAGCTAAAATGATGCTAGGAGATAAACGACGTAACGATTTTCCCATATTACATCAAACTGTGAACGATGAGCCATTGGTGTATTTAGACAATGCTGCAACCACGCAAAAGCCTCGTCAAGTCTTAGAAGCGATGTCTTACTACGACAAACATGACCATGCAAACGTTCATCGTGGTGTTCACACATTAGGAGCACGTGCTACTGAGGCTTATGAAGCAGCGCGTGAGAATGTTCGTCAGTTTATCCATGCTCATTCGACGAAAGAAGTCTTGTTTACGAGAGGCACGACGACCAGTTTAAACTGGGTGGCACAAAGCTACGGTGATGTTGCGGTAGAGGCTGGTGACGATATTTTACTTAGCTATGCCGAACACCATGCCAATTTAGTTCCGTGGCAACAACTTGCTAAACGTAAACAAGCGAATCTCGTCTATATCGACTTGGATGAAGAAGGTCGATTAGATATGACGGACTTTCAAACCAAACTTTCATCTAAAACCAAAATCGTCGCATTGGCACATGTGACCAATGTTTTAGGAACGATTCAACCTATAAAAGAAATCGCCCGATTGACGCATGAAGTGGGGGGCGTTATCGTTGTAGACGGTGCGCAAAGTGTGCCGCATATGGTAGTGGATGTTCAAGATCTGGACGTAGATTTTTATGCTTTTAGTGGGCATAAAATGTATGGACCAACAGGAATTGGAGTCCTATACGGTAAAGAGAAGTGGCTAGAACAAATGTCGCCCGTAGAGTTTGGTGGCGAAATGATTGAGTTTGTCCATCTTTACGATAGTACTTGGGCGGACTTACCATGGAAATTTGAGGCAGGGACGCCCAATATGACAGGGGCGATTGGATTAAGTGCTGCAATTGATTATTTGACAACAATTGGAATGACGACGGTCATGCAGCATGAACAAGCCTTAATGGCCGACGTCTTACCTCGTTTACAAGCGATTGAAGGTGTAACTGTTTTCGGCCCGACATCACCATCGGAACATGCTGGAGTTATTGCCTTTAATATTGATGGCATTCATCCACATGATGTCGCAACCGCTATGGACATGCAAGGAGTTGCCGTACGAGCGGGTCATCATTGTGCGCAACCTCTAATGAAATGGCTTGATGTTCATGCCACAAATCGCGCGAGTTTAGGCCTATATACGACACAGGCTGATCTCGATCAATTTATTCAGGCAGTCATTGCCACAAAGGAGTTTTTCCAAAATGGGACTATCTAGACTAGACATGTTGTATCGTCAAGTGATTTTAGATCATTCCAACCATCCACGTCACTTCGGTTTAGAAGAAGACGGCGTTCATGAAGTGGAGTTACATAATCCGACATGTGGCGATATTATTAAATTACAACTAACGATTGAAGACCAATGCATTAAAGACGCTCGTTTTGAAAGTAGTGGCTGTTCTATCAGTACGGCAAGTGCCAGTATGATGACGGAAGCGATTATCGGAAAAACAGTAGAAGAAGCGTTAGCCCTTTCTGAAACATTCTCAGAAATGGTGCAAGGACAATCAATCGAAAATGAAAAAGCGTTAGGCGACTCGGCTTTATTAAAAGGAGTTGCGAAATTTCCAGCACGCATAAAATGTGCCACACTAGGATGGAAAGCACTAGAAAAAGGCATTACCGAGCAACAAGATACGACGGAAGTTCGTCAGTTGCACCAAGAAGAGGAGTGAAACCGAGATGAGTGAAACAGAAATTCCAGTAGTGGGTGATTATCAGTATGGTTTCCGTGACGATGTTGAGTCTGTTTATAGTACTGGAAAAGGACTGACGGAAGATATCGTACGCGAAATTTCACGCGTCAAAGAAGAGCCAGAATGGATGTTAGATTTTCGTTTGAAGTCACTGGCAACCTTTAACAAAATGCATATGCAAGAGTGGGGACCGGATTTATCTGATATTGATTTTGAAAACCTCACTTACTATAAAAAATCAAGTAATGAACCAGCTCGTGACTGGGAGGACGTACCTGAAAAAATCAAAGAAACATTTGAACGTTTAGGTATTCCAGAAGCAGAGCAAAAATATCTAGCCGGAGCTTCGGCTCAGTATGAGTCAGAAGTCGTTTATCATAATATGAAGGAAGAGTTTGAAAAGTTAGGAATTGTCTTTACAGACACGGACTCGGCATTGAAAGAGTATCCAGATTTGTTTAAACAGTATTTTTCAAAATTAGTTCCACCAACGGATAATAAACTAGCCGCTCTTAACTCAGCTGTTTGGTCAGGCGGAACGTTCATCTATGTGCCAAAAGGCGTCAGATGTGATGTCCCTCTACAAACGTACTTCCGTATTAATGATGAAAATATGGGACAGTTTGAACGAACATTGATTATTGTCGATGAAGGCGCAAGCGTGCATTATGTCGAAGGATGTACGGCACCAACTTATTCAACAAGTAGCTTGCATGCTGCGATTGTCGAAATCTTTACGTTAAAAGATGCCTATTGTCGCTACACAACTATTCAAAACTGGTCAGATAACGTGTATAACTTAGTCACTAAGCGTGCGCGTGCTGAACAAGGCGCAACAGTCGAATGGGTAGACGGTAACTTAGGAGCGAAAACGACGATGAAGTATCCAAGTGTCTATCTTGAAGGAGAAGGCGCACGTGGGACAATGCTAACAGTTGCCTTTGCGAATAAAGGACAAATTCAAGATACTGGGGCAAAAATGATTCATAACGCACCTAATACTTCAAGCTCGATTGTCTCTAAATCCATCGCAAAAGGCGGTGGGGAAGTGAACTATCGTGGACAAGTAACCTTTGGCAAGAAGAGTAAGGGCTCGATTTCTCATATCGAGTGTGACACGATTATTATGGATAATTTATCGAAGAGCGATACGATTCCATTTAATGAGATTCACAATAGCCAAGTGGCGTTAGAACACGAAGCGAAAGTGTCTAAAATCTCAGAAGAACAGCTCTACTACTTGATGAGCCGTGGTCTGTCAGAAGAAGAAGCTACTGAGATGATTGTCATGGGATTTGTTGAGCCCTTTACAAAAGAGCTACCGATGGAATACGCAGTAGAATTGAACCGCTTGATTTCGTATGAAATGGAAGGGTCAGTTGGGTAATTTGGTTCTTTGCCAAATAGGACTAATGAGCCAAAATTAAGTCGAAAGATGAATGGAACTTGTTCCATTCATCTTTTTTTATTTCACTTTAATGATCCAATTCATCATGATTACTTTTAATTTCATGTTCACAATTTAAATCCATAGGATGTAAGTTTTAAATTTTTATAAGAGTATTTTAGCTTAATTATCGTTTAGATAAGCTTACCTTATGGAATTGGTTTCAAGATAATATGTTTATAGTGGTAAAATTAAACATAAAATTAATTTTCAATTTTTCATAAGTATTACGAGATAAGCAATATTTTGTTGGGGATGTACTTCAAGAACTTCAGAAGTTAATTTTCGGAAAATTGAACGAGAACTAATGTTATATCGGAAAATAATTGATTAGTCCTTGACAAATGTATATAAATGAAGTAATTTATATGTAAGCGTTTTATGTTTATCGATAAACAAGAAATGGAGAATGGTCGTTTTATGAGTAAAACAGCAACAATTAAGGACATAGCAAAGGAAGTAGGTGTCAGTGAAACTACTATTTCTCGCTACTTAAATGGTAAATTTGAGTATATGTCAGAAAAAACGAGAAAAAAAATAGAAAAAGCGATTCGTGATTTGGATTATCGACCAAATCATTTGGCTCGTTCTTTAAAATCTCAAAAGAGTATGATGATTGGTGCGGTGATTGCTGATATATCCAACCCCTTTTCATCTGTAACGATAAAAGGATTAAGTGATCGTTGTGAAGAACTAGGCTATACTTTATTAATCGCGATATCTGATGATTCAGCAATAAAGGAGCAAAAACAAATTCAAAAGTTCGTTGATAACCGTGTAGATGGATTAATTGTAAATACATCTGGAAGTAATGAACCATTCTTAGTGGATTTAATGGAGACGAATCTTCCCATGGTCTTATTAGATAGAGGGATATCAGGTAATAAAATTGACACAGTAACGACTGATAACTACAGTGCCGTTCAACAAATGATGTCACATTTAAAAGAACAGCAGTATGCCTCCGTTGCTTTTTTTGTAGATAAATTATCAAATACTGTTCGGAAAGATCGCTTAAGAGGTTTTCAAGATGCGATTCGTGATAATTCTGAAACTTTTGATAGTCATGTTTACTCCATACCAAATTCTGATAGGGAATTAATTGCAGATTCTTTGAAAGACTTTAAAACATATCCTGGACCACGAGCTATTTTTTGCGCTAATGGTTTGGTAACATCTAATGTTTTAGAGGTGATAAGAGAGAACGATTATGATTTATATGAAGATTTTAGTATTTGTGGATTTGATGATATGGTTTGGTCAAAAGTTGTTCAACCTTCACTCACGACAATTAGTCAAGATTCATACACATTAGGTAAAGAGGCGATTAGTCAATTGGTTGAAAAAATTGAAAAGCCGGTTGATTCTCACATGCATGCGAAATTGACGTTATTCCCTGGTAAATTAAAAATTAGAGAGTCAACAACATATCAAAAAAAGAATTAATTTTCTTTTTTGATATGTTGTTTATCGATAAACATAAAAATGAAAAAGGGGTTTTAAAAAGTGGAAAATATGGTTGTAAATATGATTGTATATGATGACTTAATAAAAAAAGGTTGCCGACAATCAGATTTTATTCGTGATATAAAGGAGTTGGAGATTAACAAAATTGAAATTAGACGAGAGTATATTCGGTCCTCAGAAGAATTTGTAGAGCTTAATACAATTGGGAAAGCAAGTGGAATTGATTACTATTACTCTATTCCAGATGTGTTGTTTCAAGGAAAGCAAGTAAATCTTAGCTCATTAAAAAAGTATTTAATAGAGGCGCAATCTTTTGGATGCACTAAAGTCAAATTAACAGCGGGAAGTTTAGAAACTGTATCGGCGGAAGAAGTTTCTATGTTTAACGATTTACTGAAAACGCATTCAATAGAGATGTTAACGGTGGAAAATGATCAAGTATCTTCACGTTCGAGTTCTGCTCAAATACTCAAATTATTAATGAAAGCAACTGAAGCAGGGATGAAGTTAAAATACACTTATGATCCTGGTAATTATGTTTATGTAGAAGAAGAAGCTTTTACAAATTATGAGCAATTTATTCCTTATATTGGTTTTGTTCACTTAAAAGATGTTGTAAAGGCTAATAAAGAAACGGTTCCTGTTTTTGAAGGTGATTTACCTTGGAAAAAATATATGAAGAAAATGAGGAGGGATTTGTCTGATAAGATGGATTATTGTTTAGAATACTCGCTGAAAGAAGATGTGACTGAGCAATTAAAAAAAGAAGTAAGAAAATTCAAAGGAGAATAACAAAATGGAAATGACGATTGGTATTATTTTATTAATAACGTATTTTTGCTTAATTTATTTCGCTGCAAAAGGCGGAAACTTGATGATTGGCTTTTTCGTTATGGCAATCATTTGGGCGGGATTAAGTATCGTTGGTGGAGAATTGACATGGGCGGATGCAATGCTCAATGTTTTTCAAGGTGGACCTGAAAGTTGGGGAGCTACGGCAGTTATTGTTATTTTTGGGAGTTGGTTTGGTCGTATCTTGATTGAAACCGATATTGCTAATACATTGATTAAAAAGACAGTCGAGTTAGGTGGAGATGAACCATTAGTCACAACAATCTTATTATCAATTGTAACCGGTTTAATTTTCACATCAACTTTTGGAGCAGGAGCTGTTGTTGCGATAGGGGTTATTATCTTACCGATTTTAATGTCTCTTGGTGTTCCGAAGCCTTTAGCAGTGTCTAGCTATTTGATGAGTGTTGGTAGTGGGATGTATGTGAATATCGTTCTATTTAAACAAATGCAAGCTATTTTTACAGACGTTGCGTATGATTGGAACTATTTGCGTTTTGGTTTTGCTGCAATGGGCGTTCAGTTAGCGATTATTATTATCATGCTGATTACAAAATTACGTAAGAAAAAAACATACGCTTGGGCTGCGAAAGCCTCAAAAGTAGAAGAAAAACAAGAAGTACCTGGATTAGCTTTATTAACTCCGATTATTCCTGTGGTATTGGCCATTGCATTCAATTGGCAGCCAATCCCAGCATTTATAGTTGCTTCTCTTTATGCATTGTTTATCTGTGGAAAATTACCATCTTACAGTGTCGGCTCTCGTTTGATAACACGCA
The DNA here is from genome assembly GCF_003987555.1 of Vagococcus lutrae. GTDB lineage: Bacteria > Bacillota > Bacilli > Lactobacillales > Vagococcaceae > Vagococcus_A > Vagococcus_A lutrae. The sequence continues at coordinate 40,230 of NZ_NGJW01000010.1, read as the reverse complement.
CGTTTTATGATGGCGTAGTAGACGTGGCACCTTTACTTGGTTTCTTGTTTATCTTACCAATGTTCAATAAGGTTTCAGGAATTGCGGCACCATTTTTCCAATCTATTATTGGTGGTTTAATACCTAAGAGTGCGTTATTACTTTGTGTACTATTTATTATTGTAGCACCTTTAGGATTGTTTAGAGGACCTTTAACAGTCTTTGGTGCGGGTAGTGCAACAATTGGTATCTTGAGAGCAATCGGCTCTTTTAGTTCACCACTATTATTTGCTTTGATGTATATTCCAACAATCACGATGAACCTATCTGCATGTCCAACTCAATCATGGAACTTATGGGCATTGAATTATTCTAAAGTAAGTGTTAAAGAATTTATACTAACCGGTGTGCCGTGGGCGTGGGTTATTTGTATCATCAATACCGTGATTGCATATCTGATGTTGGGTTAATGGAAAGGAGAAACTAGTAAAATGACTTCTAGAAAAATAAGAGTAGGAATTGATGTTGGCGGTACACATACAAAAGCCGTTGCGATTGATAATGAAACGCATGAAATAGTAGGAATTGGATCAGTAAAAACAACACATGATACAAAAAATGGGGTGTCAGATGGTGTCGTTGCCTCGTTTGAAAAGTGCTTGCATGAAAACGGAATTGATCCAAACGAAGTAATTTTTATTGCGCATAGTACGACTCAAGCGACGAATGCACTATTAGAGGGAGACGTAGCTGAGACAGGAATTATTGGAATTGGTAAAGGTGGCTTAGAAGGTTTTTTAGCTAAAAAACAAAGTAATGTTGATGATATTGCTTTAGATGAAACAGGCAAACGAAAGATTAAGACTCACCACCGTTATATTAAATTAAAAGAGTTCAATGAACAGAGAGTAGAAGCGGAAATCGATAGTCTTATTAAAGAAGGAACAGAAGTCATCGTGGCTTCTAAAGCATTTGGTGTAGATGACTTGACAGAAGAAATAGTCGTTCAAAATGTTGGTAAAAAGAAAGGCATCGAAGTTTCAGTTGCCAGTGATATAAGTAAGATGTATGGGTTAACAAGAAGAACAAGAACAGCTGCGATAAACGCATCGATTTTACCTAAAATGTTTGAAACAGCAGATAGCACGGAAGACAGTGTTCATCAGGCCGGAATAAATGTCCCGTTAATGATTATGCGTGGAGATGGCGGGGTAATGGATATTGCTGAAATGCGTAAGCGACCTGTTTTAACGATGCTTTCAGGACCAGCTGCTTCAACAGTCGGAGCTTTAATGTATCTTAGAACATCAAATGCCATCTTTTTTGAAGTGGGTGGTACGAGTACGGATATAGGTGTGATTAAAAATGGTCGCCCAATGATTGACTACTCGGTTGTTGGTGGTCACAAAACATTAATTAGTTCTCTAGACGTTCATGTTTCAGGTGTTGCTGGAGGTAGTATGGTTCGTGCAAGTCAAAGTCAGGTAGTTGGAGTTGGGCCACGATCAGCACATATTGCGAAACTGCCTTATGCTGCTTTTACTGACCCAGCAGAAATAATTGAACCTAAGGTAGTCAGAATTCAACCTTTAAAAGATGACCCACAAGATTATGTCGCAATCGAATCGAAAAATGGTAAACGCATTGCTATTACGGTTACATGCGCTGCCAATGCTTTAAAAATGCTTGAACCAAGTGATTACTCTTATGGTAATTATGAAGCGTGTGTCAAGGCTATCACGCCGTTAGCAAAAGAATTAGGTAAAACAGTAGAAGAAGTAGCCACAGATATTTTAGATAAAGCATCAGACACTTGTATTAAAGTGATTAATCATTTAGCTGAAAAACACAAAGTTGAAAGAGATCAAATTTCTTTAGTCGGAGCTGGGGGTGGTGCCAGTGCATTGCTACCATTTACGGCTAAGAAAATGGGACTGACCTATAAAATTGCAGAAAATGCTGAGGTTATTTCTTCAATTGGTGTTGCACTGGCTATGGTCAGAGATGTGGTTGAAAGAGTGATTCCGAGTCCTACACCAGAAGATTTAATGGAAATCAGAACAGAAGCGACTGATTTAGCGATTAAATCAGGTGCTTCGCCAGACTCTATTGAGGTTCAAATTGAAATTGATTCGCAAACATCAAAAGTTAGTGCGATTGCTATGGGATCTACAGAAGTTCAAGCAACTGATTTACTTAAAAAGATTGATGTCGCAGAAGCCAAAGAATTGGCAGCTGAGTCTATGCAGACAAACTTGAAAGATGTCTATGAGATTGCTTCTAATGATTTCTTCTTTGTCATTGGAACTAAAAGAGGCGACAAGCAAGAAATTCGTGTCATTGATAAGAAAGGCTTTATCAAAGTTCAAAGGGCAGATGGAGACGCAGTTGTTTCAACCGTTAGTGGCGTGAGACGAGTAACGGATAATTACTGGGAAGAATTGGCTGTCTATAAGAGTGATATCAAATTAAATCCAGATATTTATCTTTGTATTGGTGGAAAAGTAATCGATTATCTGAGCTTATCGGATGCTAGTCAACTACATATGGTAATGGACACAGAATTAATGACACGAACAGGAGCCGAAGAAGTAATAGTTGTTGGAGCGAAAAATAATCTATGATCAAAGAAAAAGTCGAAAGCTTGATAGCCATGACCGACCGTCAGTTCGGTTATTATCAAGTCAAACTAGATCCTCTAAAAGATAAGATTCCTAAAGATGAAGTCACTTATTTGATTGATGAATCCATTACCTGTGGCAAAGAATTAGCGAAGGAGTTACGTCAGATGTATGGGGAAATCACAACACGAGAGCTCATAGAACGTTTGGACTTAAACTTGACGATAAAAGATACGAATACGACATTAGAGTATGTTTATTTTGGAACCTTTCAACCACCCAACCAAATAACTTTATATGAAAAAAATATTGAGCCAGGAGCAAACTTATTGCAGTCATTTGCTTTAAAAGAATTTGAACAGATAGAAACAGCTGACGTCGTATTAGCTCATGAACTATTTCATTATTTTGAAGAAAATAATCCTAAATTATTTATTAATCGCTATCAAATTGAATTGTGGAAAGTCTTAGGTTATACGCGACGCTCTGGTTTAATTGCAACTTCGGAAATCGCAGCAATGGCATTTGCGAAAGAATGGTTAAACTTGTCATTTAATGTCAATCTTTTAGACTATGTTTTATTACAGCCGTTTAATCCTGAATTAGCAGATAATATTTGGTCAGCAATGATGGGAGGAGTAGAAAATGAGAGCGAGTAAACCATTATTACAAATTGCTATTGACCGCTTAACAATCGCAGAAGCCGCTATAGTTGTAGAGAAAATTGGGCCTTCAGCAGATATTATTGAAATAGGGACTTCATTTTTTAAAGACTATGGTCAATTAGCATTAACAGAATTACGAGGAGTAACGACAGCTAAGTTGTTAGCTGATATTAAAACAGTGGATGAAGCCGCTTATGAATTTGAACGTATTTATCAAAATGGAGCTGATATTGCGACTGTTTTAGGGACGAGTAGTGTTGAAACTTTACAGATTTGTCAAAAAATGGCGCAAAAATATCAAAAAGCGTATATGATTGATACGCTGGGGATGACAGATTCTCATTTTGAGAGATTATCATTATTTGAAGACGCGATTATCAGTTTACATCTGTCGAAGGATTCAGAAGGCAGCGTAGTAGAGTATGTTCAAGAAGTTCGTCGAGACTATCAATTAGCACAAAAGATTGCGGTAGCAGGTGGCGTTACGCTAGCAGATATTCCAGCATTGAAAGCGGAAAATATTGATATTGTGATTGTTGGTAGTGAAATTGTTAAAGCAAAAAACATGAGAGAAACTGCCCAAAAATTTAAGGAGGCAATCAATGGAAACTAATTATTTAAATCAAGTGGCATCTGAGGTTAGCGATGTCTTGAGTAACGTGTCATATCAGAATGTCGAAACACTGGCCTCTTACTTTTTAAAGTCAAAACGCATTTTTATAGATGGCGAAGGACGTTCTGGATTTGTAGGGAAATGTTTTGCGATGAGACTGATGCATTTAGGGTTTGAAGTCTATGTGATGGGAGAAACTAACACACCTTCGTTCAGTGCAGGAGATGTCTATGTATCTATATCTGGATCTGGTAACACAGCACCAGTCTTACTAAACGCTGATAAAGCGAAAAAGAAAGCAGCTATTTTATTGAGTATTAATGGTAATTTGGACTCAAAATTAAGTGAAATGAGTGATTATTCAATTTTAGTACCGGCAACAACTAGACAGCAATTAGAAAATCGCCAATCGATTCAATTACTAGGTTCATTGTTCGACCAGTCTGTTCACTTATTACTAGATACGGTCTGTCTCATCATCAGTGAAAAAGAGAATATCTCAAATACTGAAGCGGTTCAGCGTCATATCTAAGAAAAGAGGGAAAGTCATGTCAAAAGTAATGTTAATAGGTGAACCAATGGTCATGTTTTATGCCGATGAATATGGTCCACTTTCCGAAGTGAATCATTTTAGTAAAGGTCTGGCTGGAGCTGAGGTTAATGTTGGTATAGGCTTATCAAGATTAGGACACAATGTTTCCTATTTAACAAAATTAAATCAAGATCCGATGGGACAGTATATTTATAATTATTTAGAAAAAGAAGAGTTAGCATCAGAATTAATCATACGCGATTCAGCGCTACCGGTAGGTGTCATGTATAAGAACAAAGTAAAAAAAGGCGATCCTGATACACTGTATTACCGTAAAGGGAGTGCGGCATCAACATTGAAGATTGAGGATGTAGAACAAATTGATTTTTCTTTATTTGATGTTCTGCATATGACTGGCATTCCGCCAGCACTGAGTCAATCTTTACGTGAAACAAGTTTTTATATGATTAAAGAAGCGAAGAAAAAGGGCTGTCTCATCACATTTGATCCCAACTTGCGTCCAAGCTTATGGGAAGATCAAGCCACAATGATTGAAACTGTCAATGAACTGGCCAGTATATCTGATGTATTCTTGCCAGGACTAGGCGAAGCGAGCTTATTGAGTGGTTTAGATGCTGTTGATGACATAACGGAATTTTATCTAGCTAAAGGAATAAAAACCGTTATCGTGAAAGACGGAGCGTCAGGTGCTCATTACCGAACGAAAGATAAAAAAGGACATGTGCCTGGTTTTCATGTGTCAGAGATAGTGGATACAGTCGGTGCCGGTGATGGCTTTGCTGTAGGAATTATTGATGGTCTCCTTAATGACTTTACTTTAGAACACTCTTTGACCAATGCGAACGCTATTGGGGCAATTCAAGTTCAAGATGCAAGTGATAATGAAGCATTGCCTACAAATGATGAACTTGCAGCTTTTATTAAAGAAAGCCAAACGTAATAGAAAGGATTTAATAAAATGGCACGAAAACTAAAAATATTAAGTCGTCTTCAAACTAATTATCTCTTTGCAGTCGTGAGAGGTAAGAGTGAGGAAGATGGATTAGAAATAGCGAATCACTGTGTATTGGGTGGGATAAAAAATATTGAAATTACATATTCGACACCTAATGCTAGTTTGGTAATTAAGGAATTAGCAGACACGTATAAAGATGTGAATGAGGTTGTCATTGGTGCAGGAACAGTAACGGATATAGCAATGGCAAGTCAAGCGATTCAAGCAGGGGCAGAATTTGTTGTCAGTCCTCATTTTGATCCTGAGATATCAAAAATTTGTCATCGCAATGCGATTCCATACTTACCTGGATGTGGGACAGTGACAGAAATTATTCAAGCGATGGAGACAGGCGTCGATGTGGTAAAATTATTCCCTGGCGGTTTGTTAGGACCTTCTTTCATAAAAGATGTTCATGGACCGTTTCCTTATGCGGAGATGATGCCATCAGGTGGTGTTGGTATTACTAACATCAGTGATTGGATACATTCAGGTGCGTGGGCTGTTGGTATAGGTAGCGCCTTATCAAAAAACATTGCACAAGAAGGATACACGAGTGTGCAAAAAGAAGCAGCTAAATTTGTAGAAGCAATGAATCAAGCAAAACAAACTAAATAGTTAATATCTAGCTATGGATAAACGATTATCGTTTATTCATAGTTTTTTTTGCGTAAAACAAACAAAAAAATATAAAACACAACTAAAAAGTAGAATATTTTACAGCAAACGTTTGCGTAAAATAAATAATAAAAGAAAGAATAAGAATGATAGGATAAGTTTATAGAATTAAAGGAGAGGATTAGATGAAAAAGAAATTATTAGCGATGTTATTAGTATCTACTACTGTGGTTAAAGTGGCATGCTCGAGTAATAATCAAGCAAAAGAAGAAGGGACAAGTAATCAAAATAATGAGGAGCTTGTACTAGCGATATCTAATGAGCCTGCAGATGGATTTGATCCTGTGAACGGCTGGGGGAAATATGGCGCCCCGTTATTTCAAAGCACTTTATTTCGATACGATCCTGACTTTAATCTAATTAATGATATAGGTGTCAACTATGAGATTAGTGAGGACTTGTTGAATTGGACGATTGAGATCAGAGAAGATGTGAGATATTCTGACGACACACCATTTAAAGTAGAGGATATTATTTATACGTTTGAAACCATTAAAGCTGCCAACTCAATCATTGATTTACAAAATGTTAAAGCAATTGAAAAACTAGATGAAACCCATGTTGTTTTTCAACTAAAAAAACCAGATACAACGTTTGCTCATATCTTAGCTACAACGGGCCTTTTTTCTGAAAAACATTATAGCGACACTTATAATCAACATCCTATAGGTACTGGACCTTACATTTTAGAACAATGGGATAAAGGTGAAAAAGTTATTTTAACTCCAAATCCTAACTATTACGGCGAGGAACCAGAAATTAAAAAGCTGACGTTCTTATTCTTAAATGAAGAAACAGCGATTGCTTCTGCAAAAAAAGAAGAAATAGATGTGTTAGCTGTAAGTGCTCAGAATGCCGATTTAGATATACCAGGAATGACCTTGCAAACGTTTGATAGTGTGGATAATCGAGGAATCGCATTACCTGTTATTAAAGAAACAACCCGAGATGGTAAAAAAGTAGGGAATGACGTTACGGCCAATCGCTCAATCAGGCAAGCAATGAACATAGTCATTGATCGTGACGAGATGGTAAGTGGTGTTCTCAATGGATTTGGTACACGAGCATTTTCGGTTGCGGATCAACTTCCTTGGTGGAATGAAAAAAGTGTGTTTGAAGACAATCAATTAGATAAAGCAAAAGCTATTTTAGAAAAAGATGGTTGGGAGTGGGATAAGGACGGTAAGTTGTTTAAAGGAGAAATTGAAGCAACCATTGACTTGCTGTATCCATCCGGCGACCCTGTTAGAGAAGCATTAGCGTTAACGTTTAAAACACAGGTTGCACCACTGGGAATAACAGTGAATACAATCGGTGAGAGCTGGGACTATTTAGAAAAAGAGTTTAATGCGAATCCAACACTGATGGGCTGGGGCAGTAATACCCCTATCGAAATGTATAATATTTATGATAGCTCGACTATTGGTAAGGGGATGTACAATATTAACTATTATCAAAATGATCAAGTAGAAAACTATTTTGATAAAGCCTTATCTTCTCGTGATCTAGATGAAGCTAATAAATATTGGAAATTAGCTCAATGGGATGGAGAACAAGGGTTTGCGACCGAAGAAGGGGATGTTCCTTGGATTTGGTTAGTGAATGTTCAACATTTATATTATATGAATGATCAACTTAATATCGGGGAACAAAAAATTCAACCTCATGGACATGGCTGGGCAATAACAGACTTCATTAATGAGTGGACGTTATCAAATGACTAGTTGGAAAAAGCAATGGCTAATAAAAAAACTAACCATGCTAGTGTTACTTTTGTTGGGAACGAGTTTTTTGACGCTGTTACTGATTGATTTGTCACCGATTGATCCTGTTGATAGTTATATACGCGGTAAAATGTTAGTCGTTAGTCACGAGCAAGCGGCGCTGATTAGTGAACGTTTTAATGCCAATCAACACTTTATAATGAAGTATCTGCTGTGGTTAAAAATGATTTTATCGGGTGATTTAGGTACATCGATTCTTTATCAGATACCTGTTTCTCAATTAATATTTGAACGTTTTCAAGCTTCCTTCTTGTTATTGTTTGGTAGTTGGTTTTTATCTGGTGTAGTAGGCTACATCGTTGGATTTTTAGCGGGCATTACTGAAAAGAGTTTATTTGATAAATTCTTTTCAGTGCTGAGCTATATAACCTTGTCCACGCCATCTTTTTGGATTGGGATGATATTAATTATGATTTTCTCGGTTTCACTGGGATGGTTTCCTACTAGTCTGGCGAGTCCGGCACAATCAATTGATGGAAGTGTGAGTTTAGGTGATCGTTTGCATCATGTTGCACTCCCGTTGCTGACATTAACGATTGTATCGAGTTCTAATATTATGCTGTTCACCCGTCAAAAAGTTATCGCAGAAAAGAAAAAAGACTATTATCAATTTTCGACTGTTAATACAAAGGAAACACTGTCAAATAAAATTAAACAGTTGCTTCCTAATACAATTTTACCAGCCATTGTTTTACAATTTGCTTCATTTGGAGAAGTGTTTGGTGGAAGCATGTTAGTTGAACAAGTTTTTTCTTATCCTGGATTAGGTAAACTAACGGTGGATGCGGGTGTGGGAGGAGATATACCACTCGTGTTGGGGATCGTTTTATTTATGACAGTCACGATATTTGTAGGCAATCAATTGGCTGACTATATTAGGTTAAAGCTAGATCCAAGGACGGTGAAATAAATTGTGTGAAACATATTTTCGTTATAGAAAACAGATTCATTATCTAGTTGTAACGCTACTGATGTTACTTTTTATGTGTGGGCTGTATTTTTATTCTAATAGTATTTCAGAGAGTCTTTTGGACGTCAATTTAAGTCAAAAAAATATAGCTCCCAACCGCCAATATTTATTTGGAACGGATTGGTTAGGCCGCAGTATGTTTTTACGAGTAATCAAAGGTTTAGGTTTAAGTTTAAAGATAGGACTAGTAGGTGCAGTTCTTGCAACAGGAATAGCCGTTTTGTTAAGTGCCTGTTCAGTTGTGAGTCAATCGTTTGATCGAGTCATTGTTTACATTCTGGATTTAACGATGAGTATTCCTCATATGTTGTTGTTAATTATTATTTCTTTCTTAGCTGGTGGGGATGTAAAAGGCGTCATCACAGCCTTAGCATTAACACATTGGCCCAGTATCACACGTTTGTTACGCAGTGAATTGATGCAAATTAAAAATTTAGAGTATATACAAATTTCAAAAAATTTAGGAAAAGGGTATCTCTGGCAAGTTGCTCATCATTACCTTCCGTTGATTATGCCTCAAGTATTATTAAGTATTTTATTAACGTTTCCTCATGTACTATTACATGAAGCATCGATGACGTTTTTAGGATTTGGTTTAGCGAGTAATACACCTGCTATCGGTACCATTCTAAGTGAGTCAATGGGACATTTATTAAACGGATCTTGGTGGCTAGCCTTTTATCCAGGGCTAACACTCGTTAGTTGTGTCATGATCATCAACTTAATAGGCAAACGTTTTAGTCGGATGCTTTTTGTTAAGAAGGAGGATTAATTAGTGAACAATGTGAAGAAAGAACGACTTAAAGTAGAAAATTTAACCATTAGGACATTTGAACAAGTCAACTTTTTTCATGAACATGAACGAAGTATTATTCAAAATAGTCGGTTTGTGATTAATCAAGGAGAAGTTGTTTCATTTGTGGGCTCTAGTGGTTCTGGAAAAAGTTTGGTAGCGGATTCAATAGTTGGCAATCAGGATAAAGGTATCGAGGTAACAGGGGACTTTTATTATGAGAAACTAAAAATGACACGTCAAGAAAGATATGATTTAACCGCATCAGATATTTGTTATATTCCACAATCCACTTTATGTTTGAATCCGTTACTCCCTTTAAAGAAACAGTGGCATTATTTTGCACAAGCATTAAATACACCAGTTAGTTCATTTGATAGGATGTTATCTCAAGTCGGTTTAGATGCTAAGATACAAGATTTCTATCCTCACCAGTTGTCGGGAGGAATGAAAAAGAAAATTCTTTTTTCTTTTTCTCTCTTGACCGCGAGTCAACTCATTATTTTAGATGAACCAACGCGTGGTTTAGATGGTAAAAGTACTGAGATGATAGTAAATAAAATAAAAGAGCAGTGTCAAAAAGGGACTTCTGTCTTAATGATTACACATGATCTTGAATTGGCCGCTGAAATATCTGACAGTATCTTAATGATTAATGAAAATAAAGAGATAGAACAATACAGTTTGGAAGAAATAAATCAGACAACTGATACGATTTTTAATGAAATGTGGCAAGCATTGCCTCAGCATGACTTTATAGGATCTGTGTAAAAGGAGAAAAATATGAATGATCGACTTATTATCCGAAATCTCTGCTTTTCTTATCCAGGAATGTCCGAGTTGTTTCATGATGTATCTTTAACATTATCCTCGGATAGAATATATGGATTAAGAGGGGCAAGTGGAAAAGGTAAAACAACGTTTGGCCAACTGTTAGCCAATCATGTAAAACCTACTTCAGGTGCGATTTATATTGAAAATGATGACAGTACGACTACTAAAAGGAATCCTGTCCAATTGGTTAGTCAAAATCCTGATGAATCAATAAATCCATCTTGGACGATGAAGAAAGTTTTAACTAAAGAAACCCAGGTGTCGGAAGAATTGATGAAAGAAATGAATATCGAAAAAGACTGGTTGTCGCGCTACTTGTATGAATTGTCTGGAGGAGAGCTACAACGAATTTGCTTAGCACGCGTCTTATCCGCCGAACCTAAGTTTTTAATTGCGGATGAAGTAACAGCGATGCTTGACCCGATTACCCAAGCTCGTATTTGGAAAAACTTATTGACCTGGGTAAAAAAAAAGAAAATAGGATTAGTTGTTATTAGTCATAATGATGCGTTACTTCAACAAGTTTGTGATGAGATTATTGATATAGAACACTTACAAGGAAAAAGGAGACGAGAAAATGTTATTTGAGGATATTGGGATAAGTAAAGTCGATTTAAACAGAGAAAAATTAAAAGGGTTTCCAGAAGTTATTTATGGTGAGCATAAAACTGCGGAGCAAATAGTAAAAATTGCGTTAAAGTTGATCGATTTTCATCAAAAAGTATTAATCACACGCATGGCTAAAAATAAATGGGATGAAATTAAAGAACACTTGCCACAAGAAGGAACGTATTATGAAGAAGCTCAAATCTACACGTTTGGAAAGTGTCGCCCATTAGAGAAAGGAAATATTGCGTTATTATGTGCAGGAACTGCCGACTTATATGCAGCTGAAGAAGCACGAGTTACTGCTGAATGGATGGGTTGCCAAGTGACACCAATTTATGATGTTGGTGTGGCGGGATTAGGTAGATTATTGTCATATACAGAAGAAATGAGAAAAGCGAGTGTGCTTGTGGTGGTTGCCGGTATGGAAGGGGCGCTTCCAAGTGTTGTATCAGGCTTAGTTGAAACGCCGGTGATTGCTGTGCCAACATCTGTTGGGTATGGCGCTAATTTGAATGGTGTAACGGCTATGTTAGCGATGTTAACGTCATGTTCTTCAGGAATCAGTGTTGTGAATATTGACAATGGTTTTGGTGCTGCTTACCAAGGTGCTTTAATCTTAAAATTATTAAATGAAGGGAAGTAATTAAAAATGAGCGTTTTATATATAGATAGTAAATATGGTATCTCTGGTGATATGACTTTAGCTTCGCTAATCGATTTAGGAGCAGATATTGATTTTATCTATTCAGAATTATCGAAGCTTCCCATAGCTAGTTTCAATTTAGCCGTTCGTAGTCATAATGAAAAAGGGATTCAATCGAAACAATTAGTTCTGACATTTAAGGATGAATTGGAAGAATACAAGCCACAAGAACAAGGACCAGATCCAGTAGGGCACTCGCACACGCATGAGCATCATGAGCATCATCATACTCACAGTCACCATCATGATTCACATGATAAAGAGCATCATCATACACATAGCCATCACAAAGCGTCTGATATTTTAGCGATGATTGCTCAAAGTGAATTACCTAAACGTGTTAAAGAAAGAAGTGGCGATATTTTCAAAGAAATCGCCAGAGCTGAAGCACAAATTCACGGCATGTCAATAGAGGATGTCCACTTTCATGAAGTAGGCGCAATGGATTCAATTATCGATATTATTGGTGTTTGCTTAGCGTTAGAATCTTTAGAGGTTGACGAGATTCTATGTAGTGAGATACCAACGGGAGACGGCATGTTGAAAATGGCTCATGGCTTATATCCTATTCCAGCCCCCGCGACATCAGAAATCTTAATTGGTGTCCCGCTATCAGGATTTTCTGCAAAAGGTGAGCTGACAACGCCTACGGGTGCAGCGTTTGCTAAAGTCTTAGTAGATAAATTTACGACGATTCCTCAATGTGAAATGATAAAAATTGGTTACGGAGCCGGAACAAGTACATTTGATCATCCTAATGTTTTACGAACCATACTGCTTAAAAAAAAAAGCTGATATACATGCTTGAATGTCAATTAGATGACATGACAGGGGAGCATTTAGGTCATGTGTTAGAACAGTTAGTAGCAAAAAAAGGTGTCCTGGATGTTTATTACACACCTGTACACATGAAAAAGAATCGACCGGCTGTCTTGTTGTCTACGTTAGTTACGGCTGATTCTGTTACAGAAATAGAAGATTATTTATTGCTTTTTACAAGTACATTTGGTATTAGAAAGCGTGAGGTCAACCGAACGATATTAGACAGAAAAATTATCACCTATCTGTCTCCTTTCGGGAAGATCGATATTAAAGTTGGTTTTAAGCAAGGTAAAATTATCAAGGCTGTACCAGAATATGAATGTGTGAAAAAGCAAGCTCTGGAGACAAATATTCCATTTCATCAGGTATATAGTACTGTCCAAACATATTGTCTCGATATCATAGCAGGAAAGGTGTCTATTGATCATGTTAACACTAAGTGAGAAACATAATGAACTTACAGAAACACTAAAAAGCTTAGAAAAGGTGAGTATTGCTTTTTCAGGAGGGATAGATAGTACGCTAACACTCAAATTAGCATTGGACACATTAGGTAAAGAGAATGTTTTAGCAGTGATTATAAATTCAGATTTGGTAGCCGATGATGAGTACTTACAGGCTAGGGTTTTGGCTGAAAACTTAGGTGCACAAAGTGTGACAGTTGCTATCTCAGAACTGGCAAATGAAGAAATTGCCGCAAATGGTCCAGATAGTTGGTATCATAGTAAAAAATTAATGTATCAATCGATAAAAAATGTGAGTCATGAACGAGGATTTTTAACTGTTTTAGATGGTATGATTATGGATGACCTGAGTGATTTTCGCCCTGGATTAAAAGCAAGAACCGAAGAAGAGATTCGTAGTCTCTTACAAGAACACAAATTTTATAAGTCAGACGTTCGAGAGTTGGCAAAACAGCTAGATTTACCAGTATGGAATAAAGCATCATCATGTAGTGTCGCTTCTCGTTTTCCTTATGGAACAAGACTAACTAAAGAAGATGTGGAAATGGTATTTAAAAGTGAAAAATATCTGAGAGAATTAGGACTATCACCTGTACGTGTTAGAGTTCACGGGAAACTTGCGAGAATTGAAATTTCAGAAAAAGATTTATTAAAAACATTGAAATTCAGAGATATAATAAATGGAAAATTAGAAAACATCGGTTTTCAATATGTAACGCTTGATTGTCGCAGTTATCAAACCGGCAGAATGAACGAAGTATTAACAGAAAAAGAAAAAGAACCTTTTGTCTAAAAAAATCACAAAAACAATAAGAGTGTCTGTCAAGTGACCAATTAATCACTTGGCAGACACTTTTTTTAAAAATAAAAACAGTTGATATAGAGCGATTTAAGAGATTATTAAGGTGACAAAAACACAAAACAAGATACATGAAATTTATATATATGCGTTTGTGAATATATCTTGATTTAAAAAAGATAATGGCTATTTTGAAAAAGAGTGTTGACGGAAAATAAATTCAGTGATAAGATTAAGCCAACTTAAGTACACACGAGTGTATGTAAGGTCGCGCAACTGTTTAAAGTGTGCGTGCTAACATGCCAAGGTTATTATTTACTTAATTGAGGTTAGTAATGAGTAGAAATGATAGTAAAGCTTAGGGGAGAAAATATGAGCAAGAAAAAAAGAGTAACACGCTCAGATGTAGCGAAACGAGCGGGTGTTAGTGAGACAATTGTTTCATATGTCGTTAATAATAATCGTTATGTTGATAAAGAAAAGAAAAAAAGAGTGTTAGCGGCAATCAAAGAATTAAATTATTTACCTAATTATGCAGCTAGGACGTTACAAGGTAAAAAAAGTAATCATATTGTTTTTATCGCTGACCGTATTGAAAATGAACATTTTAGTGGTTTGGTTAAAGAAATAGAGAAGCATGCCTATGAGCAGGGATATATGATTTCATTGTGTGCTAATCGTAATACACCTGATTTTGTTCAGCAAATTATTAGTAGGCAATATGATGGGATTATCATTAGTTCGATTAGTTTTAAAGAATCCTGTATTCAAGATTTTTTGGATGCTAATATTCCCGTTGTGTTATTGCACACACGAGAATATAAAAATATCTCAGGTGTTGGGTTAATTGGTACAGGTTTATATCATGGAACTAAAAATTCTGTGCGTTATTTAGTTGACCAAGGTCGCAAAGATATTATTTACATAGACCGTTATAGTAAACGAGGGAACTTTAGTAGTATCGAGGATTTACGTTATCGAGGTTTTGTCGAAGAAATGTCATCTTTGAATCAAAAAATAGATGAAACGAGTATTATTTCTGGCTGTCATACACAAGATGAAGTCGTACAAAAGATTCAAACGTATCTTGCAGAAGGCAATAGAGTTGATGCAATTTGTGCTAGGAATGATAACTTAGCTTGTATAAGCATGAAGGCTGTTCAAGAGATGGGGTTTGATGTGCCGAAAGATATCGCAATAATCGGCTTTGATAATTCGGCATTAAGTCAGTTTATCACGCCAACTTTAACAACTGTCGCGATGGAACAAAGTAAAATTGGTCAAGCCGCATTTGATATGTTGTATGGTATGATCGAAGAGGATGAAGAACCAGGTCGTGTGGAATTCGCGCCTCAATTGATTATACGAGAAAGCGTTTAGGGTAGATTATGAAAGACTAGTACAAGAAACTAGTCTTATCATTTTCCATACAATGAAAGCGTTTTAGAAGAAAAGGGGTTGATAGCAAGCGTACTTTCACCAATAAAATATTTTTTTTGAAAAAGATACACACGAGTGTACATGTGAAAATTAAGGAGGAAACAATAATGAAGAAAAAGATTTTCATGTTAATGGCTACAGCGTTGACGCTAACAATGGTAGGTTGCTCATCAAAAAAAGAAGAAGCAAAAGCTTCTAAAGATGAACCTGTGACAATTAAAATTGCTAACTATGCGTTATTAGAATCTGGGTATACCGAATATTGGGAAAGTATTGAGAAAAAATTTGAAGAAAAACATCCAGAATATAACATTGAGTGGGTAACAGCTCCATACGGTGAAATTACTAATCAAGTTATCAATATGGCAGGCGGTGGAGATCCTGTAGATATTGTTTTTGCGGAAGGTAGTTGGGTACCAACTTATGAAGATGCAGGATTAGCTACACCTATTACAGATATTTTATCAGATGAGTTTTTAGATGATTTTTATGATAACGCTTTAGAAGCGAATAAAATTGGTGATGACATTTATGCAGTACCACTATATATGTCACCGTACCTATTGTACTACAACAAAGATATCTTTGAAAAAGCAGGTTTAGATCCAGATAATCCCCCAACAACTTATGAGGAAATGTTAGAAGCAGCTGAAGTAATTTCTAAACTGAAAACAGATGATGGTAATAAAATATATCCATTTGGCCAAACAACTGCGTCTGTTCCAATTTCTGGTTCATCTCTAACAGCGATGGTATACAATTTTGGCGGCCATATTCTAAATGATGACGGCACATTAAATCAGGACACTAAAGAATTAAAAGAGACAATAAATATGCTGGAAGAATTAGATGAAAAAGGTTATAATCCGCAAAATGCGAAATTAAAAGACTTACGTAACTTGTTTGCTTTAGGACAGTTAGCTATGTATTACGACCAATCTTGGGGATTCAATGGTGTTCGAAGTATTAATGATAAAGCTGTTGATTTTACAGCCTCTGCAGCTCCTTTAAAAGGTGGGAGTGGTGAAGGAGAATCAATTATTCAAGAACAAGTTTTTATCCTAAAAGATAACGGTGACGAACGCAAAGAAGGCACGAGAGAATTTGTAGAATTTTTAATTTCAAAAGAAAACTTAGAAGATTATATGACGAATATCACGCCAGCTTTTCCTGTTAAAAAATCAATGGCTGATATGCCTGGAGTTGTAGAGAGTCCTATTCTTCAAGGTGCAGCTGACTCGTTAGAAACAGCAAAAGCAACACCACAAGTAGCAGGTATGGATGATTTGAATTTAGAACTATGTACATTGGTGCAAGCTGTGACTGTTAGCAATACGCCAATTGATAAAGCAGTCAACGACTACTTAAAAGTCAATAAAGAATTACTAGAACAATAATATCAACGCAGCAGTGAATGATTAGGAGGAGATTTATTGTTTAGTGTTTCAATCGTTATTGTCTTAAGAATTAAGTAGCAATTGATCTAGAGAAAGGAAAGGTTAACTATATGAATTTTTTAAAGCAAACATTTAAAGCTCCTCCTATGAGAAGAGAAACAGGAGACAAAGTGTTTTCATTTATTTTATTAATACCTACTATATTAATGACCGTTATATTTATTTTAGTTCCGGTAGTGGATTCGATTATTAAAAGTTTCATGGATTATCGAGCGAAACATATCATCTCTGGTCAAGCTCCTGAGTGGAATAATTTTGCTAACTATTTAAAGCTATTTGAAAATGACAAATTAATGCGTTCGATTATCATTACCTTCTTATTTGTGATATTTGTTGTTTTTTTACAGTTTGTTTTAGGAATGGCATTAGCACTTATATTAAACTCTAAAATAAAAGGGGCTCGCTTTTTAAGAAGTATCATGATGGTGCCATGGGTAGTGCCGACTGTTATTTCCGCTTTGATTTGGATGTGGATATTCCAACCTCAATATGGACTGATGAAATACGTCGTTAGTGTGCTGACTTTAGGAGCTGTTAATGATTTAGCTGTCCTAAATGATCCACAACTAGCACTCTTAGGTGTTAGTATCGCAGCTTTGTGGAAACAAATTCCGTTGACAACACTACTGTTATTGGCAGGTTTACAAAATGTTCCTGAAGAAATGCTGGAAGCAGCAACAGTAGATGGAGCTGGATCGGCGACGAAGTTTTTCAGAATCATTATTCCATCAATGAAAAGTGTTATTAACGTAACAATGTCAATGGCGATTATTGAAAACTTTAAACAGTTCCCTCTTGTTTGGACGATGACAGGCGGTGGTCCTAATAACTCAACTTCTACGTTAGCTGTGTTTAGTTATCGCGAAGCATTTGTCTCAAACAACTTAGGATCAGGAGCAGCTATTACCACCATCTGGATGCTTCTAATGGTTGTCGTAGTATTTGTATATAATCATTTAATGAAAATCGATGATTAGGAGAAGAAAACATGAAGAACAAAAAAAGATTAGGTCAAATTTTAAAATATGTGGTATTGATACTTATTTTAATGTTTTTATTATTACCAGTTTTTTGGGTATTACTTACATCGTTTAAAACAAATATGGAGTCGTACCAGTATCCTCCAACCTTTATACCTAAAAAGCCAACGCTTCAAGCATATAGTGATTTAATCACGAAACATAATGATTTCTTTGTCTACTATAAAAATAACTTTATTGTGTCAGGAGTCACAGCTGTTGTCACGACGTTTTTAGCGATATTTACTGGTTACGCATTATCCCGCTTTAAATTTAAATGGAATCGTTTAGTCATGATTGCTTTACTTTCTTCTCAAATGTTTCCGATAGTGAGTCGTATGATTTCGCTATACGGTTTGATGGGGAAAGTCCATTTATTAGATACAACTATTGGGTTGATTTTTGCTCTGATCGCTGCTATGTTGCCATTTTCTTCCATTTTAATGGCCAGCTTTTTTGATAGTATTCCTAAAGCAATCGAAGAGTCTGCTTACATTGATGGAGCAGGAAGAATGGGTATATTATTTAAAGTCGTCATGCCATTAGTGACCCCAGGAATGGTAGCCGTTGGTATTTATTCATTTTTAATGACATGGGATGATTATCTTCATGCCGCAACACTGATACAGACAGATTCATTAAGAACGCTATCAGCGGGAGTCTCTATGCGTTACTTAGGTGAGCTTTCATATGACTGGTCGTTAATTAATACGATTTCAATTGTTGGGATGTTACCTATGATTATATTATTCTTTTCATTTCAGAAGTACATGGTTAAAGGGTTAGTTGCGGGTGCTGTAAAAGGCTAGTGGCGACCTAATTTAAGAAAGAGGAGTAGATATTATGTTATCAACAAACTTAGAAATGATGCAAAAAGCTAGAAAAGAAGGGTATGCCATTCCAGCTATCAACACACAAGGTGGTAATTTTGACATCATTTGGGCTATCTGTAAAGCAGCGGAAGAAATGAACTCACCAATTATTTTGGCACACTATGTTTCAACGGGTGCTTTTTCTGGACATGATTGGTTTGTAGAGGTCGCTAGATGGTGCGCGAATAAAGTTTCGGTACCTGTTTCGATTCACTTAGATCACGGGGATAGCTTTGACAGATGTATGAAAGCATTGAAATTGGGCTTTACGTCTTTAATGATTGATGGTTCAGCCTTACCAATCGAAGAAAATGCAGCAATGACTCAAAAAGTAATCGATGTGGCCAATAGTTTTGAGGTGCCCGTTGAAGCAGAAATAGGCGAGTTACTACGCTTAGAGGCAGGGATTGTTCAAGAAAATAAAAACACAGCCAACCCAGAAGATGTGAAAAAATTCTTGTCGTTATGCCAACCAGATACGTTGGCGATTGGTATTGGAAACGCTCATGGATACTATCAAGGAGAACCAGATATTCGTTTAGATGTTTTAGAAGAGGTCGCGACATTTACTGATCTACCGTTTGTATTACATGGCTGTACAGGTATGTCAGAAGAGACAATCAAAGAAGCAATCAAGTTAGGTGTTTCCAAAATTAACTTTGGAACGGAGATTCGTTACAAATATGTTGAGCATTACCAAGAAGGTTTAGAAACATTAGATCACCAAGCTCACTCATGGAAATTATCACAATATGCATCGACGAAGTTAATGGACGATGTTAAACATATTATTGAATTGTCTGGTTCTGCTGGAAAAGCCTAAAAAAGGCGAATGAGAATGGAGTGAGCATGTTGAAGAAAAATATTTTGATAACTAATGGTCGTGTGTTAATCAATGATCGTCTAGAAAATGTCGATGTATTAGTTGAAGATGGAAAAATAACGCAAATCGCGTCAACAATCAATCGCTCAGATATCACACACTTAGATGCAGCTAATAAGTTAGTCGTTCCTGGTTTCATTGATATTCATACGCACGGCGCTGTAGGAGTTGATATGAACAACGCGAGCTTAGAAGAATTAGAGCGTGTTGGTGAGTTTTTTGCAAGTCAAGGAGTCACATCCTATTTACCAACGTTACTGACTGATAGTAAAGAAAGATTTATCGACTGCTTGAAGGGGTTTAAAGAAGCACGAGAAACTTTGACGAGTGGGGCTAAAATTATAGGCGTTCACTTAGAAGGTCCGTATTTAGTTCCAGAGTATAAAGGAGCAATGCCGGAAGAATATTTACAAACACCTTCGCTAACCGATATGGATGATTATCTCAACTATACCGAAGGCGGTGTAACTAGGATGACTGTATCAGCTGAAATACCAGGTATGCCCGAATTTATTCAAGCCGTTCATCAAAGAGGCGTCGAAGTTTCACTTGGACATACTGGAGCAGATTATGAAACTAGTTGGGAATGTATTAATCACGGAGCAACTAGCGCTACTCATACCTTTAATGCGATGAAATTATTACATCAACATCATCCAGCGATTACAACAGCAGTCTTGGAAAGTGATGTTTATGCAGAAGCTATTTGCGATGGCCTCCATTTACATCCAGCGATTGTTCGCCTCTTGTTAAAAACGAAAGGATATGACAAAACCGTCATCGTCACCGATTCAATGATGGCTGCCGGTTTACCGGATGGTTCCTATAAACTAGGAGTTCATGATATTATTGTGACCGAAGGCGATGCTCAGTTAGCAGATGGTACTAGTAGAGCTGGCAGTACCTTAACAATGAATCAAGCTTTAAAAAACTTAGTCGCCTTTACCTCAAAAGCTGCCCATGAAGTCATTCCACTCATTGCTGAAAACCCAGCGAAAGTTCTTGGAGTTGACGATGTAAAAGGAACGATTAAGATTGGTAAAGATGCTGACATCGTGCTATTGAACGATGAATTGGAAGTATGTACGACGCTAAGTTTAGGAAATATTGTGTTTCAAAAAAATATGTAACATGAAAATACCAAGGCAAAATATTTAGGAGGAAGTTAAAACATGTCAAGTCAAACATATAAAGAAATATTTTTACAAGGTGAATCATTTGCTAAAATCAATGAAGAATTACCAATTATTATAGAAGAGCTAGGAAAAGCTTTCCCAAATAAGGCAGATACCTATAAAAAAGTTATTTTTACAGGATGTGGAACATCGCTATATCTTGCACAAACAGCTGCACATATGTATATGAGTTATACAGGTCAGGAAGCAGTTGCTATCCCATGTTCTGAACTATATTTTTTTCCAGAATTAAACCTGGGCACTGAACCGGTATTAGTTGTACCTATTACACGAAAAAGTCATACAAGCGAAGTTAAAATGGCAATAAAACAAGCAAGAACTTATGAAAATGTCAAAACATTATCTATTACGTGTGATGAGAATAGTAAAGAATATAATGATTTTATGATCATAGCTTCTGAAACAAAAGAAGAAAGTGTCGTTATGACCCGTTCTTATACAAGTATGGTGTATTTGAGTCTCATTACTGCTTTATTTGTCGGTGAAAAACTTGAGGAACTAGATGTATTAAAAGACATTGAAAGCTTGACGAAAAATATGTTAGAAGAAATGGATGCTCTTTCTAAAAAAATAATAGCAGACAACCCTGAAATCGATTTATTTATCACGTTAGGTCAAGGTGAATTTTACGGTGTAGCTAACGAGTGTATGAATAAAATGAAAGAGATGGGCTTAGTGAATTCTGAAGCGTATCACAGCTTGGAATATCGTCATGGACCAATGAGTATTGCTGACAGTGAAACTCTTATTTTGACTTTATCTCATAGCTTATGTACAGAGTATGATCAAAAGCTTATCACGCAACTTGAAGGATATGGCTGTAAGACGGTTGCAGTTGGTAAGGGTGCTGAAAAGATGCAAGCTACCTATACGTTAGGTACTCCAGCTGAATTGAATGATGCACAGTTAAGTATTTTCTTAGGCATTATGGGTCAATTGCTAGGGATTTATATCGCAGAAAATAAAGGGATTGATCCAGATAAACCGCAAAACTTGACACAGGCAATCGTTTTATAAAAAACTGACTGTTGATATTCGATAGGCTGAGGACAATATCTAAAAAAAAAATGAAAATAAAAAATCGATCATAGGCTTTACCGTCATGATCGATTTTTGCTTGATAAAAATATAAATACGTATGTGAATTATCATAAAATAAGTTATAAGAGGCTATTTAATACGACAACTTTCTCTTAATATTAACATAGGAGGAACTTCTATCGTAACAGGAAGGTCATTACCTTGTTCGATGCGCTCGACTAATAAGCGAGCAGATAGTTTGCCAAGATGATGCATGGGAACTTTTACAGTCGACAACATAGGGGATGAGAATTGTGCCATTTCAATATCATCGATACTAATAATAGAAATATCCTCAGGAATCTTTAATCCTTGTTCACGAATCGCTTTGATGGCACCTAATGCGGTTAAATCATTGCCACAAAAGAGTGCACTGGGAGTGCCAACAGTTTCAAGATGAAGCTTTAAGGCTTCATAAGCCTTTTGAGAAGAAAAAGGTGTTTCAATGACATACTCTCTAAGGTTGGCTGAAATCTGGCGGTTGGCTGCCATCCAATCTTGATAAGCTTTGTATCTGACTTCGTTTTTAGTTTCTCCTAAATAATAAATTGTTTTTTCGTTAATTTTATCCAAATGATCTAAGGCAATAATGCTTGTTTCATAACCATTACATATGACTTGATCCATTGGTTCAGGAAGTTTATTCAAACCAGTATAAACAACATGTTTAAATTTATTTTTAATGATTTTAATTTGTTTAGCGTCAATTCTTCCTAATAAAATGATTCCATCAACCGTTTCACTTGCTAAGGAGGCTTCTAAAACAGAAGAGGCAGTATTGAAGGTTGATAATGATAACTTCATCAGATAACCGTGTTTGAGTAACTCCTCTTCAACTGCTCGGGAAATTTCTGAGAAGAAAGGATCTTCTTGCATATTTGAAGAACGGGAGCACACACATGCAATAGTTTTGGTGATCGTTTTGTGAGGTGTTGTCGAGCGTTTTAGAGCTTGAGCCGCACTATTAGGAATGTAATTGGTTTCTCTGACAATTTGCCAGATTTTTTCTTGAACTTCAGGACTAGCTACTTTTGAAGCGCCTCCATTTATAACTCTGGAGACAGTTGAAATAGAAACAGATGCACGCTCAGCGATATCTTTTAATGTAGTTTTCTTTTCCATTAGTATTCCCCTTTTTATTTATTATACAGTAAACAATGGTTTAAGCAAACGTTATCTATATCCATAGAAAACGTTTTCAACCTATCGATAATCTCTATATATAAGGTAACATAAACAAGCTATAGAGATGTTTAAAAGTAAAGCAAACGTTTGCCTATTTTTTTATATTTCTGAGTTTAAAATAAGGTAATCTAAACATAAGGAAAGTTTTTGAGTAACGGTGATAGGAAAGGATGAAAAACGTGAAGAAATCAAATATCTTAATAGTTCATGGTGGTGGCCCCACTGCTGTTATGAATGCTTCTTTATATGGGGTCATTGTTGAAGCGCAACAATATGATGAAATTGATAAAGTCTATGCCTCTCTGGGTGGGACAGATGGTATTTTGCAAGAAAATTTTGTTGATCTAAAGTTACAAGAATCTAGTGTCCTTGAAAAATTGTTAGAAACGCCTGGGACAGCTATTGGCACCTCTCGGTTTGAATTGACTGAAGCTGATTATCAAAGTATGCCCGCTATTTTTAAAAAGAACAAAATCAAATATGTGTTGTTTAATGGTGGAAATGGGACGATGGACACCTGTGGGAAAGTAAAGAAAGCATGTGAAGGAACAGATGTTATCGTAGTAGGGATACCCAAAACAATCGATAATGATTTAGCTTTAACTGATCACGCCCCAGGTTATGCAAGTGCAGCTAATTATATTGCAAAAACAACTGCAGAAATCGGGATGGATGTTAAATCATTACCGATTCATGTTTCGATCATTGAAGCAATGGGTAGAAATGCTGGCTGGATAACAGCAGCTTCAACTTTAGCAAGAAAACGTGAAGGGGACGCGCCTCACTTAATATATTTACCAGAAGTCACTTTCGATAAAAAGCGCTTTTTAAAAGAAGTGAAAGAACAATATGAACGCTACGGTGGAATTGTTGTCGTTGTAAGTGAAGGGCTAAAAGGAGAAGATGGTAAATCAATTGTTCCTCCATTATATGAATCTGGTCGCTCTTCTTATCCAGGCGATGTTGGAACATATTTGGCAGAACTCGTGATTCGTGAATTAGGCGTAAAAGCTCGAAGTGAAAAACCAGGTATTGCTGGCCGTGCTTCTATAACGATGCAGTCTGATGTCGATCGAGAAGAAGCGATTTTAGTAGGAAGAGAAGCAGTGAAGGTAGCTCTTCAAGGGATTAGTGGCGTCATGATTGGCATTGAGCGTAAACCGACAGATAAATATGAGATTGAGTTAGTTAATTTGCCAATTGAAAAAGTAATGTTACATGAAAAAACGCTGCCAAGCTCATTTTATAATGAGATGGGGAATGATGTGACTCAGGAATTTATTGATTGGGTAAAACCACTTGTTTCAAGTGAAATCTCAAATTTTGTAAATTTTAACGAAGGGAACGACAAGCAATGAAAAAAATCTATGTGAATCTAAAACGGTTTGATGTCCCAAAAGAATTAGGTGGCGTAAATAGTTTGAAGGGTGTTGAGAAATGGGGCAGTTTTATAGCGAGTGAAACTCAAACGATTATTGAAAAATACCATCAGTTAGCAGATTTTGCGATTTACTTCCCTGAAGCACATATTCTGCCTGCAATGTCAGTTATAACAGAAAATAGTTCTCTGAAAATTGGTTGTCAATCGGTTTATCGTGAGGATATTGGAAAAAATTTTGGAGCATTCACTAGTAATCGACCTGCTACTGCCATGAAAGCGATGGGGGTTACTAGCACAATTATCGGACATTGTGAGGAACGTAATGATAAAAGTGAACTGATTAAATTAGCAGGTAGTGAAGATATTAATTTAGTTAACAAAATTTTGAATAAAGAAATTAAAGCAGCCATCGATTCAGGAATGGAGGTTTTATATTGTATTGGTGAAAAAGCAGAGGAGCAAGATCGCTGGCAAGATGTGTTAGCAGAACAGTTAAAAATCGGATTGAAAGATGTCGATGTTTCTAAGGTGACCATTGCCTATGAACCAGTATGGGCTATTGGACCGGGCAAAACGCCCCCTGATAAAGATTATATTCAAAAAGTTGTGCGCTTTATTAAAGAAGTTACTGACGGATTAGCCGTTGTATACGGTGGAGGTTTGAAGGAAGATAACGCCAATATGCTTCAGTCAATTCCTGAAGTCGATGGTGGTTTAATCGCATTAACTCGTTTTTCAGGTGATATTGGTTTTTATCCAGAAGAGTTTGAAAATATCGTAAAACAATATTTATTATAAGGAGAGAATATAAATGAAATTAGCATTTGAATATGGACATGGTCAAATTGAAGCGGAATTACCTGATACAACGGATGTCTTTATCCCTGGGGAAACAGTAGCTGATCCACCGTGTTTGCCAGAGAATGAAATTGAAAGTGCCACATTAGAATCAATTAGAAACCCATTAGGGATGGATCCTATTTCTAAACTAGTTAAAGAAGGAAGTAAAGTTACTATTATTTTCCCGGACCGAGTTAAAGGTGGAGAACAATATAATTCACACCGAAAAGTCTCTATTAAATTAATTTTAAAAGAGTTGTATCAAGCGGGCGTTAAAAAAGAAGATATTTTATTAATTTGTTCTAATGGTTTGCACCGTAAAAATACGGAAAAAGAAATTTATAATGTACTTGGGCCTGAGATATTTCATGAGTTTTCTAGTAGTAATCAAATTATCAACCATGATAGTGAAGATTATGACAACTTAGTTGATTTAGGCAAAACTAGTAGTGGGGATCCTGTTATCATGAATAAATATGTTTATGATAGTGATTTAGCTATTTTGATCGGCCATACGCAAGGGAATCCCTATGGTGGCTACTCAGGAGGATACAAACATTGTTCAACAGGTATTACCCATTGGAAATCGATTGCCTCTCACCATGTCCCTAAAGTGATGCACCGTCCCGATTTTGTGCCAGTTAATAATAACTCATTGATGCGTCATAAATTTGATGAGATTGGCGAACACATGGAAGAGAAAATGGGTAAAAAATTCTTCTGTTGTGACGCTGTTTTAGATACAAAATCACGTCAAATTGAAATCAACAGTGGGACAGCCAACGCTGTTCAAGAAAAATCTTGGAAATTAGGTAACCAAAGAACGTATGTGCCTTTTGCTGAGAAAAAGTATGATGTTCTTGTTTTTGGAATGCCGCAATTTTTCCACTATGGTGATGGAATGGGGACCAATCCAATTATGATGATGCAGGCGTTATCTGCTCAAGTCATTCGTCATAAGCGTATTATGAGCGACAACTGTGTTATTATATGTGCAAGTATATGTAATGGGAACTTTAATGAAAACCTATGGCCATACACGAAAGAGATGTATGAAATGTTCCAAACAGAAAGCATGAACGTGCTACCAGACATGAATCGTTATGGTGAGTTATTTGCAACCAACGAAGAATACATTAGACGTTACCGTTATGGCAATGCCTTCCATCCATTCCATGGTTTTAGTATGATTTCCTGCGGTCATTTAGCAGAAAAACATACGTCTGCTATCTATATTGTAGGAGCTGAGGAACCTGGTTACGCACGTGGAATGGGATTGAAAACACGTGCAACATTTGAAGAAGCCCTAGAAGAGGCTAAAAAGAAATTTGTTGGAGAAAACCCTAATATTCTAGCACTGCCAAAAACTTACACCACAGCAGCTGTTCACTTGATGATGAAAGATGATTTACCACCTGCTGCGCTTAAATATAGTAAATAAACATAAGGCTGAGAAATTTCTCAGCCTTCTCTTTTTATGTGGTAACCATGATGAATGTCTTAAAGAAAAATCAGTATTATGTTTAAGATGGAGGTCAAGATGAGTCGATATATTATATATTTTTTAGTGATTATTTTAGCCAATACAGTGGGAGCTATTTCTGGTATGGGTGGCGGTGTGATTATTAAACCAGTATTTGATAGTATTGGTTTTCACACGTTAAGTGCGATCACTTTTTATTCGTCAGTTGCGGTTTTTACGATGTCGATTTCTTCGACGTTTAAGCAAATAAAAAATGGGATAAAGGTGAGGTGGTTTGAAGCCGGTTTTGTCTCTCTAGGATCTATTATGGGAGGCATTCTAGGTAATCGTCTTTTCGTTTATTTACAAGGCTTTTATAATTCGGACAAAGTGCAATTGATTCAAATTGTTTTAACAATTATTTCATTAATTTTAGTGTTGATATACACCTTATCTAGTAAAAAAATGTTGAATTTATCAGGTTGGTTGAGCTATTTGATGGTTGGTCTTTTTTTAGGTAGTTTCTCAACTTTCTTAGGCATAGGTGGTGGGCCAATTAATGTGTCATTACTTATATTTTGTTTTGGTCTTACCATGAAAGATGCGACGGTATATTCTATTATTACCATCTTCTTTTCTCAATTAGCAAAACTAGTTGAGATTGGGTTGAGTGAGGGATATCAAGCGTATGATTTAACATTTTTATGGGTCATTATTCCTGCGGCAATATTGGGTGGTTATATTGGTGGGGTTGTAAGTGGAAAAGTGTCAGATAAATACGTTGCAAAAATTTTTGTAGGAGTTGTGCTGTTAGTAATTTTTATCAATTTTTATAATGGAGTTGTCTTAATCAAATAGTTTCTAAGTGCGACGTGTTAAATTTGAGGGTCATAAGTTTGTTAATCATGGGTTTTATTAAGGACGATAGCAGATATGAAAAAAGAAGGTGGAAATATGCAAGAAGTATTAGATTTTTGGTTTAAAGAAATTACGCCGTCTGATTGGTTTAAAAAAGATGCGTCACTTGACGAAGAAATACGACAACGGTTTTTAAAAACATTAGAACAAGCGAAACAAGGGGAACTCTTTGAATGGCGAAATTCGATTGAAGGAAGATTAGCGGAAATTATTGTGCTCGATCAATTTTCTCGCAATATCTATCGAAATGATCACCGCGCGTTTGCACAAGATTCTCTTGCTTTAATCTTAGCTCAAGAAGCAGTTTATGGTGAGGAGCGTATGAAGTTAAGTGCAGCAGAACGTAGTTTTCTGTATATGCCATTTATGCATTCTGAATCGTTAAAAATTCATGAAACGGCGTTGAGGTTATTTAGTGAACCAGGTCTGGAAAAAAGGTTGAAATATGAAAACATGCACCTAGATATTTTAAAAAAATTCGGGAGATACCCACATCGAAATGCCTTATTAGGTAGAAAATCAACTGATGAAGAAATAATATTTTTACAAAGCGACAACGGTTTTTAGTCGTTGCGAAGTCATTTAACATGAGGCTATCTAGAGAGACATGAGAGACGGTTACGACTGTCTACAAGCTATAGAAATAATGTTAAAAATCCCAGTTATCAAACATTTATAGGCGCTTTTTTATGGTATTATGAGTCTATTATAAGAGAAAGTAGATAAAATGACTCATAAATGACAGGTCTTTTATCAATCAAACAGTCTAAAGGAGGAAATCTATGATTAATTATCAGGAAAATAAACACATTGAAAAAAATCAATTAGAGCATTTATATGCGAGTGTTGGTTGCCTAGCCTATACGACTGATTTGTCTCGGTTAGAGAGAGCTGTGAGTGCGTCATTATCTGTGATAACGGCTTGGGATGATAGTAACTTAATCGGCTTAGTGAGAGGTGTGGGAGATGGTGAAACGATTTTGTATGTACAAGATCTCCTTGTTCACCCAGATTTCCAAAATAGGGGGATTGGGACAGCTTTGCTAAGTAAATTATTAGAAAATTATCCGGAAGTTCGTCAAAAAGTCTTATTAACGGAAGAAGCTCCTGATGTGCGGAGTTTTTATGAGAAATTTAATTTTGTTTCATGTGATAAAGGTAATGCAGTGGCTTTTTACAAAGAATATTAAAACTAAATTTTAAAGTGTTCAAGTAATAGATAAGAGTGTTAGTTGCTAGTTATTGAAGAGTAAGGATATGTTTAAAAGCTAAAACAGAGAGTATGCATACGCTATTTATTAAAAAAGCTGACAGTCATCGACTAACGATGCCTGTCAGCTTTTTTAATAAGAGAAAATAATCGATTTTAAGTAGAATGTATCATTTAGTAAAAAATATTATTAAAGGAGTATTACCTTAGATATCAGATTGATAAATCTTAAGTGCGGTATATAAATTAAATTTATCATCTGTATTCGTAATATCGATATTTAAAATTTTTTCAATAGTAGCGATACGTGATCGTAAGGAGTTAACATGGAGAAACAGATGTTCACTTGTCTCTTTATAAGAGCAGTTTAGAGAAAAGAAAATAATGAGCGTATTGAGTAAATCTGTATGATTTTTTTGATCATAGGTTAACAGTGGTTGTATATAAGTGTCAATCATTTCTTTGCATAGAAAATCGTTTAGTTCACCTTTATTGTTAATAAATATATTTAAAATACCCAAGTCTTGGTATTTTTTGATGTCTTTTTTTGAATTTGTATTGAAAAGGAAGTATAGAGCATCTTTAGATTCATGCCAACTTTTATACGTGTCTTTTAGAGAATGTACTTTACTAACGCCAATTTTAAAATGATGAGGTATGAAATAATCGCTGACCAACTTATTTACATAGGTAACCATATGGTCCATTGGATTAAGACTGTCTTCTACTAAAAAAGCTAAAATAGTATCTTTAGTAAAAAAATGAATAGATTTGGCGTATAGATTATGGTCTTTGAAATAGGCGTAAAAATCGATAGCTCTGTGAATATCCGTAGTTTCTTCATGCATTGAATACGCACAGGTGATTAAATAAAACTGGGATTCTGGTTGACATTCAAGCATTGCAAGAAGATGGTGCTCTTTATTTTTTGAGAGTTTCCCAGCTACTAATTCTTGATAAGTAAGATTGTTAGCATAAAAAGATGATTTGATACTCTGACGTAAAAAAGAATTTCTTAGAGAATAAATAGAAATCACCGTATTCATTTTTTCAAGAACACGAGGTTCAAGCTGCTTAAGATAGTCAGGAGTTAGTATTAATAAATATTGCTGACTATTATTGACACTTAAAAAAGGGTAGACAAAGAGTTTGAGATGATCATTTGCTAGTTGCTTATTACTATGAATATAACCAAAAAAAGCCTCATCATTTGAAAATTTTCCTATCATTTGCTTATCAGATGGCTGGAAATCAGTTAAGTAGTCGTGCCACTCAATATTTTCTGAGTAATCAATGAAAGAACAATCATGATTTAAAATAGCCAAAGATAGGTCAGCTACGTAATAAATGTGATTACAAAGATTATTAGAATAATAATCATTGTTTATTGAATTAATAACGATTTGATAGAAATCATAGTTTTCTTTTAAGTATGTTAATTGACGCGTTGTAATAAGTTCTAAAACAGGTGTTTGAATATTCGTCCAGCTGTAGTGATCCTCACAGATAATTAGGGCGATATTATAATGGTCACAGGCTTCAAAAACTTCATCGCTGATATAGGGTTCAAATTTTCTTTTTGTAATAATGGCAGCTAACTTCTTCTCTGCCAGTTGTTGAATAAAAGAATCGCTGATAAATCCTTTCTTAAAATAATTACCGATGATTAATATTTCATATTCATTAAGCCAGGAGACAATGTCGCGAGTATCCATAATGGTAATGTTGTTGAATGGATTGTATAAGGAATATTGATTTGTCACAAGCTTGCTATTGATAAATAAAGGCAGGTTAGTTAGTGATTTCACAATGGTTTGGTTGTACATGTTAATCTCCTTTTGTATAAAAGTACTATGAAAGCGTTTTATAATAGTATGTTAACACTATTTATTTATTGATACAAGTTGGTTAAGATTTAAGTATCAAATAAATAAAGGAAGTGTTGAGCAATGAGACAAAATTTACGAGGTAAAGATTTTTTAGCGTTTAAAGATATGAATCGTGAGGAAATAGAATTCTTGACAGATTTAAGTCTAAGTTTAAAACAAAAATGGGTATCACGCGAACCACATGAATATTTTAAAGGGCAGGTTTGGGCGGCATTATTCGAAAAGAACAGCACGCGAACACGTAATGCATTTGAACGAGCAGCAGCTGACTTAGGTATCAAAGTTGTCTACTTACGTCCTGACGAAATGCAGATGACACGTGGCGAACCTTTAAAAGATACAGCCCGTATTTTGGATCGTTATTTTGATGGACTATTTATCCGTACTTTTGGTCATGAGATTGTCGAAGAATGTTCCGATTGGATGAGAGTACCAGTTATCAATGGGTTAACAGCTCTTGCACATCCAACACAAGGTATCGCAGATTTAATGACGATTAAAGAGAAAAAAGGACGATTAACTGATCTGAAAATATGTTATGTAGGTAATCTTTATAACGTTGCTTATACCACAATGATTTTTGCAGCAACATTTGGTATGGATTTGAGTATTGTTGTGCCAGAAGGCTTAAAAGCAGATCCTGAAATTTTAGCAGAAACAGAACGACGAGCTAAAATAAGCGGGGCCCATATTGAATTTACGCAAGATTTTGATAAAGGCCTGAAAGATGCGGATATCGTTTATGGCATGTCGCAGTATAGTATGGGACAAAGTGATGAGGAAGTTGCTGCGTTGAAGGCAGCCTTTAAACCATACTTAATTGACGCAGAGGCTATGAGTAAAGCTAAACCTGATGCTATTTTCATGCATTGTTTACCAGCTTATCGTGACTTAGAAGTGACAGATGAAGTAATGGAATCAGAACAATCTGTTATTTTTGATCAAGGTGAGAATAGAATGCATTCGATAAAAGCAATCATCGCAGCATACGCAAATTAACACGTTCCCTCACTTAGTTGTGAGGGTTCCCTATTATATAAAATGGAAGGTGATAGTCGATGGCATCAGAACCCGTTAAAGCTAAGAAATTTAAAATGCCCAATACATATGTCATTTTGTTTTTTATTCTCATTTTAGTCGCGATTTTAACATGGTTTATACCTAGTGGAAAATATTTAGTAGATGAAGCAGGTCGTACAATTTCAGGAACTTACAAGCCAGTTCCAGCTAATCCTCAAGGCATTTGGAATGTGATTATTGCACCAATCATCGGCATGGTTGGGAGTGATACCATTTCTGGAGCGATTACAATTTCTTTAAATGTCATGTTATTCGGTAGTTTCTTAGAATTAATGGATGAAACAGGCGCGATTAATGCAGGATTGAAGAAAATAGCAATGGCGAATAAAGATAATATTAACCTATTAATAACCATTCTCGTTTTTATTATGGGTGTGTTTGGAACCGTTCAAGGAGCATATGAAGAAGGATTCGTTTATGTGATGATGTTTATGCCGATAATGTTGTCATTAGGACTAGATAGTATTACAGTGTTAATGATTGTTATTTTTGGAACTCAAGCCGGTTGTATCTCATCTATAGTAAATCCATTCTCTACAGGAATTGCGGCTGGTATTGCTGGTGTTAGTCCAGGTGAAGGTATTATTTTAAGAGCTATCTTTTTTGTAGTATTACAAGCAACTGTTTCATATGTCATTTGTCTTTATGCAAAAAAAGTCAAAATGGATCCAAAAAATTCTTATCAGTATGCGCGACGGGAAGAAGAAATGGCGGAATTTGTTCAAGCAGATTCTGAAGAACAAGAATTAACAAAAAAACAACGTACAGCGTTTATACTATTTATTCTAACATTTGTAATCATGATTATTGCATTGGT
The DNA here is from genome assembly GCF_003987555.1 of Vagococcus lutrae. Lineage (GTDB taxonomy): Bacteria > Bacillota > Bacilli > Lactobacillales > Vagococcaceae > Vagococcus_A > Vagococcus_A lutrae. Next base: position 7,620 of record NZ_NGJW01000010.1, on the reverse strand, counting down.
TCCTTGGACATCACTTAATGAAAATTGGACATTTTTCATTACCTTCACTCAATGGATGGAAAATTTACCAGTGATTGGTAAACTAATTGGTTCTAATTTGGTACCATTTGGCGAGTGGTATTTCAATGAAATAAACGTTCTTTTGATTATCATGACATTTGTGACAGGTTATATATCGGGTTATAGTACAGATAAAATTATTGATATTTTTATTAAAGGCGCAGCGAGTTTAGTTTCGACAGCTTTTATTATTCCTTTAGCAAGAGGCATTCAAGTATTAATGACAGATGCTAATATTACCGATACGATTTTGCATTCTAGTGAAGGGTTCTTGTCTGGGTTTTCACCGATTGCTTATGTGTTATTAGCCTTGTGTATTTATATCATCTTTGCTTCATTCATTCCAAGTTCGACTGGATTAGCAGCAGCAACAATGGCGATTATGGCGCCGTTAGGTTTGTTTGCAGGCATAGGTGAAGCAACAACAATCATGATTTATAATGTGGCGTTAGGTTTAGTCAAAATGGTAATGCCGACATCGATTATCGTGATGACTACTACATCGTTAGTTAAAGTAGATTATGTTACGTGGTTAAAAGCATCTAAAAAACCATTAGTTGTTTTTTCAATTGTGAGTATTGGCTTTATATTATTAAGTATATGGATATAAAAATAAGAGAGGAAGATCAACATGTCAAAAAAAACTTATGTCAGTAATGCAACAAATCCTTTAGAAAAAGTCATCGTTTGTTCACCAAAATATTATGTGTTTAATGCCATTAATGAAATCACTAAAAGTTGGATGGAAAAAGGTGAAACTGAAGAAAATGACTTGATGGTGAAAGAATGGGAGACAATGATTCAAGCCTATAAAGATAATGGTGTCGAAGTCGTTGAAGTGGAAGCAAATCCGGAATATGAAGTCATGACGTTTGCACGTGACTTTGGTGCTATGGTAAAAGAAGGGGCAATTATTGGTAAGTTCCGTCATCCAGCTCGTCAAGTTGAAACGGAATTATATGAGGCTAAATTAAAAGAACTAGGTGTTCCAATTGTAGCACGTTGTAATGCGGGATGTTTTGAAGGTGGGGATTTCTTTATGATTGATGAACATACCTTAGCATTTGGTTTAGTTGACCGTACTGACCGTGCAGGAGTAGACAATTTAAGAGAACAACTTATGAAATTTGGTTACACGGTAGTTGGTGTACCCTTAGCTCCTGAATACTTACATCTAGATATGGCCTTTAATATTGTCGCAGATAAAGTGTGTATTGCCGCGACTGAAGTTTTACCATTCTGGTTTATCAATATGTTAAAACGACGTGATTTTACAATCATTGATGTGCCAAAAGAACTGATCTTTAAACATGGTTGTAATGTACAAGCACTAGGGAACAATAAAGTGTTAGGTATTAAGAACAACAGAACCGTGAATGAAGATATGCGTGCCGTTGGTTTAGAAGTCATTGAATTGCCATTGGAGCAAATCCTAAAAGGTGGTGGGGGCCCACACTGCATGACTTATCCTATTAGAAGAAGTTCGGTTCAATAAATATGACTAAACGATATAAAATCCTGATTGCAGACTATCCTGACTCAATGATGCCCTCACATGACTATGAGCAGGAGATATTAGTAAAAGGATTAAAAAATTGCGAGATTCAAATTCACGAATATTCGGATAAACACCTAGCAGCTTTTTACGAGGCGATTGTCGATGCGGATGCTTTATTGACAGGGTTTATCCCAATGAATGAAGAGGCGCTTAATCATGCACCTCAGTTGAAAATCATTTCAATGAACGCAACAGGTTACGACAATGTCGATTTAGAAGAAGCGAATCAACGTCAGATTGGCGTGTGCCCAGTTGGAGAATATTGCTCTGAAGATGTGGCAGAATTTACCATTGCGACAATGGCGATGCTGGTCAAAAATTTGAAAACGCATACGTATAATGTCGAACAGGATTATATTTGGGAGTATGCTTCTGCTGGTGAAAATCCGCGTATTGAAGAAATGACATTAGGCATTGTTGGTTTTGGAAAAATCGGCAAACAAGTGGGGAAAAGAGCAAAAGCATTAGGCATGCGGGTCATCGCTCATGATCCGTTTATCAATGATGAAATTTTTTCACAACAAGGAGTTAAACAAGTGTCTAAAGAAGAGCTTGTCATGACTTCTGATGTAATTTGTAACCATATGAACTTGAATGAAACGAATTACGATTATTTTGATTATTCATTATTTGCTCATGCTAAAAAGAATCCATATTTTATTAATATGGGGAGAGGCGCGAGTGTCGTGGAAGAAGATTTAGTGAAAGCTTTAGATGAAAAGTTACTCAAAGGAGCTGCGGTAGATGTTTTAAGTGATGAAACTCCCGATTTGAAACATCATCCTTTAGTGGGACGTTCTAATGTGATTGTTACTCCACACGCTGCTTTTTATACCACGACCTCAGTAGCTAAATTACAACGGGTATCATGTGAGAATATCGTTCATTTCCTAAGTGGAGAATACGATAAGGTAAACAAATTAGTCAATAAGCAAATTTTTGACTAATAATCAACCGTATTAACACATAAAAGTAAAGAGCTGATAGCGAAACAAAATGGTTTAAGGTGGATGATTATGAAAACAAAAGAAAAAGGAAGCAACTTCGCAATGAAGACGATCAATACGTTGGTCCTTCTTGTTTCGATTATGTTAATAATGGCCCTATTGTCATGGATTATACCGGCGGGTATGTTTGAAAGAGAACTAGTAAATGGGAGGACAATGATTGTAGCTGATTCCTTTCATTTTGTTGACAAATCTCCAATTGGACCATTTAAGTTTTTAAGATCTTTTTTCACAGCGTTTGCAGATGTTCAAGAGATTGTGTTCTTTATATTAATTGCGGGCGGATCTTTTACCATCATCAATGAGACAGGTATGTTAAAAGCTGGGATAAAGCGATTAGCAGATTTATTTGAAGGAAAAGAATATTTAACGATTCCTATTGTGATGTTGATTTTAAGTATTACAGGTTCCACTATTGGCTTAAACGAGGAAACCATTGTGTTACTGATTTTAGGAATGTCGCTTGCACGCCAACTAGGCTATGATGGTCTAGTTGGTATGGCGATGATCCAATTAGGGGCTGCTGCGGGTTTTAACGCGGGCGTCATGAATCCTTTCACAGTTGGGATATCACAAGAAATTGCTGAGTTACCTTTATTTTCAGGGGCATGGTTACGTTTGATTATCTTTTTTGTGTACTGGAGCGTTACCTCTTGGATGGTAGTGAGATATGCGAATCGAATAAAAAAAGAGCCAGAAAAAAGTTATATTTATGAGTTAGAGTTGAAAGAGAAAGAAGAACAAGGAAATGAAATTGAAGAAATTATTTTTACAAAACAACATGGTTATGTCACGTTAGTTTTTATAGCTAGTTTTGTCTTACTATCGGTTGGTGTTTTTAAATGGCAATGGTTTATTCCAGAGTTAGGTGCTGTTTTTCTAGGAATGGGAATCATTAGTGGCATGGTAGGGAGAATTCCTTTTGGGAAAATCGCTGATTTGTTTGTCGAGGGAGCAAAAGAAATGCTTTTTGCAGCGTTGACAATTGTCGTAGCTAGAGGTGTGTTAGTTGTCATGTCAGAAGGTATTATATTAGATACTATTATTTATCACTTAACAAGTATTATTACAATCTTGCCTGGTGCGCTAGCTGGAATTGGTATGTATTTCATTCAAATCATTATTAATTTCTTAATTCCTTCAGGAAGTGGCCAAGCAGCAGCGACAATGCCTATCATGGTGCCTTTAGCTGATGCTGCCGGTGTCACACGTCAAACAGCAGTTTTAGCGTATCAATTTGGAGCGGGATTAATGGATTCAGTAATTCCGACATCAGGTATTTTAATGGCACAATTATCAATATCTAAAATACCTTATCAAAAGTGGTTGAAATTTGTGATGCCAATCATTACCGTATGGATGATTTTAGGAGTAGTGTTCTTATTAATCGCTTATTTTATTGGCTATGGACCATTTTAAGAGACAAATAATAAGTAAAATGTACAGTGGAGGGAATTATGAGTAAAAAAGTAGTAGTAGCACTAGGTGGGAATGCTATTTTGACGGATGATCCGACTGCTCAGGGGCAAATGAAAGCATTGCGTCAAACGAGTAAACATCTAGTTGAACTAATTAAACAAGGGTTTCAATTAATTATCAGCCATGGAAATGGACCACAAGTTGGTAATTTGCTCTTGCAACAAGCTGCGAGTGACTCGACAGCAAACCCCGCTTTACCGTTAGATACCTGTGTAGCAATGACCCAGGGGAGCATTGGTTATTGGTTACAGAAAACATTGAGAGAAGCTTTGGTTGAGGCTGGATTGGAACAAGATGTTGTGTCGATAGTCACACAGGTTATTGTTAATCACGATGATCCGGCTTTTGAAAATCCAACTAAACCGATAGGCCCGTTCTTAACAGAAGAAGAGGCACAGAGAAAAGCTGCAACTAGTACAGAACGATATATCGAAGACGCTGGACGTGGTTATCGTAAAGTTGTGCCTTCACCTAAACCAATAAGTATTGTTGAGCATCAGGTAATCAAAAAACTTGTCTCTCAAGATGTTATTACGATTTCTTCAGGAGGTGGCGGTATTCCTGTTGTTCAGAAAGAGCAAAGATTGCAAGGCGTTGAAGCGGTGATTGATAAAGATTTTGCCTCTGCTAAATTAGCAGAATTAGTAGAAGCTGATTATCTATTAATCTTAACAGGTGTAGATCATGTCTTTATCAACTATAATCTTCCGAATGAAGAAAAGTTAGAAGAGGTGACAATTAGTCAATTAAAACAATGGATAAAGGAGGAGCAATTTGCTCCTGGGAGTATGTTGCCTAAAGTTGAAGCAACAATAGAATTTGTAGAAAAGAGCCCCGATAGTAAAGCAGTGATAACCTCCTTAGAAAATATTGCAGCTTTTTTTGATGGCGGTTCTGCAACTGTGATTCAGTATGACTAATAGTTATTAAAAAGAAGTGAGTCTTTTTTAGGGTTCTTTGTCAAATAGGACTGATGAGTTAAAATGAAGTCGAAAGATGAGTGGCATTTGTTCCATTCATCTTTTTTTGTTTCTCTTCAATGAGGTGATTAATCATGAATACTCCTAGTTTTATGTTTTCAAATGATTTAAATCCATAGTATACGCGTTTTAAAGTATTGATATGAGTATTTTTATTTTAGTTTTACTGATTCAATAAGATTGTATGAGGGAATAACGAACAAGTAATTACTCATAATAAAAGTTTTGCAACCTCAATCTAAAATCTACTCATTAGATATTTTTAAGTCATCAGATTTGGTGTAATTACTTAACGAAGATAGTTTGCATAGAAACTTTAATATCGTTTAACTTGCTAAAAAATTTAATAAATGTTATATTTTTAAAAAATAAACTACAGTGAGGGATTTTCTATTGTATAACTAAGCTAATTTTGTTGAAGCTGCATTCAGACTACTATTTAGGAGTAGTGTGCAGATTTTCAAGATTGGTGAAAGTTTACAATAGAGGGTCTTTTTGTGTCCCTTTTTACTTGTCCATCTTGAAAATAGGTAAGTTAATTGTCTAAAGACAAGATGGGGGGATTGGATGTCAACAATTGAGATTAAAAATTTAACATTTGGTTTTGATAATCAAATAACAAACTTATTTGAAAAGACTAATTTAGTTTTACAAACTGAATGGAAACTGGGGTTGATTGGCCGAAATGGTCGAGGTAAAACTACTTTATTGAATTTGTTGCAAGATAAGTATGCGTACAGCGGTGAAATAAAGCATACATTAAATTTTCAGTATTTTCCACAGACAGTAAGAGATAAGCGACAATCGGTTGAAGAGGTACTTCAAGAACTTTCAGAAGCTGATTTTTGGAAAATTGAACGAGAACTAACACTATTAAACTTAGATAAGACAGTACTTTTGCGGCCGTTTATTAGTTTATCTGGTGGTGAGCAAACAAAAGTGTTATTAGCTTTGCTATTTGCAGATAATCAGTCTTTTCCTTTAATAGATGAGCCTACAAATCATTTGGATTTGAAGTCAAGAAAACAAGTTGGCCAATATTTAAAAGACAAGCAACAAGGGTTTATTTTAGTAAGTCATGACCGTGCTTTTGTGGATGAGATTGTAGATCATGTATTATCTATCGAAAGAAATCAATTGATTTTATATCAAGGGAATTTTACTACTTACGAAGAACAAAAGAAATATCGAGATGAATTTGAAAAACAAAGTAATCATAAATTGTCGAAAGAAATAGATAGGCTTCAAAAAACATCACGAGAAAAAGCGAAGTGGTCACATCACAAAGAAAAAGAAAAGTATGGTGATTCGAGGAAAAAAGGAAGCGGTATTTCTGGCGATAAAGGGTTTATTGGTGCTCGAGCTGCTAGAACGATGAAACGCTCAAAAACAATTGAGGGACGTATGGAAAAACGATTAGTCGAAAAACGTGAGTTGCTTAAAAATATCGAATATGAAAACTCGTTGATGATGAATTATCAACCACGTCATCATCAACGAATCTTAACAGTCGATGAATTACAATTAGGTTATGATAAGGCGTTATTCATGCCGTTATCATTTGAGCTTAAAAGAGGGGATCGATTAGTAATTCAAGGTGGAAATGGTTCTGGTAAGACTTCAATACTACAACATATGTTTGGAGAGTTTAATGGTAACGCGACAGGTGCAATCACTAAACCTAGCGGACTAATAATTAGCTATGTGAGTCAAAATTATGAAGACAATGAGGGAAGTTTACACGACTTTGCCCAAGAGAATACTATATCTTATGAAAATTTTTTAAGTAATTTGGTAAGTTTAGGGATTGAACGTGACGCTCTTTTTAACCGGATTGAAAATATGAGTATGGGTCAGAGAAAAAGAGTTGAGATTGCAAAATCATTACTTATACCGGCAGATCTTTACGTCTGGGATGAACCTCTTAATTATTTAGATGTTTTTAATCGAGAACAATTAGAAGACTTGATTCAATCGGTAAAACCAACAATGTTGATAGTAGAACATGATGAGGATTTTATTAATAATGTTGCTACCGATGTGATAAGATTGAATGATAATCACCTTTAAAAGATTCTACTTATTTGAAGAATACTATTGAAAAGTGGACAAACGATGAAATACGCATAAGTATTTATGTATCTATTTGTTTCACTATGATGAAGAGACAGTAACCCCTATAGAAGGGATAGTAAGAGTGACGCATGATGAATATCAAATGGTCGAAGGAATAAATCAGCAACCTGTTAAGAAAGCTGATTTATACGACCAATATGCTGCAAATCCAGATTTATATCATAAAAATATAATCGAAGCAATAGAAGCAGATTCTGAGTATGATACCAGAACTGGTTATGAAGAATTAAAAAACTTGCTATAAAGACGACGTAACAAACATGTATCTTTTATGGCTCTTTGTCAAATAGGACTGATGAGTCAAAATGAAGTCGAAAGATGAGTGGAACTCGTTCCATTCATCTTTTTTATTTTACTTCAATAAGGCGATTCATCATGAATATTCTTAATTTCATGTTCT
>NZ_NGJW01000001.1 GCF_003987555.1 Vagococcus lutrae | reverse complement strand
AGTGTGGTGGCGATAGCAAGAAGGATACACCTGTTCCCATATCGAACACAGTAGTTAAGCTTCTTAGCGCCGATGGTAGTGGGGGGTTGCCCCCTGTGAGAGTAGGACGTTGCCACGCTTGTGTTTTTTATCTGGAGGTTTAGCTCAGCTGGGAGAGCACCTGCCTTACAAGCAGGGGGTCAGCGGTTCGAACCCGTTAACCTCCATTTATGACTCGTTAGCTCAGTTGGTAGAGCATCTGACTTTTAATCAGAGGGTCACTGGTTCGAGCCCAGTACGGGTCATTATAAAACGATGCGGGTGTGGCGGAATTGGCAGACGCACTAGATTTAGGATCTAGCGCCTAACGGCGTGGGGGTTCAAGTCCCTTCACCCGCACTTTAGGAAAGCGCCGGCTTAGCTCAGTTGGTAGAGCATCTGATTTGTAATCAGAGGGTCGAGGGTTCAAGTCCTTTAGCCGGCATTTTTGCGGAAATAGTTCAGTGGTAGAACACCACCTTGCCAAGGTGGGGGTCGCGGGTTCGAACCCCGTTTTCCGCTTTTTAATAGCAATATTAAAACAAGCCGGGGTGGCGGAACTGGCAGACGCACAGGACTTAAAATCCTGCGGTAAGTTTTTACCGTACCGGTTCGATTCCGGTCCTCGGCATAGTGATGATATATCACTGATGCACCCATAGCTCAATTGGATAGAGTGTCTGACTACGGATCAGAAGGTTAGGGGTTCGACTCCTCTTGGGTGCGTTTAACAAAGGTATACGGGAAGTAGCTCAGCTTGGTAGAGCACTTGGTTTGGGACCAAGGGGTCGCAGGTTCGAATCCTGTCTTCCCGATTTTTATAATTACGCGGTGTAGCTCAGCTGGCTAGAGCGTCCGGTTCATACCCGGGAGGTCGGGGGTTCGATCCCCTCCGCCGCGATCTTGATTTAGCTAGAACTTGGACCTTTAGCTCAGTTGGTTAGAGCAAACGGCTCATAACCGTTCGGTCGTAGGTTCGAGTCCTACAAGGTCCATTAATAATTATAATACGGAGGATTACCCAAGTCTGGCTGAAGGGAACGGTCTTGAAAACCGTCAGGCGTGTAAAAGCGTGCGGGGGTTCGAATCCCTCATCCTCCTTTTTAAAAATATCGCGGGATGGAGCAGTTGGCAGCTCGTCGGGCTCATAACCCGAAGGTCGTAGGTTCAAGTCCTACTCCCGCAATTGGTTCCGTGGTGTAGGGGTTAACATGCCTGCCTGTCACGCAGGAGATCGCGGGTTCGATTCCCGTCGGAACCGTTTATTTTATGCGGGTGTAGTTTAGTGGTAAAACTACAGCCTTCCAAGCTGTTGTCGCGAGTTCGATTCTCGTCACCCGCTTTATTGTAATGACAATAAAATTTTCTTGGGGCCTATAGCTCAGCTGGTTAGAGCGCACGCCTGATAAGCGTGAGGTCGATGGTTCGAGTCCATTTAGGCCCATAATAAATAAGGCCCGTTGGTCAAGCGGTTAAGACACCGCCCTTTCACGGCGGTAACACGGGTTCGAGTCCCGTACGGGTCATTTATAATTATAATATGGAGGATTACCCAAGTCTGGCTGAAGGGAACGGTCTTGAAAACCGTCAGGCGTGTAAAAGCGTGCGGGGGTTCGAATCCCTCATCCTCCTTTTAAAAATATCGCGGGATGGAGCAGTTGGCAGCTCGTCGGGCTCATAACCCGAAGGTCGTAGGTTCAAGTCCTACTCCCGCAATTGGTTCCGTGGTGTAGGGGTTAACATGCCTGCCTGTCACGCAGGAGATCGCGGGTTCGATTCCCGTCGGAACCGTCTCGGCTCGGTAGCTCAGTTGGTAGAGCAACGGATTGAAGCTCCGTGTGTCGGCAGTTCGATTCTGTCCCGAGCCATTTGGTAAGGTGCGGGTGTAGTTTAGTGGTAAAACTACAGCCTTCCAAGCTGTTGTCGCGAGTTCGATTCTCGTCACCCGCTTTATTGTAATCACAATAAATTTTCTTGGGGCCTATAGCTCAGCTGGTTAGAGCGCACGCCTGATAAGCGTGAGGTCGATGGTTCGAGTCCATTTAGGCCCATTTGGGGAAGTACTCAAGAGGCTGAAGAGGCGCCCCTGCTAAGGGTGTAGGTCGGGAAACCGGCGCGAGGGTTCAAATCCCTCCTTCTCCGTTTTTTTAAGGCCCGTTGGTCAAGCGGTTAAGACACCGCCCTTTCACGGCGGTAACACGGGTTCGAGTCCCGTACGGGTCATAAGACACTAACAATGGTTAGTGTCTTTTTTTTGATTTTATAAGAACGAATGTTCGTGGTATAATAGAGGGAAGAGTTACAATCTAAGATATAGTGAGGAGGGCAGCGACGGTGGAAATACGAATTCCTTTAAAAAATGATACTACTCGTAAAATTATTCATATCGATATGGATGCTTTTTATGCGTCGATTGAAGAACGAGATCGTCCAGAATTAAGAGGGAAACCGCTTGTTATTGCTCGTCATCCAAAAGAAACCAATGGTCGTGGTGTCGTTACAACGGCGAATTATGAAGCACGACAGTATGGGATACATTCTGCTATGAGCGCACAAAAAGCGTATGAACTCTGTCCGCATGCTAATTTTGTAAAAGGAGATTTAAATTATTATCGTGAAGTTTCTGCGAAGATTCATGCTATTTTTCATCGCTATACGGATATGATTGAACCACTATCGCTTGATGAAGCATATCTAGATGTTACTGAAAACAAAATAGGGAGTACTAGTGCGATTAAAATTGCGACGTTGATTCAACGAGATATTTGGCGAGAATTACACTTAACCTGTTCAGCTGGTGTTAGTTATAATAAATTTATTGCTAAGTTAGCTTCGGATTATCAAAAACCACGCGGTCAAACGGTGGTCTTGCCAGATGAAGCAGTTTCTTTTTTACGTGGATTACCGATTGATAAGTTCCAAGGAGTCGGAAGAAAGACGCTACCACGCATGCATGAGCGTGGGATTTTCACTGGAGAAGATTTATATCAATGGGAAGAAATGAGGTTGATTCAAGAGTTTGGTAAGATGGGCTATCATTTGTATCGCCGAGTTAGAGGCGTGGACAATCGTCCTGTTAATCCTAATCGCGAGCGTAAATCTTTAGGTCGTGAACGGACATTTAATCCGCCGTTAAGAACGGAGGAAGAGGTTATGGTGAAATTACGTGAAATTGCTTATTTACTCGCACAACATTTAAGTAAAAATAGGTTACACGGTCAAATTATCGTTTTAAAAGTGAGAAATAGTGAGTTTGAAACGGTGACAAAACGGCGCAGTTTACCGTATTTTATTCATCGAGAAGAAGATTTGTTCTATCTAGCTAAAGAGATTTGGGAAAGTATGACAATTGAGACGCAATCATTAGCTATTCGTTTATTAGGGATTACCATGACGGGGCTAGCCCCTCACGAGTATGATGTGATGACTTTGCCACTATATCCGCAAAAAAAATAAAGACACACGTTGATGTCTTTATTTGAAGCGTTCAAAAAAGCTAGTCGTCTTGGTTGTGTGATTTTCTTTTTGGTTGAGATATGAAGTGGTGGTCGTTTTAGATGATTGATATAAAAAATCTGGATAGTTGACGGCGGTATCTGCTACGTAAACGACACCAATAGCATCCAACTCATTTTGGTCTGTTTGAATGATAGTAAACGGGACGTCATGTTTCTGTGCGATTTTTATAAAAGCCATCCGTGCCTTAGTTGGTGCACTGCTGTTTATTTTTAAAGCATGTCCGGGTTGTGCCAAAATGACTTCTTCGGCATGTTTTTGTGCTGCAGTAGAGGTCATTTCCTTGTTTTGAATAGCTAGTAGAATACGCTCTTCAAATTCTCCTAAATAGCGTTTTTTTTCATGCGGTTTCAACTCAGGCGCGCCTTTAATGCCCTTGTCTAAATAATCTTGAATATCTTTACCCACGAAACCCTCTTCCTTTCTTGTGAATACTCTATTTATCATAGCATATCCTTTAAGGAGAATAAAATGATTGGCAAGAATTGTGTAGATTAGTTATACTGAAGGAGTAGAAAAGGAGTCGATAAAAATGATTGAAATTAAACAATTAGTAACAGGACCAGTTGAAGAAAACTGTTATTTTATTTACAATGACGAATCGATGTTGATAGTAGATCCAGGTGAGGATGAGGTAGAAATTAAGCGTATAGTAGAAGAGCTAGGGCGAAAGCCGGTTGCGATATTATTAACACATACGCATTATGACCACATCGGTGCAGTGGAAACGATTCGTCATACCTATGATATTCCAGTATATGTCCATCCAATCGAACAAGAATGGTTAGGCAATCCGACGTTAAATCTTTCTGGAAGACATCCGGGAATGAAAGATATCGTAGTGGCACCTGCAGAGCATGAATTTGAACTTAAAGATTATACGTTAGGTGGCATGACGTTTAAAGTGGTTCATACGCCAGGACACTCTCCAGGGAGTGTGAGTTTTATTTTCCCAGAAGCTCGCTTTGTGGTTAGTGGTGACGCATTATTCGCTGGGAGTGTGGGGCGCTCTGATTTACCATTTGGAGACGGCAAACAGTTGTTAGAAGTAATCAAATCTGAACTGTTCACGTTGCCAAAAGACTATGCTGTCTATCCAGGGCATCGCGGTGCTTCGACGATTGGTAAAGAAATCGAAACAAATCCTTTCTTCCGTTCTTAATAAATGGTTCTCAAGTCGGATGTTTCAATCATCTCTCTTTGCTATAATAACTGTAAATAGAATGTTAGGAGGAGATTGAGTGATTATTACTACAACAGACAAAATTAAAGGGAAAGAAATTGTAGGGTATGAAGGCATTGTTTTTGGAGAAGTCATTACCGGAATCAATATGTTTAAAGACATGGGAGCAGGGTTCCGTAACATGTTTGGTGGACGCTCTAAAGGGTATGAAAAGGAATTGTTGCAAGCCAGAGAGGAAGCCTTGGCGGAAATGGGTGAGCGTGCTGCTTACCTAGGTGCTGATGCAGTGATTGGTTCTAAAATGGACTATGAAGTGCTTGGCTCAGATAATGGTATGTTAATGGTGACGTGTAGCGGTACGGCAGTTAGACTTAAATAAAAAAGACGTTTCTAGCTAAGCTAGAAACGTCTTTTATTTTGCATAAGTTTTTAAATGAAATAAGTAACGACGTCGTGAAAAGAAAAAGAAGAGTGATTGGAAAAAGAAGTACCACATGATTACTTGAAGCCAGGGTTTTACCAGTGTGGTGGCACCAAGTAATCTTTTTAAAGCGAAAGTGGCCATAGTGAAATGGGACGTCGCAATAATTAATGGTAAAAAGAACATTAAAAATAGTTCAATAGACACGATTCTTTTTTGTTCAGTAGGCCCGACGCCAATGAAATACAAAGTTTGGTAGTAGTCAGCCTCTTCTTTTAAGCCACCAAATAGTCTGAAGTAACTAATACTTGCAGCAAAAACAAAAAAGACGGCACCGAGTAAAAAGCTCACGATAAGAATCAATCCGTTTGTTTGCTTGAGTGTCAGCCAAGTGAAATATAAAGAAGAGAGGCTAAACGATTGTTGCTCAAGCTGTTGTAGTTGTTGTGATTCTTTTGATGTCAATAATTGATGTCCTTGTGTTTTGTTATAAAGTAGGTCGAGTTTTTGATTGATTTCTCTAGATTTTGTTCCTAATTTTTTTTCTACTGCGTGATAAACGTTTGCCGCTTGTTGCCATTCATTAAAATGTATCAGCGTGAGATGCTCTGTCGGCGCTGATAGCGTCTCTGTTTGCTTGTCTGTCGAAGCCAAATAACGTTGTGAGATTTCTTCGTACATTTTATCGGTGACTATCACAGTGGGGTTGACCCATTCAAAACGATAGTCATGATTTCTAGGGTGTACGGTCATTTTTTGAGAGCTTCCTTGGTAATAAATGGTTTGATGGGAAACGTGATTCAAAGGGACGATTTTTGAGGTTTCATCGTGTTCGAAAGCAGTTCCAGTCATGAGATAAAGCTCATTATCAGATTTCAAAGATAGCGTTTCTTCTTTTTTGAAACGCGCCATTTCATTGTAAGTCGATAAAGAGAGTACCTGATAAGGCATAGACGTAGGAGTATCTGTTGAGTCATCGGTAAAAGTTACGATGATTCGTGTATCAGGTGTTTGTTTGATATAATCATAGCCAGCTTTTTTTATTTCTTGTTCGATAATGTCAATATTTTGCTCATGGAGTTTTGAAACGTCTGGTCGTGTCTTATCTTGCTGATACTGATAAGTATAAGCAAATGAGAGTTCTGTTTGGCCAGCAAATTCAGAGCCGTTTAAGGAAAGTGTCGTTCCCGTTGCGACAAAAGCGATGGCAGCGAAAGTAGCAATTAAAAAATACATATTGGCATTATCTTTAATACGATAAAGTAATTGATTCATAACTAATAGATAGCGTCCACGATAAATAGATGGATGTTTTTTAATGCGTGATAAAACGAGAATAGTAAATTGTTTGAAAAAAAGGTAGGTTCCTAAAATCGTTATTAACACGCCCATAAGTAATAAGAGTGGGTAAGCATAATAATCTTGATTAACAAATTCCCACACGAGTCGATAACCGACGCCTATACATAGTAAGCTGGTTATACCTAGCAACCAAGAATGTTTTGGAGGTGGCGCCATTGCTCCCTGTGTTTGAAGAATGAGATTTAATTTTTTTGATTTCAGTCGAATTAAGGTGACAATCGTAATGATGAAAAAAAGCGTTCCATAAACCTTTAGCGTCCTGTTAAAAGAGGCTTGTGGCCAATACATCGTTAATGGTTGCTCTAGTAGCAATACTGTTTGAGCGATAAGAAAAAGAAATTTCGTAAAGAGTAAGCCGATACTAATACCACTTATGAAACTAGCGCAGGCGATTATCATATTTTCTGCGATGAGCATGATTTTTAATTTATAAGGCGACATACCTAAAATGAGATAGGTTGCCAAATCTTGTTCTCGACTTTTGATAAAAATATTGAAGGCGTAACCTAAGAAGATAATCGACATTAAAATAATGACAACTTGAGCCACACCAAAAGCTGCGGCAGTTAGTAATGAGATGGGATCATAACTAAGTGTATCGATTTCTTTTTTTAACATCGGATGATGAGCAATGGTGGAAACGAGAAAAAATATCATAATGGAAAACGTACTGCTAAAGTAATAAGAGGCAAATGACCGGCCGTTGCGAAAGACATTACGAAAAATGAGTTGTCTGAATGTCATGATGTTTCCCTCCCAGATGACTCAATACATCTAGTATTTTCTGATAAAAAGCCTCACGGTTGTCGCCGCAATAAAGTTCATTATAAAATTGTCCGTCTTTAATAAAAATGACGCGTTTGGAATAACTAGCTGAAACAGGATCATGCGTCACCATCAAGGTGGTAATTTGTTTTTCTTGATTAAGTTTTTCAAATAACTGCATGACGTGCATCGCCGCTTTTGAGTCTAAATTCCCGGTTGGTTCGTCAGCGAGGAGTAACTGTGGCTGATGAATCAGCGCCCGTCCGATTGCTACGCGTTGCGCTTCTCCGCCAGATATTTCATAAATACGTTTATTTGCCAAGTGACTGATATCGAGTTCAATCATGATTTTATGGGCTTGTGTTAGACACTCGGTAGGAGCAATACCATCTAATGTGAGTGGTAACATGATATTTTCAATAACGGTCAGTGTTTTTAATAAGTTAAATTGCTGAAAAACGATGCCTAATTCTTGGCGTCTAAAGGCTGCAAGCTTATCTTTTGATAAGCGATGAGGTTGTTGATTGGCTATTAATAGTTCTCCTCTTGAAGGGGTATCTAATGTGGCAATTAAGTTTAATAAGGTTGTCTTTCCGCTTCCAGAAGGCCCCATAATACTGACAAATTCGCCACTATCGACGCGCAAGTCAATTTTTTTAAGGGCCTCCACAGGAACGGCACCGTGATAGACTTTTGAGACATCTTTTAATTCTAATAGCATCATACTCGCTCCTTTTTCATGATTCATATGTTCAGTATACCTTATTTTAAGTCGTAACTGAGAGAGAGAATGGCGATTTATCCTTACAATCTTGTCAGATAATTGTTAAATAACTCTTTAATTGTGTGTGACAGAATAGTATTCTGTTGTTTTTTCAGTTAAAATATAAACGATTATCGAATCCGAACGCGAAAGGATGAAACGACGATGAAAGTTTATGTAGTTGGGGCAAAGAGAACGCCCATAGGTTCTTTTATGGGGAGTTTAAAAAATAAATCAGCCAGTGAGTTAGGAAGTGTGGCTATTCAAGCGGCGCTTGAAAGTGCTAAAGTTACGGGTCATCAAGTCGATGAAGTGATAATGGGACATGTTTTAAGTGCAGGTCAGGGACAAGGACCAGCCAGACAAGCTAGTCTAGGTGCAGGACTTCCAGATTCAGTAGTGGCACATAGTGTCAATATGGTGTGTGGCAGTGGCATGAAGGCGATGATAAATGGCTATGCGCAGATACAAGCGGGATTAGCAAAGATTATCGTGGCAGGGGGAATGGAGTCGATGAGTCAGGCCCCTTACTTATTGCCTAAAGAAACACGCAGTGGCTTGAAAATGGGCGAGCGCAGCTTGATTGATAGTCTTATTTTCGATGGCTTAATTGATAGTCATTATCATTATCACATGGGGCTTACTGCAGAACAATTAGCTGAAGAGTTTGTCATTAGTCGTGAAGAACAGGATAACTATGCGTTTCATTCTCAGCAAAAAGCGATTGCTGCTGTGGATGACAAGGCTTTTGTTCGCGAAATTGCTCCAGTAAAAGTATCCGTTAGAGGAAAAGAAGAATGGTTTTCAGAAGACGAGTATCCCAATCGAAAAACCTCTTTAGAAAAGCTAGCACGCCTTCGACCGGCATTTAAAAACGATGGAAATGTGACAGCTGGAAATGCTTCTGGGATTAATGACGGTGCAAGCGCAGTCGTTTTAGCATCGGATAGTGTGGTAGAGCAAGAGCAACTTACACCATTAGTAGAAATCATCGGAATTGGTCAAAGTGGTGTCGATCCGCTACGTATGGGACTAGGACCGGTCAAAGCGATTGAGTCAGCTCTTGCAATGGCGAAACTCTCACTGTCAGATATTGATTATTTAGAAATAAATGAAGCTTTTTCTTCACAAAGCATTGCGGTGTTAAAAGAATTAAGCACACAACATGCGGTATCAGAAGAAAGTTTGCTGGAAAAAACGAATATCAAAGGTGGGGCTATTGCACTTGGACATCCAATTGGGGCATCGGGTAGTCGTATTTTAGTGACATTAATTCATATTCTAAGAGAAAAGAACGCGAAATATGGCGTTGCTTCCCTTTGTATCGGTGGTGGTATGGGAATTGCTATGGTAGTAAAAAATACGGAATTTTCTGACTAAACAGTAAAATGGTATAGTCATTTTTCGAAAATATATATAAAGAAGAAGCTCAGTTTGTGTGCTTCTTCTTTTTTGTTATCTTTTATTAAACACCTTATAAAAAACATGATAAAAAAGTGATGAAATAAAATAATTTTTTCTTTTAAAATGGGATAAATGAAGAGTATAAAAGGATTGGTTGTTTTTTCACAATCTATTGTAAGGATATCGCTTACAAGTTTGTTGATTCACGATTTTTAATCGGTTTAATTCTTTGTGATGTTTTACTGTACAAACATATTAAATAGGGGTATAATAAAATTATCTTTTAATTATGGATAATAAATGTATCTAATTGAAAGGTAAAAAAGAATGATTTAGAGAGGTGAGTCGTATGATATTTTCTGAAGAAACTCGAGTGAATAACTTGAAAAAAATGTCAGAAAAAGAGTTAGATATTTTAGTGATTGGTGGTGGTATTACAGGAGCTGGTATAGTTCTAGATGGTGTCACGCGCGGCTTGGATATGGGAATGGTTGAGATGCGTGATTTCAGTTCTGGAACGTCAAGTCGTTCGACGAAACTAGTACACGGTGGCTTACGTTATTTACAACAGTTTGAAGTGAAAACGGTTGCGGAAGTCGGACAGGAACGTGCGGTAGTTTATGAAAATGCCCCACAAATTACAACACCTTTAAAAATGGTTCTTCCTTTTTATAAAGGCGGTACATTTGGTCCGTTAACAACCGCTATTGGGTTAGATATGTATGACTTTCTAGCACGTGTCAAACGTTCTGAAAGAAAATTTATGCTAAACAAAGAAGAATCATTGAAACGTGAACCACTTATTCGAGCAGAGGGCTTAAAAGGAACGGGTGTGTACGTCGAATATCGTACGGATGATAGTCGCTTAACACTCGAAACAATTAAGAAAGCTTCAGAATTGGGAGCACACGTTGCAAACTATACAAAAGTAACGAAATTATTATACAGTCATGAAACAGGTCAAGTAATTGGTGTCAGAGCATTAGATTTAGTGAATAAAGTTGAATACCCGATTTACGCCAAACGTGTTGTCAATGCAGCAGGTCCATGGGTAGATAATATTCGTGAAATGGATAACTCTAAAAAAGGGAAATACTTACATTTAACGAAAGGCGTTCACTTAGTGTTTGACGGAAAGCGCTTCCCTCTTAAAAATGCCATGTATTTTGATACACCGTTTAAAGATAAACGGATGATGTTTGCTATTCCACGTGAAGAAAAAGTTTACGTTGGGACGACTGATACTTTCTATGATAAAGATCAGCGTGAACCAGGTGTGACGATGGAAGATGTCACTTATATTTTAAATGCTGTCAATCAAGTTTTTGATATTGAACCGTTGACGCTAGCTGATATCGAATCTTCTTGGTCCGGTGTAAGACCATTGATACATGAAGAAGGAAAAAGCCCATCTGAAATCTCACGTAAAGATGAAATATTCCATTCAGAAACTGGCCTTTATTCTATCGCAGGGGGGAAATTGACTGGTTATCGTAAAATGGCTGAAGAAATTGTCGATAAAGTATTAAAAGACCTATCTCAAAACGAAGGTTACACGTATGTACCATGTGCGACTAAACATCTTACGTTATCAGGTGGTGACGTTGGTGGCGGTGACGGTTTTGCAGAATTTAAAGCACGTCATATTGAGCTGGGAGTTAGTGAATATGGGTTAACTGCAGAAGAAGCGGACAAACTCGTTCAACGTTATGGTAGTAACGTGACGGCTGTTTATAATTATCTCGATCAAAATCAAGAAACACGGTTACCACGTATTGAAGCCGCTATGTTGCAATATGGTTTGGAACATGAGATGACGATTCACCCGATTGACTTCTTGCTACGTCGTAGTAGTTATATGCTCTTTAATATGGCACGTTGTGAAGAAATTTATCAAGATGTCATTAATGAAATGGCGAGTTACTATGATTGGTCAGAAGAATATCAAGAACAGATGATTGAAGAAACAGAAACAGAAATTAAGCAACACATAAACTTTACATAGAAAAGGGGCGAGCAGTAATGACAGGATTTTATGCAGAATTGATTGGAACAATGGTTTTGATTGTGTTTGGTAGTGGTGTCGTAGCGGGAAATCTCTTAATTAAGAGTAAGTCGTTTAATATGGGATGGGTTGGCATTACCATCGCTTGGGCACTAGGTGTTACCTTAGGTGTTTATGTCGTAGCAGGAGCGAGTGATGCACACTTGAACCCAGCAGTGACATTGGCATTTGCTATGATTGGCGCATTTCCATGGGCAGAGGTACCTGCTTATATTGCTGGTCAGATGATTGGTGCTATGTTGGGTGCAGTACTTGTCTACTTAGTTTATAGTAACCATTGGAAATTAACAGAAAGTCAAGGAGATAAATTAGGCATATTTGCAACAGGACCAGCAGACCGCAATTATACGGCTAACTTTATTACAGAAATTATTGGAACATTTATGCTAACATTTGGTCTTCTTTCTATCGGTGCGAATGAACTTTCTTCAGGCTTTAATCCGATTGTCGTTGGGTTATTGATTTTAGCAATTGGTTTATCTTTAGGTGGACCAACAGGATATGCCATTAATCCAGCTCGTGACTTAGGACCTCGTATTGCTCATGCGATTTTACCGATTGCTGGTAAAGGAGATTCTGACTGGGGATACGCTTGGATTCCAGTTGTCGGGCCAATCGTTGGAGGGATTGCAGGGGCTTACTTCTATGACAGTGTTTATGCTTCTCATTCTGTTGTCGGATTAATCGTCTTTATAGTTATCGTAGGAGCATTAGTCTTTGTGACAAAAAGCAGTGACCAAGCAGCTTAAATATATTAGAAAATAATCATTAAAGAGATAGCGGAGGGAAACTCATGAGAAAAGAAAAATATGTAATGGCGATAGATCAAGGAACTACTAGCACACGTGCGATTTTATTTAATAAAAAAGGTGAAGTCGTACATACCGCTCAAAAAGAATTTACCCAACATTTTCCACATCCAGGCTGGGTTGAACATGATGCTAATGAAATTTGGGTGACAGTACAAGCAGTTATTGCCACGGTCTTGATTGAATCAGACACACGTCCAGAACAGATTGACTCAATTGGTATTACCAATCAACGTGAAACAACAGTCATTTGGGACAAAAAGACTGGCTTACCGATTTATCATGCATTAGTCTGGCAATCACGTCAAACGAGTGAAATCGCCGACCAATTGATTGAAGACGGCCATAAGGAAATGATTCGTCAAAAAACAGGTTTAATCGTCGATGCGTACTTCTCTGGAACTAAAATTAAATGGATTTTAGATCAAGTAGAAGGGTCACGTGAACGAGCTAAAAATGGAGAACTACTCTTTGGTACGATTGACACTTGGCTTATTTGGAAATTAACTGGTGGCGAAGTGCACGTGACGGACTATACTAACGCATCTCGTACGATGATTTATAATATCCATGAATTGAAATGGGACGAAGAATTACTAGAATTACTCGATATTCCTAAAGAAATGTTGCCAGAAGTACGTCCTTCTTCTGAAATTTACGGTAAGACAGTGTCTTATCATATGTTTGGACAAGAAATTCCTATTGCAGGCGTAGCAGGGGACCAACAAGCGGCCCTCTTCGGTCAAAATTGTTTTGAAGCAGGGAATATTAAAAATACATATGGAACAGGTTGTTTCATCCTGATGAATACTGGAAATAAACCAGTCGATTCTGCTAACGGTTTAGTTACCACGATTGCAGCAAGTGTCGATGATGACCAAGTTCAATATGCGCTTGAAGGAAGTGTTTTCGTAGCAGGGTCAGCTGTTCAATGGTTACGTGACGGCTTACGCATGGTGGAAAAAGCTTCTCAAACAGAAAAATATGCCGTAGATGCGAAATCTTCTGACAATGTTTATGTTGTTCCTGCCTTTGTTGGTTTAGGAGCACCTCATTGGGATACGGATGCTCGAGGGGCAATATTTGGTTTGACACGTGGTACGTCGAAAGAAATCTTTATCCGTGCGACACTAGAATCCATTGCCTATCAAACAAAAGACGTTATGGAAACCATGCGTCAAGATTCAGGTATGCCGATTACAAGCATGCGAGTAGACGGCGGTGCAGCTAATAATAATTTCTTAATGCAGTTCCAAAGTGATATTTTAGACTTAAATATTAAACGTCCGAAAGTAAGCGAAACAACAGCACTAGGTGCGGCTTACTTAGCTGGATTAGCAACAGGATATTGGGAAAGTACCGACGAAATCCGTGAAAACTGGCAACTGGATAAAGAATACGATCCACATATGTCAGCCGAAGAACGTGACGCTTTGTATGACGGCTGGAAAAAAGCTGTCGCAGCTACACGCACATTCAAATAAACAAAAAAGCTCTCGTCAGAGAGCTTTTTTTGTGGCATCAATTAAATGAGATTTTTAAACATAAGTGAGAAAAAAATAATTTAAACAGTTTTACTTATTGATATATAGGTCTTTATCATTGTTTTCACTTTATAATTATTATAATTAAGCTTGACATCTTTTTTCCCTTAAGGCATACTAAAAGACGTAAAAGAAATTACGCGTTTAATTTCTTAAATTATTTTAGGAGGAATGTCAGATGTCATTAATTGGAAAAGAAATAGAAGCATTTGAAGCAAAAGCGTTTCAAAATGGTGAGTTTATAGATGTATCGTCAGAAGATTTTAAAGGTCAATGGAGTGTGGTTTGTTTTTATCCAGCAGACTTTTCATTTGTTTGCCCAACAGAGTTAAATGACTTACAAGATCAATATGCTACATTAAAAGAATTAGGGGCAGAAGTTTACTCTGTTTCAACTGACACACATTTTGTTCATAAAGCATGGCATGATCATTCAGATGCGATTAAAAATATTGAATATATTATGATCGGAGACCCATCTCATACTATTTCACGTCAATTTGATGTGTTAGATGAAGAACAAGGATTGGCTCAACGTGGTACGTTTATTATCGATCCAGATGGTGTCGTTCAAACAGTAGAGATTAACTCAGATGGTATCGGACGTGACGCTAGCATTTTAGTCGATAAATTAAAAGCAGCGAAATATATCCGTAAAAATCCAGGTGAAGTCTGCCCAGCTAAATGGAAAGAAGGCGAAGAAACACTAACACCAAGCTTAGATTTAGTAGGTAAAATATAAGGAGGCGTCACCATGGCGTTAGATGCAACTATCAAGCAACAACTCAATCAATATTTAGCATTATTAGAAAGTGACTTAGTTTTTACAGTAAGTGTCGATGAGACGGAAGAATCAAAGAAAGTATTAGACTTTTTAGAAGAAATTGTCGCGATGAGTTCACGTCTTTCACTTGAAAAAGCAACGTTAGCTCGTACGCCTAGTTTTGAAATCTCGTCTAAAGAACAGCCTGCTTCAGGTGTTGTCTTTGCCGGGTTACCACTAGGACATGAATTTTCTTCCTTTGTCTTAGCTCTTTTACAAGTGAGTGGACGCGCTCCTAAACTGGAAGAAGCTGTTATTGCTCAAATTAAAGAATTAGAAGGCCCGCTTGCTTTTGAAACTTATGTGAGTTTGAGTTGTCACAACTGTCCGGATGTCGTGCAAGCACTCAATACGATGAGTGTTCTAAATCCTAATATTACCCATACGATGATTGAAGGCGGTATGTATCAGTCTGAAGTGGAAGCTAAACAAGTGATGGCCGTGCCTACCGTTTTCTTAAATGGCGAAGAATTTGCTAGTGGGCGAATGACAATGGAAGATTTACTAGCCAAATTAGGCAGCGCTCCAACGGCTGAAGACTTTGCGGATAAAGAGCCGTTTGATGTTCTTGTTGTGGGTGGTGGACCAGCAGGTGCTAGTGCAGCGATTTATGCGGCACGTAAAGGTATAAAAACAGGGATTGTCGCAGAAAATATTGGAGGACAAGTCCTAGAAACATTAGGGATTGAAAACTTTATCGGTACACCGTATACAGAAGGACCGAAATTAATGGCTCAAGTCGAATCCCATATTCGTGAATACCCAGTAGACATTATGAAAACACAGCGCGCGACGAAACTTGAGAAAAATGAGTTAGTAGAAGTGACGTTAGAAAACGGCGCTGTTTTAAAGAGTAAAACAGCGATTATTAGCACGGGTGCACGTTGGCGCAGTATTGGAGTACCGGGTGAAAAAGAGTTTAAAAACAAAGGAATTGCCTACTGCCCTCATTGTGATGGCCCATTATTTGCTGGCAAAGAAATAGCGGTTATAGGTGGCGGTAACTCAGGTATTGAAGCAGCGATTGACTTGGCTGGGGTTGTCAAACATGTGACAGTATTAGAATTTTTACCAGAATTAAAAGCCGATGAGGTCTTACAAAAACGCTTGTATTCTTTACCGAACGTGACCGTTGTAACAAACGCACAAACGAAAGAAATTACGGGGAATCAAAAAGTTGAAGGGTTAACGTATATTCATCGTGAAACAGCGGAGGAAGTCACACTGGATGTTGAAGGTGTCTTTATTTTAATAGGCTTAATGCCAAATACCGAATGGTTAAAGGGGACACTTGATTTAACCGACCGCGGTGAGATTATCGTTGATTCACGTGGTGCAACAAGTATTCCTGGCGTCTTTGCCGGTGGCGACTGTACCGACAGTATTTATAAACAAATCATCATTTCAATGGGAGCAGGTGCCACAGCCGCATTAGGCGCCTTTGATTATATGATTCGTGATATATAGTGCTGAAAGACTATCTTGAAAAAGATAGTCTTTTTTGTATGCTTGTCGTGAACCTTGATATTTGAGATAATACGATTATGAAGAAAGGAAGGGGAACGTGATGGATATAGAAAGAGACCGCTTGAGTGTTGAAGTAGCCAAGCGATATTACCAATTAGAACAAAGTCAACAAGAAATCGCAATCGCTCTAGCTCTTTCACGACCGACCGTTTCACGTTTGTTACAGCATGCTAAAGATAGAGGGTTTGTTAAAATTACGATTGCAGATCCATTTAATGACGCTCAACTATTGAGCCATGCGTTAAAAGAACGTTATGGTTTAAGAGAAGTTGTGATTGTCCCAGCGATTAGCCAGCGAGACGATGTGATTCGTCACCAATTAAGTGAAGCAACGGCTGAATGGTTAACGAAAAATGTTCAAGATAATCAAATTATTGGTGTAAGCTGGGGTAAGACGATGTATGAAATTGCTCAACAATTGCCCCCACAAACTGTAAAAAATGTTAAAGTCGTACAGTTGAAAGGCGGAGCGAGTCATCATCAAGTGGAAACGCATGCTCATGAAACGTTACATTTGTTTAGCAAAGCATTTCATACAGAAGGAATTCCATTGCCACTTCCAGTTATTTTTGAAAAAAAAGAGGTTAAACAATTAGTTGAAGAAGACCGTTTTATAAAAGAAACAATTCAAATGGGAAAAAAAGTGGACGTAGCACTTTATACAGTTGGAACGGTACGCGATGAGGCTCTCCTTTTTCGACTAAATTATTTGACAGACTCGGAAAAAAAAGGACTACAAACACATGCAGTGGGGGATATTTGTTCACGATTTTTTAATGAATCTGGAAGTATTGCAAATCCAGAATTAAATGAACGCACGATTGGCATATCATTAGATGCTTTACGAGATACCTCCCAGTCAGTGTTGATTGCAGGCGGAATAAAAAAACGAGAAGCGATACTAGGTGCCTTACGTGGTCGATACTGTAATGTATTAATTATCGACCATACGACTGCCGCTTCATTGATTTAATGAAATTAATTTCATGTAACGTTTTACAAATGTTCTTTGGTAGCGTATACTAAAGACAACAGAACAAATAGAGAGGATGTTATAAAATGAACGTAGCAAAACTAATTGACCATACGGCACTTAAAGCAAACACAACAAAAGAGGATATTTTAAAATTAATCGAGGAAGCAAAAGAATATGGCTTTTTCTCAGTGTGTATTAACCCATACTGGGTATCTTTAGCAGCGAAAGAATTAGCTGAATCTGATGTTAAAGTATGTACCGTTATTGGTTTCCCTTTAGGCGCTAACAGTTCAGCTGTTAAAGCGGCGGAAACGAAACAAGCGATTGAAGATGGCGCTAATGAAGTGGATATGGTTATTAACGTAGGTGCTTTGAAGAGTGGCGATGAACAAACGGTTCTGGAAGATATTAAAGCAGTAGTGGATGCAGCAGCTGGTAAAACGCTTGTCAAAGTGATTATTGAAACAGCGTTATTAACAGATGAGGAAAAAGTTAAAGCATGTCAATTAGCTGTCGAAGCAGGGGCAGATTTTGTTAAAACATCTACTGGGTTCTCAACAGCAGGAGCAAAACCTGAGGATGTGAAGTTAATGAAAGAAACAGTAGGCGATAAAGCAGAAGTTAAAGCATCTGGTGGTATCCATTCTAAAGCAGATGTTGATGCAATGGTGGAAGCAGGCGCCACTCGTATTGGGGCAAGTGCAGGTATCGCCATCGTGACGGGAGCAGCGAAAGAAAGCACTGGTTATTAAAAAAAAGCAGCTACTATAGCTGCTTTTTTTTAGTTTTTTTTAAGATGTTTTCTGAAATTTGCAGAAATAATTTCTCTCTTTTATAATACATAACTAACTCTAACAGAGTAATAAAGCGAATATGGAGAGAGATAAATTGGAAAAAAGAAGAGGATTGTCAGGATTTGATTTAAAGATAATTGGCATTATTTTTATGGTGCTCGACCATAGTTATGATGCGTTTGTTAGTTTTGGCGCGCCATTGTGGATGACATTATTAGGCAGAACTGTCGCGCCGATTTTTTTATTTTTAAGTGCGGAAGGTTTTTATTATACACATTCGAAGTGGAAATATATGCGTAATTTATTGTTGTTTTTCTGGCTGACAAATCTTGTGACCATGACGATTTCAAGTGTATGGCCAAATGATCAGATTGTTTTGATAAATTCTATGCTAGGTACGCTCTTTTTAAGTGTCTTAGCTATGTGGTCGTGGGATGGTTTGCTCTCATGGAAAACAGATCGGTCTTATTTTTGGAAAAGCTTACTCGGTTGGGCGTTTATTTTAATCACGCCGTTCATTGTCATTGCCCTATTAGGAATGTCGCTACCGATGATTGTCCTACAAATGGTGTTTTTTTTACCTAATGCCATTACAGTAGAAGGTGGAATTGTGTTTATCTTTCTAGGTTTATTATTTTATATTTTTAGAGAAAAAAGATGGGTGCAAGTAAGCTTGCTAATGGCATTGGCTTTAATCGTCGGACTGCGCGGGAACTGGATTCAAGCCGCTATGGGATTTGCAGCTTTACCTATTGCTCTTTATAATGGAGCAGAGGGTAAGAAAATGAAATGGTTCTTTTATATTTTCTATCCCGCACATATTGCTGTGATATATTTAGTCGCCACATGGTTTTTCTTTTAGATAGTCAGTAGGGAAGTAAGGAAGTATCTTTCCTTACTTCTTTTTTTATTGATAGAAGTTTGTATTAATATAGATATGTTATAGAATAGAGATAATGAAGAGAGTTGTGGAGGAAAAAGAACATGAAAGAAATCAATGTCGTAGGTGCAATTATGATAAAAAATAACGAAGTATTTTGTTGTCAGAGACCTTTGGATAAAACTCTAGGAGGACTATGGGAATTTCCGGGAGGTAAAATCGAGAAAAATGAAACAGAAGAAGAAGCACTATATAGAGAAATAGTCGAGGAGTTAGAATGTGAAATTCAAAATTTGAATTTCTTTGAACGAACGAGCTATGTTTATGATTTTGGTAAAGTGAATCTTTCAACTTTTATATGTGAGATTGTAACAGGCGAACCAGTTTTAACCGAGCACTTAGACGCTAAGTGGCTGCCCTATCATAAATTAGATACCGTAGACTGGGCGCCAGCAGATATTCCTATTGTAAAAAAATTAATGACTATTGATGATGTGAGAAATGGCTATGATAAATAATAAAGAATTAAAAAAATCCTTAAAGACAAGTTTTATTAATAAAGATATTATTTCAAATCAGGACTATCGCTCGCAGCTTTTACTTAATCGCTACCAGTCTTCTCCTCCAGTCTTAACATATATACAGGAAGAATTGAAAAAATCAGCGACTTTCTTTTTTTCTGTTGCTTTTATAACAGAAAGTGGCCTATCTGCGTTAAAATCAGTTTTATTAGATTTACATAAAAAAGGTATTGAGGGCAGAATAGTTACGTCTGATTATCTTTACTTTAATCATCCAAAAATATTTAAAGAACTTTTAAAAATAGAAAATGTTACTGTTAAAATAACGAATGTTTCCAATTTTCATGCGAAAGGTTATCTTTTCAAAACACATGATCACGTAAGTTTTATTGTAGGTAGTTCTAACCTGACATTAAATGCGCTAAAGATGAATTATGAATGGAATGTTAAGTTAACCTCTAATGAAAATGGCGAGCTAATCTCTCAAGTTATCGAGCAGTTCGAACTTTTATGGAAAAATGCAGAAGATTTAACAGAAAAATGGATAGAAAATTATGAGAGTGTTTATCTTAAACAGCAAAAACTAACCGCTATAAGTGAATCGAGTTTGTTAGAAGAAGAAGGTTCAACGTATGAAGTGACGACGATTAAGCCGAATAAAATGCAAGAAGAAGCATTAAAAGGTATAAGAGAAATTAGAGAGAGCGGCGAGAAAAAGGCTCTAGTTATTTCTGCTACTGGAACAGGTAAGACGTATTTATCGGCTTTTGATGTCCTTAAATATCAACCGCAAAAATTTTTGTTCATTGTTCATAGAGAGCAAATATTGAATAAAGCGATGCAGGATTTTCAAAAAATACTGGGAGAAAGTGTTTCTTCTTTTGGCAAAATCACAGGTAGTAAGGCGGAATATGATAAAAAATATACCTTTGCGACGATTCAATCAATAGCAAAAGAAGATCATTTAAAACATTTTGATCCAGGAACATTTGATTATATTTTGATAGATGAGGTGCATAAAGCTGGTGCAGCTTCTTACCAAAAAGTATTAGACTATTTTCATCCAAAATTTTTATTAGGTATGACAGCGACACCTGAACGAACGGATGATTTTAATATTTTTGGTTTATTTGATTATAATTTAGCATATGAAATACGGTTGCAAGAAGCGATGGAAGAAGAGATGCTTTGTCCATTCCATTATTTTGGCGTAACAGATTATGAATTAGATGGAGTAGCTTATGATGAAGTGGAAAAACTTACTCACTTAGTATCAGATGAACGTGTAGAATTTTTGCTTGAAAAGATTCATTACTACGGTTATAGTGGTGAAACTTGCCATGGGTTGATTTTTTGTAGTAGAAAAGATGAGGCAATGGCTTTGTCTCAAGCATTAAACAAAAGGGGTTACCGTACGGTTGCATTGACAGGTGACGATGATATGAATACACGTGAGAAATACGTTAAAATGCTTGAACAGGGGATGTTGGAGTATATCTTAACTGTCGATATTTTTAATGAGGGAATTGACATTCCCTGTATTAACCAAGTGGTGATGATGAGACAAACACAATCAAGCATCATTTTTATTCAGCAATTGGGCAGAGGACTTCGAAAAAGTAATAATAAAGATTATGTAACGATTATCGATTTTATCGGTAACTATAAAAACAATTATTTAATACCAATTGCGCTTACTGGAAATACATCTATGAATAAAAATGATATAAAAGAACAATTTATTAATATCAATAGCCTTAGTGGTTTATCCGTGATTAATTTTGAAGAGATTGCACGTCAGAAGATATATCAATCCATTGCAACGACTAATATTACGACCTTAAAAATACTAAAAGAGGGTTATTTCAATTTAAAAAATAAACTTGGTAGAATACCTAAATTAGTAGACTTTATTAAATGGCACTCTCTCGATCCAGAACTTATAGCAAGTCGTAGAGGGCATTATTTAAATTTTTTAAAAGAAGTTGTAAAAGAAGAAGTCCCTGATATAGATGATGAAATTGAAGCATTATTAATGTTTTTAACACTCGAATTAATCAACGGTAAACGTCCGCATGAGTTGCTGTTATTAAAAAAGGTGATAATGAGGGATGAAATTTCAGAAGAGACGTTTGTAAGGGACTTGAAACAAAAAAACATTCATGTTTCTGAGGCTATTTTGGCTTCGTTAAAAAATATCTTTGATTTAAGCTTTTATAGTAAAAGTGATAAAAAGAAATATGGAAATCAAGCTGTTATCATACATGACGGTAATGTTTTCAAGAAGTCTCAAGTGTTAAGTAAGGCCCTTTCTGAGCCATTTATTAAAAACCATATCATTGATATTATAGAAGCAGGGTTAAAGAAATCAAAGGAATACAACTGGCAGGAATGTTTAACAGTAAACAAACAGTATACACGCAAAGATGTTTGCCGATTGTTGGGGTGGGAGAAAGATATAAGTAGTACGATATATGGTTATCGTGTTCGAAATAATCAATGTCCTATTTTTGTTACTTACCATAAACATGAAGAAGTTGAAAGTACCGTTGCTTATCAAGATGAATTTTTATCAACGAACATGTTCAAGTGGTTTACAAGAAGTCAAAGGAAATTAGATTCAAAAGAGATTCAGCCGATTATTCATGCCAGTAAATATCAGACAGAGATGTATCTCTTTGTAAAAAAAGATGACGATGAAGGTTCAGATTTTTATTATCTAGGACCAGTACGACCAGATGAAGATACAGTTGAGCAGACGTACATGTCTAGTCCAAAAGGGAAGGTACCAGTCGTTAGTATGCATATGCTACTGGACAAAAAAGTGTCACCTGATATTTATCAGTACCTTTCCTATCCTACTGAATAAACAACCGGTCACACTATCCCTTTTCAGACAGGCTAGAAATAAGGTATAATGATGAGAGGAGGCGAAGTGTATGCATGAATCTCTCATTACCAAAAAAATTATTGCGTATTCCTTAAAAAAAATTATGCAAGAGACGCCATTTCAAAAGGTGTCTATTCGACAAATTATGGAGACTGCAGAAATTCGCCGTCAGACGTTTTATGATTATTTTCAAGACAAATATGAGCTTTTATCTTGGACGTATCAACAAGAAATAAGTGAAAATATTCGAGATTTTTTAGACTATGAAGAGTGGGAAAAAGTATTGTATCGTATGCTACGCTATTTTGAAGCGAATCAAGTGTTTTATCGCAATGCGTTAGCAGTTAGCGAACAAAATTCATTCGATACTTACTTTTATGAACATACAAAAGAATTATTCCAGACGGCATTGGTTGATTTAGCGCGTAAAAATCATGCAGAATTGACGGAAGAGACGATGTCCTTTGTGTCAGCTTTTGCGGCACATGGCATCGTAGGAATGACAAAAGAGTGGCTATTTAATGAATGTGCTACACCTCCTGAAATTTTGGCACGAAATATTGCGGATGTGCTAGAAACAACAATGAAAGGGATGTACCATTCACATGCATAAAAAAGACAATCAGTTGTAAACTGATTGTCTTTTTTTTTACCAACTGTATGTTTCAACAGGCATTTCTAAATAGTCGAGCCATTTGTCATCTTTAATTTCTAAGAAACTGAGTGAAACTCCCTGCATATCTAACGATGTCATGTAGTTGCCTACTTTTTTGAAACACACATCGTAGCCTTCTAAAGCTAAAAGTCGGCGGACGTCGTTTGTAAAAATAAAAAGTTCCATAAGTGGTGTACTGCCTAAACCATTGACTAGAATGGCCAGACGACTGCCGGGTTTCAAATGATATTGTGATTTTAATTTATTAATCAGTTCATTGGCTAAAACTTCCGATGAAACAAAAGGTTCTTCACGATAGCCTTCCTCACCATGAATACCGATGCCAAAGGAAATATCGTGTTCGCCTAGTTCAAAATGTGGAGCGTGAGCACCTGGTTTTGAAGCCGGAGCTAATGCCACTCCAAGTGTATTTAAGGCAAGGACTACTTGCTCTCCCAGAGAGATTAAATCGGCTAGAGCCATGCCTTCATGTGCTGCAGCAGTAATAATTTTATGGACGAAGACAGTGCCCGCAACACCACGACGACGTTTTTTAAAGTTATGACTGTCAATAGAACAATCATCATTGACTATAATATGTCCCACTTGGTGACCGGCTGCTATTGCTAGTCGTTCAGCTTCTAAAAATGCAGCGACATCTGCTTCAAAGTTTTTAATAATAAGCAAGACACCTTGACCTTGATCGACTAATTCGATGGCTTGGAAAATTTCTGCAGCAGTCGGTGGAATGAAAACAGGTCCGTTGACGCTCGCTGCTAACATATTTTTTCCTACATAGCCTGAGTGAGCGGGTTCATGCCCAGTACCACCACCACTAATAATAGAAACTGTCTTTTCAGCGAGATGTTTACTATACAGAATCCCAGTTTGTGGTACACGGGCTAATAAATGGTCATGCGTGAAGGCAATCCCATTTAATAGTTGTGTGACAACATCACTGGGGCGATTGATTATTTTTTTCATGATAATTCCCTCTAATTCTTTTCACATGTTTACTCACACAGTGTACCATATTTTAAACAAGATAAAAATAAGAGACTGTCTAAAACCTTAGCGGCGCGACAGTCTCTTCTGACATGAGTTAGTGCTAGAGCGCTTTTAATTAAGCGTTAGCGTGTTTCTTTTTGTAGTCTGCCCCAATTTTATCAGCGGCAATAATAGCAGAAGCAACAGCTTCAACTTCAATTGGGAATGGCATAGAGTGAATAGATTCTTCTGGAATACATGCTTTTTCAGCAACTTCCATCGCTTCTTCAAAGCTAATGCTTTCTACGCCAATGTCTGCTAGACAAACTGGTAAACCGATTGATAGTGAGAAGTCTAAAACTTCATGTAATTCTTCTTTAGGTGCATTTTCTAAGACTAATTGACAAATAGTAGAGAAGGCAACTTTTTCACCGTGGAAATAATGGTGTGTTCCTTCTAAAGCAGTTAAGCCATCGTGAATAGCATGGATAGCTGCTAGACCACTACTTTCAAAACCTAAACCAGAAAGTAAAATGTTTGTTTCAACAATGTTTTCTAAAGCAGGTGTTACGACATTGTTATCACATGCAATTTTTGCTTGGTATCCGTTTTCTAATAATGTTTCATAACATACTTTAGCTAATGTGTAAGCAGCAATTGTGTTTTTAGCAGGTTTTGTTTCTTTTGTTAAATAACCGTTTGGTAGACCAGCGTTAACATTTGAGAATGAACGAGCAGTTGCGCGTGCTTCAAATAATGTTGATAACGCATCTCCCATACCAGCAACTAAGAAACGAGTCGGAGCATTTGCAATAATAGTCGTATCAACTAGGACAACGCTTGGACTTTGCTTGAAGTATGCGTAGTCATCAAACTCGCCATCTTCTGTATATAAAACAGCAGAGTGACTTGTAGGTGCGTCTGTAGCAGCGATAGTTGGAACAATAATTAAGTTTTCACCTTCTGCTACACATTTAGATGTATCAATGGCTTTACCGCCACCTAGACCGATGACACAGTCAGTGTGTTGTTCTTTTGCCACTTCTTGTAGACGAGCGACTTCTTTACGAGAACATTCACCGTTAAAATGACTTGCCACAATCTTAACACCAAATTTTTCTTTAGTAGCATCTAATTGTGCTTGGACACGGTCAATGTCGTCTTGGTGAGCAATTAATAACGCAGACTCTCCAAATGTTTTGATGTAGTACCCTAAGTTTAGTAATTCATCTTCACCTTGTACATATTTTGCTGGACTGATAAAAGCTTTTCTCATGTTTTTTTCCTCCTAATATATGTGATAAATCATTACTACCTATTTAACTTTAAGTGGTGCTAGTTGTTCTTCAATCATTTCTTTTGTTGCACCTGCTTGAATAAGTGCCGCTGCTGTGTAACTACTTTCGACAAAGGCGGTATCGTAAAGAGTGACCTCTTTATCGGTCATTTCCATTGCCATTTCTAAGTTCATTTTGGCACTTCCTAAGTCGTAAAAAGCAAGTATCGTATCGGCTTCATTAGCTTCAAATGCTTCTTCAATTTTCATCATACTTGTTCCGACTTCGTTATCATCTGTACCACCGGCAATAGTGATAGAAACATCTTTTGCCACTTCATTTAAAAGACGTGAAATACCTGTGACTAATTCAGGAACGTGTGAAACTAAAACCACACCTAATTGACTCATTTAAATAACCTCCGCTTCTAACATTGTTTCAAATAAATATTGACTTGAAACAGCACCTGGATCAAGGTGACCAATCGAACGCTCGCCAAGGTAAGAAGCGCGTCCTTTAGTAGCTTTAATCTCTTTTGTTTCTTCTGCAAATGAAGCAATAGCTTCAGCTGTTAATTTGTTTTCTTTTAAGGCTTCTATAACAGGGAACCACATATCAAGCATAGTTTTTTCCCCACGATCACTCTTACCAATCTTACGGATGCCATCTCGACCTGCTTCTAAAATAGTCACGAGGTCATCAGAATCTTTGGCTGCTTTAGCCATTCCCATAAAAGCAGAACCGTAAAGGGGACCAGAAGCGCCACCAACTTTACTAACCAGTGTCATGCCTGCAATTTTAAAGATGTCTGCGGCTGTTTCTGGATTTTTTGCTTCCAGTGCTTTTTTCATTTCAGTCGTACCACGAGCTAAGTTTGCTCCGTGGTCGCCATCACCGATTGCGCCATCTAAGTCGCTTAAATAACTTTTATTTTCATTCACTTTATCTGTAAATAAATCTAACCATGTTCGAATATTTTCTTGTTTCATCTCGTTACGTCCTTTCGTGTTAGACCCAAGCAATTGTTTCTGTTGCATAGTTTAACTTGTCTAACCAGTTTTCTTCTTCAAGTTTCATCATTGTTAATGATAGTCCTGCCATATCAATAGCAGTCATGTAGTCGCCAACCTTTTTAAAATCAACCTCTAAACCGTCTGCTTCTAATAATTGTTTCACATCATTAATAAAGATATATTGTTCCATTAATGGTGTGCTTCCTAATCCATTGACTAATAAAGCAAAACGATCGCCCTTTTTCCACTCGAACTGACCTTTTAGTTTTTCAACAATTTCTGCTGCTAATTCTTTTGATGGTGCAATAGTTGCTTTACGGTATCCTGGTTCTCCGTGAATCCCTACACCAAATTCAATTTCTTGTTCTTCTAAAGTAAAGCCTGGATGGCCAACCTCTGGAACAGTTGCACCGGATAGTGCTACTCCTAATGTTTTGATATTAGGAACGATTTTATCAGCGAGAGCTTTGATTTCTTCTAAGTTAGCTCCCATATCTGCTGCGGCGCCTAAAATTTTATGGACTAGTACGGTACCTGCGACACCACGTTTACCTGCTGTGTAAAGACTGTCTTCAACTGCAATGTCATCATCGACGACAACAAAGTCAACGGCGATGTCGTCCATTTCTGCCATATCTTTTGCCATTTCAAAGTTCATAATGTCGCCAGAGTAGTTTTTAATAATTAAGAAAACACCTGCGCCAGCATCCACTTCTTGAATCGCTGTGAGTACTTGGTCGGGAGTAGGAGATGTAAAGACAGGTCCACAGACTGCTGCAGCTAACATTCCTTTACCAACAAACCCTGCATGAGCTGGTTCGTGACCGCTTCCGCCACCACTAACAAGTGCGACTTTTCCTTTTTCTTCTTTTTGACGGACAATTACCCCTGTATCGGGAAGGCGTCTAACTAAATCTTCATGAGCGTAGGCTAAACCATTTAACATATCATCGACAACATTTTCTGGTTGATTAATTATTTTTTTCATCTACGTGACTTCCTTTCGTTTTTTAACTTGTCTTTATTATAAAATGAAAAGGCTTCCTTTTGAACGGACAGAATTAAAAATGTGTCCGGTTTCATTTGTGAAAGGTGTTATTTCACTAAAAAAGACGTATGGCAAAGAAATATGCTATAATATTTTTTGCACGATTTTTAAAAAAACAAAGAAAAAATAGGGAGGTATATAGATGAAGGGAAAAAAGCGTGATTTAACGCAAATGAAAACCCCTCATACCTACGCCATTATTTTTGGTGTGGTACTTTTTTGTTGGATACTGACGTTTCTCGTACCAGCAGGTAAGTTTAGTGTGGAGGATAAGGAATATGAAAATGCCGAAGGTGGCGTAAGCACACGAACGGTTTTAAAACCAGAAACGTTTCGTTACGATTACCCATTGAATCAGACGTATGTTTATGAATCTTTGGAGCGTCTGTTAACGGATTCTGATAAATTGGAAGAAACAGAGGTCAATCAGAAAGACTTGCAACAGTTGTTGGAAGAAAACACTGCTAGCGAGTTAACTGAAGAGAAGTTAGCAGAGATAGGGTTAGATGACGATGAATTGTACGATTTATATGGTGACAAAATCTACGATCAACAAAAGAAACGTCATAAAACCGCACGTGTCTGGGGGACAGATGATGTAGGCGGTTTTGGCTTTTTAAATTATATTTTTGAGGGATTGGTTTCTGGTGATAAATATGGTTCTGCTGTAGGGATAGTAGCTTTAATTCTCGTTGTCGGTGGTGCATTTGGTATTATCATGTCCACAGGGGCGATTGATGCAGGGATTTATAGTTTTATTAATAAAACACGAGGGCTAGAAAGACTTGCACTACCGATTCTGTTTTTCTTATTTTCTTTAGGTGGGGCAACTTTCGGTATGGCTGAAGAAGTCATTCCTTTTTCGATGATTATGGTGCCGTTTGTTATCGCACTTGGTTATGATTCGATTGTAGCGGTGACCGTTACCTATGTTGCGTCACAAGTCGGAAATGCAACTTCTTGGATGAGTCCTTTTAGTGTAGCAGTCGCGCAAGGAATCGCCGGTGTGCCAATTTTATCAGGGGCGACTTTCCGTTTGATTATGTGGGTAGTTATTACGGCACTGTCAGCAGCTTATATTATGATTTACGGTGAACGTATTCGGAAACATCCTGAAAAGTCCCTAAGTTATAAGACTGACCAATATTTCCGTGATCATTTAAGTGCGACTGAAGAAAAAGATGTCGCGTTTAAGTTAGGTCATAAACTTATTTTGTTAGAAATGTTGGCTGTTTTAATTTGGATTATATGGGGTGTGACGGTTAAAGGGTACTATATTCCTGAAATCGCCTCTCAATTTTTTGTCATGGGAATTGTGGCAGGTTTTATTGCGGTGATATTTAATTTAAATGATATGGGCATCAATGATGTGGCATCTGCGTTTCAAACAGGGGTAGCTGATTTAGCCGGTACGGCAGTTGTTGTCGGGATGGCTAAAGGTATCTTGTTAGTTTTAGGGGGAGCGGATGCGAATATGCCATCTGCTTTAAATACAATGTTATATGGGATTGGTAATGTCTTAGCAGGTGTTCCAGCATTTATTGGGGCATGGGCAATGTATCTTTTCCAAAGTATGTTTAATCTAGTTGTCACGTCTAATTCTGGTCAGGCAGCTTTAACAATGCCTATTATGGCTCCACTGGCTGATATTCTAGGTGTTTCTCGTCAAGTGGCTGTCTTAGCGTATCAGTTAGGTGCTGGATTCGTTGATACGTTTACGCCAGTATCTGCTAGCTTGATAGGGGTGCTAGGTGTGGCGCGTATGAATTGGTCGACTTGGGCGAAGTTTCAAATTAAAATGCAAGGTTTCTTCTTTATATTAGGAACTATTGCAATTATGATTGCGATGATGATTGGTTTACAATAAATCTAAAAAACGACCTGAATTTTCAGGTCGTTTTTTTAGTTTAAATAAGTGGTAGGGCAGTTTGTTAAAACTTTTGTTAAGTTATGACGTGCCTCTGTGTTTAATTGAAGTTTAGAAACTAACATGAATTTATCTTCTTTTGGAAAGAGAGCGATGTGTTCGGGTGTTACGACACACTTTTCTAGATCATCTACTCGCCACATCCGTTGATAACGTGCATGGGTGAATATAAGCGTTTGGTCTTGGATGTTAAAATCAAAAACACCGAGAAAAAGGCTGTCTAATAAAGTAGTACGCTGTTTTTCCAATGTGTGTGGGACGATACGTTGTTGAAAATAAAAACAAATGGCACTTAAAATAATCGTGATAATAGCTAAGGGGAAAAAAGTAGGCAAAAAGAGAGCAATCATGATACTCACAACCAAAAAGCCACTACCTGCTAATTTAAGACGTGTTAACAAAGAGCGATTGAGATGTGCTAAGTAAACGGAGTAGAAACGTTGCATGT
Source organism: Vagococcus lutrae (assembly GCF_003987555.1). GTDB lineage: Bacteria > Bacillota > Bacilli > Lactobacillales > Vagococcaceae > Vagococcus_A > Vagococcus_A lutrae. The sequence continues at coordinate 314,568 of NZ_NGJW01000001.1, read as the reverse complement.
CAGATTCTTTGATTTCTATTAATGTTTGATTCAAGACGGGCTCCTTTCTTATGGTAAATAGTTTTTTAAAAAGCGTTCTTTCTCATGGCGAGCGAGTTGTTTAAAGGCGTACTCTGCACGCATGGCTTCACTTCGTGTCGTAAAGGCTTCGGTATAAATCATTTTCATCGGTCGGCGACTTCGGATACGCGTGTATTTAGCGCCAATTCCATCATTATGTTCGGCTAGGCGTCTGACAGGGTCTGTCGTATAACCACCATAAAAGGTATTGTCTGCGCATAATAAGACGTAGAAATAATGAGATTTATTGTTTTCCATATAGCATCTCCTGCACTTCAGGTAAATAATGATTCGTATCATCGTATACGTAAAGTGGCGGTGAAATAACGAGGCCTCCAGGCTTGCCGTGTCTGATTCCTTCAATTAAGAGAGTGTTGGCTTCTTTGCCATGTTTAGGATAAACAAGTCGCATGCGTTTAGGCTCGATACCGTATTGCTGCATTAATTGTAAAATTTCAACCAATCGTTCTGGACGATGTACCATTGTTAGTTTCCCATTCATTTTTAAAAGGCCAGCTGAAACAGCTATCACATCTTCTAAAGTCGCACTGATTTCATGACGAGCGATAGCTAAATGAGGATTGGGGTTTTTAGTGTTTGTCGGTAATTCCTTAAAATAGGGAGGATTACAAACGATAGCATCAATACTGTCTTTATCTATATACTGTGTCGTCTCTTTTAAATCGATATTTAGTATGTTTAACTGTGTTTCTAATTGATTGAGTTGAATACTTCGTTGAGCCATATCAGCTAAACGTGCTTGAATTTCAACGCCTGTAATCGTTGCGGATGTTCGTGAGCTGATAAATAGGCCGACAGCTCCATTTCCAGCACATAAATCGACGATTTTTCCGCGTTTAGGGATGCGTGCAAAATGTGCGAGTAAAACGGCGTCGAGTGAAAAAGAAAAAACCTCAGGGCTTTGAATAATCTGAATATCGCCAGCGATAAACTGGTCGATGCGTTCATTTTTTAGTAGTAAAGAGTGAGTCATGATGATGTCTCCTTTTTTTGTTTGAGTCCTTATTATAACATGAAGTTTTTTGTAAGCGAGTCTGTAATATAAAGAAAAAACTTGCAGATTCGGCTTTTTTTCGGCATACTTATCACAAAGAGTCTGAAAGGAAGGTTTCAGTATGTTTTTTAGATTTATTCGACAAGTTGCCCGTTTTATCGTATGGGTGATAAATGGCCGTGCTAGTTATGAACAACGTGAAAAATTGCCAACAGATACGAACTACATCTTAGTAGGGCCACATCGTACGTGGTGGGATCCGATTTATTTTGCTTTAGCGGCGTCGCCTAAAGAATTCTCTTTTATGGCGAAAGCAGAATTATTTAAAAATCCGATTTTAAGATGGATTTTAGAACACGCGCATGCTTTTCCTGTTGATCGAGAAAAACCTGGTCCCAGTGTGATTAAGACACCAGTCAAATCGCTACGTAATACCGATTTGAGTTTAATCATGTTTCCTAGCGGGACGCGTCACTCCGATGAGTTAAAAGGAGGCGCTGCGTTAATTGCCAAAATGGCACGTGTTCCAATTGTGCCAGCGGTGTATCAAGGGCCGCTAACATTTGGAGGCTTACTAAAACGTCAAAAGGTTACAGTTCGTTTTGGTGATCCGATTGACGTCAGTGATATTAAAAAGTTAGACCAAGAGGGGATTGAAGAAGTCGAGCGACGTATGTCTAGAGCCTTTGCGCAACTCGATAACGAAATCAATCCTAATTTTAAATATATTCCGAAAAGTAAGAAGGTCAATGAGTCATAAAACTCATTGGCTTTTTTGTATCTTAGCTAAAGTTTGGTACAATAAAAGGATAAAGTCTTGAAGAGGAGGTGGGAGCATGAAGTGGACGATTCCAGAAAAAGTGGTAGATCAAGCGAGAGAGTTATTAAATGAAGGACGTGTGATGTCGTTAAAACAAGATGCCGACCAAGTTCGTTGGCAAGCAGACGTGCTAGATGACAAACGTTATCGTGTACACTTAGACGGAACGGCAAAGGAGTGGGATGAGTGTCAGTGCCCTGACAATACTCGTGGTTTTTGTCGCCATACAGTTGCGGTTGAATTGTACTTACGAGAGTTAGGTTATCAGCGTGTAATGGCGCAAAATGATGATTTATCTGATATTCCTAAAATGCCCAATGCTAGCCAACAATTTAAAGAAGAGTTGATGACGTTTCAAGAAACGTATCGTCCTTGGTCACCTGAAATAGCGGCCTATCAATTAATGCTTATGATAGAAGAACACGAGTTTATTCAAGGTTATGCTAAGCAGACAGGATTAGTTTTGTCATTAAAAATAGGACAGGCACATGGTAAAACGTATGTCGTGCGTGACTTAGGTTATTTCTTTGAACAGTTGCGTCAAAGTAAAACGATTGAGATTCACCAAGCCGTGTACTATTTACAACCTGCTCATTTTGATACGGCGACTTGGGGGCTATTAAGCGAGCTAGCAAGTGAATACGCTTATATTAAACAAGCGACGGTGAATAAGCATGTTACAAATTTAGGAAGCAAGTATATGACGGCGTCATCATTATCGCTGAGAAAGTGGTTAGAAACGCCCGACTATCAAGCGATGATTACGATAAAAATATCGGAAAACGTATTAACATGGCCGTTTATTAATCAAACAGCACCTTTAATCCATAGTCGTATCTCACAAAGTGAAAAAGGATTTACGATAGCGTTAGACAGAGTGTACCAACAACATCTCAGCTACATAGGTTGGTTTTTAGCCGATGGGCAATTGTATGTGCCTACACTGGAAGTATATCGGTTATTTCAACTTTTAGATGAGCGATTAAAGCGAATGGATAATGCGCGTTTTACTTTTGCACGAGAACAGCAGAGTGAAGTTTTTAATCACTTGCTACCAGTATTAAAACAAGTGGGAACGTATGAAATAGCGTCAGATATTTTGGAAGCGTTGATTGATGAGCCGCTGGACGTGCGTTTCTTTTTAGAGCGTGTCCAAGACACCTTACAAGTTTCTTTGTTTTTTAAATACGGTGAGTATTGGTTGCGTCCTGATGAAAAAGGTCCAGACACGTTACTTCATGATGAGATGGAAGAAAAACGTGTCATATTTCAGACAGAAGCGCTTTTTGGATGTGCACTTGAACAAGGAGAGTTGGCACTACCGTTTATCAAGGGAGAAACTATTTATCATTTCTTTAAAAATCAGTTGCCAGCTCTTCGTTCACTAGGAGAAGTTGTGCTGTCAGAAGAAGTTCAAGCGGCGTATTTAGAAGGGGCACAGTATCAACCAGACCTCGAAGTAACAGACAATGATTCTTGGTTTAGCTTTAAATTTGATATTTCAGGGATTGAACCAGAGGAAATTGACGCGGTCTGGAAGAGTTTGCGACAAAAGAAAGCTTTTCATCAATTGAGTGATGGAAGTATTTTAGATTTGACGTCAGATAATTATCAAGAAGTCAGTCATGGGTTACAGCATTTACGAGGGAAATGGCAATTAAAAGAGGGCAATATGCGTTTGACGCCGTTTCAAGCGTTGCAGTTGTCGACAAATCTAGCGGATGCGCAACCGTTTAAGGAGTCTGAAACAATTGAAGAGATGTTGTTGTCGTTAATCAATCCCCGCCGTTTAACTGAAACAGCGCCTGATGATCTAAATGCAACGTTGCGACCGTATCAATTAACGGGTTATCGTTGGCTAGATCAATTAAGTAAATGGCAACTTGGTGGAATATTAGCGGATGACATGGGACTGGGGAAGACGATTCAAACAATCGCTTATTTATTAAAACATCGTAATGAAGAAAGTTTATCGCTTATCGTAGCCCCAGCCAGTTTAGTTTACAATTGGCAACAGGAGTGTCAGCAATTTGCGCCTACATTACGGACGCAAATCGTGATGGGGGCTAAAGAACAGCGTGAACAAGCGATTAAAGATGCTGTTGCCAATCAAATGGATTGTTTGATTACGTCTTATGCAAGTTTACGACAGGATATTGACCTGTATCATGGGGTGACGATTGAAACGCTTATTTTAGATGAAGCGCAGATGGTTAAAAATAGTGAAACCAAAACATTCCGTGCAATCCAGTCTTTAAAAGTTGCACAGCGTTTTGCATTAAGTGGAACACCGATTGAAAATCATATTGATGAGTTGTGGTCGATATTTCATTTAATTATGCCAGGATTTTTACCGAGTAGACGACAGTTTCAAAAGTTACCGGTCACGTCGATTCAAAAGATGATTCAACCGTTTGTTTTACGGCGGACGAAACAAGAAGTGCTTCAAGAATTACCAGAAAAGATTGAAACAAATTTATATAGTGATTTAACAGAAGAACAAAAAACGCTATATGTCGCCTATCTTCAACAAATGACTGATACACTCAATCAAATGTCTGGAAGTGATTTCCAGAAGAATCGTTGGTCTATTCTTGCCGGTTTAACACGTCTACGACAAATTTGCTGTGATCCACGTTTATTTGTAGAGGATTATACGGGCGAGTCTGGAAAACTCAATCAATTAAAAGACTTAGTCGTATCTGCTAAAGCAAGTGGTCGTCGTCTGTTGATTTTTTCTCAGTTTACTAAAATGTTAACCTTAATTGAAACAGAGTTGGCTGAATTAGATATTGCCTCTTTTTATCTGAGAGGTAGCACGCCGGCGAAACAACGACAAGAAATGGTCAATGCTTTTAACAGTGGTGAACGTGACGTCTTTCTCATCTCATTGAAAGCGGGAGGAACGGGTTTGAACTTGACTGGCGCAGATACTGTAGTCTTATACGACTTATGGTGGAATCCTGCTGTCGAAGAACAAGCTTCCAGCCGTGCTCATCGTATGGGTCAAAAGAAAGTCGTCGAGGTATGGCGACTCATGGCTCGTGGGTCGATAGAAGAACGTATCTATCAGCTGCAAGAAGAAAAGCGAGATTTGTTTCAGTCTGTCATGACGTCAGACGAAGTGGCCCCTACGACTCTCAGTGAAGAAGATATTCGTCAGTTGTTACAATGGAAGACGTAGTACTATCTGTCTTGTTTTTCAAGACAGATAGTTTTTCTTTTTTTAGAACACTCGGGTATAATCAAACAAGATTGGAGGAAAACATATGTTAAAACGTTTTTTTAGTTATTATCGTCCTTATAAACGATTATTTATATTAGACTTTAGCTGCGCCATTGTCGCAGCCATTTTAGAATTGGCCTTTCCGATTGTCGTCAATCGTGTGATTGATGATATCTTGCCACAAAAGGATATGCGATTAATTGTCGTGGCATGTTTGTCCTTATTATTCTTTTATTTAGTTAATACGGCCTTACAATACATTGTCGTCTATTTTGGGCATTTGTTAGGGGTTAATATTGAAACAGATATGCGTCGAGAGTTATATCATCACTTACAGACACAACCATTTGAATACTATGATAATCAAAAAACAGGAAAGTTGATGAGTCGTCTAACAACGGATTTGTTTGAAATCTCAGAGGTCGCACATCATGGTCCAGAGGATGTCTTTATTACAGTGATGACGGTAATCGGGGCATTTGTGTTGATGGCCCGTATTCATTTGAAGTTAGCCTTAGCTACGTTTATTTTAATTCCATTTCTTACGTTAGCCTTAGTCTTTTTTAATAAGAAAATGACAAAGGTCAATACGGAAATTTTTCAGTCGTTAGGTGAGTTTAATGCGGGTATTGAAGCTGCTGTCAGTGGAATTCGTGTCGTTCAAGCCTTTGCGAATGAACCATTTGAACAAGTGCGATTTGAAAAAGTTAATCAAGGCTACCGAAAAGCAAAAATTAAGTTTTATCAAGTTATGGCTGTCAGCTCTTCGTATAACTATTTTCTGATTCGCTTGATTAATCTTTTTGCATTAATCTTTGGTGCGTTATATACCATTCGTGGAGAAATAACGTATGGGGATTTTGTAGGGTTTATTTTATTAACAAATGTTTTCGTTCGTCCGATTGAAAAAGTCAATACGATGATTGAAAGTTATCCAAAAGGGATTGCTGGTTTTAAGCGTTTTATTGAAGAAATCGACCGTCCATCTACGATTCAAAATCATCCACAAGCACGGGACTTAGTGCAAGTTAAAGGAGATATTGCCTATCAAAATGTCACGTTCTCTTATTCTGACGGCACACCTGTTCTGTCTAACGTTTCGTTAAACGTGCAAGTGGGGGAAACAGTCGCTTTTGTTGGACCGAGTGGTGCCGGTAAAACAACTCTTTGTAATTTATTGCCACGTTTTTATGAGATTTCAGACGGAAAAATCACGATAGACCAACAAGATATTCAGCACGTCACTCTCGATTCACTGCGTCATCATATTGGGATTGTACAACAAGACGTCTATCTCTTTCCGGGGACGATTCGTGAGAATATTGCTTACGGTAAATTAGATGCTACTGAAGACGAGATTCAAGAAGCCGTCCGTTTAGCGCATCTTGAGCGTGTTGTGGAACAGATGCCAGAAGGTTTGGATACGATGATTGGCGAACGGGGTGTAAAGCTGTCTGGAGGACAAAAACAGCGGGTATCTATTGCACGAATGTTTTTAAAGAATCCGCCAATTTTGATTTTAGATGAAGCGACATCGGCACTGGATACTGAAACAGAGCAAGTCATTCAAGAGTCATTGTTCCAACTAGCTGAAGGCAGAACAACACTCATTATCGCGCATCGATTAGCAACGATTAAACATGCGACGCGGATTGTCGTGGTAGACGAGCAAGGCATAGTGGAAGAAGGCAGTCATGATGAATTAATGGCTCAACCAGAAGGTGCTTATCGTCGACTGTACGAAGCGCAATTCGTCCGAAGTTAACTAAAACTACCGTGAGAACGGTAGTTTTTTGTTGTGATAAAAAATGTAGAAAAGAGAATAAAAAATAATCTTGAGTCTCTTTTTAATATGAAAATAATCTCTTCCACAGTGATTCAAGCAAGAATTTTTTGTCTAGCTATGTTAAAATAAGGTGGAGACTGTGAAAAACACAGTAGTATCGGTAAGTGTTTGATAAGATAACAAGCAATTCTGCTTTATATTTAGACCAATAAGTCAATTAAAGACGTAGTAAAGGCGGTTCCCCCCTTTACTAGAAACCGAAAATAAAAAAAGAGGTGACAATAGTTGAGTTCAATCAAAATTATTCCATTTGGCGGTGTTCGCGAAAATGGAAAAAATATGTACGTCGTCGAAGTCGACGATGAGATTTATGTGTTAGATTGTGGATTACAGTACCCTGAAAATGATTTGCTAGGGATTGACGCGGTAATTCCTGATTTTTCTTATTTAATAGAAAATAAAGAGAAAGTTGTCGGAGTCTTTCTGACGCATGGGCATGCCGACGCAATCGGCGCTTTGCCTTATTTATTAGAAGAAATACCGGTTCCTGTTTTTGGGACAGAGTTGACTATTGAGTTAGCGAAGTTGGCGACATCTGAATATGCAGAATCTAAGAAATTTAAAGATTTTCACATTATTGATGAGTTTAGTGAAATTGACTTTGGTAAAAATGTGATTAGTTTCTTTAGAACGACGCATACTATACCAGATTCTGTCGGGATTGTTGTGAGTACGCCAGAAGGGAAAATCGTCTATACGGGTGATTTTAAGTTTGACCACAGTTCGATTCCAATGTATCGAACAGATTTTGCTCGTTTAGCAGAAATTGGTCGTGGCGATGTGTTAGCATTACTAAGTGATTCTTCTAATGCAGAAAATCCACGTTTACTCGTTTCTGAAAAAGAAGTCGCAGAAGATGTGTATGACACTCTTCGTTACTGGGAAGGACGTATTATAGTCGCAGGTGTGGCTAGTAATTTGCAACGAATTCAGCAAATACTAGACGCAGCTCATCGTACGGAAAGAAAAGTATTGTTAAATGGTCGTGATGTCAATGAAATCATTAACATTGCTATCCGTTTAGGTAAAATTGATTTGCCTGATAAGGACTTATTTATTAAACCGCATCAATTTAAAAAATTAGCACCTAACCAACTTCTCGTGTTAGAAACAGGTAGGATGGGTGAACCAATTAAATCGGTACAAAAAATGGCAACAGGACGTAATCGCTTGATTAATATAGGCGAAGATGACTTAGTCTACATTACAACGACGCCGTCAACAGCGTTAGAAACAGAGTTGGCTAAAACAGAAGATATGGTGTATCGTGCTGGTGGAACGATTAAAACAATCTCCGATAATGTCGCTGTTTCTGGTCATGGTGGTCCTAACGATTTACAATTAATGTTAAATTTATTAAAACCAACTTATTTTATTCCGGTACAAGGAGAGTACCGCACGTTAGCGGCTCATGCTGATTTAGCTAATGATGTGGGAATTCCGTATAAAAATATCTTTATTACAGGCCGTGGTGATGTCCTCGAGTATGACGGTCAACGCATGCATATGGCAAAAAGTGTTGAGGCACAAAATATCATGGTTGACGGGATTGGAGTCGGTGATATTGGCAACATCGTCTTACGCGACCGTCGTATCTTATCTGAGGACGGAGTTTTTATCGCAGTTGCGACTATCAACCGTCGTACGCGTAAAATTGTCTCAAAACCACAAGTTACGTCACGTGGATTTGTCTATGTACGTGAGAGCCGTGACTTATTAAATGAAAGTGCTCGTATTGTAGAAGAAGTTATTGAAAAAAATCTAGTAGATAATGACTTTGAATGGAGTAAATTAAAACAAGATATTCGCGACCAATTAAGTCGCTATCTATTTGAGCAAACAAAACGTCGTCCGGTCATTTTACCGGTCATTATGGAAACAAGTCAACGACGTAAATAATAAAGGTTTCTATTAAATAATGAACATGATAAAACCTCGACTGCTTAGGCAGAAGAGGTTTTTGTATGTTTTAGGAGGAAAACGTGATGGAACAAACAAATATGAATCATCGTCGCTGGTACGTGTTAGCGGCTGTAGGACTTTTCACCTTTATGTCTACGCTGGATGGGAGTATTGTGAACATTGCCATGCCGACAATTTCAGCTGAATTAGGCGTGTCTATGAATCAAGTCGAATGGGTCGTGTCAATTTATCTTATGACAGTCTGTGCCTTTTTATTACTCTTTGGAAAGTTAGGAGATAGCAAAGGGAAAGTAAAAGTTTTTAAGTGGGGAACAGTTATTTTTGTCATTGGTTCTGCTTTATGTGGTATCCCTGGCTCGCTTTGGATTTTATTAATCGCTCGTATGATTCAAGCTATTGGAGCTAGTATGACTATGGCGACAGGAACAGGGATTATTACAGAAGTATTTCCTATGTCTGAAAGAGGACGAGCGTTAGGGATGATGGGAGCCTTTGTTTCATTAGGGTCGATTACTGGACCCGGTGTTGGTGGTTTTATTCTCGCTCATTTTGACTGGCCGGTTATTTTTTTAATTAATGTTCCAGTAGGGATTATCACGATTTTAGTCGGACAACGTTACTTACCAAAAGACACCTATCAATCGCATCGTGAAATTGATTATGCTGGTTTTGCAACATTTGGCACTTTTATTATGACGTTTTTTGGTGGTGTATTTTTAGGACAAGAGTTTGGGTTTAACCGTCCAGGAGTTTTATTGCTCTTTGTTTTAGCGTTTATCAGTTTTTATTTGTTTTTACGAGTAGAAAAGAAAGTGACCTACCCGCTTGTATCTTTTAAATTATTTGAAAACAAAATGTTTACCATGAGTTTGTTAACAGGGTCGTTGATTTTTGTAAGTAACTTCTTTACCAACGTGGTACTGCCGTTTTATTTGCAAAGTTTGAGAGCCTTATCACCTAAAGAGGCGGGTTTAATTATGATGGTCTTTCCAATGGTCATGGTGGTAGCAGCTCCTTTAAGTGGGTGGCTATCAGACAAAATAGGGCCGCTCATCCTCTGTCTAGTCGGTTTAGCGCTTCTGACACTCTCTCAATTTTTATATACACAAGTAGATGGGCAGACGCCTCTTGCTTTATTTGCTGTTATTCCAGGTATGATGGGCTTAGGCAACGCCATGTTTCAATCGCCTAACAACACGATTGTGATGAGTAGCGTAGAAAAAGAAGACTTAGGGATTGCGGGAAGTTTAAATTCATTAGCACGTAATATGGGAATGGTTATAGGAATTTCACTTTCTACAACGGTGTTATATCAAGCGATGTCTTATCGTATGGGGTCAAAAGTCATTTCTTACTTAGCTGACCGACCAGATATCTTTTTATACGGTATGCATGTCGTTTATTGGGTGTCATTTGTGATTTGTCTACTAGCCTTTCTGATGACGTTAGTTAGGTTTAAAGCACAACGTCGTGCCAAGGCTTAATACAAAAGTGTGATGCTAATTTTAATAGTTGCCCATTACTTCAGAAGTTGTATATAATAAAGGAATGAAACAGTCCCATGAAAACTGTATTAGTTTTTGGGAGGAAGAGGAGAAAAAATGGCAACAAAACATGAGCAAATACTCGCACATATTGAAGAACTGCCAGTAGGAGAGCGAATCTCTGTACGTGGTATTGCGAAAGCATTAAATGTTAGTGATGGAACAGCTTATCGTGCGATTAAGGCGGCGGAAACGAATGGTCTTGTTTCAACGATAGAACGTGTGGGGACGATTCGTATTGAACGCAAGACGAAATCAACAATAGAACGGTTGACTTTCCATGAAGTCGTCAAAATTATCGAAGGTGACGTCTTGGGTGGTGAGAGTGGATTAGATCGCACGTTGAGTAAGTTTGTCATTGGGGCGATGACAGAAGATGCAATGGAACGCTACATCTCATCTCATTCCTTAATGATTGTAGGGAATCGAGAAAGTGTTCAACGTTTAGCACTTGAAAGTGGTGCAGCCGTTTTAATTACTGGAGGCTTTACTACGAGCGAAGAGATAATCGCGTTAGCTGATCGTGAAAATCTGCCTATCTTAAGTACCACCTATGATACTTTTACGGTTGCCAGTCTGATTAATCGTGCGATTAGTGACCAATTAATCAAAAAAGATATTATGCTTGTAGGCGATATCTATACGAACTTAGAAAATACCGACTACTTATATCAAACGGATACCGTTGCACAGTATGAAACTAAAGCATCTGAAACAGGCCATTCACGGTTCCCTATTGTTAATCATAATATGCGGGTGTTAGGGGTCGTAACAGCGAAAGATGTTATCGGAAAACCGCTAACACAGTCATTAGAAAAGGTAATGACAAAGTCGCCTAACCACGCTAAGCGACACATGAGTGTAGCAAGTATTGGCCATTTAATGATTTGGGACGGCTTAGAAATGATGCCCGTCGTCGAAGATGATTTATCTTTAATAGGGATTATCTCTCGACGTGACGTCATGAAGGCAATGCAAATGTCACAACGACAACCACAAGTAGCCAATACCATTTCGGATATTATTTCAGAAGATATTGAACCGTTGCCAAGCATGGAGGGAAGTCACGACTTGCGCTTTATGTTTAATGTGTCGCCACAAATGGTAAGCAACGTGGGGGTCTTGTCGTACGGTGTTTTAAATGAAGTCATTGCTAGCGCTGTTGAACGTGTCATGTCACAGCAAGAAAAACGAAATATCGTGATTGAACACATCTTAATTTACTATTTTAGAATGATTCCTTTGGAAAGCGAGATTGAAATCCGACCACGTATTTTAGAAATCGGACGACGGTCTGCTAAAGTAGATGTCGAAGTATATTTAGATAATTCAGTGGTTGGTAAAGCTATTGTCGTGTGTCAATTAATGGAAATTTCGTAAAAGGGGAGTCTGCAGATGAGAAAAGCAGTATTAACAGAAATATTACAAGAGATTCAGCATTATTCAACGATTATTATTCATCGTCATGAACGTCCTGACCCGGATGCGCTTGGTTCTCAAGCAGGATTAGCGGAAATACTACAAGCTAGTTTTCCAGAAAAATCAATTTATAAAGTAGGCGGAACGGTCAACGACTTAGATTATCTGACAACGATGGATGAGGTCGCAGATGATGATTATGAGCAAGCGTTAGTGATTGTTACTGATACCGCAAATGCACCACGAATTAGTGATAAGCGCTATGCATTAGGTGAAAAAGTGATAAAAATTGATCACCATCCTAACGATGAACCTTATGGAGAGATTGTTTGGGTGGATACGAACGCAAGTAGTTGTAGCGAGATGATTTACGAGTTTTATGCGACTTTCCCAGAACAATTAGTGATGACAGATGAAGCAGCCCGGTTGTTATATGGTGGGATTGTAGGGGATACGGGTCGTTTTATGTATCCAAGTACTACGCCTAGAACAATGGAGGTAGCAGCAGCTTTACGACGTTTTAACTTTGATGCAACTTTGTTAAATCGACAATTAGATGAAATAACAGAAAATGTGGCGTGGCTATCTGGTTATGCGTTAGAGCATTTAGAAATTGATGAGTATGGTGCAGCCCGAATTATTCTGCCGCATCATATCTTAGAAAAATATAACGTCGATGATAGTGAAACATCTTCACTCATTCCCTTACCGGGTCAAATTGACCGTGTTCAAACATGGGCGCTATTTGTCGAACAGCCTGAAGGATATTATCGTGTCCGTATTCGTTCGAAGGGACCTGTGATTAATACGATAGCGAAAGAACATAAAGGGGGCGGGCATCCACTAGCTAGTGGAGCGACGGCGCGAGATTTAGAAGAAGTAAATGTTATCTATCAAAAACTTAGCGAAGCCATCCCACGTTAAAACAAATTAGTAGTTGACCTGAAACGGGTTTTAGCCATTATACTAGAAGTAATCATAATCTAGGAGGTATAAAAATGGCGATAACTCAAAATCCGTATCCTATTCAACGGTCAATTACAGAGGGACAGGAATTATGCTTTAATTGGCAAAAATGCGACACTTCGCTGAAAGAAAAGCTTGTTTTTATACTGACACGTTACTTTCCAATATTAACGATTGATGCTTCAGATACATCGTCAAAAGCGTGTGTATTAACGGATAAGACTTCTTTTTCAAGAGAGCTACCGTCCCTTCAAACTAGTGACTATCTTATAATTTATGTTCATTCGCATAAGCTGTATTTAGACTTGCTTTATTTTATCCAAGCATTAGAAATAGAGAATATGGAAATTTTAATGATGAGTTAGACGATGGTAAAAGAAAGGACGGGTAATATGACAACGATTCACGATATAGCCAAGAAAAGTGGCTATTCCGTTTCGACTGTTTCGCGCGTCCTTAATCAGCGACATCATGTTTCTGAAACAGCCCGACAAACTATTTTACAAGTGATTGACGAGTTGGATTATCAACCGAATGAGTTAGCTAGGCATTTGAGTCATGGGAAAACTCGTCAGATTGGCGTGGTCATCCCCAATACGATTCATCCGTTTTTTACGGAAATATTAAACGGTGTCGTGAACGCAGCTTTTTCAACACCGTATCGCATTGTCATTTTACCGTCATCTTACGACGAACAGTTGGAAGACACATATTTGAATCAGCTTCAACGCAAAGCATTTGACGGACTTATTTTTATTTCGCGTGCTAGCTCGTTGGAGAAGTTGACCCGGTATACGCAGTATGCACCGGTTGTGTGTTGTGAAAACCCCGATACGTCCTTATTATCAGCTGTTTATTGCGACCGATTGCCAGCTTACTTGGAAGTTTTTCATTATTTAAAACAGCATTTTGGTCAATCTATTGTCTTACTGATGAGTAGGGAGAGCGATGGAAGTGCAACAAGTGCGTTAATAGTAGAGGCATATGAGCATGTTTATGGTTGCCCACCGAAGCCACATCAAATCATCACAGGAATGATGGATGAAACGGACGGATATCAAGTAGCAAAAGATGTGCTAGCTAAGCAAAATGAAATCCAAGCAGTTTTTGCTAATGGCGATGATATTGCCAGTGGCGTTTTGCGTTACTATGATGAACAAAAACAGACACCGCCAATTATTGTAGGACAAGAAAACCAATTGAGCAGTCGCTTGTTAAAATTTTCTACAGTCGATCATCATGCGTATCGAATTGGCCAAGAAGCTTTTCGGATTGTAACCAGTGACAACCAACCCGAACAACTTGAAATTCCTTCTCAGTTTATTTATCGAGAATGAAAACTAAAAAAGAGTGCGAGAATTTTCTCGCACTCTTTTTTTAAGTTAGCGTTTCTAATTCATGAGAAGCTGTTTCCCATGTTTCCCATAAGTCAAGCTGTGCCATTTCTTTTTCTTCAAGTGTTTGTTGTAAAGATAAGAGCTTAGTATGGTCTTGTAAATTATCAGGAAGCGCCATTTCTTCTTGGAGTTGTTGCATTTCTTGGTCTAAACGTTCAATAGCTTGCTCACTCTCAGCGATTAAGCGTTCCAAGCGACGTTGTTCCCGTTGTAATTCTTTTGAAGCTTGGTAGTCTTGCTTATTAGAAGAGGCCGTCGTGCTAGGTACTTCTGGCGACGTTTCTTCGGCTTGAAGTGCGGCCAGTTCGGCTAATTCAGCTTTTTTATCGACAAAGTAATCGTAGTCACCTAGATACTCCTTAGTACCATCGGCTTCTAGTTCGATTACTTTTGTGGCAATACGATTGATAAAGTAACGGTCATGAGAAACAAATAAAATCGTGCCTTCATAGTGAATCAACGCTTCTTCTAAAACTTCTTTACTATCGATATCTAAATGGTTGGTCGGCTCATCGAGTACTAAAAAATTGTTTTTTTGCATAGCTAGTTTTGCCAAAGCCACGCGCGCTTTTTCTCCACCACTCAGAAGGCCAATCGTTTTTTCAACATCTTCTCCAGAAAATAGAAAACTGCCTAACATCGTTCGAATTTCTTTTTCAGGCGTAGTAGGATGTTCGTCCCATAACTCTTTAAGTACGGTTTTATTTGACGACAGTTGTTGATGTTCCTGATCATAATAACCAATTGAAACATTTGAACCCGTACGTTTTTCTCCGGTTAGAAAGGGCTGTTTTTCAATAATTGCTTTTAATAGCGTCGATTTACCAATCCCATTTGGACCGACCAACGCGACAGCTTCTTGCTTGCGAATGTCTAATTTAATCGGAGCAGCTAATACGTGGTCGTCAAACCCAATACTCGCGTCCTCGACTTGTAGGACGATATTACCTGAAGCTTTTTCAATTGGAAAACGAAAACTCGCAGACTTCTCATCCCCTAGAGGCTGCTCAATACGCTCTAGCTTTTCTAACTGTTTTCTTCGACTCTGTGCACGCTTCGTCGTACTTGCTCGCGCAATGTTTTTTGCTACAAACTCTTCCATCTTTTTAATCGAGTCTTGTTGTTTTTCAAAGGCACGCCATTCTAACCGCATTTTTTCTTCTTTTAATATCAAATAGCGTGTATAGTTTCCTTTGTAATGTGTCATCTTATGACGACTAAGTTCATAAACTTCATTGACAAGTTGGTCTAAAAAGTAACGGTCATGTGAAACCATAAGTAACGCGCCACGATAGTTTTGCAAATAGCCTTCTAACCATGACAGAGTTTGAATATCCAAGTGGTTTGTCGGCTCGTCTAAGATTAACAGTTGTGGCCGTTCTAAAAGTAACTTAGCTAAGGCTAGTCGTGTTTTTTGTCCGCCAGAGAGAGCGTTGACTGGACGATCGTAAAAAGAAGCATCGAACTGAAAACCATTTAACACAGATTTAATTTCCGCTTCATAGCCAAATCCGTTCATATCATGAAATTTTACTTGAATGGTATCATACGTTTTTAAAAGATGCCGATAGTTTTCTTCATCTTCATAAATTGTAGGATCGGCCATTTTTTGTTCTAATGTACGTAGTTGTTGTTCTGTTTGAATAACGGATTCAAAAACACTTAACATTTCTTCCCAGACAGTTTTTTCAGATTGAAAGCCAGTATCCTGTGCTAAATAGCCGATAGTCAAGTCTTTTATTTTGGAAATATTTCCTTGATCGGGTGTTTCGATACCCGCGATTATTTTTAATAATGTCGACTTTCCTGCTCCATTTCGTCCAACTAAAGCAATGCGACTCGTATCTTGTATTTCTAAATAAAGTTGTTCAAAAAGGACATCTGCACCAAAATGGCGCGCCACTTGATTTGCTTGTAATAGAATCATTTTATAACCTCGTTTCCTTTATTTATAATATCATATTGAAAAAGATAAAAAACTAAAAAGTGTTGACTGCAAGAACTTTTTCACAATTGAGACAACAAAATTGCATTATATGTGTAATTACTGGTATTATAGTAATGTGAATTCCAGAACGATGGGTAAACAACAATACTGGAAAGGGAGAAAATCATTATGAAAACACAAACAATTCCTCGTGCAACTGCCAAAAGGTTGCCGTTGTATTATCGCTATTTACGCGTATTATTAGATTCAGGGAAAACAAAAGTTTCCTCTACAGAATTAAGTGAAGCAGTTAAAGTTGACAGTGCGACGATTCGTCGTGACTTTTCTTACTTTGGAGAACTCGGTAAGCGTGGCTACGGTTATGACGTAGAGAGTTTGTTAGAATTTTTTGGTAAGATTTTAACAGAAGACCGCTTAACAAATGTGGCGCTTATTGGGGTTGGTAACTTAGGTAATGCGTTATTAAACTACGGTTTCCACCAAGGGAATAATATCCGTATTAGTGCGGCGTTCGATGTGAAAGAAGACCTAGTTGGCCGTATTGTCGAAGGTATTCCTGTCTATCCAATGTCAGACATGGTCGAGCAAATTAAACAACAACAAATTGAAATTGCAATTATGACAGTTCCTTCTTCTGCAGCGCAAGATGTGGCAAATCAATTAATCGAAGCGGGCGTTCGTGGGATTATGAACTTTACGCCAGTTCGTTTAACAACGCCAAAACATGTGCAAGTGCAAAGTGTTAACTTGACACATGAATTGCAAACCTTAATTTACTTCTTAAACCATTATGGCGAAGATCAGTCCACTACTAACTAAATTAAAAGTTACTACACATTTTGTAGTAACTTTTTTTGTTTGTTAAATCGATCATAGCAAAAGACTTGCCAAAAAGAAAAAGAATAGGTATTATAATAAGTGGATTAGCACTCTTAATCATTAAGTGCTAAAAGATAAAACTAAATGGAGGGATTTACATTGTTAAAACCATTAGGAGATCGTGTCATTCTGGAAGTGGCAGAACAAGAAGAAGTAACAGCAGGAGGATTAGTCCTGACATCTGCTTCCAAAGAAAGACCTCAAATTGGAACAGTTATCGCTGTTGGTGAAGGTCGCACTTTAGAAAATGGAGACAAACTTCCATTATCAGTTAAAAAAGAAGACCGCGTTTTATTTGAAAAATATGCGGGATCTGAAGTGACACATGAAGGAAAAGATTATTTAATCTTACATGAAAAAGACATTATCGCAATAGTAGAATAAAAATTCGAGAGGTGATAGAAATGGCAAAAGATATTAAATTTTCAGGTGACGCACGCGAAGCAATGGTGCGCGGAGTTGATACATTAGCAGATGTAGTAAAAGTAACATTAGGACCAAAAGGACGTAATGTGGTTTTAGAAAGAGGTTACGGTTCGCCACTTATTACTAATGATGGGGTAACGATTGCAAAAGAAATCGAATTGGAAGACCATTTTGAAAATATGGGAGCACAATTAGTTTCTGAAGTAGCGTCTAAAACGAATGATATTGCTGGAGATGGTACAACAACAGCGACAGTTTTAACACGTGCTATTGTTCGTGAAGGATTGAAAAACGTTACAGCTGGTGCTAACCCAGTAGGTATTCGTCGTGGTATCGAGCTAGCAACGAAAGCAGCCGTTGAAGGACTTCACGATATTTCTCGTCCAGTTGAAACAAAAGAAGCGATTGCTCAAGTTGCCGCAGTATCTTCTGGTTCACAAAAAGTGGGAGATTTAGTTTCAGCAGCCATGGAAAAAGTAGGTAACGACGGCGTTATCACGATTGAAGAATCAAAAGGGATTGAAACTGAATTAGATGTGGTAGAAGGAATGCAATTTGACCGCGGTTATCTATCACAATATATGGTGACAGATAACGATAAAATGGAAGCTGTTTTAGAAGATCCATATATTTTAATTACAGATAAGAAAATCTCAAATATTCAAGATATCTTACCATTATTGGAACAAATCTTACAACAAGGTAAACCATTATTAATCATTGCTGATGACGTTGATGGAGAAGCATTACCAACGCTAGTGTTAAATAAAATTCGTGGAACATTTAACGTAGCGGCAGTTAAAGCACCAGGATTTGGTGACCGTCGTAAAGCGATGTTAGAAGATATTGCTATCTTAACAGGTGGTACTGTTATTACAGAAGATTTAGGGTTGGATTTAAAAGACACGACAATCGAAGCGCTTGGTCGTGCGAAAAAAGTAGTAGTGGATAAAGATAATACCACTATCGTTGAAGGGGCAGGAGCAACAGATGCCATTAAAGAACGTGTTAGCTTAATTCGCTCTCAAATAGCAGATACAACTTCTGATTTTGACCGTGAAAAACTACAAGAACGTTTAGCAAAACTTTCTGGTGGTGTTGCGGTGGTTAAAGTTGGTGCAGCAACAGAAACAGAATTGAAAGAATTAAAATTAAGAATTGAAGATGCCTTAAATGCAACTCGTGCAGCAGTCGAAGAAGGTATTGTTTCAGGTGGTGGTACAGCCCTTGTTAATGTTGCCGGGAAAGTAGCAGAATTGGACGAAACAGGCGATGTCTTAACAGGTATTAACATTGTATTACGTGCTTTAGAAGAACCAGTTCGTCAAATTGCTGATAATGCTGGTATGGAAGGCTCTGTAGTAGTTGACCACTTGAAGAGTGCCGAAGTGGGTGTTGGTTACAATGCGGCAACTGACGAATGGGTTAATATGATTGAAGCAGGTATTGTAGACCCTACAAAAGTCACACGCTCTGCTTTGCAAAATGCTGCAAGTGTAGCTTCACTTATTTTAACAACAGAAGCAGTTATTGCTGACAAGCCAGAACCAGAAGCACCAATGGGAGCTCCAGGAATGGATCCAGGCATGATGGGCGGTATGATGTAAGCTAGTTTTAGATTACTAAAAAACCATTAAAACCTTTTGTTTTAATGGTTTTTTTCTGTTTTACATATAGTTTGAATAGGCTGTATCTAGCTGCTCTGACAAGTGTTGTTTATCTGAATCGGAGATAAATGCTCCTTCAATGGCATTCTGATTTAACTTTTTCATTAAGGCATAGTCGATTTGATACCATTCGTGCAATTTTAAGAACTCATCCGTTAATGTGGTGTTAGATACCGTACGATTATCCGTATTAATACATATATTTAATCCAGCATCTAAGAAGATTTGGAAAGGATACTCTGATAAGGATGATACAGCTTTTGTTTGGAAGTTGCTAGTAGGGCACATTTCGATGAGAGTGTTGTGACGAATGCATGATTCTAAGATAGCGGAATCGTCTTTCAAAGCAATCCCATGACCGATACGTGTTGCTCCCAACTTTACAGCAGTAGCGACATTTTGCGCGCAGCCACATTCACCTGCGTGAAGCGTGATAGGGATTTGTTGTGTATGTGCTTCGGAAACGACTTCTTCAAATAAAGACATTGGATAGTTCGCCTCATCGCCGGCTAAATCAAAACCAGCAACTCCCTTACCAAGATATTTTTTCGCTGCTGTTACAATTTGTTGATTTTGTTCAAGCGTGTGATGACGCATACCGCAAAGTAGTGCATTTGTTTTAACACCAAAATCTTGCTCGCCTTTTTTTAATCCATTTAGTACAACATCAAGTATCGTTTCAATGCTAAGACCTTCGTGTGTAAATAGCATGGGCGCAAATCGTACTTCTAAATAGGTAACATTTTCCTCTGCTACTTGAGCAACTAAGTCATAAGCGATTAATTCTAGAGCTTCCTTTTGTTGTAAGTAAGGAAGCACGACATCAAAACACTTTAAGTAATCTAGTAAGCTTTCAGCCTCGTCTGGGACTTTCATTAACTCAGCTAAGGCGTCACCTGTGGCAGGTAACGGGCGTTTTTGTTTTCGGGCGATTTTTTCTAGGACAGCAGGTCTAACAGAACCATCTAAATGACAATGAAGTTCGATTTTTGGTAAATTTTGAACAATCTCACGTTGCATACAATATCCTCCTAGTTGTCAGTCTTGAAATAGTTATCTTATAATGTACCGTGTATTAATGAAGATTACCAGTAAAAATCTTCTCATTTTGTTATTTTGTTCATAGAAGTCCATTTACTTTACAAGATAATAAGATAAAGTATAAAATTAAGATAGGTTATATAGAAAGGACGGAACGAAATGGATATCTCTAGCACAAAAGTATTAGCAAACGATGTGGCAATGCCACGATTAGGTTTAGGTGTATGGAAAGCTGCAGATGATGAAGAAGTTATTAACGCCGTCAAATGGGCAATTGAAACAGGTTACCGTTCTATTGACACAGCTGCAATTTACAAAAATGAGCGCGGGGTAGGGCAAGGTATTCGTGAGTCTGGTATTAAACGCGAGGAACTTTTTGTAACAAGTAAAGTATGGAACGATGAACAAGGGTATGAGAGTACCTTGGCAGCGTTTGAAGAGAGCTTAGAAAAATTACAGTTAGATTATTTAGATTTATATTTGATTCATTGGCCGGTAGCGGGTAAATACAAAGATACTTGGAGAGCGTTAGAAAAATTATATAAAGATGGACGCGTGAGAGCCATTGGCGTGTGTAATTTTCATCCCCATCATTTAGATGATTTAATGACGGATGCAGAAATTAAACCGATGGTCAACCAAGTGGAACTCCACCCTCTTTTAAATCAGAAAGAATTACGTGATTATTGTGCAAAACATGAGATTGCGATTGAAGCATGGTCACCGCTAGGGCAAGGACATCTGTTAGAAGACGAGCGTTTAGCAGCTATTGGCGAAAAATATCATAAAACACCAGCGCAAGTTATTTTACGTTGGGATTTAGAAAATGATATCGTGACGATTCCAAAATCAGTCAATCAAGAACGTATTGCTCAAAATGCGGATATTTTTGATTTTGAACTGACAGATGAAGACAGACAAGCTATTGATAATATGCACACTGGGGAACGTTTTGGTACGAACCCAGATGAGTTTGATGAAAAGTAATATGAGTATACAAAGAGCCTGCTAGTTTAGCGGCTCTTTTTTATTTATAGATAGCATTATAAATGACCTAAATCATTTTTCGTGACTTAGGTCATCTAATATACATTGATAGCGCTTTTAGTCTAGTTATACGGGTGTTATGATACAGTTATCAGATGAAAAGGAGATATCTAAATGGGAAAAAAAGGGAGATTCAGTGATTCAATTCAAAAGTTTGGACGCACCTTGTTGTTGCCAATTGGTGTTTTAGCACCAGTGGGAATGATATTAGGTATTAGTGGCGCATTTGTTCAACCTTATATGATAGAAAGATTTAGTTTTTTAGGGAATGAGAATGTAAATGCGCTTTTAATTAGTATTCGATCTATTGCTAGTGTGGTTTTTGATAATATACCTTTATTATTTGCTATGGGTGTCGCATATGGTATGAGTAAAAAAGATAAAGGGATTTCTGTTTTTGCTGCTGTAACAGGCTATTTAACTTTAATTATTACTATGAATGTTTGGTTAACTTTGACTGGCAAGATGGCAGAGCCAGATGTCATGACCCAAGTAGGTCAGATAACAGTTCTAGGTATTCAAACGATGAATATTAGTGCTGCTGGCGGAATTATTACGGGATTGATTGCAGCCTGGGCGACGGACAAGTATTATAATTTGGAATTACCCACAGCGTTTGCGTTCTTTTCGGGTAAGAAGTCTGTTCCTATTATCACTATGGGATGTATGATTGCGATTGGAGCAGTATTACCATTTATTTGGGAATTGTTTGTTGGTGTGTTAATGAAATTATCAGTAGTGTTTTTAAGTGTAATGGGACCATTCTTTACAGCCGCAGGGGAACGCTTATTTATACCGTTTGGACTGCATCATGTATGGAATGCTTTGTTTAGATTTACAGAAGCAGGGGGATCCTATGTAATAGACGGAACGACCTATGTAGGGGTAGTACCGGCGATGAACGAAGTTCTATTTAATCAAGGTCCTAATAGTGAATATTGGGCAATGATGCCAGATTTAACACGTTTTATGGCGCAACAGCAAATGTTAGTAACTCTTTTCCTTTTTCCAGCAATTGCTTTTGCGATGTATAAAACAGCCAGAGCAGAGAATAAACCTGAAGTTAAATCTATGTTAATTACGATGGTATTAACAGCAATGCTAGGGAATGTGACTGAGCCATTAGAATTTACATTTGTTTTCATCGCACCTTTACTCTTTGTTGTATATGCCGCTATTGTAGGTATTGGAGCGGTCTTGTTATCGCTTGCGAATGTAGCAATTGGTTATATAAGAGGAACAATTTTTGACTTTGCAATTTTTGGACTTTTGTATGAAAAGACTAACTGGATTTTCTTAGTATTGATAGGATTATTATTAGCTGTTGTTACTTACTTTATCTTTTATTGGGCAATTATTAAGTTTGACATTAAAACACCTGGACGTGAAGAATCACAGAATCTAGACAGTACCTTATTAAAAGAAAAAAGGTATGACGAAATCGCTAAAATTGTGGTAACCGCTTTGGGAGGAAAACAAAATATTGCTTCAGTAGAGAACTGTATTACACGTTTAAGAATAGATGTTAATGATGTAAGTATGATAGATAAGAAATTATTAGAACAATCGGGATGTACAGGATTCTTTTTCCCAGCAGCTAAACATATACATATTGTATATGGCCCACAAGTAGAATTTGTACGAAATGCTGTAGATGAAGAACTAGGGAAATAACAGGCAGGAAGTAGGAGGTTTTTTCTAATGAGAGCATTATATGATTCAAAAAGTAAAACGATGGATGACAGAGGAATTAAAGAACTGTTTTCAGACAAAGCCAAATATCAAACGTGGTTAATGTTTGAAGCAGCTTTGGCTCAGGCGCAAGCAGAAGAAGGATTTATACCTGAGCAAGCGGCCAAAGATATCCAACAAGCAGCGAAAATTGAGAATATAGATTTTGAAGAGATGGATCGAATATATCGTGAGATAGGACATGGATTTGTCCCGTTTCTTAAGGTTTTAGTAAAAGCATGTCCGCCTGAAAGTGGTAAGTATGTTCATTACGGTATTACCACGCAAAATATTCAGCAAAGTTCTCAGCTTTATATGGTTAAAACCGTCCATGATAAATATATGACATTACTAGGAGAAATTTTAGATAATTTGAGTCGCTTGGCTGAAGAAAATAAAGATGCCGTGATGCCGGGACGTACACATGGTCGACACGCTACACCTATTACTTATGGCTATAAGGTATCAGTCTGGATTAGTGAGTTTATAGAGTGTTATGAAAGAATGCGTGAAGCTGAAAAAAGAGTGTTTAAGATTATGATGGGTGGAGCAGTTGGAACATTTAGTTCAATGCCTCAAGTAGGTCCTGCGGTTCAACAACGTGTCGCTGAATTAACGGGTATGTATACGATGGAAGTTCCTTCACGTAATATCAGTACACATAAATTAGAATATATGATGAATTTATCTTTAATGGCAAATATTTGTCATAAAATCGGCGAGGAAGTATATAGTACGACTTTAGAAGAAATTGCAGAAGTGTCTGAAGGTTTTAAAAAAGGAACTGTTGGAAGTAGTACAATGCCTCATAAAATCAATCCTAAACTAGCAAAAGGAATTGTCGCTAATTCGCAAAAATTATACTCCTTACCAGGTGTGGGTATGTATTCTTCTGTTCGTCCCTATGAAGGAGATAGTAGCTCATATATGCTTTTTGATGGAATTTTAGAAGAAGCTTTAGAGCTAACCACTGAAGTTCTTTTGCGAACAGAAGAATTGACACGTACAATGGTTCCTCATCGTGACCGTATGTTACACAACGCTCTACGCAATAAAGGGTTAGACAATTGTGAAAATGTAATGATGGTGTTAGCTACCAAACTAGGCAAAGATAAAGCCCATTCATTGATGTATGAAATTGCTATGAAAACAGCTAATGAGGGTGAAGACTTCTATACAAATCTAATGGGAAATGAGCTGATTGCCAGCCAATTTTCCGAGCAAGAAGTCAGGGATATGATTGACCCCCGTCATTATATTGGACTATCAGTAGAGATAGCAGAAAAGGAAGCAAAGAGGGCCAAAGAATACGCAAATACTATTGCTTTGGAATATGCTAATAAATAATATGAATAAGGGGCTGGCATAGTAATGTCAGCCTCTTACTTATAGGAGGGAAATCGGAATGACCGAAAGTTTACTCTACCATGAGAAACATAAAGGAAAAATAGCAGTTGAAAGTAAAGTGCCGTTAAATACAAAAGAAGATTTAGCTTTAGCTTATACACCCGGTGTCGCAGAACCCTGCAAAAGAATAGTAGAAAATAAAAGTGATGTGTATCGTTACACGTCAAAAGGAAATATGGTTGCGGTTGTTTCAGACGGGAGTGCAGTGTTAGGTCTCGGGAATATTGGTCCAGAAGCTTCATTACCTGTAATGGAAGGTAAAGCTATTTTGTTTAAAAAATTTGGAAATGTTGATGCTATACCTATTTGCTTGGATACAGAAGACACAGAAGAAATAATTGAAACTATTTGTAGAATAGCTCCTTCGTTTGGAGGGATAAATTTAGAAGACATATCATCTCCACGTTGTTTCGAAATTGAAAGAAAACTCGATAAGATGTTGGATATACCTGTGTTCCATGATGACCAACATGGAACGGCGATTGTTGTATTAGCAGGACTAATGAATAGTTTAAAGCTTGTTAAAAAGAATTTTAAGTCTGTTAAAGCGGTGATTAACGGCCCCGGTGCTGCTGGAACAGCTATTGCTCGTTTGCTATTAGAAATGCAAATAGGAGAAATTTTAATTTGTGATGAGTATGGGATTCTTTCGACTAAACGAAGTGAGCCTTTATTCGATCATAAGTTGGAGTTGGCGATGGAAACAAATCCTTCAGAAAAAACAGGTAGTTTAGAAACAGCTTTAGTTGGAGCAGATATTTTTATAGGTGTCTCAGTTGGGAATTGTTTGACAAGTAACATGATTGAAACTATGGCAAAAGATCCTATTGTGTTTGCTATGGCTAATCCCGTTCCCGAAATAGATTACCAACTAGCTAAAAAAGCAGGAGTTAGAATTATGGGGACGGGACGCTCAGATTTCCCTAATCAAATTAACAATGTGTTAGCATTTCCTGGTATTTTTAGAGGTGCTCTCGATGCGCGAGCTAAAACAATTAATCATGAAATGAAAAAGGCAGCAGCGCAAGCGATTGCTGATATGGTGTTAGAAGAAGACTTAGCAGATGATTATGTAATACCTGATGCAATGAATCATGAAGTAGCCCAAAATGTGGCAAAATATGTTCGTATCGCTGCGGAAGAAACATGTATTTCAATGTCGATGAAGGAAGAGTGAGGATATGAGGATTGAAAAGGATTCAATGGGAGAAATTGAGGTAGCCAGTGATGCTTATTGGGGCGCTCAAACTCAACGTAGTTTAAATAATTTTAAAATAGGTACAGAATTAATGCCTTATGAGGTCATACAGGCCTTAGTTTACATAAAAAAAGCATGTGCAGTAGTCAATTACAATCATGAAATTATTAATAAAAAAGTTTACCAAGGCATCATGAAGGGGTGTTCGGAAATACTCGAGTATCCAGAAAAGTGGCGTAAGCATTTCCCTTTGAAAGTATGGCAAACGGGAAGTGGGACGCAAACCAATATGAACGTTAATGAAGTGATAGCTAATATTGCCAAAGAACAAGGTTATGATATACATCCCAATGATCACGTAAATCGTTCTCAGAGTTCTAATGATGTCTTTCCTTCTGCCATGCATATTGCAACAGTAGTAATGATAGCAAATAACCTTATTCCTGAATTAATAGAATGGGAAAAAGAGTTGGAGAAACAAGTTAATCAATATCAAGATATTATCAAAATAGGACGAACTCATCTACAAGATGCCACTCCTCTCACTTTTGGGCAAGAAGTTAGCGGTTGGAAAAGTATGATAAGAAGAAATAGAGAGGCGATTACTTCTACTAGTCATTTTGTTGAAAAATTAGCAATTGGTGGGACGGCAGTTGGGACAGGGATAAATGCGCCTTTACATTTTGGTGAAGAAGTAGCTAATTACTTATCGAAAGAGTTAAAGCAAACCTTTGAGAGCGATGATAATAAATTTTTTGCCTTAACAAGTCATCAACCCTTGTCGTTACTACACGGAGCTTTGCGTTCATTAGCTAGCGATATATTAAAAATAGTCAACGATATTCGCTTTTTAGCTAGTGGTCCTCGTTGCGGATTGGGAGAACTAACACTTCCTAGTAATGAGCCAGGAAGTTCTATAATGCCAGGAAAAGTTAATCCGACACAAGCTGAAGCCTTGTCTATGGTAGTGATGCAAGTAATGGGAAATGATACTACTATCCAATTCGCAGCGAGTCAGGGACAATTCCAATTGAATGTTTATAAGCCTGTTATCATAATGAATATTTTACAAAGTATAGAGCTTCTTTCGTCAGGCATGCGTTCTTTTCGATTAAATACATTACAAGGGTTAAAAGTAAACGAAAGAACGATGACAGAATACATAGAGAGGTCACTCATGTTAGTAACCGCTTTGACACCTCATATAGGATATGACAAAGCATCTCATATTGCTCATGATGCATTGGAAAATGATATAACTATTTTTAAAGCTTGTGAAAAACATTTAGTGGATGTTCCAACAGAGACGATATCATCTTGGCTTAACCCATTTAATATGATATAAGAAACAGACATGGAAATTGAGAGTGTGGTACAATAATCCTAATAAATTTAAAGGGTGAAAGCGCATGATTGATTTTTTGAATAGCTATGATGAACTGACTGCAAGTGAAAAGAAAGCATTAAAATATATGGTTGACCATACAGATGAAATGCCTTATATGACTATTCAACAGTTAGCCAATAATGCTTTCGTTTCTAAAACGGTTATTATTAATCTGTGTCAAAAATTAGGTTTTAGTGGTTTTAAAGAATTTAAGTTTTTTATAAATCAAGAGATACGAACTCGAATTAAACAGACGCATACTGACGACATATCAGTGAAAGAAAATATGACAAAAACAATGGAAAAAACTCTATCTTTAGTGTTAGATGAAGAATTACAAGCATGTGCTACAGCAATGTTAAATGCGCGAAATATTTTTATTATGGCGAGGGGAACTAGTAAGCCAGTTTGTTACTACTTGGAACATTTGCTATTTTCTTTAGGTTTACATTGTTTTTTTATAAAAGATTATAATTTGTCTGAGAGTTTTACAAATTTAGTTACCGAAGAGGATGTTGTCATTCTTATTTCATTGTCAGGCAATACAAAGAAAATTATGGATACAGCCAAAAAAGTTAAAATGAGAAAAGCAAAGATGATAAGCCTAACCTCTTTTCAATCGAATGCCTTATCATCTTATGCAGATTTAAATTTGTATTGTCATGCTACGGAGATAGACACACGCGAAAACGATTTTATCTCAAGGATTGGTTTTTTTATGCTTATTGACTTATTAGTCGGAACATTAATTCAACAAATGAAAAAGAGTCTCTTAACTTAACTTTAAAAACGCCAGTGATGGCGTTTTTTTATTTTATATGTAAATTCATCTATGACATTTATGTTGTAAGCGATTGATAAACATACATTACATATGATTTCCAATTATTAAGTATGCTTTTTGGTGTTTATTTGTTAAAATAAAAGAAGTTGTAAAATAAAAATGAAAGGAGCTTAGTTTATCGTTAATGGTAGTTTAAAATGTATTTTTAATAAGGGGGAAAAACATTGAAACGTCATTATCAACAAAAAGTGATTCAATTTGTAATGGCACTTACATTATTTTTAGGAAGTGCTTTACCAGCGTCAATGGTATTAGCTGAGGAAATTTCAGAAACACAAGAACCAGTTGTTGAAGCAACACAAGAATCATCTATTTCTGAAGAAGTCGTGGATTCTGCCGCTAAGGAAGAAGCAACTGAAAAAGAAATAAGTACAGAGGAATCTGTCCAACCGACAGAAGAGTCAGCAGAAACTGAAGTGACTGAGGTGCAACCGACGGAAGAAAAACCTGTTGTAACCGATAAGAAAAAGCTTACTATTTTAGGAACATCCGATGTTCATGGAAATGTATGGGATTATTCATACGAAGATAATAAAGAAAAAGAACTTGGTTTTGCTCGTATTAGTACACATGTTAATGAAGTCAGAGCTACTAATGGAGCAGAAAATGTGGTAGTAGTCGACGCGGGTGATAACTTACAGGGAACGATTTTAACAGATGATTTATATAGTGTGAATTCGGAGTTATCAAAAAATCATCCAGTAGTGACAGCGATGAATCATATTGGCTACGATGCGATGACGTTAGGTAATCATGAGTTTAACTTTGGTGTTGATTTGATTAAATCTGCCAAATCACAAGCGAATTTTCCATATCTTTCAGCGAACACACGTTATAAGACAACTGGCGAATACCTTGTTGATCCATATAAAGTCGTGGAGAAAAATGGGTTGAATGTCGCGATTATTGGTTTGACGATTCCACATATTCATCACTGGGATCCAGAAAATGCTAAAGAATTAGATTTTACACCTTTAAAAGAAGAAGCGCAGAAACAAGTGGCTCACATTAAGGAAAATGAAAAAGCAGATGTTATTATTGCAGTCATTCACGCAGGACTGCAAAACTCAGATGCTAACGCAGCAGCTATTAATGTAATTAAAGAAGTTCCAGAAATCGAAGCATTTATTTTAGGACATGATCACCGCGCATTTGCTGAAAAACATGCAGATAATACTGGCCGCGAAAAACCAGTAGGGGCAGTTAAGGATACAGGGGCAAATGTGGTCAAGATTGATTTGGAATTAGAAAAGACATCTGAAAAAAATGACACATCAAAAGAAGAAGACGATGCAAATTGGGAAGTTAAATCAAGTCAAGTAGGCTTATTAAATGCTACAGAGGTCAAAGCAGATGAGGCATTAAAGGAAGCTACACGATATGCTCATGAGGAAACAATAGCGTACACCAAACAAGAATTGGGACAAGCGCTCGCTAACTTTGTACCAGAAAATGAAATTCCTGGAATCCCAGAAGCTCAACTAAGACCGACTGCTATGATTTCGTTGATAAATAATGTTCAACGTAAGCATACAGGAGCTCAAATTGCAGCAGCTTCATTGTTTAAAGAAGATAGTCGTCTGGATAAAGGACCTATCCGCTATAACAATTTATTTGATATTTATAAGTATGCGAATACTTTAATTAAAACAGAAATATCAGGAAAAAATCTTAAGACGTATATGGAACAACAAGCACGCTATTATCAACAGTTTAAAGAAGGCGATGTGGCAGTTGCATTTAACGAGAAGATTCGTATCTATGATTATGATATGTTTTCAGGTGTCACCTATAAAATTGATATTTCAGAACCAGAAGGGCAACGGATTAAAGACTTAAAGCTAGCGACAGGCGAAGCCATTCAGGATGATCAAATGTATAGCTTAGCTGTGAATAGTCACCGATTCAGTGGACTTGTTGATCGTGGCCTAGTAAGCGCTGATAAACGAAAAGATAGCGATCCAGATTCTTTACGTGGTTTTATTGCTGAGTATATTAAGGATAAAAAAGTTTTAGACCCTTCAAAAGAAATTGAAGAGAGTTTTGAATTAGTCGGTTATGAGTTTGATGAAGATTATCGTCAAGCTGTTATTGATGAGGTGAAAAAAGGGAATATTCAAGTAATGCGTTCTGCTGATGGACGTACACCTAATGTTAAGAAATTAAATGTGTATGACTTAATTGATGAAGGAAAACTTGATCCATCTATTCTAAAAGATGATGCTGATAAAGACATTTTCTCATTTAGCATAATGCATACAAATGATATGCATGGGCGTTTTGAATATGATAAAGGTGGTAAAGCAATTGGTCTAGCAAAAGTAAAAACATATAAAGACCAACATAAACCCACGCTATTAGTCGACGCAGGAGATGCGATCCAAGGCCTACCTATTTCTAATCATACAAAAGGTGCCGATATGGTAAAAGCCATGAATGCGGTAGGATATGATGCGATGACTTTAGGGAACCATGAGTTCGACTTCGGTATGGAACGGGCATTGGAATTAAAAGAAGACTTTAATTTCCCAATCGTTTCAGCCAACGTTTACAAAGACGGAACTCGACCGTTTGACCCGTATGTTATTAAGAAAAAAGAAGGCATCAACTTTGCGTTAATTGGATTAACAACACCAGAAACAACAGTTAAAACACATCCAAATAATGTCAAAGGCGTGACTTTCAAAAAACCAGTTCCTGTGGCAAAAGAAGTAATTGATAAAATTGGTAATAAAGCGGATGTTTTCGTCTTTATGACGCACTTAGGAATTGATGAAACAACGCTCCAAGATGAACGTGGTAGTTATTTAGCAAGTGAATTATCAAAAGCCTATCCAGATAAGAAGATATTTATTATCGATGGACATTCACATACAGAATTGCCTCAAGGAAAGCAAGAAGGGCACGTCTTAATGGGACAAACAGGCAATCACTTAAACAATATTGGATGGATAGAGGCAGCTTACAATCCAGAAGCTGATTTAAGTGCGCAGCTCATTACCTTTGCGGATTTTGAATCACTAAATATTGAACAAGATCCAGCGGTTAAAGCTATCGCAGATGAAGCACGTCGTAAATACGATGAAGATATGGGAGATATTGTTTTAGAAAATAATCCTGTGAAATTTATTGGCGAGCGTTCAGAAGTTCGTTCACGTGAAACAAACTTAGGGAATATTATTGGGGATGCTATTTTTGACTACGCTCAAACAGGCTTTAAACAACCAGCTGACTTTGCTGTTGTAAATGGTGGTGGTATTCGTCAAAATATTAATACCGGAGCCGTCACACGCGGGGATATTGTAGGAGTAATGCCATTTGGAAACTCGATTGCTCAAATCCAAGTAAGTGGTGAACAAATCTATGAAATGTTTGAACATTCATTACGTTCAGATACGGTAAAAGACGAGGAAGGCAATGTGTTATTAGATGAAAAAGGAATGCCACGACTAGGGGCAAATGGAGGCTTTTTACATGTCTCACGCTCCATTCGTGTGAAATACGATGCTAATATTCTAGGGAAAGATTCAGAAGAAGCAGCTAAAACACGAGCAATATCGTCAGAGAAACGCGTATGGTCGATTGAATTACAAGATCCAAAAACGAAAAAATTTGTACCTGTCGACCGTCAAAAGAAAGATTATTATGTTGCAACCAATGATTTCTTAGCAGCTGGTGGAGATGGGTATGATATGTTAGGTGGGCCACGCCAAGAAGGTCCATCCATGGATACTGTCTTCTTAGAGTATCTTCAAAATAAGACAAATGAAGAACTATTAGCTTATGAAACGCTATATCCATACGAACGTATTATTCCAGAAGAAGCAAAAGAAGTAGATTTAGCCGCTGAAATCGCAGCGTTAAAAGAGTTAATTAAAGAATTAGAAGCACTTGTGAAAGACAAGTATACGGAAGAAAGCTGGAAGGCATTAGTAGCCGCGTTAGAAAAAGCAAAAGAAGAACTTGCGACTCTTGGTGAAGGGATATCTTTAGAACAAGTTAATGAATTAAAAGCACAACTAGAAAAAGCGAAAAAAGAACTTGAGGCCCTAAAAGAAGATAACGAGCAAGGAAAACCAGCTGGTTCAACTTCAACGGGTACAGGATCAGGAAAAGGTGGTAACACAAGTACGACAACAGGTAAACTGCCACAAACTGGAGAAGATAAGTCTAATCTAGTAATAATTGGGTTTGCTGTTGTAACAGGAAGTACATGGTTTATTTACCGTCGTAAAAAACAAGCCGCTTAAAATCAATAACAGAGTATTGTGAAAAACAATGCTCTGTTATTTTTTATGCAAATAAAAAATAATGAGAATTAGGAATCTTACTTGACATAGTGACACTATGTCACTATACTGAATATTAGTCAGGTGACACTGTGTCACTTTGAAAGGAGAAATGTTTATGAGTAGTCAATTAATTTTAGCGAGTATTGCGATGGTGATTGCGTTAATTTCTTACAGCTTGGGGGTATTTGGTGAGAAAAGAACCGGAACCATTCAAAAGAAACATTTAGTTTATTTTGTAATAGGGTTAATCTTTGATACGACGGGAACTAACTTAATGAGTCGTATTGCAGAGAATAATCAAGGCACTCAGTTTGGGATGCATCAAATCACGGGTGGACTAGCGTTGTTTCTAATGGCAGTCCATTTATTGTGGGCGCTATGGGTGTACTTTAAAGGTACTGAGAAAGCAAAACACCAATTTCATAAATTTAGTATTGGCGTTTGGGGACTGTGGGTTGTGTCATTTGTCCTAGGTATGTTAGTTGGAATGGGCGTTATTGGTTAAAAAAGGAACGTGAGTTTTACTCACGTTCCTTTTTCTTTTAAGCGATAATCGCTAGGCGAACAGCCGATATGAGCTTTAAATAATTTTGAAAAAGCAAGAGCATCTTCATAGCCCACACTGTTAGCAATCATTTTGATCGGATAATTCGTTGTAGTTAAAAGTGCTTGGGCACGCTCTATTCTTAGCTGTGTTAAATATTGTTTAGGAGAGACGTTTAGTTCTTTTATAAAAAGCTGGTGTAAATAGCTACGGCTAAGATGAAGATAATTGGCTAGATCTTGAATAGACAGTGTCGTGTGATAGTAATGAGTTAAGTAAGCAATAGCTTGTTGTAAATAAAAATTAGCATCCGAGTGCTTGAGACTAGACTTGTATGGGTAGCTTGTTTGTAAATGATGAATGAGCTGATAGAGATGACTCATTCTTAAAATAGGCGAATAACTCTCAGGTTTTTGACTGTTTTCGATGATTGTAGAAAATAGTTGATAAAATTGGCTCGTTGTCACTTGATAAAGAATTCCAGTATGTAGTAACTCGGTTGATGAAAGCAGTTGAGCCACTTTCCTACCACTCAGACCAATCCAAGCATATTCCCATGGTAAATCAGTGTCAGCTTGATAAAAAATAACTTCATCTTTTGGAACGATAAAGCAATCACCGCTTTCTAGAAAATATGTTTGGTCACGTAAAGTCACTTGACCTTTACCTGTACTAATGACATGTAGAATATAATGTTCTCGAACAAGAGGACCAAATGAATGATTAGGAGAACATCTCTCATACCCACAAAAGTCAATATTTGCTTCGATAGACTGAGTAGAAAATGCTTGATAAAAATTATGAATACGCCTCACCTTCTTTGTAGACATTTTACCATAAGGTCGCGACAAAATACTATTAAGTCTGAGTGTACGCTATGGTAGGATACAAGTGAAAAGAAGGAGAGGATGAAAATGAGTATTCTTTATTCTGAACAGGAAAAAGTGGTGACACTACATACAGCATCTACTACGTATCAAATGAAAATTGACAAGTATCAACGATTATTACATCTGTATTATGGCGTTAGAATAAATGACATGGATTTATCCTATTATTTACAGTACAGTGACCGAGCGTTTTCTGGGAATATCGCAGAAGCTCGTTACGATCGCACGTACTCACTAGACGTTTTGCCACAAGAGTTTCCAACGTATGGCATGTCAGACTTTCGAATACCAGCCATCGTCGTGCAATACGAAGATGGCTCGTATGCTTTGGATTTGGTGTATCACTCACATAAAATTTATCCAGGTAAATATTTATTAGATGGCCTGCCACATGCTTATGAAGCACGAGATGAAGTTGTAGATAGTTTGGAAATAGTCTTGATTGACCCAGTTACTAAATTAGAAGTGACATTATTATATAGTACGTTTGAGAAGGCTGATGTGATAACGCGTGCTGTCAAAGTAACGAATAAAGGCTCACAAAAAGTCTCTTTACAAAAAGTGATGTCTGCCAGTCTGGATACAGTGAATAGAGAATATGACTTGATTCATTTTCATGGTCGTCATAATATGGAACGTCAGTTTGAACGGGTTCGCTTATCACATCAAACAGCTCAATTTGGTTCACGTCGCGGAACTTCTAGTCATCAACATAATCCATTCTTTATTTTGGCTGAAAAGGAAACGACTGAAAGTGCTGGAGCTTGTTTTGGTATGATGTTAGTTTATAGCGGTGATTTTCAAGCAACTACAGAATTGTCACAATTTGAGACAGTTAGAACACAGCTAGGATTAGGAAGTGAAGGGTTTAATTATGTGCTAGAAGTGAGCGAAACATTTACGGCACCGGAAGTGTTATTAAGTTATTCCAGCAAAGGACTTACAACCTTAACTCATCAATTCCATCATCTTATTCGTCATCACATTGTAAGAGGGAAGTATCAATATAAACGCCGTCCCATTTTAGTGAATAACTGGGAAGCCACTTACTTTGACTTTGACGAAAATAAATTATTAGCTCTTGCCGATGAAGCCGTTGATTTGGGCATTGAGATGTTAGTAATGGATGATGGATGGTTTGGAAAACGCGATAATGATCAAACAAGTTTAGGGGACTGGTTTGTCAATCAAGAAAAATTGCCCAATGGCTTAAATCATTTAGTGACACAAATTCATGATAAAGGGCTTAAATTTGGAATCTGGTTTGAACCCGAAATGATTTCTGAAAAAAGTGACCTTTTTAAACAACATCCTGAATGGCATATTCATGTGCCGAATCGTGAAAGTGTAACAAGCCGTCATCAGTATGATTTAGATTTGACACGCTCAGATGTACGTACTTATCTGTATCAAGTTGTTTCAGATATCTTAAAAAAAGCGCCTATTAATTATGTTAAGTGGGATATGAATCGCAGTATCACGAACAACTATTCATTAAAGTTATCACCAGAAGAGCAAGGGAAGTTTAACTATTTATATGTGAAAGGCCTTTACGAGCTATTGGAACGTTTGACTACGGATTTTCCTGATGTTTTATTTGAGAGTTGTAGTGGTGGAGGTGGTCGATTTGATGCAGGAATGCTTTACTATACACCACAGATTTGGACGAGCGATAATACGGACGCTATCGAACGTCTTACGATTCAACATGGCACAAGCTTTGGATATCCACTAAGTACACAAGGGGCTCATGTTTCTGCGGTTCCAAATCATCAAACAGGCAGAGTAACGCCCCTTGATACACGTGCAGTTGTGGCTTATTCTGGAATTTTTGGTTATGAACTTGATTTAACAAAACTTTCAATAGATGAAAAAGAAAAGATTAAAGAGCAAACCGCTTTTGTTAAACAGCACTACGATTTATTAACTAATGGAACATACTATCGTTTGATTAGTCCTGAAGCACAAGCTGGCTATGTTATTTGGCAACTAGTTTCAGAAGAACGTGACGAAAGTTTACTGTTTATCGTAAAAAATAAAGCGCAAGCTAATACACCATTTAAAATGGTGAGATTAAAAGGCTTGCTAGAAGATAACGAGTATCAAGTTGAAACGTACGAGAAAATAATAACAGGTCGGGCGCTAATGACCCACGGGTTACCGATTGTTGAAACATATCGTGACTATGATGCCACTGTTCTTTACATACAAAAAACCACGTGCTAAAAGCTCGTGGTTTTCGTTTTAAATAAGTTTAATATCTTTTAACTGAGCATATGGATCTTTTTCATCGATGCGGTCATAAAACATAATGCCATTCAGATGATCGATTTCGTGTTGTACGACCATGGCCGCATAGTCGCGTAATTTTATTTTTTGTGTGTGCCCTTCTAAATCTGTATAAGTAACCGTAATGCGTAAGTGACGTACGACGACACCTTCTACCGCACGATCGACAGACAGACAGCCTTCACCATCTTCTAGTCCTCCAAGTTGGACAGAATGGCTAATGATTTTCGGATTAATCATAATAGTGCTGAGTAAATGGGTCGGTTGTGTATCATCTTCTCCTGTAAAATGAGGATTTGGGATATGCACGGCAATCATTCGTTTAGAAATATCAAGCTGAGGTGCAGCTAAGCCGACTCCACCGCGCAATCCATATTTTTCAGCGAGTTCAGGGTCTTGACTGTATTTTAAAAAAGTCATCATATCTTCTGCTAATGCATAGTCTTCTTTAGATAAAGGTAGCACGACATCTTGTGCTTTCTCTCGTAATGTGGGATGACCCTCACGAATGATATCATTCATGGTAATCATAGTGATTCACTCCTTAAATTGTAAAATTGAAAAGCGATTTGACGACAAATCGTCTGACTAAAATCTATTGTAACATAACTATCGAAAAGAACGCGTGAAAATGCCATAAAAAATGGGATAAAAGTTGGATTATACTTGCTTTTAGAGAGTAGTTCGTGTAAAGTAAGACTGTATGAAAACATACCGCCTGTTACTTGGTTGTACGCATCACCAACGTTATACTCAGTTTCAGGATGACTAAGAAGAAAGAGGTGACCGTAATGGCAATTTCAAAAGAACGTAAAAACGAAATCATGAAAGAATATGCACGTCACGAAGGAGATACTGGTTCTCCAGAAGTGCAAATCGCAGTTTTAACAGCTGAGATTAACCACTTGAACGAGCATGCTCAAGTTCACAAAAAAGATCATCATTCTTACCGTGGACTAATGAGAAAAGTTGGACATCGTCGTAACTTATTAGCATACTTACGTAAAACAGATGTACAACGCTACCGCGAATTAATCCAAAAACTTGGATTACGTCGTTAAAAGCTAGACCCTTAAGAAAGTGAGGTTCGTAAGGATCTCACTTTCTTTTACTATTAAGATAAGAAAATTCGAAAAGAACGTGTTTAGCACTACTATGCAAATGTGAGTGGCTTTTTTTAGGAAAAGCGATTGACCTTTGTTTAGTAGGGACTCATTCTTTTCGAATAGACTAAAAGGAGATAAAGAGAATGACAGAGAAAAAAGTATTTTCGATGGATTGGGGCGGACGCCCTCTATCAGTAGAAGTAGGACAGTTAGCGAAACAAGCAAATGGTTCTGTTTTAGTGCGTTATGGTGACACGGTTGTATTGACAGCAGCTGTAGCATCACGAGAACCTAAAGATGTGGACTTTTTCCCACTGACTGTAAACTACGAAGAAAAAATGTATGCGGCAGGTAAAGTTCCTGGTGGATTTATCAAACGTGAAGGACGCCCAAGTGAAGCAGCGACATTAACAGCTCGCTTAATTGACCGTCCAATTCGCCCAATGTTTGCGGATGGTTTCCGTAACGACGTGCAAATCACGAATATTGTCATGAGTGTGGAACAAGACTGTACGCCAGAGATGAGTGCGATGTTAGGTTCATCATTGGCACTTTGTATTTCAGATATTCCGTTTAACGGTCCGATAGCTGGAGTAAATGTTGGACGTGTGAATGGCGAATACATTTTAAACCCAACAGTCGAACAAACAGCGTTATCTGATATTGAATTAAGTGTAGCAGGTACAAAAGATGCCATTAACATGGTTGAAAGTGGCGCTAAAGAGGTAACGGAAGAAGATATGTTAGGTGCCTTGATGTTTGGACATGAGGCGATTAAAGAATTAGTGGCATTCCAAGAAAAAGTAGTAGCTGAAGTTGGAAAAGAAAAAATGGATATCCAACTATTACAAGTCTCGGAAGATTTAGAAGCAGAAATTATGACGGCTTATAAAGATGCGATGGTAGCAGCTATTCAAACAGAAGAAAAATTAGCACGTGAAGTAAACATCGATGCGGTCAAAGCAGAAATTATGGAAGTCTATGAAGCGAAGTTTGCAGACGATGAAGATAGTGCGAAAAAATTAAAAGAAGTCCGTCAAATTACGGAAGACTTAGAGAAAAATGAAGTCCGTCGTTTAATCACAAAAGAAAAAATCCGTCCAGACGGTCGTCAAGTTGACGAAATTCGTTCACTTGCTGGAGAAGTTGGATTGTTACCACGTGTACACGGTTCAGGATTATTTACTCGTGGACAAACACAAGCTCTATCTACCGTCACATTAGCCCCACTAGGAGAACATCAAATTATTGATGGGTTGGGAACGGAAGAAAGCAAGCGTTTCATTCATCACTATAACTTCCCACAATTCTCTGTCGGTTCAACAGGTCCAACGCGTGGTCCTGGTCGACGTGAAATCGGTCATGGTGCTTTAGGTGAACGTGCGATGGCTCAGGTTATTCCTTCTGAAGAGGAATTCCCATACATGATTCGTGTGGTTTCTGAAGTTTTAGAATCAAACGGTTCTTCCTCACAAGCAAGTATCTGCGGTGGTATTTTAGCCTTAATGGACGCTGGTGTTCCAATTAAAGCGCCAGTTGCGGGAATTGCTATGGGATTAGTTATGGACGGCGACGACTATACGATTTTAACGGATATTCAAGGTTTAGAAGACCACTTAGGGGATATGGACTTTAAAGTAGCCGGAACAGAAGCAGGTATTACGGCGTTACAAATGGATATTAAGATTGAAGGGATTACAGAACAAATCTTAACAGAAGCATTAACGCAAGCTAAAAAAGCTCGTATGGAGATTTTAGATGTCTTGACAGCAACTATTCCTGAACCACGTGAGGAATTAAGTGAGTACGCTCCTAAGATTGAAATGATTCAAATTAAACCTGAAAAAATCAAAGATGTTATTGGTAAAGGTGGCGACACTATTAACGGTATTATCGATGAAACAGGTGTTAAAATTGATATCGACCAAGATGGTAATGTCAGCATTGCTTCTTCAGACGCAGGGATGATTAAACGTGCTATTCAAATTATTGAAGAGCTAACAAAAGAAGTGGAAGTTGGCGAAGTATACTTAGGAAAAGTTGTGCGTGTTGAAAAATTTGGTGCTTTTGTGAATCTGATTAAAGGGAAAGATGCCCTTGTTCATATCTCACAATTAGCCAATGAACGTGTGAATAAAGTAGAAGATGTTGTAAAAGTGGGCGATGAAGTTTTAGTCAAAGTCACTGAAATTGACCGTCAAGGCCGAGTTAACGCATCACGTAAAGCTATGTTAAAAGAAGACGAAGCAACAGAATAAAAAACAAAAAGACGAAACTGTAAAAAAGTTTCGTCTTTTTTTATATTCAAACCACATTAAAATAACAAAAATTATGATGATTTGTTTAAAGAATAATTAGAAAAATAATATTATATACATATTTGTTGATAACGTTAAAAAAATAAGTTTAAATGAATATAACAGATGTTATATTAAAAGAAAAGGTGATGAATGATGAGAAAGACAATGGCGGGACTGTTGGTATTACTCGCAAGTATTTTACCGATAAACCATGTACAAGCTGCTGAAACAGAATACTTAGATGAACAAGAATTAACCGAAGCAATGAAGTTAAATAATTATAACATTTACTTAAGAGGCCATCATTCCGCTGAAAATGCGGATGTAGAAGGGCCTATGGCAATTCGAAAGGATTCTAATTTCCCCGTAGATTTAGAAACCTTCAGTTATGGAGCATTGTTTGATAATGATCCTAATACGGTAGGAAATGGATTAGATTTTACCAAGCAAAAAATTAATTTGTTAATCGGTGGAAAGGTAAATAATCATAGTGATAATCATGCCTATCCCACTGTGAGTAGTCGTAATATAGATGGAAAAAGAGTAGGATATTTAGTTTCCAATAATCTTGACTGGGCAGATTCAGCTTTCCGCCATAGCGAAACAGCAGGTGGGGGTATTTTTGATGAACAGAAACGACTCATTCCAGATACGCTTGACATTTTTTCGAATTTAGAGCGAAATTTGTGGAGTACTAAAGCTTTTTTAGAAATTGCTACTAATAACTTATCACCGCTAACAGATGACAAAGGAAATGCGCAACGAACATTAGGCGACTGGGAAGACGGAAAGCTTTATGACTATGAAATTTATCAATCAGTTGAAGCAAAAAACATTTTGGTTGTAAATATACCACCTGAAGAAGACGGCACTGTCGTGATACGTAATATGGGGTTTGATTATCAAAACATAATTAAAAATAAAAAGTATGACCAAATTATTGTCACATCATATACTGAGCAAGATGGGGAACGTCATCATGCGCAGAAAGTCGTTTTTAAAGGGAATTATTTAACAAACAGTTCAGGAACCAATCTACCACTAGGAAGCTCAACTTCTGAAATGAGTGAGCATGCGAGCAAAATTGCGTATTACTTCCCGACAGCTGATCAAGTGACAAACTTTTTTGATAAGAAAATCAATAATCAAATTGCAGCACCCCGGGATATTTTAAAAAATGATACAGGATTAGATGATGAAAACTATCTTAAATATAATAAAGAATATTTAAAAGACTACGCGACAGGTCTTGGAAGTAATGGCAGTGCTACACACGGGGGTGGTGCTGAAGTAGTAGGGAGTGTTTATGCCCCTATTGCTACAGTTGTTTTCTCTGGCAGTAGTATCAACGGCACACTTGTAGCGTACGATTTACATCAACGTAATGGGATGGAGGTTCATTATTTCCCAGATCGTTGGATTCCGGAATTGCCCGTTCATCCAACAGAACCATTAGGGAAAATAAAACTCATAAAAAAAGATAAAGAAAATGGACATAAATTAGCTGGTGCAGTGTTCCAACTTTTAAATGATAAAAAAGAAGTCATTATGGATAATTTAGCTACCAAGCAAAACGGTGAAATATCCCTGATAGAAGTTCCATTTGGTAAATATTATTTCAAAGAAAAAGTGGCACCAGAGGGCTATCAACTTGATGAAACTTTACATCCTGTGACAGTGGACGTGAGTGAAGAAGCAGAAGTAGCAGAAGTGACAGTAATTAATGAAAAATCACCAGAAAAAGAAAGCGGTAGATTAGAATTAATCAAGTTATCAAGTGGCGAAAATCCTCAAGGACTTGTAGGAGCAGAGTTTAAACTTTTAGATTCGAAAGGGAAGCTATTCGCAGAAAATCTTAAAACAGGACGTTACGGTGGCTTAGTCGTTGATGATCTACCTTATGGAACATACGAATTAATTGAAACAAAAGCGCCGGAAGGTTACGAATTAGATGATACTCCGCACAAGATTACCATTAGTAAAGAAAATCCGGAAAGCATAACACAACTCATTGTTCGCAACGACCTGAAAGAACAATACGGCCGTCTAAAAGTTGTTAAAGAAGATGAAGACACAAAGTATCGTTTAGCAAATGCGGAATTTAAACTAACAGATGATGAAAATAACGTTATTTTTGAAAAACTTATAACAGATACTAACGGCGAATTGCTTATTGATGGTTTGGAATATGGAAAGTATCAATTAATTGAAACCAAAGCACCACAAGGGTATGAGTTAGACGAGACTCCTATTTTGGTCGAAGTTTCATCGCAAGAAATAACAGAAAAAAATATTATAACAATTACAAATAAAAGAAAACCAAAACTAGGAAAAATTAAGCTAGTAAAATTAGCGGAAGACGGCGACACACGTTTAGCTGATGCTGAATTTCAATTAATAGATAGTAAAGACAAAGTGATAGTAGATAACATCAAAACGAATGAATCAGGCGAATGGTTGTCTGATAATTTAGCTATTGGTGAATATAAGTTAATTGAAACGAAAGCACCAGAAGGGTACGAATTAGACTCAACACCTAAAGACGTTGTTATAACTGACAAAGACGTTAATCATGTAGTAGTGATAAAAGTGGTGAATAAACTAATAGAACCAGAAGAAATTTTAGGCGGATTTAGATTAGTGAAGTATGATAGTGAAACAAAAGAACCATTAACAGGTGCTGTATTTAACGTAATGAATGAACGTGGGGAGCTTGTAAAAGAAAAGCTCGTTACAAATAATCAAGGGATTATTCATGTTGATAATTTACCTTTAGGTAACTATCAACTAATTGAAACACAAGCGCCAGAGGGCTATGAATTAAACGAAACGCCTTTAAAATTTACCATCACTGAAAATAGTGAGACTGGCAATATAGTAGAATTATCGTTTGAAAACAAGCCAGAGATTCCTATGATACCGATAGAGCCAAGTGAACCTGTAGGCGGTATTAAATTAGTTAAAAAAGATGCTGAAACAGACGAGTTTCTTCCTGGTGCTATATTCAAAATAGCCAGTGATAAAGAACGTTTTATAGCCATTGTGACAACAAATGATGAAGGAATTGCCAGCGTTAAAGGTATGCCTTTAGGCGATTACTATGTGACAGAAGTGCAAGCGCCAGAAGGTTATGTATTAGATACAGAGCCCAAAAAAGTAACAGTGAAAGAAAACGATCAAGATAATATGGTGATATTGGAGTTAACCAATAAACCTACTATTCCAGCTGTTCCTATTGAACCAGGAACACCACTTGGTGCAATTCAAATAGTCAAACAAGACAAAGAGACAAAAGAAAAACTAGCGGGAGCTCAGTTTAAGATTGT
This sequence comes from Vagococcus lutrae, assembly GCF_003987555.1. Lineage (GTDB taxonomy): Bacteria > Bacillota > Bacilli > Lactobacillales > Vagococcaceae > Vagococcus_A > Vagococcus_A lutrae. Next base: position 272,030 of record NZ_NGJW01000001.1, on the reverse strand, counting down.
CAGCAATGAAACAGGAGAAGTCGTGAGTGAAGGCTTAACTACAGATGATGAAGGAAAAGCTTATCATGGTGGACTAAAACTTGGGCAATATCAGATTATTGAAACGGTAGCACCAGCTGGTTATGAAAAATTAACAGAACCGATGATTGTGACCGTTACAGGAAATGACCAAGGAAACTTAACGATTGCGACAATTGATAATGAAAAGACCCCAGAAAAAGAAGAAAAAGGGACACTCAAACTTATCAAACAAGATAAAGAAAATCAAAAACGTTTAGCAGGAGCAGAATTTGAATTAAAATCAGCGAATGGCGAAACGTATACATTAATCACAGATGAAAATGGTGAAGCGGCTCAAAGTGACTTAGCTTTCGGTACGTATACGCTAACTGAAACCAAAGCGCCAGAAGGTTATGAGAAATTAACCGAGCCATTGACAGTAAAAGTTGAAAAGAATGCAGAGGGTAACGTGGTCGTTTTGACAATTGATAATGAAAAGACGCCAGAAAAAGAAGAAAAAGGGACACTCAAACTTATCAAACAAGATAAAGAAAATCAAAAACGTTTAGCGGGAGCAGAATTTGAATTTAAATTAGCGAATGGCGAAACGTATACATTAATCACAGATGAAAATGGTGAAGCGGCTCAAAGTGACTTAGCTTTTGGCACGTATACGCTAACTGAAACCAAAGCGCCAAAAGGTTATGAGAAATTAACCGAGCCATTGACAGTGAAAGTTGAAAAAAATGCAGAGGATAACGTAGTTGTCTTGACAATTGATAATGAAAAGACCCCAGAAAAAGAAGAAAAAGGGACACTCAAACTTATCAAACAAGATAAAGAAAATCAAAAACGTTTAGCAGGAGCAGAATTTGAATTAAAATCAGCGAATGGCGAAACGTATACATTAATCACAGATGAAAATGGTGAAGCGGCTCAAAGTGACTTAGCTTTTGGCACGTATACGCTAACTGAAACCAAAGCGCCAAAAGGTTATGAGAAATTAACCGAGCCATTGACAGTGAAAGTTGAAAAAAATGCAGAGGATAACGTAGTTGTCTTGACAATTGATAATGAAAAGACCCCAGAAAAAGAAGAAAAAGGGACACTCAAACTTATCAAACAAGATAAAGAAAATCAAAAACGTTTAGCAGGAGCAGAATTTGAATTAAAATCAGCGAATGGCGAAACGTATACATTAATCACAGATGAAAATGGTGAAGCGGCTCAAAGTGACTTAGCTTTTGGCACGTATACGTTAACTGAAACCAAAGCGCCAAAAGGTTATGAAAAATTAACCGAGCCATTAGCGGTAAAAGTTGAAAAAAATGCAGAGGGTAACGTGGTCGTTTCGACAGTTGATAATGAAAAGACACCGACTAAACCAACAGAACCAACAGACCCAACAGAACCAACAGACCCAACAGAGAAACCTGATAAACCAACAAATAAGCCCAACACATCGACAAATAATGATAAAAATAAATTACCTCAAACGTCTGAGTCACAAGGGTTGACTAAAGCATTAACAGCGATTGGTGTGATTGTTATCATAGGGATTGTTGTGTTTTACGCAAAACAAAGTAAAAAATAGTTATCACGATAAAGGCTTGCATTTTTAACAAAACCGTGTTTAAATAGAGTCAATCATCAATGATCAATGAGAAAGACACCAGAATTTGTAAGCCTATTATCAGAGAGGGAGAGCGTGGCTGAAACTTTCCTATTAGTGCCCAAAGGATGACCACTTTCGAGAATTTAGTTGAAACTAAATCGGCTAGCACCGTTATCGCAAATGAGAGCTATGATTATTAGCTAAATTTAGGTGGAACCACGACTATTTCGTCCTAAAACACTTCTAAAAGAAGTGTTTTAGGGCTTTTTTTATTTTAGAGGAGGAGAAAACATGGAAAAAATTAAGATTAGTTTTCCGGACGGAGCTGTCCGAGAATATGACAAAGGGATACACACAGTTGAAATTGCAGAAAGTATTAGTAAAAGTCTAGCGAAAAAAGCTTTAGCAGGTAAATTCAATGGAGAATTAGTAGATTGGAACTTACCATTACAAGAAGATGGTTCTCTAGAAATTATTACGCCTGACCATGAAGATGCTTTGGGGATTTTACGTCACTCGACAGCGCACTTAATGGCCAACGCCATTCGTCGTATCTATCCCAATATTCACTTTGGGGTAGGCCCAGCGATTGAGACAGGTTTTTACTACGATACTGATAATGGTGAGCACCCTATCAGTGAAGAAGATTTACCGAAAATTGAAAAAGTCATGATGGAAATTGTCAAAGAAAACAATCCTATCGTGCGTAAAGAAGTGTCACGTGAAGAGGCACTGGAGTTATTTAAAGATGATCCTTATAAAGTGGAATTGATTACAGACTTACCTGAAGATGAAGTGATTTCTGTTTATGATCAAGGAGATTTCGTTGACCTATGCCGTGGTGTCCATGTTCCAAGCACAGGACGTATTCAAGTCTTTAAGTTATTATCTGTGGCGGGAGCATACTGGCGTGGTAATTCTGATAATCAAATGATGCAACGTGTTTACGGGACAGCATTCTTTGATAAAAAGGATTTAAAAGAGTTTATCAAAATGCGTGAGGAAGCGAAAGAGCGTGACCATCGTAAACTAGGACGCGAATTAGATTTATTTATGACAAATCCAAGTGTCGGTTCAGGTTTACCTTTCTGGTTACCAAAAGGGGCAACGATTCGTCGAACTATCGAGCGTTATATTACAGATAAAGAAATTAGTTTAGGTTATCAACACGTTTATACACCAATCATGGCGAACGTTGAATTTTACAAAACCTCTGGTCACTGGGATCACTATCATGAAGATATGTTCCCACCAATGGATATGGGTGACGGAGAAATGCTAGTTTTACGTCCGATGAACTGTCCACATCACATGATGGTGTATAAAAATGATATTCACAGTTACCGCGAATTACCGATTCGTATTGCTGAGTTAGGCATGATGCACCGTTATGAAAAGAGTGGAGCTTTATCTGGTTTACAACGTGTGCGTGAAATGACGCTAAATGACGGTCATACATTTGTTCGTCCAGACCAAATTAAAGATGAGTTCAAACGCACGTTAGAATTAATGGTTGAAGTTTATAAAGACTTTGACATTACTGACTATGCTTTCCGTTTAAGTTACCGTGACCCTGCTAATACAGAAAAGTATTTTGATGACGATGAAATGTGGGAAAAAGCACAAAAAATGCTAAAAGAAGCAGTGGATGAAATGGGCTTAGAGTATAAAGAAGCTGAAGGCGAAGCAGCGTTCTACGGACCAAAACTAGATGTTCAAGTAAAAACAGCTATGGGTATTGAAGAAACGCTATCGACTATTCAGTTAGACTTCCTTTTACCTGAGCGTTTCGATTTGACTTATGTAGGGGAAGATGGCGAAAACACACATCGTCCTGTAGTTATTCATCGTGGTATTGTATCAACGATGGAACGTTTCGTTGCTTATTTAACAGAAGTATACAAAGGAGCATTCCCAACATGGTTGGCTCCTGTGCAGGGAACGATTATTCCAGTTAACTTAGATTTACATGGCGACTATGCTGAGAAGTTGAAAGAAGCCTTAAATCGACATGGGTTACGCTTTGAAGTTGACCACCGCAATGAAAAAATGGGGTATAAGATTCGTGAATCGCAAACACAAAAAGTCCCTTATCAATTAGTTGTCGGGGATAAAGAAGTGGAAGCACAAGCTGTTAACGTTCGTCGATATGGTAGCAAAGAAACTGAAACAGTTGAAATCGATGCGTTAATCAATCAAATTGTAGCAGAAGTCGCTACATATAGCCGACCATCATAATTAATTAGTTTATAACGCTCAAAAAGAGACCTATCTTTTTGAGCGTTTTTCAACTTTTAAAAAGGGATTGTTAAGGATTATTAAAAAGTTGGCGATAAAAAGATGAATTCCTTTTTTTTTACCGTGTGATTCTGTAAAATGAATGAGATAAGTATATCTTGAAAGGATTACTGTAAAATGAAAAACTCTTTTTTTAAACAATTGAAACGACGTAATCGAACGGAAGTCAAGTCACATATTCCGTTTCGTTTAAACTTTTTATTTTTTATTGTCTTTGTTCTCTTTCTTTCTTTAGTGATTCGTCTTGCCTATTTACAAATTATCCATTTGGATTTTTTTGAAGATAAAGTAAAATGGGGACAGAAAAACATTGTAGAAAACAATGCGCCGCGAGGGATGATTTATGATGCTTCTGGGCAAGTCTTAGTCGGCAATCGTTCGAAGCCAGCTGTTATTTATACTAAAAAAGCTGGGATGACTGCGCAGGAAATTTTAGACGTTTCACGTCAACTCACACAAATTTTAGCTATTAAAGCAGAGAATTTATCCGAACGAGATTTAAAAGATTATTGGTTGGCAGATGAGAATAATCTAGCAGAAGCACGTAAACGATTAACGGATAAAGAAAAGGTGAATGATAAAGGCGCACTGATTTCAGCTGCAGATGAATATCAGTTGCTCACCGAAAAAGTTACACCTGAAGAAATTCAATTTGATGAAGAAGAATTGAAAGTCGCTTCTGTTTTTAAACGAATTAATGGCGCGTACGCTTTAACGCCCGTTATCATTAAAAACGAAGACGTGACACCTGAAGAAATAGCTCAGATAGGGGAAAGTGTTGCAGAAATCCCTGGTATTTCAACAGGGATGGACTGGGATCGTGAATACCCACAAGGCGATGCACTGCGTTCTATTTTAGGGACGGTATCCTCTGAAAAGACGGGATTGCCTCAAGAAGAAGCAGATGAATATTTGAAAAAGGGCTATGCACGTAACGACCGTGTAGGGTTGAGTTACCTAGAAAAGCAATATGAGCCGGTGTTAAGAGGAACGAAATCTAAGTCGGAAGTGACGATTAATCAACAAAATGAGATAGAAAAGCAAGAAGAAATTACAGAAGGTAAAAAAGGTCAAAATGTAAAACTAACCATTGATATTGAGTTCCAAAAACAAGTCGCAGATATTGTCCGACGTAATTATCAACAACTCATATATAACGGTAAGGCACGCTATTCCGATGGCGCGTATGCTGTCGTTTTAAATCCGCAAACTGGAGATGTCTTAGCAATGGTAGGGTTAAGTCATGACCCAGAAACGCAAGAATTAACGGATGATACTTTGGGGACAATTAACAAAGCTTTTGTACCCGGATCGGTGATTAAGGGCGCAACCGTCATGGCAGGATTTGAACAAAATATCTTACCTCAAAATGATGTGATGATTGATGAACCTTTACGTTTTGGTGAAGGAGCTGGGGATGTTAAAAGCTCGTTATTTAACCAATATGGCCGGGTCCCGTTAAATACTGTAGACGCATTGACTGTGTCTTCCAACGTTTATATGATGAAAATTGTCTTGAAAATGATGGGAGTAGAGTATCATCCAGGAATGAACTTGCCAGAGAGAACGGATGTCTATGACACGTTACGTGGGACGTTCAAGGAATATGGACTGGGCGATAAAACAGGCATTGACTTGCCGGGAGAGTCGACTGGGTTAGCACCGACAGATTTCTATGATGAAAAAGGGAACTTAAAACCAGGTAAGATGGGGAATTTACTCGACCTTTCCTTTGGGAACTACGATACCTATACGCCGATGCAGTTAGCACAATATGTGGCAACGATTGCCAATGACGGTGTACGTGTAGCACCGCGTGTTGTTGAAGGTGTTTATGATAATAATGAGTCTGGTGGCTTGGGTGAACCAGTAGAAGTAAAAGAAACCAAAGTGATGAATGAAGTAAAAGCAAAAGAACATATCTCCGTTGTCCAAGAAGGATTTTATAACGTAGTTAATGGAACGGATTATCGTCGTACAGGACGGGCGCTACAAGGTGGGAAATATGTGATATCTGCCAAAACGGGTACAGCCGAAACGCCGATTCCTAATCCAGATAATCCAAACGATGTTATTCGTTTAGTCAATAGCTCTATGGTGGCGTATGCCCCTCAAGAAAATCCTGAGTTAGCGGTCTCAGTTATTATTCCACATATTCAAGACGAGTCCGATGCGCTTCATGCGGTAATGACGAAAGAAATATTTAATGCTTACTATGACTACAAGCACTAAAAGTTAGTAACAGCAAGGCTTTTCATCATTAAAACAGGGAAGAAGTCACTGTAAAGTAGAACTACTTAACAAAATTGATAAAAAGGGTAGAAATCTATAAAAAAAAATGCTATGATATTCAAGTATGAGTGAAAAACTCAACTGAAACTAATTATTTGGAGGGAAAAACATGCGCGTACATATTACTTTAGAATGCACAGAGTGTAAAGAACGTAACTACTTATCTAATAAAAATAAACGTAATAACCCAGATCGTTTAGAAGTGAAAAAATATTGCCCACGTGAGCGTAAAGTAACACTTCACCGTGAAACAAAATAAGCCTTAACAAAAAGCTGTCAACTTTGTCTAACAAAGATGACAGCTTTTTTATTTGTTTTTACTTAGAGTCCAAACGCTTATCTTGTTTCAATGTCCCACCGTAAAACGAGAGAACAATCGCTATTTCTGAAAGAATAAATTCTTTTATCGACCAATGAAAATAAATGGTTAAAATAAGCATCATCATAATCGCAATCGCTAAAACAGCATCTTTTGTGCCAAAATCCAGTCTGCCTAAATTCATGTTAATTCCGTCCTTTATTTGAGTGAAATTGATTGCTTTAGTATAACAAACCAATGCGGGCTTGCCAAGATTTAGTCATAGGGGAGGAAGTTGAGTTTTTCTCTTTTTTTAAAGATGAGACTGATAATTGTTACCGGTAAAATAGAAAAATAACGAGACTTTCATGTTTTCATCATACATTTAATGGTATAATATGAAAATGAGTGAGAGGAGAGTGAAAGGATTAAATGGCCTTTAACCCACAAAGAATAAAACAAGAAATGAAACAAAATGGTGTGACAGTGGTACTACTGACCATTCAAGTGACACTCTTTATTTTAATGACCTTATATGGTTTAGCAAATGGCTACGGATTGGATGGAACTACGCAAACTCAAATCTTAGTGAAGTTTGGTGCGATGTATGCACCGTTAGTAGCGATGGGAGAGTACTGGCGTTTGATAACTCCTATTTTCTTACATATCGGGCTCGTGCATCTCATTTTAAATTCTTTTTTCCTTTATTTTGCTGGAAAAGAATTAGAAGCGATGATGGGGCGTATCCCCTTTTTAATTTTTTATCTATTAAGCGGTCTGTCTGGTAATTTACTAAGTTTTGCTTTTGGCCCTATGCAAACTGTTTCTGCAGGAGCGAGTACGGCTCTTTTTGGTTTGTTTGGAGGTTTTATTGCTTTAGGACGTATTTTTCCCTATCATCCGCGCGTCCAATATATGGCCCGTAATATGTTAGCGTTAGTCGTAGTTAATTTAGTGTTTAACTTGTTCAGTCAAGGGATTGATATGTTTGGTCATATTGGTGGTTTGATTGGTGGTCTATTATTAGGCTTTGCTATTTCAGGACCTCAAGTAAAAAAATCACGTTATAATGTAACAGAAGATAACAAACATCGTCGGATTGCATCAGGGATAGGATTTTTATTTTTTGTTGTATTTTGTATAGTTTATGGTATTCAACGATATGGAGCTTTTTTCTAAAAGAGAGACAGTTGAGTTATGGTAAATAAATACGCTATAATAGTAAAGGAAGATTGGAAATGCGAACGCTTTATGATGTGCAACAGTTATTAAAAGAGTTTGGCGTCTATGTCTATGTCGGTAAGCGCTTATGGGATATTGAGATGATGGAAATTGAACTAGCCGAGTTAAGTCGAGCTGGTGTGATTGATACCGCTACCTACGTGCAAGCCAAACATGTACTAAATGAAGAATATCAACAAGAATTAAAACGTGAGCGAGAGAAAGAGGAGGAGCAAGCAGTGAGTCGTAAATTAATTGGGATTGATTTAGGTGGCACAACGATTAAATTTGGTATTTTAACAGAGGAAGGCGAAGTACAACAACGTTGGAGTATCGAAACAAACATTAGCGATGAAGGATCACACATCGTACCAGATATTATCAAAAGTATTGAACATCGTTTAGACTTATATAAAATGTCTAAAGAAGATTTTATCGGAATCGGTATGGGAACACCTGGAGCAGTCGATATTATTAAAGGAACGGTGATAGGTGCTTACAATCTGAACTGGAAGACACTCCAACCTGTGAAAGAACAGATTGAAGTCGCTTTAGGAATCCCCTTCGTTTTAGATAATGATGCTAACGTAGCTGCATTAGGTGAGCGCTGGCAAGGGGCTGGACATAAAACACCTGATATGGCGTTTATGACGTTAGGAACAGGTGTCGGCGGTGGATTAATCGCAGAAGGTAAATTATTGCACGGGGCAGCCGGAGCAGCCGGAGAAATCGGTCATATTACGGTGGATCCTGAAGGCTTTGATTGTACGTGTGGTAAAAAAGGTTGCCTCGAAACAGTAGCCAGTGCGACAGGTGTAGTTCGTTTAGCACGAACATTATCAGAAAGCTATGCAGGTGATTCAGAGCTTAAATTTATGATTGACGATGGACAAGATATTACGAGTAAAATTGTCTTTGAAGCGGCTGAAGCAGGGGATACCTTTGCATTAATGGTGGTGGATAAGGTAGCTTTTTACTTAGGATTAGCATGTAGTCATATTGGGAATATGTTAAATCCAACTGACATCGTTATAGGTGGTGGCGTTTCAGCTGCAGGTGAGTTTTTACGTGAACGTATCCAGAAAAACTTTGACCAATTTACCTTTAAACAAGTGCGTGATAGCACGTCTATTAAACTAGCTGAGTTAGGAAATGAAGCGGGCATTATCGGGGCAGCTTCATTAGCATTACAATATAAATAAACGAAGTAAGGAAGGAAACGTTAGATGAGTCCGTTATTAGTATTTAATTTAATTTTATTAGCTATTTTAGTTTACTTATTAGGAAGAGAAGGTTACTTGCGTATCATGGCACGTCGTTCTGCCAAGTGGATTGACGAAGCAGAGTTTAGAGAAAAAATGCGTTTTTCTCAAGTGATTGACGTCCGTGAAAAAGACGTTTACGATAGTGGCCACATCTTAGGTGCGCGCAATGTTCCCTATACGACACTAAAACAATCTTATATGGGATTGAGAAAAGATCAAGACCTTTTGATTTATGACCAAAAGAAAACATTAAGTATCCGTACAGCTAACTTTTTACGTAAAAAAGGGTACACTAATCTTTATATTTTAAAAGGTGGATACCAAAACTGGACGGGGAAAATTAAATCTAAAAATAAATAAAAGAAAATCCGAGAAATGTTTAACATTTCTCGGATTTTTATTGTTTATTCAGTTGCTTCTAAAGCCATAGGTAGAATCATCGGATAACGTTCTGTTTTTTCAGCTAAGAATGGTTGCAACGTTTGAACCATTGTTTCCTTGATTAGACGTTCGTTGCAGTTTTCTTGTTTTAAGACGCGAGCTAATTCGCGGAATAGTAGACGTTGACATTCGTTAATCAAATCCCCTGATTCGCGCATATAGATAAAGCCACGTGATAAAATATCAGGACCTGCCATAATGCGTTGCTCTTGATAGTTGACCGTCACTACTGCTAGGACGAGTCCCTCTTCTGAAAGAATACGACGATCTTTTAAGACGATATTTCCGATATCTCCAATACCACTACCGTCGACATAGACATCTCCTGCATTAAAGTGGCCGGCACGACGCGCTGAGTCTGCTGTTAAAGCTAAGACATCGCCATTACCTAAAATAAAGCAATTTTCTTTTTTTACGCCGGTGTCTTGTGCAAGCTCAGTATGAATTTTTAACATACGGTACTCACCATGAACGGGCATAAAGTATTTTGGTTTCATTAAACTTAACATCAGTTTTTGCTCTTGTTGTCCACCATGACCAGAAGTATGGATGTTATTGACTTTTCCATGAATGACTTCGGCACCCGCTTCGGATAATAAGTTAATCACGCGGTTAACAGACGTAGTGTTTCCAGGAATAGGCGAACTAGAAAAGACAACCGTATCACCCGGCTGAATCGAGATTTGACGATGTGTACCATTCGCGATTCGACTAAGCGCCGCCATAGGTTCACCTTGTGATCCCGTACATAGAATTAGAATTTCATTTGCCGGATACTGATTGACTTCCCGTGCATCGATAAACGTTTCTTCCGGAACCGTAATATAGCCTAATTTACGTCCATTTACCATCGCATTTTCCATACTGCGACCAAAGACAGCAATTTTACGCCCTGTTTTCACAGCCGCTAAAGCAGTTTGTTGTAAGCGGAAGATGTTAGAAGCAAAGGTAGCAAAAATAATGCGTCCGTCGATTTTTTCAAAAATACGTTCGATTGAGGCGCCAATCGTTTTTTCTGATTCAGTAAAACCAGGAATTTCGGCATTGGTACTATCTGACAGTAAGCATAAAACGCCTTCTTCACCAATCTTCGCCATTTTTTGTAAATTAGGTGGCTCGCCAACAGGGGTAAAGTCAAATTTGAAATCCCCAGTAAAGACGACATTTCCTGAAGGTGTTTTAGCAACCACTCCTAACGCATCTGGAATACTATGTGTTGTACGGAAAAAGGTAATAGATGTTTTCCTAAATTTAATCTGTGTGTCTTCGTTAATCTCATGGAGTTCAGCATCTCGAAGTAAGCCATGCTCTTCTAACTTATTCTTGATAAGTGCTAATGCTAAAGGACCAGCATAGATAGGAATGTTTACTTGTTTTAACAAATAAGGAATCCCACCAATATGGTCTTCATGTCCATGAGTAATGACAAGTGCTTTTACTTTTGGTAAGTTTTGCACGATGTATTGATAGTCGGGAATAACGTAATCAATTCCTAGTAAATCATCTTCTGGGAATTTAATACCTGCATCGACGATAATAATCTCATCTTGAAACTGTACGCCATAAGTGTTTTTACCGATTTCACCAAGACCACCTAAGGCAAAGACGCCGGTTTCGTTATTTTTTAAATTGACTTTCATACTAGTTAAACTCCGTTAGACTAAACGGGGCGTTTTCTTTCTCATAGGCTAAATGTTTTTCATCTAATGCTTGGATAAATTCTAAATTGTAATCGGTATGTGTTTCAATTAGATGACGTGCCTCACGCTCGTTTTCTGCCTCTAAATAAAGTGAGTGCGTATTTTCTCTTTTTGGGCTAAATGTTTTGTTTTCTTGATAATAAACTTTATAAATCATCATCATTCTCCTTTATATTCAATGTATAAATCGTTATTTTGAACACACTAAAAATAGGTGAAATCACCTATTGTTTTTACCTATTCCCCACTAAAACGTGAATTAAAGTGGAATGAAACCTCGCCTTTGTTTCATTATAGATGTCAATAAAACTTATAATTATAAGTCAAGTCATGTTCTATTCGTTATCGTAATTTTATCATAGATTTGTAACGTTGTATAGGAAGGACCCTTTTGTTAAGGTCAAAAAAGACATTGATTTTGTCAGTAAAAGTATGTGAAAGAGGGTAATTCATATTCTTTTATCTTCAAATATGCTATATTGTAGTGTACTTTACGAAAAAAAGAGGAGGGACTTATATGAAGTTAATGTGGGAGTATACCATGCGACATAAGAAACTTTTGTTTTTTAATTTTTTAAGTGTCTTTGGTTTTATTATCATTGAGTTAGGATTGCCCACCTTATTAGCACAAATGATTGATAAAGGAATCAATCAACAAAATTTTGATGTGGTCAAACGGTTAGGATTGGCAATGGTTGCCATTACGACGATTGGTATTATTTTACACTTGTGTTTGACTTATTTTGTTTCACGCCTAACGACCTCCATCGTGGTTGATATTCGTGACGATATGTTTGCTAATATTCAAGGGTTTTCGCATCACGAGTATGAAACGTTAGGTGTATCGTCACTTATTACACGTACGACGAACGATGCGTATCAAGTCATGCTGTTTTTAGGTATGATTTTACGAACTGGATTCATGACACCGATGATGTTTACTGCCAGTTTGATTTTAATTTTACGTCAAAATGCTTCTCTGGCAAAGTATGTTTTTCTGGCTATTCCGTTTCTAATACTTGGCGTTGTAATCATCGCGAAGCGTTCAGAGCCTATTTCTAAAAGCCAACAGAAAAACTTAGACAATATAAATCGTATTTTACGTGAAAATCTTTCAGGGTTACGCGTTATTCGAGCGTTTGTTAATGAGAAGTTTCAAGAATCACGTTTTGCTAAAGTCAATCAAGATTACGCGACAAGTTCGACTCGACTGTTTACGTTAATGGCGACGGCGCAACCAGCTTTTTTCTTTCTATTTAATATCGTGATGATATTAGTAATTTGGTTTGGTTCCGTTCAAATTAGCGTGGGCGACCTAGCTGTGGGAGAACTTATTGCTTTTATTGAATATATTTTCCATGCGTTATTTTCATTTATGATGTTTTCCATCGTCTTTATGATGTATCCACGTGCGGCAGTATCGGCTAACCGAATTCAAGAAGTTTTAGAGACAGAGCCAAGTGTAGTAGAAACGGCTACCGAAGCCCCTCAAACAACTACACACGGTGTCATTGAATTTCAAGATGTATGTTTTGCCTATCCCGACACGGAAAGTCCTGTTATTCGAGATGTATCGTTTTCTGCTAAACCAGGTGAAACAGTAGCCTTCATCGGCAGTACGGGAAGTGGAAAGTCCACCTTGATTCAGTTAATCCCACGCTTCTATGATGTCACAAAGGGGCGGATTTTAATCGACGGGCATGATGTCCGAGACTATCCGTTACAAACGTTACGTCAAAAAATCGGCTATATTCCACAAAAGGCCTTATTATTCTCAGGTACTATTGAAGAAAACTTGCGCTTTGGAAAGCCTGATGCCACAGCGGATGATTTAGCTTATGCTCTTGATGTAGCGCAAGCAACTGACTTTGTAGCCAGTAAGGAAAAAGGGTTACAAGAGCCTGTAGCCGAAGCAGGAGCTAATTTTTCTGGTGGACAGAAACAACGCTTGGCGATTGCTCGTGCGGTGATACGTCGACCAGAAATATATATTTTTGATGATAGCTTTTCTGCACTTGATTATGCTACTGATGCCAAATTACGTGCGCGTCTAAAAGAAGAAACCGAAGACGCGACCGTCTTAATCGTAGCGCAACGTGTTAGCACGATTATGGAAGCGGACCGTATTGTCGTGTTAAATGAGGGAGAAGTTGTCGGCATTGGTACGCACCGTGAGCTGTTGGCGAACAACCAGATTTACTATGATATCGCCTCATCACAATTAACAGAGGAGGAATTAGCATGAAAACATCTGTTAAGACATTAAAACGTTTGTGGTTTTATCTACGTGTTTACCGAGTGAAGTTTATCGCTGCTTTGTTCTTTCAGTTGATTGCCATAGGCTTGAATGCGATTTTTCCTTATGTTACAGGATTACCAACAACGCGTATTAAAGAAAATCTTGATCAGAATCAAGCCATTGATTTTGATTATATCTTGGTTATCTTAGGGATGTTGGTTGTTATTGCGTTAATATACAGTGTGAGTATGTATTTAGCGAGTCGCTTGATGACGCAAGTCGTTCAAAGTGCTATGCGTGACTTACGTCATGATATTTCGCAAAAGATTAATCGCATGCCGGTGTCTTACTTTGACACGCATCAGCGAGGGGATGTTTTATCACGGATGACGAATGACGTCGATGCCTTAGCGGGAGCTATGCAACAAAGTTTTCTAGCGATGGTCTCAGCACTTTTAGGTATCGTAATGGCCGTTTCGATGATGTTTGCTCTTAATTGGCAACTCGCGCTCGTTGGCGTGACGATGATTCCACTATCGATCGTGATTTCTAAAATCGTCGTGTCTTTCTCACAAAAATACTTTAAACAGCAACAAAAAGCACTGGGTGACTTAAATGGTTACGTCCAAGAAACACTTACAGGCTTTTCCATTTTAAAATTATTTGGACGCGAACAACAGGCCTATGAAGAATTTCAAGAGACGAGTCATCGATTATCGACGTATGGATTTAAATCGGCATTTGTTTCTGGTTTAATGATGCCTCTTGTTCAATTGACAGCTTATTTAGCTTATATCGTCACAGCAGTGATGGGAAGTTATTTTGTCATTATAGGCACCCTGACGGTTGGGAACTTACAAGCCTTTATTCAATATGTATGGCAAGTTAACCAACCAATGGGACAAATTACTCAGTTATCCGGTGTCTTACAAAGTGCGTCAGCTGCGACGGGACGAATTTTTGAATTCCTAGATGAAGCAGAAGAAGAAACACGTCGTGAAATTCATGATTTCACGGGCGAAGTAGCTGGGCGCGTATCATTTGAAAATGTTTCTTTCCGTTATGAACCAAATCGTCCATTAATAGAAAATCTAAATGTTGAAGTGCTACCTGGACAGACAGTGGCGATTGTTGGTCCTACGGGAGCTGGGAAAACAACGTTTATAAATCTCTTAATGCGTTTCTATGATGTCACAGGAGGCGCAATCAAAATCGATGGCGTGAACATTCAAGACATTCCACGCTCGTCACTGCGTGCTCAATTCGGAATGGTCTTGCAAGATGCGTGGTTGTATCATGATACGATTATGGAAAATATTCGCTTTGGTAAACTCGATGCAACAGACTATGAAGTCGTAGATGCGGCTAAAGCAGCCAATGTTGACCATTTTATTCGAACGATGCCAGGTGGTTATCAGATGATGATTGACCAAGAAGGTGGCAACATCTCGCTTGGTCAGAAACAATTATTGACGATTGCTCGTGCGATTATTTCAAATCCTAAAATTTTAATTTTAGATGAAGCAACAAGTTCCGTTGATACACGTTTAGAGTGGTTGATTCAAAAAGCCATGGCGAAAGTAATGGAAGGACGTACGAGCTTTGTGATTGCTCACCGTCTATCTACCATTCGAGATGCGGATTTAATTCTTGTAATGGATCAAGGGAAAATTATCGAACAAGGGACACACGATAGTCTACTCGCTCAAAAAGGTTTTTATGAGCAACTGTATCATTCACAGTTTTCAGAAGAAGCAGAATAAAAAAACGTTCAGCACCGTTTAAAACGGAGCTGAACGTTTTTTAATGTGTCAGTTTTTTTAAAGGATAATAGCGTTCGTTGGCCTCATCGTATAAGTAACACTCTTCAGATGAGTGATAGTGAATTTTAAGAGTAAAGCCATAAGGATCTTTAAAAATAAATAATGACGGAGAGATTAAGACAATCGTTACTTCTAAAGGCGTTCCATTTAAAATTAATTCATGAGAGTCCGTTAGACAAAATTCAAATAATTGTTGCCTTTTAGGGTCTAAATACTGCCACGTGCCGATAAAATGTTGACAAGTCGCAAAGTTATAGGGTGACTGTCTTTTTTGTTGATGGACGATATCGGCCGCAATAACAAAAAGTGAAATAACAAGTCCTAAGAATAAAAGTATTTCAACCAGTATGATAGAATGCATTATAAACACCTCTTTTATGAGTATTATCATAACGGAAATTAATAAAAAAATCTAGCGAAAAGGTTCTCTATACGAAGGGTTAATTTATGGTGTATAATAGAGTGAAGAGTGTTTTTTAAAAGAACATAAAAAAGAGACGGAAAAGGAAGTGAGTCCATGTTACGGTTAGGAATAATAGGAACAAATTGGATTACCGATCAGTTTGTACAGGCAGCATTAGAGACAAAACGTTACGTTTGTATCGGAGTTTATTCACGTCGTTTAGCGACGGCACAAGCATTTGGTGAAAAGTATGGCGCAACACTTTTTGAAGATGACTTGACGCGCTTTTTTGCATCGGAAGAATTGGATGTGATATATATTGCTTCACCGAATAGCTTGCATTTTACCCAAGCGAAACAAGCAATTGAACATGGCAAACATGTGATTGTTGAGAAACCAGCTGTTGCGAATGAAAGAGAATGGAACGAGCTTGTGACACTGGCCGAGCATCATGGTGTGAAAATGTTTGAAGCCGCACGTCATATTCATGAAGAAAACTTCAAAAAAGTAGCCGAACTGATTCATGAGATGGATGAAATTGTTGCAGCAAACTTTAGTTTTATGAAATATTCCTCACGCTTTGATGATGTACGTGCAGGACAAGAACCCAATATCTTTTCCCCGCATTTTTCAGGTGGTGCGTTAATGGATTTAGGCGTCTATCTTATCTATGCAGCGGTAAGTTGGTTTGGAGAACCGGAAGAGGCTTATTATTTTGCGACAAAATTAGCCACGGGGGTAGATGGAACGGGCCATATTATTTTGCGTTATCCGACTTTTGATGTGAATTTGATGACAGGAAAAGTAGGGCATAGTGAATTACCTTCAGAAATTATTGGCTATGATCAGACTATTCGCTTGAATGCGACTAATAGTATTGAAAAGATAGAGCGTTACGACCGTACGAGTGGTGAATATGAGACTATTCCTGTTACGAAGGAGACAAACCCAATGGTAGAAGAAGCGAATGCCTTTGCCGATGTGATGACTCATCTTGGTGATGAAACAATTCAAGCGGCGTACCGTAAATGGTTAGAATTAGGTCAACAAGTCCACCGTCTCATGTATCAATTACGTCAACAAGCGGATTTAAAATTTGACGTAGATTCTTTATCAAATGAATAGGAGTTACACTATGTTAGAGCAGTTACTACCAGATAAATTACGTGTCGCATGGCAAAATAATAACTTTACCCAAGCCACGTTAATCCAAGAGAAAATGTGGGATGAAATAATGGAAGACCAATCAGTGATTGGAATTTCACCAACGGGAACGGGTAAGACATTAAGTTATGTTTTGCCGTTAAGTACTAAAATAAAAGAAAAAGAAGGCACGCAAGTCCTAGTTCTCGTGCCTTCGCAAGAATTAGCCATGCAGGTGAGTGAAGTGTGGCGCGAGTGGCTGAAAGAATATGACGTACGCGTGACGACGTTAATCGGTCAGGCGAATATTAAGCGACAAATCGAACGTTTGAAAGAAAAACCAGAAATCATTGTTGGAACACCCGGTCGTGTATGGGAATTAGTCCAACAGAAAAAAATTAAAGCCCACCTTTTAAAAGCAGTGGTGTTAGATGAAGTCGACCAGTTGATAAGCCATTCAGAACTAAATGCGGCTAAAAATGTATTACAGCGCATCCAACACGAGTGTCAAATCGTGGCTGTTTCAGCTACTGGTAATAAAGTTATCGAACCTGTGTCAGCGCTCGTTCGTCGTGAGATGAAGGTGATAGATGTTACGGGGGAAGATACCTCACAAGGAACATTGGAACACGTTTATATTAAGACAGCGTCGCGTCGTAAAAAAGATGTTTTAAAGCACTTAGCTTATTTTGACCAACGACACGTTTTAGTTTTCTTTACGAAAGTCGAAGATTTAGGAGCAGTTGCGGATAAATTGACCTTTGACGGTGTACCAAATGTGACGTTAGCTTCCGACCAGTCCAAGTTTGAACGTGAAGGTGCCTTACGCTTGTTTAGAGAGCAAAAGGTGTCACTATTGTTGACAACTGATTTGGCAGCACGAGGACTGGACTTGCCGGGAGTCACAGATGTCGTCCATTACGATTTGCCTTATAATGCGGAAAGTTATTTGCATAGGAGTGGTCGTACAGGTCGTATGGGACAGGACGGTCGTGTAATCATGCTTTTAAGTGAACATGAGGAACGTGACTACCGTCGCATGATGAAAGAGATGGAGCAAGTGACAGCAGAACGTTTCATACATGGTGGGGCTTTACATGAAAGTCTACCGAAAGGGCCAGTTAGCCATAAAAATAATAAAGATAAAAAGAAAAAACGT
The DNA here is from genome assembly GCF_003987555.1 of Vagococcus lutrae. Classification (GTDB taxonomy): domain Bacteria; phylum Bacillota; class Bacilli; order Lactobacillales; family Vagococcaceae; genus Vagococcus_A; species Vagococcus_A lutrae. The sequence goes on along the minus strand of NZ_NGJW01000001.1, from coordinate 254,133 downwards.
ACAACTCGTAAAAAAAGATAAAATGAGTCGTCAGTCGGAGGGATAACATGTCGAATCGAAAAGAACAAATATTCCGCACGCTTGCTACTATGGCAAACGGAGGGACAGCCAATGATATCGCCGATGCTATGGGTTTAGAACGCAGTAATGTTAGCCGCTATTTAAATGAACTGGTCAAAGAACAACGGGTTGCTCGCTCGCAAGGACGCCCGGTTGTTTTTACTGTGACAGAAAAAACGAAAACAGAACAATTTGATATAACTTTTGATAATTTAGTCGGAGCTAATGAGTCGTTAAGTGTCAGTATTCAGCAAGCGAAAGCGGCGATTTTGTATCCACCGAAAGGCTTGCATACGATAGTTTTTGGTGAAACAGGGACAGGTAAATCGCTGTTTGCCGAATGTATGTATCGTTTTGCAGTCAGCTCCGAAAGTATTCAGGATGACGCACCGTTTGTTTCCTTTAACTGTGCCGACTATGCTCAGAATCCACAATTATTATTCGCTCATATATTTGGTGTAAAAAAAGGAGCCTATACCGGTGCTAATGAGGATCGTCAAGGGCTGTTGGCTGAAGCGCATGGAGGGATTCTCTTCTTAGATGAGATCCATCGCTTGCCACCTGAGGGTCAGGAGATGTTATTTACTTTTATTGACAAGGGCGAATATCGGCCGCTAGGAGAAAGTGCCAAAGTCCACGAGGCATCCGTCCAGATTATCGGTGCAACGACTGAGAACTCGGATATGTTTTTGACGACGTTTAATCGTCGTATCCCTATGTCTATTACTTTACCACCATTACGTGAGCGTTCGATTGATGAACGATACGAAATCGTCACACTTTTTATTAAACAAGAAGCCGACCGTTTACAGCAAAAGATTATCGTCGAGCGAGAAGCTATTTTAGCGTTCATGCTTTACCATGCTGAAGGGAATATCGGACAAGTTAAACGAGATTTAAAACTAGTCTGTGCGAAAGCTTTTTTAAACTATCGCACGCATCAAGAGGACTATTTGACCATTCATCAAAAAGACTTACCCTTACAAGTCCAAAAAGGATTATTAAAGATTAAAGAAATGCCAGAACGTATCGATCGTTTTGTTGATAAGAATAGTCATTATTTAACTTTTGAGCCGGGAACGAATGAAGTGGTTTGGTCACTCGACCCTGCAAGAGATATGAGTGTATACAGTACAATAGAAGAAAAAGTGTCAACTTTGACCCAACAAGAACTGGAAACACTGGATTTGGAGTCTTATATTGAAGCCAATGTCGATCAGTACTTTGAAGCCTATGTCGATGAGCTAGCGCGTAGTAACATACATCAAGATTTAATTGAAGCGGACGTGTGGGAATTGACAAACCGTCTATACGATGTCGCTGAAGAACGTCTTGACCGTTCCTATCATGAAAAAGCACGTTTTACTTTTGCTTTGCATTTACAAGGGACGCTCGAACGGATTAAAGACAATCGAAGTATCATCCATCCAAACTTAAACGATATTCGGATTCATTATAAAAAAGAGTTTAAGGTGGCAATCGACCTTTCGGCAATGATTGAAGAAGCATACGAGATTGAAATTCCTTTTGATGAAATCGGATTTATCACCATGTTTCTAGCGATTGACACAGTTGAGCCACAAGAAACGCAAGACAATCAAGTGGCCATTGTATTACTCATGCACGGAAAATCAACGGCCTCCAGTATGTTAGAAGCCGTTCAAGAATTATTAGGTACTACGACGGGAACAGCTTTTAATATGCCTTTAACAATGGAAGTTCAGCACATGTATGAACAAGTAAAAAACTATGTCATTGACCATAAAGAGCAAATGGCGAGTGGAATGTTGTTATTAACAGATATGGGGTCTTTAAATACATTTGGGAATATGATTTATGAAGAAACGGGCGTTCGCACTAAAGCGATTTCTATGGTAAGTACCATGATAGTCTTAGAGGCCGTGCGAATGGCCAGCATTGGTAGATCGTTAGAAGATATTTATCAAAATGTTCAGATGTCATTTGAAAATATCGTGCGGACACAGTTTCGACCGGAAAAACAACGCGATAAAGCTGTGATTGTGACATGTTTTACGGGAGAAGGGGTCGCCACAAAATTATATGAACGCATTCAACCAGTGGTCAATACGGATGAAGTAGAAATCATTCAAATGCAATTCTTAGAAAAAGAGGCGTTTAAAAAGCATATCGATCGGTTAATGGAACAATATGATATTAAAGCGATTGTTGGAACTGTAGATATCGAGTATCAAAATATCCCGTTCTTTTCAGCGTTTGATATTTTTAACAACGATAAGCTCAATGAATTAAAACGCTTGGCAGCCAATGAATTATCGATCGGTCAAATTATTGCTTCGTTAGAAGGGACGATGACAACGATTGAGTCTGTTTCAGAATTATTATTACTCTTGCAACATCAAATTCATCAAATTCAATCAGACATGCAAGTGATTGTTGAACCAGGTATTGATGCGGCCATCCTTATTCACTTAGCCTTTCTGGTGGAAGCTCTAAATACAGGCGTAAAAAAACGTGATTTTGACGACTTGGAACGTTTTAAACGTAAACATTTGATTGCATACAATGCGGTCCAGTCTAATTTAATGCCTGTTGAAAAGCGTTATCACCTTGAAATACCAGAAAGTGAAATTGCTTATGTTGCGCAAATGTTTATCGAAAATAAGATAAAACAATCTTATTAAATAACTGTGTGTAAACTGTGCAATCCAGTGTGTAACATAAAAATATCAACACAAACCGTGTTATAACAATAACCGTGCCAACATGAAAAGTTGGCACGGTTATTGCTTTTATATAAGTGTCAACAAAAAAAGAGAGGAGACAAAAAAATGTCAAAGAAAACAATTATGTTAGTATGTTCAGCAGGAATGAGCACAAGTTTGTTGGTTACAAAAATGGAAAAAGCAGCCGAAGCAAGAGGATTAGATGCAGATATTTTTGCAGTATCAGCTTCAGATGCGGATAATAATCTAGCAGAAAAAGACGTGAACGTTTTATTATTAGGCCCACAAGTACGTTTCATGAAAGCTCAATTTGAAGGTAAGTTAGCTCCTATGAACATTCCTTTAGATGTCATCGATATGAAAGATTATGGCATGATGAATGGTGAAAACGTATTAGACCAAGCTTTAAAACTTATGGGAGAGTAAAACTCCACGAACGTGAAAGAAATGAGGTAGTAAGATGGAAGAACAAAATTTAGAATCCATCATGGGATTAATCGTCAATGCTGGTAACGCAAAAAGTGATGCGATGGAAGCCATCCAAGCAGCGAAAGCCGGAAACTTTGATGAAGCTGATGAAAAAATAAAAAGTGCGGAAGCCTCTTTAGTCGAAGCGCATCATTCTCAAACAGGATTATTAACAAAAGAAGCACAAGGTGAACATATGACAGTAACGCTTTTAACTGTTCATAGTCAAGACCACCTAATGACAGCCATTGCCTTTACAGATTTGGCAAAAGAAATTATCGATTTACATCGTGAAATAGCAAAATAGTGCTATTTCACGCCTGACTTGTTCAGGATTCCCTTTGGTATCAATTAATTTTTTAATTGATAAATAAATTTTAATAGGAGGAGTTTTACATGAATGCTTTAACTTCATGGTTAGAGAAGTACATTCTACCGATTGCCGCTAAAATTGGTGGAGAAAAGCACTTAGTAGCGTTGCGTGATGCCTTTATCGGAACCATGCCTGCTACAATGGCCGGGTCAATCGCCGTTATGATCAATGCGATTATTCGTGATTTACCAGGACAATTTATTGAAGGATATGACCCAGGTTCTATTCCCGTTATCAGCCAAATTATTGGAATTAATGGTTTCGTTTGGAATGGTACCATCGCAGTTGCCGGTTTGATTTTTGCCTTTTCATTTGGATTTAACTTAGCGCGAGCTTACGGCGTTAACGACTTAGCAGGAGGTATCGTTTCATTAGCAGCACTTATTCAAGGTATCGCATTTTCTGCTCCTGCAGCTGTACAAGTAGAACAAGGTGAATTAAACAAAAAAGCATTAGACGTTTTAGCAAATGCTGGTTCAGTTATTGGTGAAACGACTGTCACAGACCCTGTAACAAAAGTTGAGACGGTCTTTACAACGATTACAAACAATTCATGGGGTTGGTTAAAACTTGACCACTTGAATGGTAACGCGTTCTTTACTGCAATGATTTTAGGTTTTGTCTCAGTGATTATCTTTGCTAAATTAATGCAAAAAAATATTACAATTAAATTACCAGATAGCGTGCCACCAGCTGTATCTAAAGCTTTCGCTGCGATTATTCCAGCAACAGCTTCATTGTACATTATCGCTATCTTCAACTACTTCTTTACAAACTTAATGGACGGCCAATTATTTATTGATTGGGTGCAAGAAACCATTGCGAAACCATTAATGGGTGTCTCTCAAGGTCTAGGAGCAGTTATCCTAATTCAATTAATGATTCAATTGTTCTGGTTCTTCGGAATTCACGGAACAAACGTTATGGCACCAATCTTAGAAGGTGTCTTTGGACAAGCTCAATTAATTAACATTGATATTTTCCAAAAAGGTTATGCAGGTAAAACAGGTACAGAGGCTGTTTTAGCAGCGATTGAAGATGGCAAAGCATTTATGTGGGTACGTGGTTCATTTGACGCCTTCACAATGTTTGGTGGATCAGGTGGTACAATTACCCTTATCCTTGCTATTTTAATCTTCTCTAAACGTGCCGACTACTTAACTATCGGTAAATTAGCTTTAGGACCTGGTATATTCAACATTAACGAACCAATTATGTTTGGTTTACCAATCGTATTAAATGCGATTATGTTTATTCCATTCCTATTAGCTCCAGTTGTTTCAACAGCTATCGGTTACTTAGCAACCTCTGCTGGGTTAGTTGCCCCTGTATCACAAGCCGTGACATGGGTAGTTCCACCACTATTATTACCATTCTTAGCAACAGGTGCTGACTGGCGTGCGCCAATCGTTTCACTTGTAGCGATGATTGCGACATTCTTAATCTGGGCACCATTTGTTATTGCAGCCAACAAGATGCAACCAGAAGAATAAAACAAAAAAGAAGGTTGCTGAAGTCTCTTCAGTAACCTTTCTTATTTAAAGGAGAGAAAAACATGATTGTCATTAACGTAGCGATGCAACACGATAATATTATTGAACTATTAAACAGCTTAAACCAAGAAGACATGACCTTCTCATTTAAAGAGAAAAAAGGGATTAAACTGTATTTTGAAACAAATGCGAGTGATTTAGACCGTGCCGCTAAAATAGCCAAAGACGCGATAAAAGCACAACCATGGGGTAGTGTGTTATACTTGCAAGCTGAAGCAGCAAAATAAAGAAAAGGATGAGGTAAGATGACCAAAAATGGACTATTCTTCATAAGTATCGGCTTGTTAATTTTTATGTTCAGTGTAAACCGGACGACTCTTCAGTATAATTTATTATCAATGGTGACCGGTATTTTTTTCATCGTTGTCGGAGCGGCGTTAGTTTATAAAGCAAAGCAAGATGAAAAAAAAGGAAAGAAAGAATAAAGTGAGGGATAAACGATGGAAATCACACGTCAGATGAAAGTTCCAGCAGAATATATATATAAACAAATAATGGATTCTGTTATTCATGATATTCGCCAAAACACTGGAAAAACGGTGCCGCGTCAACGTCTAGATCAATATGAGTATATTAAAGACTTTGGCAAAAATAACCGTGCGAAAATTAAAATTGATAAAGCAGAAGAAAATAGAGCCTATCATTTTACCACCTCGACAACGAAAAATCAGTTTGTCGTGCAATATGATATCGAGCCGTTAACAGAGACCACGTGTCAAGTAACATATCGTGAGTCGATGACATCCTATGGCTTTATGCAAAAGCTAAATGATATGGCAGTCGGTATCTTACTTGGTTATTTTCGTAAACGACGTTTCAAAAAAATGCTTGAGATGATGGAAGAAGGCTATTAAGAAAGCAGTACAGATGAAAAGTAGGCTTGACAGTACGAAAAGAAATTCGATACAATCATCTAGTAGCTGCTCTCGTAGCTCAGTCGGATAGAGCAATCGCCTCCTAAGCGATAGGCCGCTGGTTCAATTCCAGTCGAGAGCGTAAAAACACCCCACAACATAAGATGTTGTGGGGTGTTTCTGTATAATTAGACTATGCCCATTCACCTTGACGGAAGATTGGAACACGTGTCCCGTCAGCACGGATACCATCGATATCCATTTTATCGGAACCAACCATAAAGTCTACGTGTGTCGCACTGCGGTTTAATCCCACTTCGGCTAATTCTTCTTGTGACATCTCTGTTCCACCTTCAACATTGAAGGCGTAAGCAGACCCTAATGCTAAATGGTTTGAAGCATTTTCATCAAAAAGGGTATTGTAGAAAATAATGCCTGATTGAGAAATAGGGGATTGATGTGGTACAAGCGCCACTTCACCTAAACTTTTAGCGCCTTCATCGGTTTCTAAAAGTTTTAATAAAACGTCTTCTCCTTCATCGGCCGTTGCCTTGACAACTTTCCCATTTTCAAAAGTGAAAGTCATACCGCTAATCGTAGTACCGCCATAGCTTAATGGCTTCGTGCTAACGATGACGCCATCAATACGACGATTGTCAGGCGCAGTAAAGACTTCTTCTGTTGGCATATTCGCCATAAATTTTTCGCCACGTGCGTTCAGACTGCCAGCGCCTTCCCAACGGTGGTTTTTAGGTAAGCCAATGGTTAAATCTGTACCAGGTGCAGTGTAATGCAAAGCGTCGAATTGTTCCGCATTTAATTCATCAGCTTTCGACCATAGCGTTTTGTCGTGTTGCTCCCAAGCTGCGACAGGATCCTCTTCATAAATACGGGTAGTTTTAAAAATTTGATCCCATAATGCGTTTACTTGCTCGTCTTCTGTTGCAAGGTGAGGGAAAACTTTTTTCGCCCAAGCACTACCAGCAGCAGCTACGACCGTCCAACTCACGCGATTTGCTTGTGTTGCTTCGCGTAATTTGACCATTGCTTTCCCCATCGCTAGTTGATGCATGGCAATGCGCTCGGTGTCTAAACCAGCGTAAGCTTCAGGGTCACGTGACACCACACTAATTCGACTAGCACCTGCTTCAATCCACGCTTCAGACTCGGCCACTTTATAGTCGGGAACTGTTTTTAACACGTCTTCATCAGCATTTGCTAAAAATTCACGCGCAACGGCATCATCTGACCAGTTTACAATGACTTGTTTCGCTCCAGCTGCGTATGCTTTTTTGACAATCAAACGCGCTAAAGGTGCTTGCTCAACATCGATTTGTAGGACAACCGTATGACCTTTGTTTACATTGACACCAGTGCTAACGATTAACGTAGCATATTTATCCAAAAGCACATCAAAATTTTCCATCTATTCTCACTCCTAAATTAGTTTAATATGTTTTCTATCATAGCATATTTGTGTAAACGCAACAATTGAAGATATGAGTGACACTGTTAAATAATAAATTTTATAAAAAATGTTCTTTTAAAAACGGGCGTTTTGTGATATTATAATTTTTATCTAATAATAATATAATAAAACTAATAAAGGAAGTGAAAAAATGGCAAGAAAGAAAACAATCACCAAGAAGCAAATTTTACGCGCCGCTTATACGATTGTTGCAACGGAAGGATTTTCTAATTTCACCGCTCGACGTGTTGCGAGTAAGATGAAGTGTTCAACTCAACCCATTTATCTAGAGTTTCAAAATATGAGCGATTTAAGAAAAGAAGTCTTAAACAAAATAAACGAGCGACTTGAACAAGAAATTTACTCCCGCGTGATTTTAGGGGATGCTATTTTAGACCTTTCCATTGCCTATGTTGAGTTTGCAATTAATGAACCAACGATGTATCGTGCTATTTACACGGAAAACTATCCAGAATCACAGTATGTGGTGGACTATGGACGTCGTTTATTCATGAAGAATTTAAATAAAGACTTAAGATATCGCGACCTGGAGGAACCTATCAAAGACAGTCTTTTTACACAAACGTGGTTGACAGCTACGGGTATTGCGACGTTATCATCAGGTAATCTCTATCGCCCATCACGAGATGAACTAGTTAAAGCCGTGAATGGTACGATTCGCAGCATTTTAGAGCAAGATGATTATTACACACAACCTGCTTAATACGTATAAAAACTCAGCTTTTGTTATGTTAAAAGCTGAGTTTTTGTTTTATTCTGTTATTTTAGAAGCTAATTCAGACGCAAATGCTTCTAATCGTACAATATCTTCCTCTTCGGCTGCTAAATCAACTTTTACCGACTCGGCGCCTTTTGTGGCTCCTGTTTGACTAAACACACGGTCAAAATCATCGACACATGAGCAGAACATCTCGTAAAAAGTATCACCCGAGCCCACAACCCCGTAAAGCTTACCTGTTAAATCTAATTCTTTTAAATCCTCGTAAAAATCGACAATATCGTCTGGCAAAGCACCTTCATCATATGTGTATGTACCCACGACACAAATATCGGCGTCTAGAAAATCTTCGGCATCGACTTGCGTACACTCGTTAAGTTCTACATCTAATCCTTCATTTTCAAAGGCTTCGGCAACAATATCCGCAATTTCTTCTGTATTACCTGTTAGACTAGCATATACAATTTTGACTAAAGCCATTTTCATTCCTCCTCATACAAATTCCCTTTCATTATAACAGAAAACGAAATGTTTCACATAGTGAAAGTGAAAGTTTTTCAGTTTGGTAATATATGGGTGGTATGATAAAATATGAAGAGAAAAGAGAATGTGAGGAGAGTTTAAATGATTTCATTAAAGTCACAAAGAGAAATTGATAACATGGCGAAGTCTGGTGAAGTATTAGCAGAAGTTCATCGTCAGTTGCGCGATTTTATTAAACCTGGAATTACAAGTTGGGATATTGAAGTATTCGTCGATGAACTAATTCGTAAACAAGGTGGTATTCCTGCTCAAATTGGTTTTGAAGGATATGAGTACGCGACATGTTGCAGCATCAACGATGAAATTTGCCATGGTTTCCCTCGTAAAGAAGTGCTAAAAAATGGCGACTTAATCAAAGTTGATATGTGTGTCGATTTAAACGGTGCCATGTCAGATTCTTGCTGGTCATATGTAGTCGGCGAAGCAACGCCTGAATTAGAACGATTAATGGATGTAACGAAAGAAGCGTTGTATCGCGGTATCAAGCAAGCGCAAGTGGGCAATCGTATTGGGGATATTGGACATGCGATTCAAACTTATGTTGAAGGAGAAGGTTACGGTGTTGTACGCGACTTTATCGGCCATGGTATTGGACCGACCATTCACGAAGCACCAGCCGTTCCCCACTATGGAGAACCTAATAAAGGGTTGCGTTTGAAAGAAGGCATGGTTATTACGATTGAGCCAATGGTCAATACTGGCACATGGAAGATGAAAATGGATGACAATGGTTGGACGGCACGTACGCAAGATGGTGGTTTAAGTTGTCAGTATGAGCATACGATTGCGATTACAAAAGAGGGGCCACGCTTGCTTACGGATCAAGGAGAGGGAGCTTAACCTTTTCTAATAAGGAGAACACTCATGGGGAGTCAGGAGACGAAAAAAGAAAAGTTACAGCGGTTTGCAGAGGCATTCAAAGAACGTATGGGAGATGCGGAAATAGGTATCTCTTCTTCTGCTATTGCGTATTATTTGTTATTATCTATCTTTCCGTTAATGATTGCTTTAGGAAACTTATTACCATTATTGAAGATAGATCCAGAAACGATGTTAGGTTATTTACAAATTGCGATTCCACCCACAGTTTTTGAGCTGTTAGAAGGTACGATTCGTAATTTGTTAGAAAACTCGAGTGGTGGTTTATTATCTATTTCAGCGGTTACGACACTTTGGGCGGCAAGTAAAAGTATCAATGCACTTAGTCTTGCTTTAAATAAAGCGTACGGACTTGCTAAAACACGTAACATGGTCATTTCACGTATTTTATCGTTTTTTATCATTTTTGGCTTGATGATGATGGTAGTCGCCGTCACGGTAGTGTTTACATTAGGTCAGACGATTATTGATTATTTGACACCGTATTTCCCTGTGATTGCCTCGTTTTCAGATAAATTTGGGACGTTAAAATGGCCGGGGATTCTGATTACATTGTTTATTACCATGCTTTTAATTTATACATTATTACCAAATGCAAAATTAAAATGGCGTTCGATTATTCCAGGAACTTTATTTGCTACGGTTAGTTGGATGTTGTTAACACAGTTGTTTGGCTATTACGCGAAATACTTTGCAAGTAGTTTTTCAAGTTATGGGATTATCGGAAGCTTTATCATTGTCATGTTGTGGTTTAATTTTGCTGCCAGTGTGATAATCATTGGGGGTATTTTAAATGCAAGTACTGAAGAATACACCTCAGGAGAAATAAAAGTGAGAGATTCTGTTTTTCATGATGTGAAGAAGAAAATGCAAAAAAATGAAGACTAGTTTAAAGTCTTCATTTTTTTTTATATTCTTCTAATACTTTTTTTCGATAAGCTTTATTTCCTATGAATTTTAAAACATTTAAGAGAGGCTGTCTATTTTCCCCTACAAGTCCAATTTGTTCAACGAATAATTCTATAGCTAATAAAAGTGATAAAACCATAAATATATTAGCCACGATATTGGTAAAAGAATAGAGTATAGCAGCAAAAGAAAAAATAAAGGAAAGTGCATAAATCATTAATACTGCTCCTCTATGAGTAAAACCTAAAGAAATAAGACGATGATGTAAATGCATATGGTCAGCATTTGAAATAGATTGTTTGTTTAAGGTCCGACGAATAATCGCGTAAAAAGTATCAGTAATCGGAACCCCTAAAATAATTAAGGGTGTTATGAGTGAGATGAATGTTGCATTTTTAAGACCTTGAAGTGACAAAATGGCTATCATAAAACCTAAAAATAAAGCACCTGTATCACCGAGATATATCTTAGCCGGAAAAAAATTGTATGGAAGAAAACCAATAATACTTGCAACTAGCACGAAAATCATAATTGGAACTTGAATGAGTACACCTCCAGAGCTTACTGCAATATAACCAATAATACCTATAGTAGTAAGTGCAATGGCTGAAACGCCAGAGGCTAGACCGTCTAGACCGTCGATCAAGTTGATAGCATTAGTAAACCCGACAATCCAAAAGATGGTAATCGGTAAGCTAAACCATCCTAAATTTAATTCAATTAGACTACCAATGTTAATCGTTTCAAACTTAATCCCTGCAAAAAAGTAAGCTGAAAATGCAGCGACTAGAGTGCCAAACATTTTCTGTCTAGGAGTTAGCTCGAAAATATCATCTAATAGACCAGTAAGCACGACAATTCCACTGACAGCGATTAATCTCAATGAAGCAGTAAGATCAATGATATCGGAAAAAAGTAACAGTAAAGAAAGAGAAAAGCTAATATATATAGCAAGTCCACCAGCAGAAGGCATTGGTATTTTATTGATACGTCGTTCATTTGGTAAATCAACGGCGTTAATTGCAAAGGCTAATCTACGAATGATTGGAGTTAAGATAACTGCCATAGTGACAGTTAATAATAGTTTTAAGAACAGATTCATTGTAAAACTCATGATAGTTTACCTACTTTCGTAATATCAATTTTATTATACCTTAACTATAGAAACAAACCAAATATCAAAATATAATTTTATGTTAAGGATTTAACATATCTTTTTAAGTAGCTAAAGTTGTGCTATAATATAGAAATTAATATTAAAGGATGGCTTAAAATGCAAAAAAATAGCAAAGATGATACAAAAAAAACGCGCTCAGAGCTACATAAAAATAGTCGTAAAAAACATAAAAAGATAAAACCTTGGCAAGTTATAGTAGTTATCATATTAGGCTTGATTTTGGCGGGAGTGGGTTATGCTGCGAGAGTATTGACAAGTGCGAACAATTTGCTCTCACGTTCATATACCCCTATAGAAAAAAAAGTTGAAGAAAATAGACACATAGATCCATTAAAAGATCCAATCTCAATATTACTGCTAGGAGTAGATAATGATGATGATAGACAATTAGATTCTACTAGGACAGATGCTATGATCTTAATGACTTTTAATCCAATAAATAAAGATATTAGTATGGTAAGTATTCCAAGAGATACTTACACATATATGTCAATACCTAACCAGTTTGAAGGAATGACGAAAATAAATGCTGCATATTCATTTGGAGAAGCAGAGGCTGCAATTGATGCGGTCGAAGACTTGATGGAGCTTCCTATCAACTATTATATAACAGTTGATTTTACCGCATTTGAAGATATTGTTAATGCCGTAGGTGGTGTTGAAGTGGATGTTCCGTACGATATAAAGGAGCAAAATGCAAAAGGGAAGTTTGTTATTGACTTAAAAGAAGGACGTCAACATTTAACTGGAGAAGAAGCATTAGCTTTTGCTAGAACAAGAAAAGGTGATAACGACATCCTTAGAGGCAGTCGCCAACAAGAAGTGATGAATGAAATCATGAAAAAGGCAATGAGTATTGGCTCGATTACCAAACTTGAAAATATTATGGAAGCTATTTCGGGTCACTTCTGGACGAATATGGATAAACAGACAATTTTTAAAGTAGCAGAGGCAGCATTGGTAGGGAAAGAAAGTTATGATATTCAAAATTATATCTTTGATTGGTCGGGATTCAACTATTATGGTGAGGATATGGTCGGCTTAAATGACGACAGCTTGCAATATATTAGCCATAAGCTACGTCTTTCTTTAGGACTAGATGAACCAGACGAGCGAGATGAAGAAGGATATGAATTTCAGACAAATGGGTTAACCTCTCCTAAAAATATACCAAATGATGGTATGGCAGTTTGGGAGGAATAAAAAGATGACGATTTAGTCATCTTTTTTTCTGCTCTAACACATCCAAATTAAGGAAGAGTATAAGAATAAATTAAAAGTTAAGGTGTCTTTTGTAAAAAAACACAGAATGATGTAAAATTAATGAGATATAAAGAAAATAATAGAGGTGACTAACAGTCATGAGTCGAGAAGTAAAAGTAAATTTACAAATGGTGACTAAGGAATATGATTTATATAAAAAGAAGTCGGATAAAATTAAAGCTTTATTTCGTTTCTCACAAAAAGATATTCCGCATTTTTGGGCTTTAAAAGGCGTCGACTTGCAAGTATATTCCGGTGAAACGATTGGTTTGATAGGAATCAATGGCTCGGGGAAATCAACACTATCCAACATTCTTGCTGGTATTATTCCTCAAACCTCAGGTGTTGTTGATATTAAAGGCGAAACCTCCATTATTGCTATAGGAGCTGGATTGAAAGGCCAATTAACAGGATTAGAAAACATACGTTTAAAATGTTTAATGACAGGTATGACCAATGAAGAAGTTGATGAACTTATGCCCGATATAGTAGCGTTTGCCGACTTAGGTGATTTTATCGATCAGCCTGTAAAAAACTATTCAAGTGGTATGCGATCTCGATTAGGTTTCGCAGTAGCAGTTCATCAAAATCCGGATGTTTTAATTATTGATGAGGCGTTATCAGTAGGAGATGATACGTTTTATCAAAAATGTGTCGACCGCATTCAACTTTTCCGTTCGCAAGGAAAGACAATCTTTTTTGTAAGTCATTCTTTAGCTCAAATAGAAAAAATCTGTGATAGAGTTGTGTGGATGCACTATGGTGAGGTTAGAGAAGTAGGCGAAACAGCAGAAGTAGTAAAAAACTATCGAGAATTTACTGAGTGGTTTAGAAAGCAACCAGCGAAGGCTAAAAAAGATTATCAAAACGAATATAAAGAACAGCAAAAAAACTTTATAAAGGAAGATTTAAAACCTATAGCACGTGAGCGAGGCCATGGTCCTGAGGCTTTAGAAGAGCCTCCTATTGGGAAAATGTCTATGATGACGAAGGTCATGTTACTTATTGCTGTTATTTTAGCGATATTTGTAGGGACAGTTAGTGTCTCAGGTCGCTCACTTAAAACGGTAATATTTGGTGATTCTGTGGTAATGGACTACTCACAAACAACAACACTAGCCAATCAGTCATTTTTAATAGACCAGATTAGTAAAGTTGATAATTGAAAGGATGTAATAAAGTGTTCAAAAGAAAGATAAAGACTTTATTACTGACTTTAATAGAAAAAAGATTAAAAAAATTAAAAAAAAGTTCGAAGCCGACTTCTGAGATTCATTATCTAATGACATTTCCAAATAACGACCAAGGTTTTATAGCAACACTCATAGAAGAGTTTGGAGCTTCGTCGGTTAAAATTGGTTATCAATATTCTTGTAAGAAAGAAGCAGAAGAGTGGGCAAATCATGGTGTTAAAATTTACTCTCTTGACTACACACCGGCTTTTTTTATAAAAAGTTTGAAAGAACTAATGAAAGCAAAAATATTAATTGTAGATAACTATATCGCTTTTTTAGGAAAATTTCGCATTTATAGTGAGGCCATATTTTTTCAAATATGGCATGCTAATGGCGCTATTAAAACTTTTGGATGGGAAGATCATCAAACACATTTACGTGGGAAAGAAGAACAAAGACGTTTTCAAGAAGTTTATGATGCTATCGATTATTACGTGGTAGGTTCTGATAAAATGGCAGAGGTTTTTCAAGCGAGTTACCGTATTCCTGAAAAAAAAATATTGAAAACAGGCTTACCTAGAACCGATTATTTTTTTGATAAAGCAGAGAAAAAGTATCAAAAGGAACGATTTAATTCGTTATTTCCAGAAGCAGTTAATCGTACAGTGATTCTGTATTCCCCAACTTATCGTAACGATGAGCAGAATAGTAGAGAGACATGGATACTAAGTGATGACTATGTGTTATTTGAAAAGAAACATCCGCATCAAACAATGTGTAAGTTGGATAATACTTATGTTATACGAGATTTTAAAGGGATGACGTTACCAGAGCTATTATTTTCGGTAGATGTTTTAGTAACTGACTATTCTTCCATTCCTTTTGAATATGTGTTAGCATGCCCACAAGGTCGTATTTACCTGTATTGGTACGATAGGAAAGAATATCAGCAACACACTGGACTACAAGAAGAAAGTTATCAAGCATACGAAGAGATAATTGTTGAAACTAAGCAAGATTTAATGAATTGCATTGCTTTAAATGAACAGACGGAACATCTTTCTCTCAAGGAATGGAATACATATAATGATGGTAGAGCTACCTATCGTTTAATTGAACGAATGCGAGATATTATAGACAAGGGTGAATGAATCGTGACAGAGTATATTAATAACATTCCTGTGGATAAACTAACGATTACAGAAATAATAAACGAGCTTCCCAAGCTTTTAAGTCAAACAAACAAATGGTTATTTATGAGTGTGAATCCACAAATTGCTTTGCATGCACATAAATACCCATCAATTATAGAGTTGTTAGAAAAAGCTAGTCATCGTATTCCTGACGGTGTAGGAATTGTAAAAGCTTCTAAGAAATTAGGAGGGAACATCACAGAGAGAGTTGCGGGAATAGATTTAATGATAGCCTTTCTACAATATGCTAACACGCATAGCTTAAGTATATACTTATATGGTAGCCGACCAGATGTTTTAAGAGATACCGTCTTAGCTATTAAGAGAGATTATCCAAATATTAAAGTGTTAGGATCTACCGATGGATATACTGATAAAAGTACAGATGAAATCGTAAGTGAAATTAATCGATTGAAACCAACGTTTTTATTTGTAGCATTAGGATTTCCATTGCAAGAGCTTTGGATAGCAGAAACATATGAACAGTTAGATGTCCAAGTTATACAAGATGTTGGTGGAAGTTTTGATGTTATCAGTGGCTCTGTTAAACGAGCTCCAGAGTGGGTGATTCGATTAAACATTGAATGGCTATATCGCTCGTTAAGTCATCCTTCACGTTTAAAACGGATTATTGAGTTGCCAATTTTTTTAAGAGAGGCAAAGAAAGCCAGTAAGAAAAGTGAGAAAAAAGGAGTCAATTAAGGTGAACGATATTCAATTAGTAATCTCAGAACAAATAAAAAACTTCGGCATCATTCGTCGGATTTCAACATATGAAGAAAAAGCAACATATCAAAGTCACTATTTAGGGTTAATATGGCAATTTTTGAATCCAGCTATTCAGATAGGTATTTATTATTTGATTTTTGGATTAGGGGTACGCGGAGGACGCGAAGTCCAAGGTGTTCCATTTATTATTTGGATGTTAATCGGAATCATCGCTTGGTTCTTTATTAATAGTTCAATACTAGGGTGTTCTAATAGTATCTATAAGCAGGTGGGTATGGTTTCGAAAATGAAATTTCCAGTAAGCATACTACCTTCTGTTAATATGGCAAGTAATTTAGTCAGTTATAAATGGATGATGTTATTATTAGTTACCGCAATGGTAGGTTTTAGAGTGCCTATTACTATTTACTGGGTACAGTATGTTTATTATTTTGTTTGTATGATTGCTTTCCTTTTCGCATTTGGTATTTTAAATGCGACCATTACTGTTTTGGTAAGAGACTATCATATTATGTTACAATCTATTTTACGATTATTATTCTACTTATCAGGTCCTATTTGGGATATTAATACACTTGTAAAATCTCCACATTTATCGTGGTTAGTTGGTTTTTTGAAATTGAATCCTATTTATTATATTATTGAAGGATTCAGAGATTCCTTTTTATCACGTCAATGGTTTTGGGAAAAGCCAGCTCAGACTTTATTTTTCTGGCTTGTCGTCTTTATCTTACTGACAATAGGGGCTCATTTACATATGAAATTCCGTGCCCGCTTTGTTGATTTTATTTAAAAAGAGAGAAAAAAATGAAAAAAATAATTCATAAATTTGCAGAGCAAACAATATACAGTTTGCTCTGGCTACTAGCTAAGATTCCGACAAAGAAAAAAATAGTTTATTTTGAGAGCTTTCATGGTAAACAGTACAGTGACAACCCACGTGCTATATATGAGTTGATGAAGGAAACACATTTTAATTATGAGCTTATTTGGGGTGTCTCACAAGGGTATGAGGCACCTTTTTTAGATGGAAAAGTAACTCACGTGTATCGTTTTTCATTCAGATGGTTGTGGTTAATATCTCATGCAGATTTTTGGATTGTCAACACAAGAATGCCGGAGTTTTGTTATAAGAGTTCTCGTACTACGTATATTCAGACGTGGCATGGAACACCGTTGAAAAAAATAGGATTGGACATTTCGAATGTCAACATTAATGGTTATACTAATACTAGTTACCGAAATTCTTTTGAAAAAGAAAGTAAAAGATGGGACTTTTTAATCTCTCCCAATTTATATAGTACCAAAATATTTAAGTCAGCCTTTTCATATACAGGTGATATATTGGAAATAGGTTATCCTCGAAATGATAAGCTAGTAAACGAGAGCTTGAATACACAGTTGAAAAATCAATTAAAAAATAAACTAGATATTAACGAAAATAGCAAAGTTATTCTCTATGCCCCTACTTGGCGCGATAATCACCAACATATTGACGGGCTGTATCGATTTGACACAGCTTTAGACTTAAATGAATTGGCAATAAGTTTGGGTGAAAATGTCACACTATTAGTAAGAATGCACTATCTTGTTAAACCAGAAAAAAATGGAAATAGTCAATGGCTAGATGTCTCTGATTATCCTGATATGAATGACCTACTATTGATAAGCGATATTTTGATTACCGACTACTCTTCAAGCTTTTTCGATTATTATATTTTGAAACGGCCTATTATTTTCTATTTACCAGATCGAGAACAATATGAAAATATTTTAAGAGGAACATATTACGATATCGAAAAAGGATTACCGGGAGCAATGGTAAGCGACAATCAAGAATTAATTAAATTGAGTAAAGAAGCATTACGAAAGCCACTTGACTTTTTTAATCAACATACAAAAAACAAAAAGTTTTATGATAGAATAGTAGAAAAAGAGACAGGTAATGCATCTCAAGTCATAGTTGATTTAATCGAAAGGAAAGGTACATAATGAAAAAAGTCATCACATATGGGACATTTGATTTACTACATAAAGGTCATATTAATATTTTAAGACGTGCCAAAGAATTAGGAGATCATCTGACAGTCGTGATTTCGTCAGACGAGTTTAACGAGCTAAAAGGAAAAAAATCTTTTATGCCATTTGAAGACAGAAAATATATTTTAGAAGCGGTAAAGTATGTCGATGCTGTTTTACCTGAGCATAACTGGGAACAAAAGATTAGCGATGTCGTAGATAATGAAATAGATGTCTTCGTAATGGGAGATGATTGGACAGGTAAATTTGACTTTTTACAAGATTATTGCGAAGTCATCTATTTACCTAGAACAGAAGGTATATCGACGACAAAAATAAAAAAAGACTTTAAAGATTAGGATAGGAGATATCATATGGGGTTGAAAGGGATAGTCAGAAAAGTTATAGGTCCTGTATATCAAGCACAACGTTCGCAATTGACTAAATCCGCACAGAAGTATCGGGAGTTTTTAAAACAACCAATTTGCAAAAAAACGATACTATATGAAGTTCGTGATGGAAAATCTATTACAGACTCTCCAAAAGCTATCTTTGATTATTTTCTACAACATGAGAGGGACAAGGGATGGCAACATATTTGGAGCGTGGTTTCAACACCAGAATTAAAAAAAATTATGTCTCAGTACGAGCACTATCCTAATATTACATTTGTAGAAAGAGGCTCGACTGACTATTTAAAATGGTTAGCTCAAGCCGAATATTTAATTAACAATGCGACATTTCCATCATTTTTTTTAGTAAGGGACGAACAAACTTACATCAACACTTGGCATGGGACACCCCTTAAGAAAATGGGATTAGATATCAATCAGCCGATGAATATATCTAGAAATGTTATACGTAATTTTCATATGGCAGATTACTTAATTAGTCCCAACGCACATACTACGAAGATGTATCTTGATGCGTATCGCTTACGAGGTGGTTTTAATGGAGAAGTCTTAGAGAGTGGTTATCCAAGAATAGATAAGATGTTTAATACTACACGATTCGATTTAAGCGAGCAATTTAATAAATTCGACTTGGTTTTAGAGGCGGAAAAAAAAATATTGTTATACGCTCCAACGTGGAAAGGAACATCCGTTAATGCTGCACGTGATGATATAATCCAACTTGAAAATGAAGTTATGTCACTTCATAAAGGCTTGCATAATGACTATCAAATTTTGATTAAAGTGCATCCTTTTTTATATCGACGTGCGTCTGATTCAGTCAAGTTGCAACCATTTCTAGTACCAGATGTACTGGATACTAATGAGGTACTAGCTGGCACAGATATTCTAATAACAGACTATTCAAGTATTTTTTTTGATTTTTTAGTGACAAATAAACCAATTATTTTTTATGCGTGGGATGAAGATATTTATGAAGCTAGTCGAGGTTCATATTTTAATAAAGAAACTTTACCAGGACCTATTTGTTATCGAATAGATACAGTTATTCAGACTATTTTGGAAGAAACTTATCGAGAAGCTGATATATTGCAACGCTATCGAAATTATCAGCAACGATTTGTATTGCACGAAGATGGCAACGCAACAGAGCGTTATATTTCACATATTTTTAAGAAAGACTTAGTCATGACACCTGTTACTGAAGCTAACGAAAAAATAAAGTTGCTTTTTTATCCTGGTGGAATGTCAAATAATGGTATTACAAGTAGCTTTTTAAATCTTGTTAAAAATATCGATTATGAAAAGTATGATGTAACTTGTTTATTAGGGTTAGAGACTTCGCAAGACCAACTAAATAATGTCAAACAAATACCCAAGGAAGTACACTTGCTTTACCGTGATAACGTAAGTTTGTTGACATTAAAAGAACAGTATCAATCGGAATGGATTCAATGGAGAGGTCTTAATGAAAAAAGTCGTCAAAATTTTCCTTTAGATGGATTTTATTTTGAAATGAGACGTGTGTTAGGTAAGAAGAAATACGATATTGCAATCGATTTTAGTGGGTATAGTTTGTTTTGGACACGTTACATCTTGGCAGTGACAAGTCAACGTCATGTAGTTTATTTACATAGTGATATGATGGCAGATCAACATAGAGAAGTGAATGGTAAAAAAATTCATTACTTGAATTTAAAAGGAATGTTTAGCGCTTATCCTAAATTTGATAAGTTGGTATCAGTTTCTCCCGTTTTAAATGAAGTCAATAAGCAATCATTCCCTCATATTTCGCAAGACAAATTTATGTCGCTCCCTAATGCATTAGACCTAGAAAAGTTATTTAGTTATCCCACTCTGATGAATGAAAATAAAAATGAAATTGTAGAAGAGCGAGGTCTATATCGCTTTAAGACGTCTATAAAGACGTGCTTGGTTCTTGAAGATTTAGATAATAGAGATTGTACATTTAGATATAAGGTGCCACAACAACCTGTTAAGGTAACAAAAATAGCCCAAACAACACTTTTTGGTGAACAGTTTTTTAAAATACTTGTTAATAATGACTATCTTGGCTGGGTACAAGAAAAATTATTAGAAGAGTTGCCCGATGAAGTTATCCGTCATACGACTGACCCTATTTTAGTCAAAATAGTGACAGATAATCATGTTAGATTATATAATAAGCCTTATAATTTGGCAGGAAATCACGTGACTTTTGAAGGGAAGTTAAAAGGCCTTATTCTTGAAGCTGACGAGCAGGTAGAAACATTTCAAGCACAAAATCTTCCATTGAAGATAAATGGTGAAACTATAGGTTGGATTAATCATGAATCGACGTTAGCTTATCGTTTTTATCAGCAAAAAAAAATGAGATGGATAGGCAAAATAATAACCAGTGTCAATCATTTTCAATATAGAAGCAAGATAAAAGAAATAAAAAAAATCAAGAATGATTGTGTATATAGGAGAACGATATTAAAAAGCTTAGAAAAACAACAGATACGTTTGTATTCTGACTATACTCAGGAATCTAAGTATGAAGAATTAAGTCTAGAGAAAGACCAGTATATGGAGTCGTTTGTAAAGGCAACTCTGGATACTAAAACTTTTTACAATGTAAAAATCAATCAAAAAAAAGGTTGGATAAATCAAGACGACATTCTCTATCAACTAATAGAAGACAATCCAACGGTCTTATTATACGAAGAGCCGTTTCAAGGAATGTTTGAGAAGACTAATAATGAAGTGTATCCAGTCATAAGGAAACGATATTATACCAATGATAAAGTGACCTACCTTTTAGAAGATAAGCAAGAGGTAAGCTCTGAAAGTGGTCGCTTAAGTTTGACATATGGAACATACAACAACCAAGGGAAATATGTGCCATATCCAGTATTTACAGAAGAGCCACAATTTATTACCGTTGGTCGATTATCACCAGAAAAAAATCAAAAACTATTAATTCAGGCATTTTCACTATTTAGAGAATCTAAAGGAGTTGGAAAGTTATGGTTAATAGGGGACGGACCTCTAAAAAGATCGCTGGAAGAATTTGTATATAAGTTAGGTCTTCAAGAGCACGTGATATTTACGGGTCACATAGCTAATCCCTATCCATTTATGGAGAAGGTAGATTGTTTTGTGTTAACGTCGTACTATGAAGGTCAACCGATTGTGTTATTAGAAGCACTTTCTTTAGGGATGAAAGTTATTTCTACAGATAATCCGGGAAGTGCTTATGTCTTGAAACACGGAGAATATGGAGCAATAGTACCAACTGACGATGTTGAACAATTGTTTTTAGCTATGCAAAGTATCGTAGTCAATAATAGCGAAAAGATAAAGTTTAATGCTAGAGAATATAATAATGAAACAATGGAACAATTTGAACAGTTTATTGCACAACAAATAAAGGAGCAAAGTGATGAAAAAACGGGTTATAACATACGGAACATATGATATATTACATCCAGGACATATTAACTTATTGAAAAGAGCAAAGGCACTGGGAGACGAGCTAATAGTAATGGTTTCCACAGATGAGTTTAATCAAAAGGAAAAAAAGAAGGATAACTATTATAAATTTGAAGAACGCAAATTTGTACTTGAAGCGTTGAAATATGTGGATGCTGTCTATCCAGAAGAATCATGGGAACAAAAAGAAGATGACATTGAAAAGTATGATATTGATATTTTTGTGATGGGAGATAATTGGGAAGGTAAATTTGACTATTTGTCAGATAGATGCGAGGTAAAGTATTTACCACGAACAGAAGGTATCTCAACAACAGGAATTAAAAGAGCGTTAAAAAAGCGAGCAAGAGAGAGTTAAGGTAAGGAGCGTTATTTTTGAGAAAAATACTAAAGCGAATGAAACCAATAAAATCGACGGAAAGTCAAAAAATGATGGAAGAATATATTCATTATTATGAGTCATTACCGATCGTTAAAAAGACAATTCTTTATGAAAGTAGAGAAGGACAGTCTTTAACAGACTCCCCTTATGCAATATTCAAATACTTGTTAGAGATAGATAAAGAAAAAAAGTATCATCATATATGGACAGTTCAGAAAAGCGATGAATTAAATCTCATTATCAACAGATATAAAGATATTGAGAACGTTACATTTGTAGAAAGAAACAGTAATGAATACTTACAAGCTTTAGCTTCGGCAGAATATTTGATTAATAATGCAACCTTTCAAAACTTTTTTATAAAGAAAGAAGAACAAATTTATATTAATACGTGGCACGGCACACCTTTAAAAACAATGGGATTTGATATGCCGGATAATCCATTCAATGCACGAAATGTCGTAAGAAACTTTTTTATATCTGATTATTTATTAAGTCCTAATAATCATACAACTAACATGTATCAGAAGAGCTATCGTTTGAATGATACTTATACTGGAGAAATACTGGAATATGGCTATCCACGAATTGATACTACGATTCAAGATAATCAAGCTTATTTACATTCGTTATTTACTATATTTAATATAGATTTTGATAAGGATAAGCCAGTTATTTTATATGCTCCAACTTGGAAGGGAAAAAATATTCATTCTCCTAGCAATGCGGTACATCAAATACATGCTGAGATGAGTTATTTAAGAAAGCATCATGGTGAAGACTATAATATTTTAATCAAAGTACATCCCTATTTATATAAAGAAGCAAGAGATTATACTCCACTAAAACCATATCTAATTAGAGATGTGATCGATACAAATGAGCTGTTAAGCATAACTGACATACTCATAACTGATTATTCAAGTATATTTTTTGACTTTCTTGTAACTGACAAGCCTATCTTTTTCTATGCGTGGGATGATGATATGTATGTCAATGAACGTGGGCGTTATTTTTCTTTGGAAGAATTACCTGGTCCAATCTCGGCTACAATAGTTGAATTATCAAATCAAATCAAAAACGTTGAGAGTTATACTGAAAAGTTTAAAGAAAACTATCAGAGAATGAAAGAAAAATTTGTGACACATGATGATGGTAAGGCTACCGAACGTTACGTCAATCATATATTTAATAGTATTAACTCGCAGAAAAAAAAGAATTCCAAAAAAAATTTACTGATTTATCCTGGAGGCATGGCTAATAACGGAATAACATCAAGTTTTATAAATTTAGTTAATAATTTGGATTATAGTCGGTATAATGTAATTTGCTTTATCGGATTTACCAATCGAAAAGAACAAATCGAAAATATTGAAAAAATAACGGAAAAAGCAACACTGCTCTTTAGATATGGGATACCGGCTTATACAAAAGCGGAGCGGAAATTAGATAGCTACCTTCAAGATTATGGTAAAACCGGAATAGTTAAGAAAAACTATCCACAACAAGCATATATCCGTGAAATGAAGAGATTGATTGGTCATATTACTATAGATATAGCGATTGATTTTAGTGGTTACAGTATCTATCCAGCTAAATTAATTTTGGCTTTATCAGATAGTAAGAAGGTATGTTTTATTCATAGTGATATTGTGGCCGATAAAAACCGTACAGTAGATGGAAAAAAACCGCATGAAAAGTCTCTAACTAATTTATTTACGGTATACAATGATTTTGACGTGTTATTATCTGTATCAAAAATTACAAATGATATTAATCGTGAGAAATTAAAGAATTTAGTAAATCAAGATAAGTTTAAATATAGTGTTAATACGTTGAATCCAGAGAAAGTTCTATCAGAAAAATCGCCTAAGAAGACATTGAATGATGAGATGAAAATCGAAATTATCAACCAGCAAGCGAATGTGATCGAAATGGCTGAAGTGTATGAAGCTGTACCGATAAATCAATCAAAAAGAATTCTTTCACATATAGAAGCAAATAGTGAAGTTGAGGTTATTGCTAAAGCAACTTATTTAGACGAAGTTTATTATAAAGTTAGATTGGAAAATATTTATCGAGGATGGATTGCCGGAATATCAATTAAGATTAAGCCAGATACGATAGTTTCAACTGAAAAAGTGGATTATTTTGCATTGTTAAATACGAGTGCTAGATGCTACTTGTATTCGCGACCATATAATATTGACGGATGTTACACTATATCCACAGCGGGCTTTTTACGTAATCTTTATGTTAACATTGACGAGATTGTTACAACGTCAAGAGGGCGTAAATATTTTCATGTTTCTGCGTTCAATGAAGATTTAGGGTGGCTGAACTACAATAATGCTCGTCTTTCTAAGAGATTAAACGGTAGGTATCCTACCATTGTTACTAGTTTGCTTCGGAAAATAACAATGTTAACGAATAGATTTAAATACCGTAACAAAAAACAATTAATTGAAAATCGATTGTTATTTGAAGCAGAATGTGAAGGGTTTGCTCGACTTGATTTGCCAGATAATGATAAAATAGTATGCTTTGAAGACTCTCGTTTAAGTAGACCATTAGAAACTAACCTAGATTTAGAATCAACTAACCAATTAGTAAAGTTATTGAAGGTAGCTGACTTTCAAGGTAAAAAAGTTTATAAAATTCAAACGACTTATTTAGAAACAGCGTGGATTGAAAGTCGCTATGTAGACGAGCAAGAATTAGCAGATACAGCACCATTAGTTTTTAAAGAAGAGTCGTTGGAAGCTAAAGTCTTACTAAAAGAAGGTACAGGAATATACTCTTCTAAAGTAGCCACTGTTTTTTCAGATAATGTGAAAAAAACGGATAGCTATGCAACAGAGAAGAAAATATTTCGTACAGATGGCAAGGAATTACTTCAATTACAGGATAATATATCTCAAGGAACGCTTAGCTTGGTAGACAGTCGACAAGCAATCTTTGACGAAATTAATGGGACGTTTAATTCTGAAGGCATGTACGTCCCATACCCAAGAAAAGAAGATAAGATTTTTAACTTTGTAACAGTAGGAAGATTATCACCTGAAAAACAACATCAATTATTGATTCAGGCATTTGCTGAGTTTTATAAACAAAACGAGCAATCACATCTTTATATTGTAGGGAGTGGTGCAATAAAAGATGATTTACAACGCTTGGTTTCTGAATTACAAATTCAGAAAGCTGTGACGTTTACAGGACAATTAAGCAATCCGTATCCTTTGATGAAACGGTGTAATTGTTTCGTTTTAACGTCAGCCTATGAAGGGCAACCGATGGTGCTACTTGAGTCACTCACATTAGGCTTACCGATTATTTCTACAGACATACCAGCATGTCGATATGTTTTACAAGACGGAGCATACGGCTTATTAACGAAGACAAACGATGTCGAAGGGATAAAAAATGAAATGATAAGACTTTATGAGAATAAAGATTCACTTAATTTTAAGAAGTTTGACTATCAAGCATATAATGAACAGGCCATTGAAGATTTTTATAAGAACATTATGAAATAAGATAAAAAATAACAGATTGATGGTTAACCATCAATCTGTTATTTTTTTCTGTTTTCCAAACCGTTTTTCCGTAATTGAATTTGAAATAATTGATTTTGAATATGATTTAAATAGTCAAAATAAGCATTGGTTTCATAATAAATAATCGGTATATCAGCCGGTAATTCTAAGAGCGTCGGATTCACTAACGTATCGGAGATAATGACATCAGTATCAGGATTTCCCATTTCAACTGCTTCAATTCGCAAGTAAATACGAGCAAACTCAGACGTCAAGGCTTTATGTAAGAAATGAAAGTCGGTATTATTCGTTAAAAAAAGCACCTTCATCGTATGTTTCATAAAATAAGACGAAACATAAGGCATCGTCAAAACACTGTAAGCTCGAGTGAGATAATCTAAATGCTGCTCATTTAATGCCTCATGAAAAATGGTTAGATTTCCGTGAATGCGCTCGTAAGTTAATTGATAGTATAAATCTTTTTCAATAATGGTTAAAAAGTCGACCGTCCAATAAGCGGGCAAGGTGACTAGAATTTCTGGAAATAATAGCAAACGGTAATGAATGACAGTTAAATGATATCGCCAAATACGTCGCGTACGGTCGTCTAACTCACGTTCGAAAAGGAAAGCTAATCGCTCCAAGATATAGTCGACATTTTGCATGTATTGAAAAGACTCCAATGCTTCGTTAAAGAAAAAAGAAGGAATGTCAGTATTGTCATCAATAAAGGTCTGTTGACTGAACACGAAAGAATAGATGAAACGAACTTCCTTGACTAACACGTCACGTGTGGCAGAATACTGAGAGTCGTTTAATAGATATAAAATGAAACGCTCTGTTTTTTCTTCAAAATCAGGTAGCGACGCGTCTTCGTATAACCAATCTAAAGACATACTCGACTCTAAATAATGCGCCTGAGCGCATCTAGTCAATGAAATCGCGACGATATAGGACGCGAAAAGATTTCCTTTAACATCGAGTAAACGATACAGCTTTTTTGGAAATAATTCATGATAATACTTTACTAGAAATGGGTTCATGTTCGTAAAGGGCCAGTCTAAACCTTGATATGTATGGAAAAATAAATGAACAAAAAAATATCGTATGGATGACTCCGTTCCAGAAAGTTTGAGTTGTTTAAATCCTTCAACTTGGAGATGGTGTTTGACGAGCATGGTATTGAGCTCTTTAATCTCACGCGTTATTTTAGAAGGAGATAGAAAATAAGTTTGGCTAAAACCGGTTAAGGTTCCGCCATTATTTAAAAATAAATCCTTGATTAAATGAAACTTAATAGAGTTTTGCATATAGTATTGTCGAAGTTGCGTCTGTATAAAATGCTGCTTTTCAGGTAATTCATACCATTTTTGATTCCCTTGTCGATATTCTAAAATAATTGATTCCGTACATATTTCTTCTATATCGTCAATTAACTGTGAAAGGGCGGTGGTGAGTGTGACCGTGCTCAACTTCATATCTTGTTGTAGCGTATGGAAGCTTATACGATGATAAGGTGCTTTATAAATCGCATTTAAGATATCAAGTTTTCTTTTTTTATCATTATCTAGTAAAAATAACACATGCACCCTCCTTATTATCATTTTTATCAATATTATTATACCATAAAATATTAAATGTTTAATATAAAAGAGTTTATCAAACTGAAATATTTTATAAAAATTAACGTATAATAATAATTATTATATAAAAATTTAAATAAAATACACTTTTTGCCTTGATTTTATAACGTACGTTTATTATAATGCGATAGAAAGAGAAAAATAGGAGCGTTGTCATGAAAAGAAAAATTAAAGGATTTTTGCGATTATGGTTGTTTTGTCTCGTTTTAATGTATAAGCCTGTTCTAGCAGATGAAATAACATATTCTGTCTCTCCCGTATTTAACGAGTATCAAACAGAGAATATATCAGATTACTTTGATATGACGCTAACTCCTGGAAATGTTTGTGAAATAGGTGTTAAAATAGTCAATCAAGATAACATCCCACATGAGTATCAATTAGCAGTGGAAAATGCGTTTAGCAATCGAAACGGTATTATTGAATATACACCTGAATCCATGACATATCGTCAAATTCCTCCACTAAGCACGATTGCAACAGTGGATGAAGCCGTTCGTGTTGAAGCTAAGAGTGAAGCGATTTTTCCTATCAGCATCGCATTACCAAACGAGATGTTTGAAGGGACAACGCTAGGAGGGGTTCGTGTTCGCAAAACGGATGATAAAGAAGAGAGCGGGCAAGTTGTTAACCGATATAGTTATTTAATCCCTGTGAAAATTCATCAAGGGAACCAAGATTATCCTGAGGAAATTTTATTTAAAGGAGCTGCGCTTCAAGTAGTCAAGTATGACTCTAACTTAGAAATAGTCTTTGAAAATGTCCATCCAGTTGTTTTAAAAGGAATGAATGTACAGGTCACTATGAAGCGAATGGGACAAACGCAAGCCCCAATCCAAACGCTGTATGACGATGAAGTGAGAATGGCACCAGAAACTGTTAATCACATGCTGCTACGACTTAACCAAGAAGAAGTAAAAGCAGGAAAATATCTGGTAACGATAGAAGCAAAAGGTAAAGAATTTCACCAAACATGGACAGAAGAATTAGAAATTAAAGCAAGTGAAGCTAAGACGATTAATGAAAATATCGACATGCCTAAAAAAGAGCCGTCTAAAATGTGGCTGTTTGTCGTCATTATTCTAATTCTACTGCTTATTATATTAATACAAATGATTGTCATTGGAAGGAGAAGAAAACGTAATGAAAGACAGATATAAGGCGATAGTGTTAACGCTTTGTTTGCTGACACCATCACTATCCTCCTCACTTCAAGTAAAAGCCGAAATAATACAAAATCAAAACGAACTAGGGCGCTCTATGACCGATGTGCCTAATAGTGTTGATTGGAAGACGAACTACACAAATTTAGCTAAAGAAAAAATAAACGCGATGGCAACTAAGATTACGGCTAAAATGAATCAACATACGCCAAAACTTCCCTATTTAAAAACAGGCGAAGCGGTCAACATTGAATTGAACTTAGACGACTTTACAGAATCGAACAAAGACTGGATAGATTTCCCAAACCAGACGTATAACAATAAATATGGTGATAGCACTTTTTCTATTAAGACATTGCAGATTGCATCGAAAGACGACTCGTTGCAAGTCGATGTAACTCAAATGGGTCGTAAAGCTACTATTACGATTAAACGACTTAACAATAAAGAATCAAGTGGAAACATAGAAGTAAGACCCGAACTATCGATGACCTATAAAATGGGAACAGGAACATGGTTAGGTGGCATAAATGAACGGGGTAAAATTGAAAATGAGTCTTCTAACAACCCATTCTTTGGGTTGACAGATTCAGATAAAAAAGTCGCTAGGAATATAAAAGCTCTTTTAGAGGAGGTACCTCGTTTGCAAGTAGACCCTATGCAAACTGAGTTTTTCGTCACGTATGGGGATAAGCTACCCATAGACCCACAAGAGTTATTAGATCGGTATCTACAGGTGACTAGTAGTGCCGGGGAAGTGACGCTTTCCTACACGGATGGTCCTCCTACTTTTGATACATTGGGTGAAAAGGTAGTCAATGTGACGATAACAGATGAGTATCAACAAACTAAAACTATTCCCCTTTTATTCAAAGTACAAGATAAGTTACTGGTGACTTTAGATGATGAAAACATATCAGGCGTTTTGGGAGAAAAAACGACCATTCCCAATCTAAATGAAAGAATTAAGGAAGTAAAACGAGCATCAGATGGTTATATCCTACAACCAACGGAGTACGACGTTAACTGGAATACGGATAGTCGCTATCAATATACAGGGTCTCAAACACTACCATTGACCGTCACAGCTAAACAACCCGTTTTATCTGAAACGATAGACGTTCCTGTTGACGTCCATCCAGGAACGAGTCTGTTAATAAAAAATGCTGATGAACACGTCCTATTTGGACTAGCC
This sequence comes from Vagococcus lutrae, assembly GCF_003987555.1. GTDB lineage: Bacteria > Bacillota > Bacilli > Lactobacillales > Vagococcaceae > Vagococcus_A > Vagococcus_A lutrae. The sequence continues at coordinate 224,217 of NZ_NGJW01000001.1, read as the reverse complement.
TTACTAAATAACAGTCAGGGGAAAGTGTTACAGAGTGTGCAAGGCAGTCGTGAACAAATAGGACTGGTGGGAAATACGGTCGAAGTAGCAATAGTGAAGGCCACGTCGTTAGAAGATAATCACGTATTAAACGATGTCAACGTTGACAATAAAACGCAGCTCTCGCCAACTGACCCTGTGGGAACAATTCCTTCATATAATGAACTGGCGATAAATAATGGCGATATCATTCACGTACATCACGAGGGAGAAGGTAATAAACAATCCCTAGTCCAAGGTTACAACGAGAATACATCACTTGACCTTACTGCAGCACGTGCACAAGATTGGTACTTTTTGGTAGAAGAGCAGGGGCTACGCTTATTAAAAGTGAATCAGCTTGAAAGTAAGCCAGATATCTCTGTCCCACTATATAGTTACTTATCAGAAATCGGTCAAAATATCACAGATTATTTTACTCAAAAATATGACGAACAAGAACTTCTCTTGCCAAATGAGGATCCGTGTTTTGAGGTTGCTGGACTAGTCGAACAGCCTATCATCGTATCAGAAAAAATCAGTGAAGATAGAGACGTTCTATATCGATATGCCGTTTCTATAGAAGTTAGAGCGGGGGAACTGACCTGGGAAATTCCTGAAAAGGTGGTCTTTGAAGACTATCAACTCGGGCAAGCCCAAACACTTGTGGAAAGAAAAGAAAAAAACAATCGCGTGACAGTATGCGATACACGACCAGTAAAAACAAAATGGACGTTGTCCTTAAAAGAAACGACGTCCTCACCGCTTTCACCCTTTTTGCTTTATAAACAAATGAATAAAGAGATTAAGTTAAATCAAGAAGGGCAAAACATATTGAGTTCAAATCATTTAAATAATGGGAAAATAGTGACGGAAGATATTTGGTCAGAGACGACAGGACTATTTTTGAATATGCCAAATAACACGTTACTTTCGCCAACAGAGTATCAGACGGAACTAGAATGGACGTTAACGGAGGGTGAACCATAAAATGAAGAAACAAAGAAACATAGCGATAATCATGTTGATTTTCTTTTTGTTCATAAATCCCTCTTTACAAAAAGCGTCAGAGGTGGCTGATAGAGGTTATTCGACTGCCAATATTACCATTCATCCACGTAGTGAATCAATGGACGAAGTCATACAGACGGAAGAAACACAGACGCAGCTAGAAAATAAAACATCTAGTCCTGTCACCCGTCATACGACGAAAAAGCTTCCTCAAACAAATGAACGTGCGACAAACAAAGCCATGAAACTGGGACTAGCACTAGTAGCCATAACGCTATTAGGGTTTACCATATATAAAAATCAAAGGAGAATGAAATGATGAAACACACAAAAAAAGTAGTAGCGATGATGATGGTTGGAGGCGTAGTCTTAGCAAGTGCTACGACAGTCAAAGCAGTTGAGAATAAAGCCACCCAAGCAGAAATTACAGTAACAGCAGGAGATTTAAAGTTTGAAGGGGATGTTTCTGCTACAGCTAAGATGAATTTTCAAGACGTTACATTCGATGGTAATTCACATACGCAAGACTTATTAACCGGAGAAACTGCTGTAATCCAAGTTGGCGATTACCGTGGTAACAATGCAAAATGGAACGTACAAGTCAAAGATACACGTACTGCTTCAGCTACTGCTATTGCTGCTGGAACTCAAAGTTTTGTGACAGGTATGGACATCAAAGTTAACCCAACAGGAGACAATGGTGTAACAAGTCCAGGTGAAAAAACATTAAATAACAGTGCACAAAAAGTGTTTTCAGGTGGCGCTCTTCTGAGTGAGATTGATTTGCATCCTCAGTTAACAGTTCCTGGCAATGCTTTAGCAGGTGACTATCAAACAGTTTTAGAATGGGAATTAAGCCCGGGAGAATAAGCAAAAACGTTCATGTTCCAGACATGAACGTTTTTCTTGTATTTATAACTAAAAAATAACAACACCCACTAAGGTATCACCGCTATAAAAAAAACAAAAAAGTATTGAATGTAATGAGTTGATTCATACCTATAATAGTAAAAGAAATAATGCGCGATTGAATCATAAGAAATATGATATATATTGATGAAAACATCATAAAAATAACTTGGTTTTTTCATAAAACATTGTTTTTTGTTAAATTACGGTTTAAAATTATCATAACTATGATATAATCCATATGTATATTATTATATGAATGCATAATTATTGGAGGATTTTAATGGAAGAGACAATTAGTTTACAAGATATTTTTGAGATTCTCAAAAAACGTTGGATGCTGATATTAGCATCATTTTTTATTGCGATTGGCTTAACTAGTATCGTAACGTTTTTTGTCATGACACCAAAATATCAAGCATCTACACAGTTAACTGTCACCTTACCAGCAAATGAAAATGGTGCAAGTTTAAACGATGTGAACTTTAACTTACAAATGATGAATACGTATAAAGATTTCATCACACAAGCACAGATTGTTGCCGAAGATGCACGTGGACGCTTAGAAGCGGAGACGGGCTTTGAAGGGGACTTTCATGACGTACAAGGGATGATAGAAGTCGCTCAAAATCCAAACTCGCAAATGTTTTCGATAAAAGCAACGTCTACCGATCCGCAAGAAGCCATGCAGGTGGCGAATGCCGTAACAGCAGCCTTCAAAGAAAAAGCACAAGATGCCTTGACGGTAGATAAGATTTCTGTACTATCTGAAGCCACACTGCCTGAGGAACCAGTATCACCAAACCGTAAGTTAAACCTTTTAATCGGAGCAGTATTAGGGTTAATGATAGGTGTCGGACTTGCTTTCCTAAACGAAATGCTCGACAAAACAGTCAAAGACGATCGCTTTATCAAAGACACGCTTGGCTTGCCAATCTTGGGAGTCGTTCCACAGATGTCGGCAAAAGAACTTTCTGCTAAGCTTGTCCCCGCACAGGTAGCACCAAGCACTGTGACAGAAAAACGAGTCTCAGAAGGAACAACGCGTCGCTCACGTAGTCGCGTTTAACAGGAGGAAAACAGATGTCGAAACAACAACCATCTAATAAAACACATGCCGTGAGCTTGATTACCTTAGCGGATCAACGCTCACCTATATCGGAGCAATATCGGACGATAAGAACGAATATTCAATTTTCAATGGTCGATAGCCAGTTTAAAACACTCGTCGTAACGTCTTCAGGACCGGGAGAGGGAAAGTCGACTACTTCGGCAAACTTGGCCGTTGTTTTTGCTAACTCAGGCATTCGCGTTTTACTTGTCGATGCCGATTTGCGCAAACCGACCGTGGCGAAAACATTTGCCCTTAGCAATCATCAAGGCTTTAGTACGCTACTTACTGATCGTGAAGCTCATGTCACACAGTTGGCGCAACCGTCAGGGGTGGAAAATCTATCCATTTTAACTAGTGGACCGAAGCCACCTAACCCGTCAGAAATGTTAGGGTCGATTCGTATGGGACAAGTGATGGAACAGCTACGCGAGAGTTATGATTTGATAATTTTTGATATGCCACCAGTCGTCGCGGTAACTGATGCTCAGATTATGTCAGCTCTAGTAGATGGTACGATGCTCGTCGTACGCGAAGGGGTATCAGATAAGCGTGCGATTATCAAAGCGCAACAACTGCTCGATATGGTTAATGCAAACTTACTCGGTGTAGTGTATAATGGCGCAACGAAAGCGACCGACCAAGGATATTATTATTACGGCGCTTAAAATAAGGGAAGAGAGGACGTGCAGAGAATGATAGATTTACATTGTCACATTTTGCCAGGAATAGATGACGGCGCGCAAACCATGACGGATGCCTTAGCTATGGCGGAGGCAGCGGTTGAAAGTGGGATTACGCATATTCTTTGTACGCCTCATCATCGTAATGGAAAATATTTAAATCCAAAATATGAAGTGATTCAAGCGGTAGCGAACTTGCAAGCACGACTGGACGAGGAAGGAATTCCTCTGACGGTGTTTGAAGGTCAGGAGATTCGAGTAACAGGAGAACTATTGACAGATAGAGAAAACGGTCAACTACTCGGTACAGATACCGAAGATCGCTATTTGTTAATGGAGTTTCCCAGTATCGAAATTCCCTACTTTGCCGAGTCACTTTTTTTGACGTTAATCGGAGAAGGTGTGACGCCTGTTATCGTTCATCCAGAGCGTAATGGAGGGTTTATCGAGGATCCGAATGCGTTGATCCCATTCTTGGAGATGGGTTGTTTAGCTCAGCTAACGGCACCTAGCTATGTTGGGGTCTTCGGTAAAAAAATCCAAAAAACAGCGAAACAAATGGTCAAACATGGCCTCGTTCAGTGTGTGGCGTCAGATGCGCACAATCTGAAAGGACGGAAGTTTTATCTGGCAGAAGCGTATAACGCAATTCGAAAAGACTTTGGTATAGAAAAGGAACGTTATTTTAAAGAAGTGTCTAAAAACATGATAAACGGAGATGACATACACGTCGCACCGTATAGTCCAGTGAAAACAGGATTTTTGGGATTATTTGATTAAAAGGAATTTGGGGGCAATTTATTTGGAAACTAGAGAGATGAGTAAACAAAATATAAAACCATCAAGAAACTACTATTTAGTTAAACGTACAATAGATATAGTAGGTAGTTTAACCGGATTGATTTTACTTTCTCCTGTGTATGGAGGTATTGCATTAGCAATTAAAATGGAAGATCCTAAAGGACCCGTTTTTTTTAGTCAGAAAAGAGTAGGAAAAAACTATAAAGAATTTGACATGTATAAATTTCGTTCGATGTGTGTTAATGCTGAAGAAAAATTAGAGGAATTATTAGCCTATAATGAAGTACAAGGTGCAATGTTTAAGATGAAAGAAGACCCCAGAATAACGAAGGTCGGGAAATTCATTAGAAAAACAAGTTTAGATGAATTACCACAATTATGGAATGTTCTGAAAGGGGATATGTCTCTCGTAGGTCCGAGACCTCCTCTTAAAAGAGAAGTGAAAAAATATACAAATTATGATAAACAACGTTTGTCGGTTACCCCAGGCTGCACAGGACTTTGGCAAGTCAGTGGCCGTAATGATGTTGGGTTTAATGAGATGGTTGAATTAGACTTGGAATATATCAAAAATCAAAGTGTAAAAAACGATTTAAAAATATTATTGAAAACAGTAAAGGTCGTACTATTTCCAAATAGTGCGTATTAAGTAAAAAAAGATGGTGAAGTTAATATGGAAAAAATTTGTTTTATATCATCTTCAGGAGGACATTTTGAACAACTTAAAATGTTAAAAACTTTAAGTGAAGATTATGATATTTTTTATGTTACAGAGAAAACAGAATATAATTTACACGAAAATAGTATAAATGGACATAAATTATATTTATTAAATCAGATAAATCGAAAAGATAAGTTTTTAATTTTAAAACTAATAAGAGTTTTTTTGAAAAGTTTTTTAATATTTAAAAAAGAACAGCCAAATATAATTATATCTACTGGTGCTTTATCAGTTATTCCAATGTTCTTAATTGGTAAGCTTTATAATAAAAAACTAGTTTTTATAGAGTCTTATGCAAAAGTCAACTCGCCAACAAAATCTGGAAAATTTTTGTATAGAATTACAGATGTATTTATTGTTCAATGGGAATCAATGTTACAGTATTACCCTAAAGCGCATTATTTTGGAGGTATTTATTAATGAAAGGTAGAGTATATGTTACTGTTGGATCTCAAAAAATACCGTTTGATAGATTATTACAATACGTAGATAACTTAGCTCGAGAAAAAAAAATGGACAAGAATCAAGTTTTTATGCAAACAGGTGTAAGTAGCTTTATTCCCGAAAATGCTTATTATAGCAATTTTGTTGATCAAGGTGAACATGAAAAATTAGTAAGAGAAGCTAGCGTAATAATAACTCATGCGGGAACAGGTTCGATTATAAGAGCATTGAATAACAAAAAAAAAATAATTATTGTTCCAAGAGAATCAAAACTGAACGAACATGTTGACAATCATCAATTTCAAATTATGAGGCAATTCACAAAAATGAAATACTGTATGTCCGCAACTAATTATGATGAGTTGAAAAAGGCATATGAGCAATTGGATATATATAAGTTTAATGAGTTTAAATCAAATAATGAGTTTTTTATAAACGAAATGAAAAGATATTTATAAGAATGGGAGAAAAATATGAAGATTGTTGCTTTAGTTGTTACTTATAATAGAAAAGAGTTATTAACGGAATGCTTATATGCTTTATTAAATCAAAATCATAAAATAGAGGAAATAGTTGTAATTGATAATAATAGTACAGATAGTACGTCCGATTTATTTAAAGACGGAGCTATGTTCCATTTAAAAAGTATAACTTATAGAAAAATGGATAAAAACATTGGTGGAGCAGGGGGGTTCTATGAAGGTATCAAATATATTAATGAAAATTGTGATTATAATTTTTTGTGGTTAATGGATGATGATACCATAGCTAATCAAGATAGTTTAGAAAAATTATTAGATGCATATGATTATTTAGAACAAGAGAATCCTAGCTTTTTAGCGAGTACTGTATATGGTCCTGAAAAAGAACCAATGAATGTACCGGGAATATCTAAGCGAAAACATGAAAATGGATATGGAGATTGGTATCGCTATCTAAAATATGGAATTATCGAAATTGAGCGAGCTACGTTTGTCTCATTACTGATTTCGGAGAAAGCTATTAAAAAAGTTGGTTATCCTATTAAAGAATATTTTATTTGGGGTGATGATACTGAATATACTTTAAGACTCGTAAATGATTATGGACCAGCTTTTTTTGTAGGAAATAGTTTGATTTTGCATAAGCGATACAATGCTAAAAGTCTAAGTATTATTACAGAAGAAAATCCTAATAGAGTGAAGATGTATAAATATTTTTATAGAAATAAGCTATTTAACTCGAGATTATACGATTCTAGGAAGTTAATAATTAAAAATTATATAAATACTATTAGAGAGGCTTTTCGATTACTATTCAGACAAAACTGTAAATTTAAAATAAAAAAATTTGTGTCTATACAAAAAGGTATTATTGATTCATTATGGTCATGGAGTGAAATAAAGAAATATGCTAATAAATAGTGATGAAATAACATTAAATAAAAGAAACTTAAAAATTGATATATTTTTTTATATAGGCTACCTATTGGCTCTTTTAGCTTCGTTTTTTAAGCATATTATGATAGAAATTCCTAGCAGTATCTTGTTTGCTTTTAATTTGGTTTCAATCATTCTTGTGTGTTTTTTTATGCTTCTTAAAGGGATTAAACAAAAATACTTTATTGCAACTTTGATTCTTATGACTATTTCTGTATTGTCTTTTTTCTCTATTAAAAATATAGATGTAGCTTCTTTTATTTTCATTATTATAGCGAGTCAAAATTTGGAATTTCAAGATATTTTGAAGTTTTATTTTACAGTCATTTTTTCATGTTTAATGATAGTCGTTTTGCTGTCCGCTGTAAGTATAATTCCTAATTTGGTGTTTTATCAGAATGAGAGAGTAAGGATGTCACTTGGAACAATATATCCTACAGTATTTGCATCGTATTTCTTTTTTTTAATATTAAGCTATTTATTAATCAGAGAAAAAAACACAAGTTGGTTTGAGCTAGTAAGTATATCAATTTTAAATGTTTTAGTATTACAGTTAACAGATGCAAGAAGTGCTTTTCTTAATACGACTATCATTATTATTGGAATGGTTATTTTAAAATTATTTAAGTATAATTTTAAAATTTCTAAATTAACAAAAATATTTATCAATAGTCTCGCTCTACTAGTTCCTTTTATAATTGTATATTTATCTTACAATTATAAAAATAATAGTTCACTTTACTATTTTTTAAACAATGCATTAACTGGTCGACTCTATTACGCGAATAAGGCGTTTTATATGTATAATGTTAATTTATTTGGACAAGAAATATTGATGAATGGATCAGGACGAAATAGTTTATATGGACACGAATATTTTTATTTAGATTCATTAGTCATAGAACAGTTGTTTTCAAAAGGATTAATACTACTAGTTTTTTATTTGACTGCAACGTACAAAATTTTAAAAAAATTTGTAAATAGTAATAGATGGGTATATGTATTAGCTATATGTGTTGTTATACTCTATGATGTAACAGATAATAAATCTTTTCGAATTAGTTATAATCCTATTTTACTTGCCCTATTTTCTCAATTAAGAATGAATGGAGGTAAATATGAACAACAACTTGACTAAATCAATTAAGACAGGATTTATATACACGGCTCTGGGTAAATATGGAAATATGATAATTCAATTAATAATCAATGCTATATTGTCACGTTTGTTAACTCCCAATGATTATGGAGTTGTAGCGGTCGTTACAGTATTTATTGTTTTTTTTCAAATGCTAGCGGATATGGGGATTGGACCTGCAATTATACAAAGCAAAGAGTTAAATCAAGAAGACATAAAGTCACTTTTTACTTTGTCAATAATATTATCCTTTTTTCTCGGGGTGTTCTTTCTTTTATTTGGTTTTGGCATAGCTTGGTTTTATGACAACTCTATTTATATACCAATATCATCATATTTATCTATATCTGTGTTTTTTTATTCTTTGATAATCGTACCTAATGCTATCCTCCTAAAAAAACAACAATTTAAGTTTGTAAGTATGGCTAAACTGATAACGTCTGTTATTGCTGGTTTAATTGGAATAATAGCTGCATATAATGATTTTGGAGTGTATGCTCTTGTTGTTAATAACATTGCTAATGCGTTTGTATCCTTTCTATTGTTATTTTCTTTTTCAAAAGTTAGGCCAACAAAAAAAATTAATAAACAAGCATACTTTAAAATCAGAAGTTTTTCTAAAAACCAATTTGGTTTTAATTTTATTAATTATTTTTCACGTAATATGGATAATATTTTAATTGGGAAGTTCATATCAGAACAAGCTTTGGGTAATTATAGTAAGGCGTATCAATTACTAATGTATCCAAATAGTTTATTAGCGGGAGTTATTACACCTGTACTACAACCAGTTTTATCTAACCATGAAAATGACGTTGAAGTTATTAAAAATGTATATTCAAAAGTTATAAGGGTTCTAGCATTAATTGGATTGCCATTGTCAGTTTTTTTATCTATGAACGCTAAATATATTATATACTTTATGTTTGGTAAGCAATGGACCGGAGCTGTAAAAACTTTTGCGATTTTGTCCACTACAGTTTGGATTCAAATGCTTTTATCATCTACCGGTGCAATCTTTCAATCTCGAAATAAAACTAATTATCTATTTATTGGTGGAAGTGTTTCTGCGATCATTTTAGTAAGTGCTATAATATTAGGCATCTTCATGCAAGATATAGAGAAATTATCCATAATACTAGTAGGGGGGTTTACACTAAACTTCGTGTTTTCTTTTTGGTTACTAACAAATAAAGCGTTAGAAACTAATCTATTTTATATTTTAAGAGAGTTAAAAAACCCGTTTAAATTATCAGTATTGTTAATTATAGTATTTTATTTATTTAACCTTATTCAATACAGTTATTCTATATTTATAGAGCTTTTTATAAGGTCATTCATTTTTATTTTAACATTCTTACTGGGATCATATTATATGGGGGAAATCAAGATTATTAAAAAATTATTAGTAGAAAAGAGAGGGTAATATGTTTGATTATTTAATAGTAGGTGCGGGTTTATACGGAGCTGTCTTTGCTCATGAAGTAGCAAAAAAAGGGAAAAAAGTTAAAGTGATAGAAAAAAGAAAACATGTTGCAGGAAATATATACACTGAGAATCAAGAAGGAATTAATATTCATAAATATGGAGCTCATATATTTCATACAAGTAATAAGGAAGTATGGGAGTACGTAAATCAATTTGCAGAATTTAACCGATTTACTAATTCACCAATTGCTAATTACAAAGGAGAGATTTATAATCTTCCATTCAATATGAACACATTTAATAAATTATGGGGAGTTATCACACCGAATGAAGCAAAGAATAAAATAGAAGAACAAAAACAAGCAGCAAGAATTTCTCGTCCTCAAAACTTAGAAGAACAAGCAATTTCTTTAGTAGGAACAGATATCTATAATCGATTAGTTAAAGAATATACAGAGAAACAGTGGGGGCGTTCGTGTAAAGAATTGCCACGCTTTATTATTAATAGATTGCCCGTTCGTTTTAATTATGATAACAATTACTTTAATGATAAATATCAAGGTATTCCTATAGGGGGCTATACACAAATTGTTGAAAAAATGCTCTCACACGATAATATAGAAGTGCATTTAAACACTGATTTTTTTTCGGATAAAGAAAAATTTGAACAAGAGGCTTCTAAAATAATTTATACGGGTATGATAGATCAATATTTTGATTATTGTTATGGAACATTAGAATACCGATCTTTAAAATTTGAAACTGAAATATTAGATTGTGAAAACTATCAAGGCAATGCAGTAGTTAACTACACTGATAAAGACACACCTTATACACGTATTATTGAACACAAACACTTTGAATTTGGTAAACAAAATAAAACTGTAATTACTAAAGAGTATCCTTCAGAATGGCAAAAAGGCGACGAACCATACTATCCCATTAATGATAGTAAAAATACTGAAATGTATAAAAAATATTTAAAATTATCAAAAGAATATCCTAATATAGTGTTTGGTGGACGTTTAGGCATGTATAGGTATTTTGATATGCATATGGTCATAAATGAAGCGTTTAATGCTTTGAAAAATGAAAATTTGTAGATTACTTTTAACTAAAGAAAAGAGGAATAGATTTTGCAACTATCAATTTTTGGATTAGGATATGTAGGATTAGCGAATGCTTTATTATTATCGCAATCAGAATATATAATGGCGTATGATATTGTTTCAGAAAAAATAAAAGGATTGAATAATGGAGAATCTCCATTGATAGACAAAGAAATTGAAGAGTTTTTAGCACGTGATGATTTAAATATTGAGTATACAGATGAGTTGAAAACTGCTATCAATCATGCTGATGTATTTATAATCGCTACACCTACAGATTATGATGAAAAACGTAATTATTTTAATACATCAACAGTTGAAGATGTCATTGAAAAAGTATTAAAAGAAAAGCCAGAAGCAACGTTTATCATTAAATCAACAGTTCCTGTAGGTTATACAGAAACATTAAAAGAAAAGTATAATACTGAAAACATTATATTTTCTCCAGAGTTTCTACGTGAAGGGAAAGCTTTATACGATAATCTTTATCCGTCACGCATCATTATCGGAGAAAAATCAGAGCGAGCAGAACAAATTGCGAATATGTTCTTGAAAAATACAGTAGAAAAAAATTCGCCAGTATTATTAACAGACTCAACTGAGGCAGAGGCAATCAAACTATTTTCTAATACTTATCTAGCATTAAGAGTGTCATATTTTAACGAGTTAGATACATATGCTTCTATGAAAGGTTTGGATACGAAACAAATTATAGAAGGTGTTGGCTTAGATCCACGGATTGGCTCTCATTATAACAATCCTTCTTTCGGATATGGAGGGTATTGCTTACCAAAAGATACGAAGCAGCTGTTAGCAAATTATGAAGATGTTCCAAATAATATTATAAAAGCGATTGTTGATTCTAATACAACACGTAAAGATTTTATTGCAAATGATATTATTGATAAAAAACCTAAAAAAGTCGGAATTTATCGTCTAACGATGAAGTCTGGTTCAGATAATTTTAGATATTCTTCTATTCAAGGAATTATGCAAAGGTTGAAAGAAAAAAATATAGAGATAGTTATTTATGAGCCTACTTTAAATCAACCCGTTTTTTATGGGAATTTTGTAGAAAAATCTTTAAATAAGTTTAAACAAGAGTGTGATCTTATTGTAAGCAATAGGGTTGAAAAAGCATTAGAAGATGTTTTTGAAAAAGTATACACTCGTGATGTATTTATGAGGGATTAATTAATGAGTGATAGAATTTTATTTATTTCAAATCTATTTCCAAGTGATAAATCACCCTATTTTGGAACATTTGTTAAAAATAATTATGAAGGACTTAAAAAATCAGGTTATAATATTGATTCAATAGTCTTGACTAAAGAAGAGCGTACTGTAAAGCATTATTTGAATTTTTACTGGGAAATAATAAAATATGTAAATAATAGAGACTATCAGTTTATTTATATACATTATATATCTAATAGTTCTTTACCATTTATTTTCATGAAAACAATGAATCCAATTATCTTAAATGTACACGGTACAGATGTAAATCCTACTAAAGTGATTCAAAAGATACTTTTATTTCTCATTAGGCCTGTTATAAAAAAAGCATCATTGATAGTTACACCTTCATCATCTTATAAAGAGTTAATGATAAATAGGTATGGTATAACTGAGAATAATGTATTTGTGTCTCCTTCGGGGGGAATAAATAGAAAAATATTTAAACCTAACAGAGATTTAGTAGATAAGACAAATAAAGATACAAATAAAGAATTTGTTATCGGCTATGTCAGTAGAATAGAACATTTTAAGGGATGGAAAATATTTATAAAGTTAGTAAAAGAGTTAGAAAATGAGAAGATAAAATTTAAAATAGTCGGTTCGGGATCTGAAATTAAACAAATGTGGGAATACATAGACGAGTTAGAGATATCGCATAAATTAATTGAATATCTACCTGCTATGGATCAAGAAGAGTTATCTCAGTTATTTAATGAAATTGATTGTTTGATTTTTCCGAGTTTTAAAGAAAGTTTAGGATTAATTGGTATAGAAGCACTAGCTTGTGGATGTACTGTAATAGGGTCTGATATTAACGGAATAAATTCGTATGTAAAACATGGAGAAAATGGATATTTGTTTGAAAAAGGTAATATTGAAGAATTAAAAAAATATACATTACGATATATAAAAAAGGCACCTGAAGATAGAAGAAAGATGATAGAAAAAGGAATTGAGACATCTGAAAATTATGATATGGAAATGGTCACAAAGGAATTAGCCAATCGAATTAGGAGAATAAAGTAAGTATGTATAAAAAAAGAGTTAGCATTATCGTTCCACATTATAACTCAGTAGGCAAATTGAAAAGATTATTGAAGTCTATAGATTTAAAAAAAAACGATGATTTATTAGAGGTCATTATTGTTGATGATAGAAGTACTGAGGATATATCGAGTATTATAGAAATGGTTTGTGAGTTCACAAATTTATCTCTTTTTTTCAATGAGGGGATTAAGGGAGCTGGTACGTGTAGAAATATAGGACTTAAAAAAGCTGTAGGAGAATGGCTAGTTTTTGCGGATGCTGATGACTATTTTATGCCTAATTATTATAAATCCCTATATAATAAAATAAATAGCGCAGTTGACATTATATACTTCTTAAGTACTAGTATAGATGAACGTACAAAAGAACTCTCAGACAGACACTATGTTTTGAATAATTTAGTTTTAAGATATTTGGACAAGCCGAATAAAATAAATGAAACTTTTTTAAGAATAAATTTTATTGTACCTTGGTCGAAGATGTATCGTAGTGACTTTATTAAAGCGAATAACATAAAATTTGATGAAATAATAGTTTCTAATGACGTGATGTTTTCAGTAAAGGCGGGATTAACGGCGAACAAAATCGCAACCTCTGAAGATTTGCTCTACTGCGTAACAAGAGACTCAGGTACACTTACAACAAGTTATCAAAAGGATAAATTTATAATAAGAATAAAAACATTTTTAAAATATAACGAGTATATAAGTAATAATTTAGATCCATACTTGTATAAAAAAATGAACATAAATGGTTTGCATTGGTTGATAGAATCAAATTACTACAATTTTAGTTTGTCAGAAAAATTAAGATTAATAAAAACTTTTATGGAAAATAAAATACCGATTGTAGCTGTTCGACAAGTAAATATTGAAAATATTAAACGAAATATAAAAAAAATATTAAAAACTCGTCAGAAGAGGTGAATAAATGTCTAAAAGCAAAAAGATAATATTAAGTATTTTATCTGTTATAGTGATACTGCTAATCATGGTTGGTGGTTACTTAGGTAAGGTCTATTTTGACGTTAAGAAAACTGCCGATGGTGTTTATGAAGAGTCTACTCGTATCAAGTCACAGTTGCGTGAAAAACCAGTTTCAGTGAAACAAGGAGAAGCCATGTCGATATTACTTTTAGGGATTGATACTGGTGAGTTGGGTCGTACCGAACAGGGACGTTCAGACTCTATAATGATTGCTACAGTCAGTCCAGAGAGAGAACAGACGACAATCGTAAGTATCCCACGAGATACTTATACAGAGATGGTCGGATTAGGGACACTTGATAAGCTAAATCATGCTTATGCTTTTGGTGGTGCAGAGATGTCTATGGACTCCACAGAAAAGCTATTAGGAGTCCCAATAGACCACTATGTCAGTATCAATATGCATGGTTTAAAAGAAATCGTTGAGGCCGTTGGGAAAATTCAGTTAGAAAATAACATTGAGTTTACTCAGGATGGATATGAATTCCATCAAGGACCACTTCAATTAGATGGGGATGCAGCACTTGCTTACATTCGTATGCGTTATGATGATCCTAATGGTGATTATGGACGTCAAGAGCGTCAACGTAAAGTTGTCATGGCGATTATCAAAAAAGCGATGAGTCCAAGTATTATTGCCAATTATGGGACTATTTTAAACACACTTGAAGACCATGTGAAGACAGATATTCCGTGGAGTCAGATGACGGCCATGCAAAGTAAATACTGGGATGCCTTTTCACATATTGAAAACGACCAGCTTCAAGGGGTTGGCGCCATGCGTGAAGGTGTTTCCTATCAAGATATTAGTCCAGAAGAGTTAGCACGAGTTCAAGCGCTTTTAAAAGAACAGCTTGACTTACCATAATGAGCTTAAAATATAATGATTGAGGAGTTATGTCAAATGAGTAAAGTAAAAAAAGCGATTATTCCAGCGGCAGGTTTAGGGACGAGATTTTTACCCGCAACGAAAGCCATGGCAAAAGAAATGTTGCCGATTGTGGATAAGCCAACGATTCAGTTCATCGTTGAAGAAGCGATTGCGTCAGGGATTGAAGATATTTTAATCGTGACGGGGAAAGCAAAGCGCCCGATTGAAGATCATTTTGATGCGAATTTAGAATTAGAAACAAATTTAAAATCAAAAGGTAAAGATGACTTGTTAGCATTGGTGCAAGAAACAACCGGGCTTAATTTACATTTCATCCGTCAATCACATCCACAAGGGCTAGGTCATGCGGTATCACTAGGAAAAGCGTTTGTTGGGAATGAGCCGTTTGTTGTCATGTTAGGTGATGATTTGATGAGTGATGAAATTCCTCTGACGAAACAGCTGATTAATAACTATGATAAAAATAAAGCGGCGACCATTGCGGTCATGGAAGTGCCACATGAAGACACGTCAAAATACGGCATTATCAATCCTGAAGAGCAAATGGAAGAAGGATTGTACAGCGTGCGTAACTTTGTGGAAAAACCATCTCCAGAAGAAGCGCCTAGTGATTTGGCGATTATCGGTCGTTACTTATTGACACCAGAAATTTTTGATATTTTAGAACATCAAGAACCTGGTGCAGGAAATGAAATCCAGTTAACCGATGCGATTGACACGTTAAATAAAACGCAACGTGTCTTTGCCCATCAGTTTACAGGTAAACGTTATGACGTTGGGGATAAGTTTGGCTTCTTAAAAACAAGTATCGAGTATGGATTGGAACATCCAGAGGTCAAAGATAATCTAAAAGACTTTATCGTAGAACTAGCAGAAGAGCTGAAAGAATCAGAACAAGAGGCGTAAACGTTATAAAATCCAAATGCTTGTCATTTGGATTTTTTTTATTGGGAAATGGATGAGATATGCTATGATAGAAGTAACACAGGAAATACTATAGGATGACGGAATGTTGAAGGGAGCAAGTGTGTCGTGACAAAAAAAATCAAGGTGATGAGTGTCTTTGGAACCCGTCCAGAAGCAATCAAAATGGTGCCTCTTGTTCAAGAAATGAAAAAAGAAGCAGATATATTTGAATCATGTGTGGTTGTGACAGCGCAACACCGTGAGATGTTAGATCAGGTTTTAACAGCTTTTGAGATTATCCCAGATTATGATTTGGATATCATGCGTCCCAATCAATCGCTCGCTGAAATCACGAGTCGCGTTTTGCTTAAGCTTGACGAAATTATGCGCAAAGAAAAGCCGGATATGGTGTTAGTCCATGGAGATACTACCACTGCATACGCGGCTAGTCTCTCTGCCTTTTATCATCAAATCCGTGTCGGTCATGTTGAAGCAGGGTTACGTACTTGGCAAAAGTACTCACCATTTCCAGAAGAGATTAATCGACAACTGATTGACGTGATTGCAGATGATTATTTTGCTCCTACATCGTTAGCTAGAGAGCATTTGCTAGCAGAAGGAAAAAATGATGAACATATTTTTATTACGGGTAATACAGTGATTGACGCGTTGCAGTATACAGTGAAAAAAGATTATCACCATGAAGTATTGTCGTCCATCGATGATAAACAGCGGATTATTTTAGTGACCATGCATCGTCGTGAAAATTTAGGAGAACCAATGCGAGATGTTTTCACAGCTCTAAAAGAAATTGTTATAGAAACACCTGATGTTGAACTTATCTATCCGATGCACCTTAATCCAAAGGTGAGAGAAGTGGCAGAGGATGTTTTAGGTAACGTAGAACGAGTTCATCTGATAGAGCCACTAGAAGTATTAGATTTTCATAATTTAGCGGCTCGTAGCTATTTGATTTTGACGGATTCGGGTGGAATTCAAGAGGAAGCTCCTTCCCTTAACAAGCCCGTCTTAGTTTTACGAGATACGACTGAAAGACCAGAAGGCGTTGAGGCAGGTACATTGCATTTAGTCGGAACGGACTATCATGCCGTTAAGAAAGCGACAAAAGAATTGCTAGAAGATAAGGGACGTTATAAAATGATGAGTGAAGCGCCTAATCCGTATGGAGATGGAATAGCTAGTCAACGTATATTACAAGCCATTGCGTATGCTTTTGATAAAGCACCTCGTCCGGCTGATTTTAAATAAAAAAAGCACTGTTGAAAAACAGTGCTTTTTAGCTATTTTAAAAAGATTGTAAATACTCATGAATTCCAGTTTGAATAGTATATTTAGGTCGGTAACCGAGTGAAGTTAATTTTTTAATATTCGCATAGGAAAAAGGAATGTCCCCTTCACGAGTTGCTTCATGCTGAATAGGTAGCTCGACTGACAGAGATTGATGCATGCTGTCAATTAGATTATTTAAGGATGTGGCAATACCCGTCCCTACATTGTAGACTTCTCCGAGAGCTTGTTCTTTCGTGGCAACCAACCATAACGCTTGTAAAACATCTTTAACATAGACAAAATCACGTGTCTGTTCGCCATCTCCAAAAAGGGTAAACTGACTATCTTCGCCATTTACTTTTTTCATAAAGCGATCGGTTAAAATGGAGATAACACCTGAATACGGTGAACTCGGATTTTGATTTGGACCATAAACATTGAAAAAGCGAACGGCAGCAGTCGGTACACCATATAAATGATGGTAGGAAAGAACGAATTTCTCTGCAGCAAACTTATCTATAGCATAAGGGGTGAGTGGGCGAATGACACTCTCTTCTTGTTTCGGAAGTGTTGGTTCGTCACCGTATACCGCAGCAGACGAAGCAAATACTAAACGTTTTAAGCGTCTGTTTGGTAAATGACGTAAAGTTTCTAACATAGTCAGAACGCTATTAAAGTTAACGTCATGTGTTTCGATTGGACGTTCGACTGAGTCAGCGACACTGGCAATAGCTGCTAAATGGAAAATATAGTCAAAATTTTGTTCTGTAAGTAGCTTCGTCATGAAAGTTGTATTTAATACCGATTCATGATGAAAGTGAATGTTATCCGATTTGTCTAAGTTGGACTCGCTTCCCATACTCAAATCATCGACGACTGTAATGTCGTATTCTGCTGACAAATGATTCGCTAGGTTTGATCCTATGAAACCAGCTCCACCTGTAATTAATATTTTTTCCATGTATAGTACCACTCTTTCTTATCAAGACTTGTTTTCTTTAAGTATATCAAAAAAAAGGTTAAAACGGTAGCAACATCAAAAAGGCAGTTACCATTCCGGTAACTGCCTTTTCTTACATTATATTAAAACAAGTCGGTTGTGATTGTTTCGACATAGTGAGCGCTGACGGGTTCGACGTATTGGGCGATACCTTTTTTCTCGATTAAAGCGAGATTAGCTACCCCAGCCATTACTTCACGGACTGTTTCCGCTGTTAAGTCGTCGCGGCAGTCACGTTGTGTCAAGGTGACTTTTTTACCCGTTCCGTTTTTAAAAATCATTTGTAATTTTTTCATACTAATATCTCCTTTCAAAATGTAAAATTACGCGGTAAAGCGTGTTTTTTCGACAAGCACTGTGCTGTCTAAGTTCATCTTTTCAGGGACGAGACGTTCAATTAAACGAGCATAGGCGAGTACGTCACTTTCAGCTGGGTTTTGAATGATGTTAGAAATCGTTTGTTTCTTCATTTTTTCCTCCCCATCCACTGCAAAGTGTAATTCTACTTGGTTACTAATCCATTCTTTCATTTTGATTGCTCCTCTCTCTTTTTTTGTAAGCATGTCGCGACGTCTTACACTAATAATATCGAAATGAAGGGGCAAAATGTTAACCCTAATTTCGCATTTTTTTATTAAATAACATTAGAAATCATTTAGTTTAAGTTATCGTCGCGATGATTATTAAAAAAATAACGCAAGCTTTTTAGAGCGAGTTGGTTACGCCATTTATAGACGGCATGACGGCTGACATGGTAGTAGCGTGCGATTTCTGGTATCGTCCAGCCTTTCTCCATAGTGGCGATGAGATAGGCTCGTTCGCGTTGTGAGAGATGTGGCCAAATGGTTTGTTTATATAGTGCATAATCGACTTCTTCAACGAGCGCTTCTTCTGTTTGTGTTGACGGGTCGACGGCTGTTTGTAACTGACTATCTTCTACTGCTTGGTGTCGTGTTTGACGTTGTTGTTGGCGAATGCGGTCGATCATCCGTGATTTGACGAGACGAAAGAGAATACCGCGAAAGTGATAGGCGCGTTCTTCAGTTTCAAAATCGAGTGAGACTTTTTCTAGACATTCGCATAGGATGAGTAGTCCCGTTTGTAACCAATCTTCGTAATCGACATGATTAGGGGCGATGTGTAGTTGTTTCAAGACGCCGTAGACGATCCCGATGTAGGGGTTTATCCGTTCTTCTTTTGATTGTTTCATATTTTTCACCTTTATTTAATAATGTTCAACCGGTTGACAGTTAAAGTGTATCGAAATGGTGTAAAAAATACGAAGTGTTATTTAATCAAAAAAACATCAAAAAAACGTTCATTTCATCTTTTTTTAGCATATTCTATATAAAAAGGGAAAATTTAATAATAAAGAAAGGATGAGTAAACGATGTACGAGAAGATTCAAAATGAATGTTTGTCACAAGAGGTCAAAGTTGTGAAAGAGTATGATTTGAGTGAATGGTATGAGATTGCCCGTCCGCAAGCAGATGTCGTGTTGACAAAGGAAACATTGTTAGTCATGCCGTATGAATCCCGTTGCGTAAAGGGGAGTTTAGTTTTTCAAAGGGATAGTCTACCTGTTTTTGTCGAGCGAACGACGGGGCAGCTTATTCATCAGATGTCGAAATTGCAAGTCGATGACTATGATACGCAACGACAGTTATTTTCTTTACTGAGTGGTCGTCGTATAAAGAAACAGCCATTTTTACATCATCAGTATGGTATTTGGTTGCCATTAACTGGACCGAGTCAGTACGCCAGCGTATGGTTCAATTTTGACCAGGTTTTTTCATTTTTGGATTTGACGAAGGAAGAAAGTCCGTATCGGTTAGATATTTGTTTTAATGGTCAGTATCATTGTCATCTCAATAGTTCTTATCGTAGTTTTCATCAACGATTAATTCACGTGCGTGATGTCTGCGATGTTTTTTCGACCTTTTTTGATTATTTTATCGAGCGTACTTCGCTGCATCATTTGTCGTTTACGGCTCCTTTAAGTGATGAGTGGCGTCACTACATCGCGCAGCATGGAGGGAGTAAGCAAAAGCCAGTGGTTTGTCAGTCATTAGAGGAGGCGATGGCTTTTTTCTCAAGCGGTCGCTCTGTTTCTTACATAGAGGCGTTGATTTGGCGGAGGTAGTGGATGTGTTAGCATCAATCGGTGTTTGAAGGGCGTCTATCATTCTTTTTGCCAGACTTTTTGATTTAATGATATGATAAGGGATAGCGTTAGAAAGAGTAGAGAAAATGAGAGGTGAGGTAAGTGGCGGAAACGGTTGTGAAAATAGCTCAGACGAAAAAGCCTGGGCGCTATAAAGTGTTGTTTGATTCAGGTGTCAGCTTAAGCGTGTCAGAAGATGTGCTAGTGCGACATCGTTTATTGAAAGGCACGACGCTCGACACGGCTGCCTTACAACAATTGCGTCATGATACCGCGATAGATGAAGGATATCAGCGTAGTCTACATTATTTGAGTTATCAGCTGCGATCGGAAGCCGAGGTCAAACGCTACTTGCGTGAGCATGAAATTGCCGAAGACGCGATTAGTGATATTATTGGAAAATTAAAAGAGTTAAAATTAATAGATGACGTGCAGTATGCTGAGAGTTACGTGCGCACGCAAATGCGTATGGGCGATAAGGGACCGCAAGTCGTGTTACAACAATTGCGTAAGCGAGGGATTGCGCCAGACTGTGCGGAGCAGGCGTTGTCACTTTATGATACAAAAACAGCTTTAGAAAATGCGGCTAAGCTAGCTGAAAAAGCGTTTCGTCGTTATCGTAAGGATAGTTTTCAACATCAGCAACAAAAAGTCTTAAAACATCTCGTTACAAAAGGTTTTTCCTTTGACATTGGTCAAGCAGCAATCGATATCTTGGAGATTGAGCCGGATGAAGAAGCGCAGCGCGAGGCGTTAGCACGTGCTGGCGAAAAGATATGGCGTTCGTCACATCGGCTAGATGAAAAAGCGCGCGTGCAAAAGGTCAAACAAGGATTAGCTCGACGAGGCTTTTCTTTTGAGATGATTCAAGCGTGGTTAGATGAGCGCATAGAAGGAGAATAAAATGGTAAAAGAAGCACGAGCGCAGCGTATTGCTAGTTACGTAGCGGACTGGCCGAAAGAGAAAGTCGCTGCTTTTCAGCAAGATTTTTTAGCGTGGTATGACGAAGAAAAGCGGCACTTACCGTGGCGTGAATCACAAGATCCGTACCGGATATGGGTGTCAGAAATCATGTTACAACAAACGCAAGTCGCCACAGTCATTCCGTATTTCGAGCGATTTATGGCGTGGTTTCCAACGATTGCCGATTTGGCTGCTGCGCCAGAAGATCAGTTGTTAAAAGCGTGGGAGGGATTAGGTTATTATTCACGCGTACGTAATATGCAGTTCGCCGCTCAAACAATTATGGAAGAGTACGACGGAGAGATGCCTAGTGATTTGAAGTCGCTATTAGTGTTAAAAGGGATTGGGCCGTATACAGCCGGAGCGATTGCCAGTATTGCGTTTAATCAGCCGGAACCAGCTGTAGACGGAAATGTCATGCGGGTTTTTAGTCGTCTGTTTGGTATCAAGGAAGATATTGCCAAGCCGTCGACACGATTCATCTTTGAAGGAGTCGTACGACATACGATTTCGCCGCAACATCCGAGTGAGTTTAACCAAGCTATTATGGATTTAGGTGCGACGATTTGTACACCCACCTCACCAAAATGTGAAGCGTGTCCATTGGCTGCCTACTGCTTAGCGTATCAAATGGATGAGAGAGAGAAGTACCCAGTCAAAAGTAAGAAGACGAAAGTAACACCTCATTATTATCTCGCATTGGCCATGCAAGATGCTGAAGGTCGCTGGTATTTAGAGCAACGTCCGACGACGGGATTGTTAGCAAACTTTTGGACGTTTCCCTTAGTGAAGCTAGATAAGAAAAGCTACACGCGTTTTAAACAGCAATGGGAAGATGCCCAGACGCGTGATGCGGGTGAACAGATTTTAGAGCTTGTCGCTGAAGATGAGCCGTCTTTAGTTGAACATTTGGCAGAAGAGGTGGCGGATGTGATTTGGCAAAAGGAAGCTGTAGGAGAAATTCAACATGTTTTTAGTCATCAAAAATGGCACGTGCTGATTGCTTATGGCTATCAAGCGGAAGTGAGCGATGAGCAGACGGGCTGGTACTATCCGACTGCTTGGTCGGCCTTACCTTTTCCAAAACCACAGCAAAAAATAGTCGAGATATTACAAAAACAAAAATATATTGAAGATTAGTCAGCAGTCCGATAAAAAATCAGTCTTAAGATGGATTTTTTGTCGGACTGTTATTTTTTTGGTAGAAAAGAAGAAAAGTAGTCTATAATGAAAGGGAAGTCGAAGAAATAGTCAGGTAAAGGAGGACTAGGTATGCTAGAATGGCTTAAGAAAAAACAACCAATGTTAAAACGTCTATTTGTTATATCGGTAATGGTTATTGTAACGTTTGAATTGTTATCGATTGGAAAAACACTCTCTATCTCTCAATTAAAACTTATTTTTCGCGATATTGCGGTTTGGAAGATTGTCTTAATGGGGGTCGTAGGATTTGTCTCTGTCACACCAATGTTAGGTTATGACGTCATCTTGATGAAGTTGTTAAACGACCAGCGAAACAAACGCTATCTGCTTGAAAATAGCTGGATGATTAATACGATTAATAATGTGGCGGGGTTTGGTGGTGTAGTGAGTATTGGCTTGCGCTCCAGTCTTTATGGAAAAGGAGCCGGACATGATCGTAAGGAAGTATTACGTGCGCTTTCGCATATCTTTTTATTCTTAATGTCCGGCCTTTCGATATATAGCTTTTTAAGTTTTATCTCACTCTGGATAGGGCCATTTAATGAATATGTCGCTCAATATTGGATTTGGTTAATCGGGGGTGGCTTGTATTTTCCGCTAGTCTTAATCATTACCCAGTTTAAGAAGTCGGGATTGCTAGGTGGCTTATCAGTGCAAACTCGATTGGAACTAGTGGGTATTTCATTTTTAGAATGGACGGGTGTCCAATTAACCTTTATTAGTATCGGTTGGTTAATGGGTATCTCATTTCATCTCGGAGAAGTCATCCCACTATTTGTAGCGGCGACAGTTTTAGGGATGGTTTCCATGATTCCCGGAGCTTTGGGAAGTTTTGACGTGATGATGATTTTTGGTTTAACGTCACTCGGTATTCCAAAAGAAAGTGTCGTTGCTTGGTTATTATTATATCGCCTGTTTTATTATATACTGCCTTTCTTAGTAGGACTGGGACTCTTTGTAAAAACATGGGGACATACCTTAAACGAGCAGTATGACGGAATACCACGTCAGCTATTAAATCAAACTTTGCATAAAATGGTCGTGGTCACTTTATACTTAGCAGGTATTTTAATGGTTCTTGCTGCCACAGTGCCAGAGGCGTTTGCGTCGGTCAAATGGTTACATCACTTTTTACCGCAACGCTTTCATATTTTAAATCAACTGCCAAGTATTGCATTAGGCTATTTGCTGATTATTATGGGACGGGGCGTTGCCGCGCGTGTGAAAAAAGCCTATATTCCAACATTATTACTGATTGCGACAACGTGGATTTACGCACTACTTGTAGACTTGGGTTGGTTTATGCTAATTTTACTCGCGATATTGCTTATATTAACGGTAACGATTCAGTCAGAATTTGTCCGTCGCCAGTTTGTCTATGCATGGGAGATGGTCACGGTCGATAGTGCTATCATGGGACTGCTCATGTTCTTTTATATTGGAATCGGCGTCTACAATTTGCCGAAAGTTACCCATCACGCACCATTTCACACCTTTTTGTTTTTCCCATCTGAAAAAGTGTGGTTAATGGGCTTCTTGTTGACTCTGATTGTGTTCTTTTTGATTGTGTCGATGATTCGTTACTTACAAGGGGACCAACATGTAATAGGCGAGGCCTTTGACAACGAGAAAGTCCATACGATTTTGGAAACGTATGGTGGAAATGAAACGAGTCATTTAGTGTTTCTAGGTGATAAACGTCTGTTTTGTTATCCACAAGAGGAACCGACTGTTTTTATCCAGTTTCAAGCATCAAATAATAAATTAATCGTCATGGGCGACCCGTCAGGTAATGAAGAAGACTTTCCAGAAGCGCTATCTGCTTTTATTGAACAAGCGGATGAATGGGGATATTTACCTGTTTTTTATGAAATCACTGAGTCAATCGTTTTATACTTGCATGAGTATGGCTACGATTTCATTAAAATGGGCGAAGAAGCGCATGTCTCATTAGAAGCCTTTACGTTAACGGGAAAAAAGATGAAAAACCGTCGTGCGGTGATGAATCGCTTAACAAAGGAAGGCTATCAGTTTGAATTAACACCGCCACCGTTTGACGGTAGTTTTATCGAGGAGTGTCAACGTGTGTCAGATGCGTGGCTAGACGGGCGGAAAGAAAAAGGTTTTTCACTGGGGTTCTTTTCAGACGACTATTTACAGCAAGCGCCGATTGCGACCATTCGCAATACGGACGGACAGTTGATTGCTTTTGCCTCTATGATGCCTGCTTATAATAATGCACGTATTAGTATTGATTTAATGCGTCATGACCCTGTGTTAGCGCCAAGTGGGACAATGGATTATTTATTTATGAATCTTTTTCAACAGATGAAAGAAGCAGGATTTCGAGAATTTAATATGGGAATGGCTCCTCTAGCCAATGTGGGAACCTCCCGTAAAAGTTTTATCCAAGAAAGGATCGCGTATCTCGTGTATCATTTTGGCAGTCGATTTTATTCGTTTCAAGGATTACGTGACTATAAGAGTAAATATGCGACAGATTGGCAGCCAAAATATACGCTGTATTCACGAGATAGTTGGATTGCCTATGTCATGTTGAGTATTTTGAAAGTGGACAATGCTTCAGTCGAGAAATACGGACATCGTTAAATATAAAAAGTATGTGAGTGACTGTTAGAAAAGACAGTAACACGCATACTTTTTTATTTGTTTTCACATATTCTCATCATGAGTTTCTTAATATAAAAGTAGTTAAAATAACATTTTATATTATGTAATGAAATAAAATGGTGATTTATCATATGTTTTTTAAAAGATTTAAAAACGTTATTAAATAGAGGTTTATCTTGTTTTTTAAATGTTTGTTTTGGCGGTTAATTGAACGGTTGTTAAGTATTTTTCAAAACGTATAACATAAAAATGCGTATTTTAATATAAAACAAAACCATTGTTTTATGAACTGGTATGTGATACTTTAAATAAAACAAGGTTTTAAAAACGCTCGTTATTAAAAAGGAGGTATTCATGTGAAAGAAATTTTGGCGTCTTTTGTAGTGACTTTTGGACTGCCGTTAATGATGCCGGTGTTAGTGGGAGCTTCTCCCGAGATAAACGAAAAACAAGCAATTGTTGAAACAGTTGAAAATTCTAGTTCGGAAAAAACAAATAATACACTAGAAACAAAAAGTGAAATAAACTATGATATTCGATTCATTCCAAGTGAAATGGCAAAACAAAAGTTAAAAGAACAAAAAGAAATTATTTTAACGAAAGTGAAAGGGGAAGAGATTAAGAAAAAAGAAATAGAAGATTTTTTTCAAAAAGGTATGTCGGAAGAAATCATCTTAAAAAATCAATATAATCAGCTGTTAACACTTAGTGAAATAGACGGTATGAGAGTCGACGAATCTATTACGTTTGATCTTTTATTAGATAGCGATAATAATGGCTCGGAAGATTTGAAATCAAGTGAAAACCAATCAGGAGATATCCAGATAGAGCAAAGTAAAGCAGAAGAAAGTCAGAGAGAAGTAATACAATCTAGAACTGTCCCACTTCCTCCAGTTAATCTAAATGAATTGCTGCCATTAGGCAAAGTCTTTGCTGACCCTGTAGGGAGTGGCCCTAAAGTATTAAGTGATAAAAATGTGCTACAAATAACTGCTACTAACAAACAATTAGGAGCTATATGGTCAAAGAATAAAGTCAATTTAAGAAAAGATTTTAAACTAAGGTCTTGGATCTACTTAGGAGATAGAGGTGAGAAAGCTGCTGATGGTATAACTTTTACACTTCATGCTGATCCGGATGGTGTTCAATCTCTTGGAAGTGATGGATCTGGCATAGGAGCATATGGATCGAGATTTAGTGATAAATTTATCCGTAATGCATTATCTTTTGAGTTTGATACATTTAAGAATGACTATCGAAAAGAACCTGTATATGATGAGACCGACAAATATATAGATGATGGAAAAAGAGGGCATGTCGCTTTTGTTCGTCCACGTGCGGATATTAATAAATTTGACATGATGAAGCCTAGTCACAAACATACTAAAGTGTTGAGTAGTTCTTCAACTTTATCTGATGGACGTTGGCATAAGTTTGATGTGGATTGGGATGCTAATAATCAAATCTTGAAAGTACGGGCTGATTTTCAATTTAGTGATGGAAATCAAACAATTGAATACGATTTGAATCAGTCAAGTCCTGGTTATCCAAAGATCAATCAAATGTTTGGAGGCTCGTACGAAGTTTATTGGGGTTTTACAGGCTCAACAGGAGAGGGGTGGGCAGAAAATGCGATAGCCATGAGAACAGTACCTAACTCAGTTAGTCACATTGCCTCTTTGAAAAATCATGCAGATAACAGTTACAGTGAAAAAATAACTACAAGCAAAGGTAGTACTGTAGATATCAAAGATCATTTGATTTTAGATGATAAAGTCAACTCCAAGTTTACTAAAGATGCACAAGTTGTTATTGATTTGAAAGATCTATCATATCAAAGAGAAACTCTTGAAATAAATGGTAAAAAAGTAAAGGAAGAAAACATTGGTTTTGATGAAAACAATAGGAGACTAACTATTACTTTAGGTGATATGGCATCTGGAATGGGATGGGAATCTGATTTAACTTTTCAAGCAAAGGTTTTAGAAAGTGCTCAAGAGAACGAAACAAACAAGTATCGTTTTATATACTTGGATGAAGGTGTTGTTAGTGATTCTAATGATATAGAAATTTCTTTTGTAAAAACTCAAAATCCAGAAGCGATTTCACATTATTCTTATTTTAATGACGATAATAAACTTTTTGAAGTTGATTTGAAAAAAGATGAAGAAGTAGTAATCAATGATTATATAGAAGTTAAAGGTAATAATTTTACTGAAAACGATACTATTAGAGTAAAGTTAGAAGATTTGGATTATCAAAAAGGAACACTTGAAATCAATGGTGAAAAAGTTGATGAAAAACAAATAGATTATAATGGGGACGTTCTTAGAGTTAGGCTAGGAAATTTAGCTTCTAAATTAAACTTTAAAGCTAATTTAAGATTGAAAGCTAAAGCGACAATAGATCAAAATAAAACAAACTTCTATAATTTTTATTATCAAACTCCTAACCGTGACGAGACACCTGCAAATAACACAATTGTAATAAATTTTAAACAAGGACCTTTGAATGTCTTGAGATTAAAAAAAGTACCAGAAATAATAGATTTTGGTAAACATGAAATTAAGACTGGTCATAAGGACTTCTGGTCTCAGACTAAAGGAGACTTAGTAGTCGAAGAGTTTCGAGCTGAAAATGCAGACAAATGGACATTGACGGTCAGAGAAAAAGAACCTCTAACTAATCAGTTGCTACCAAAGCACAATTTGATGGGTAAGATGGTTTGGAATGATTTAAAAGGGAAAGAACCTATTACTAAAAATGAGACAATCGTTGAACAATATAAACATGAGGGCGATTATAAAGTGAATGATACATGGGAAAAGGACCAAAAAGGTATTAGTATCGAAGTTCCAATCGACAAACAACTAGTAGGTACATATAAAGGAGAGTTACAGTGGCAGTTAAGAGATACACCTTAACAGTGTTAAAAATAAGGTAAAGGAGAGTACTATGAGAAAAACAAAAAAAAGAATTATGTACACATTTATATTTTTTTTGATGTTTAATCTTCCGCTAACAGTTTTTGGTACTAGTTATCAATCAAATTCTGGTGTAGGTTTCTACGGAGAGTATCCTAATATTCATATTTCCGATGAAGACAAGAGCCAAAGTCAGAATATAGTCCCAGGTTATCAAACTGATGAAAGTCAAGGGCGCGCAATTATGATCCCGAAACTAGGAGATAATAATAATATTCTACTTTATAACGCGTTATCTGTTACTATAATTGTCTTTTTATATTTAAAACAACAAGACATAAAAAAAGTAGAAAGAGTGAATTATAATGTCTAAAAAAAATAGAATAAAATTACTAATTTTATTTGTAATGTTGTTCAACTGGCTTGGAATGACAACCAGTCTGGCTGATACATATAATTTTTCGGCTCAGCCGATACAGCCGGATACACAAGTAGATAAAGAACAGTCTTATTTTGATATAAAGGTAGAGCCGGAGAAAGAACAAGAACTTGTGGTTAAGTTATTTAATGACTCTGACAAAGATATTAAAGTTAATACAAGTATTTCATCGTCTACAACGAACAGTAATGGGGTAGTGGAATACTCTCCTAATGATATAAAAAAAGACGATACGTTACGTTATGATTTAGCAGATTTGGTTGAAACAGAAGAACAAGTAGTAATTCCTAAGAAAAGTTTTTATGATTTGAAGTTAAAGGTGATACCACCAAAAGAGACATTTGAAGGGATTATAGCTGGGGGTATTACGTTAAAAGAAGAAAAAGAAAAAGAAGAAGAAAAAGAAGAAGGAAATGGCCTAGCTATTAAGAATGAGTATGCATATGTTATTGCAATCATAATGCATTCCGATAACAATCAAGAAGTTGAACCTGAATTAAATTTGAACAAAGTATATCCAGATCAGATAAATGCTAGAAATGCCATAGTAACAAGATTTCAAAACCCGAAACCAACCTATATAAATAATGTTGTCATTGCTACTAAAATTAAAAAGGATGGAAAAAAAGAGCCTTTCATGCAAGAAGAAAAACAAAATATGCAGATTGCTCCCAATACAACATTTAACTATCCTGTGATTAAGGAAGGTAAAAAACTTGAAGCAGGAAACTATGTGGCAGATATAACAGTATATGCAAACAAGAATAATGATGGTGAGCACGAGTATGGTAAAGATGAAGAAGGCAATCCTGTTAAGTATCAGGACAAATGGACTTATTCTGAAAAATTCTCTATCTCAAAGGAGAAAGCACGAGAATTAAACAAAAAAGATGTTACCCTTAAACAAGACTATACAAATTGGTACATCATAGGCGGTTTAATAATCATTATTCTTGCTTTAATTATTAGCCTTTATTTCAGTAGAAGGAATAAGAATGAGAAAAAAGCAGAGTGATTATATTGTTCTTATTTTAATGTTGATTGGTATAAGTGTGTTATTTTATCCTTTTTTTAAAATGAGTTTATTGGTAGAAAAGACAAATCAAGTCGAGTTTGTCTTTGATTCGGGCTCAGATGATCTTGATCGCTCTGAAAAATTATCTAAAATCCAACCACCAACTTTGAAACAAATAATGAAGATGGATACAACAGTGACATATGAATCTATTTTAAAGATACCATCATTAAAAAAAAATTTAATAATATCGAATGATACAACTGACAGCTCTTTTTTTACTGGTGTAGTCAATATGTATCCAAAAAGAAATCCATTAAAAGATAATGTCGTTATTTTAGGACATCATTTATCGGATAGTGGTTTGTTATTGGGAGATATTGGCAAACTTAAAATAGGCGATAAATTGATATTAGAAAAGGCAGAAGGTGAATATCAATATAGTGTCAGTGATGTTTATATTACGGATGAAACAAAAGTTTCTGTTTTGGAGACGTCAGAATCACCTAAGCTAACAATGATTACATGTGATAAACCAACTTACACTGATAAAAGAATGATTGTTGAAGCTAATTTGATAGATGTAAAAAAGAATAAAAAAATAGCTAGAGATGTTAATGATAAGAAACTTTTTTTGGAAACTGTACCAATAAAGTATGCGAACTTAAATACAGTCAACAATAAAAATAATATGATATGGTTATTGCTTTTATATAGCATAATTATAATTTTAGTCGTCAAGGTATTTTTATAAAAATCGTTTTAAATAGGCTATCCTGTTTAATATAAAAAATTTTTAAAGGAGAAAGAAAATGAAAAAACAAAAAATGATGTCAGTATTAGCATTGTCAATTTTAGGATCTAATCTGTTAGCGCCGAGTGTCTTAGCAGCAGAAAATGCAGAGGTGAGACAATATGAATCTCATGGAATGGTTCAATTTATTCCAGATACAGATCCAACAGATCCAACAGACCCAATAGACCCAGGTGAGCCAGAGAAACCAATTGATCCAACAGATCCAGAAGGACCAAATCCAGGGACACCAGGCCCACTATCTATTGATTTTGCTTCTAGTTTCGATTTTGGAATTAACAAAATCACAGATAAAGATGAAACTTACTATGCAAGAGCTCAACGTTTTGAAGGGTTAGAAGATCGACCAAACTATGTTCAAGTCTCAGATAAACGCGGAACAAACGCAGGATGGACTTTAGATGTAAAACAAGAAAATCAATTTGAAGCAACAAAAGAGACGAAAAACAAAGAGTTAGTCGGAGCTCAAATTAGCTTGACTAATGCAAAAGTAAGAAGTAAGACAAACACGACACCACCACTAGCTCATGAAAATATGGGATTGAAAGTTGGAGAACTTCATAGAGTAATGACTGCAGAAAAAGGTGCAGGTGCAGGTACATGGTTGAATCGTTGGGATGAAGGAGAGAATGTCCTTACTGAAGAGGAAGTTATTGTAGATGAAGAAGGTAACAAAGAAAATGTTAATTTAAACAAAAGTGTTACATTAACTGTACCAGGAGCAACAGTAAAAGATGCAGTTAATTATAAAACGACATTAACTTGGATTTTATCAGAAATCCCTGCTAATTAAGAAGTACTGTAATCAATAAATATTAATATAAATAGATAGAAGGAGAATTACAATGAAATACAACAAAATTATTAGTTTAGCATCAGTCATGGCTTTAGGATTATCTATGGGAGCAGGTGTAGTTTCTGCAGCAGGACAAGATGGTGGAGAATATACATCGAATGGCTTAATCGAATTTACTCCTGGAGAAAAACCAGTAGACCCGGTAGACCCACTTGATCCAGAACAACCAGTAGACCCAACAGACCCAACAGATCCAGAAGGAAAACCTCAACCAGGAACACCAGGTCCACTATCCATTGATTTTGCTTCTAGTTTCAACTTTGGTGAAAACAAAATAACATCGAAAGACGAAACATATTATGCTGAATTACAAAAGTATAAGGATAAAGATACTGACCAAGAACTAAGAGAAGGACCTAACTATGTCCAAGTAACAGACAACAGAGGAACATTAGAGGGTTGGACTTTAAAAGTTAAGCAAACGAAACAGTTTGAAACAGAAGATAGCCATAAGTTAGAAGGAGCAAAAATTACTTTAACTAATGGAAATATCAATACTGTTTCAGAATCAACACCAGCAACAGCGGTAGATGAAATCGAAATCGACAATATGAACGAAGATTTACTTGTAATGAGTGCTAAAAAAGATGCGGGAGCAGGTACTTTCTTAACACGCTGGGGTGATGAAGATTTAACAAAATCTAAAGAAAGTGTCAAACTATTTGTACCAGGTAAAGCCGTTAAAAAGAAAGCACAATACAGAACTTCTTTTGTTTGGACTTTAACAGATGTGCCGGGTAATGAATAAAAAAAGCAATATATGAATTAAAAGATGACTAGATTCGATTCTTTATGGATTAGTCTCAAAAAAGGAAGAAAATCAAAAAAGATTTTCTTCCTTTTTTATATTTTGCAAGAGCCTTTTTTAAAATGGACGATCGTTTTGAAAGGGGAGGAGTTGAAAGAGGTTTTTATTTAAGTGAGCGTAGCCGACAGCAAGACTCATCACAATTAACAGTAATTCCAGTTCAAAACCGTCAATAAAGCCAGCTTGACTTTTTAACATAAAAATTGTCGTTCCTAATATGGCGACAAAACCTAGAGAAACAAGAGGGACGAGTAGACCGAGTATCATGAATAGGCCTCCGACAGTTTCGATGGTAGCAATAATAGGGGGCACGAATGTGGGTAATCCTAAACTAGTGAAAAAATCAGTGACGTCTCCGAGATTCAACCATTTTTGCAATCCATGTAAGAGCATGGTAACGCCTAGCATAATGCGAATAAGTAGCAAACTATAAGTACTTCGCTGAGTTACTGTAAACATATTAATCATCTCCTTATATTTAGTTAGTTAATTAAACCATAAAGGATAAAGACTTACAAATAATAAGCACTGTGAAAAAAAGATAGATATTCAAGTGTTATGAGTTGCTAAAAAAATAATTATCCCATAAACTTACTTTAAATAAGAAAGGTGTGATAAGATGAAACGTAAGAAGTGGCTAGTAGGTTTAGCATTAGTGATAGCGGTAGGATTGGTAGGATGTCAGGCTAAAAAAGAAACGAAAGAAAAAACGACCAAAACAAAAGAAACTCAAGTGCGTCCTAAAATCGAAAAAGTAATAAAGGGAGAAACGTTTACCTACCATGTGATGAAACCAGATGAAGTCTTCGGTGCTACGGCTGTTCTAGTGGAAAAAAATGGCAAAGGGCTTTTAGTTGATACACAGTTTTCAAAAGAAAATGCTGAGGATATCGTAGCTTATATTAAAGAAAAACAGATAACTCTAGACACCCTCTATATTTCTTATAGTGATCCAGATTTTTACTTTGGAACAGCCGTGATTAAAGAGGCGTTTCCCGATGCGAAAGTTTTAGCGACCGCTAGTACGATAAAACGAATTAAAGAGACGAATGAAGCGAAACAAGCAGTTTGGCAAGAAACGTTGCAAGACAATGCACCTGACCGTATCCTATTACCAGAGCTAGCGCCATCAGCGTTGACGTTAGATTCGGATACGCTGCAAATCGTAGGTAGTGATGAGGAAAAACAAACGTTGTATCAACCGACGGATAAGATATTATTAGGGGGCATTTTAGTTGCAGCAGATAGTCATTTGTTTATGGCCGACACGAAGACTCGCGAAAGTCAAGAACAGTGGCTAAAAGACTTGGAAGAGCTAACAACATTTGGCGCTACACGTGTGATACCTAGTCATTTTGCTTCAGGTAATGACTTTTCACCAGAGAATATAGCCTTTACGAAAGAGTATTTAGAGCGTTTCATGCTATCTGAAGCAACGTACACCACGAGTGAGGAAATTATTCAAGATATGAAAGCAGCGTATCCTAATTTGCCAGATGATTCGTTAGAAATGAGTGCGAAAGTAGTCACAGGGGAAATGGATTGGGAGTAGTTTTTATCTAGCTTGAATGTGAGATACCTCTTCTTCTGGTAAAAGTTCTCTCGGTTTTAAATGTTTTATGATATAATGTTTATGATACCGGTGTGAACAGCACCCTGGCAAAAAAACTGGTGAATCAGTAGAAAGTAGGGTCAAAATGGGTGTTCCGAAAGAAGGAGAATTCATTACGATTCAAAGCTATAAACACGACGGTAAATTACATCGCGTTTGGCGTGATACCATGGTTTTAAAGACGAGTGAACATTCCTTAATTGGCGTCAATGATCACACGCTTGTCACAGAGTCAGACGGTCGTAGATGGGTGACGAGAGAGCCTGCCATTGTTTATTTTCATGAAAAATTTTGGTTTAACATTATTGCGATGATTCGTGATAATGGGGTTTCTTACTATTGTAACTTAGCTTCACCGTTTGTACTGGATGCCGAAGCATTAAAGTATATTGATTATGATTTGGATATCAAGATTTTTCCTGATGGAGAGAAGAAGTTGTTAGATGTTGATGAGTATGAAATGCATCGCCAACAAATGGGATATTCAGCAGAGATTGACTATATACTCAAAGAAAATGTCAAGGAACTCGTTGAGTGGATTAACGAAGGGAAAGGGCCATTTTCAGAAGCGTATGTGAAATTATGGTATGAGCGCTATAAACAATTATCACGTAAGTCGTCATAGTTAGAATGTATGAATATTAAGTATTATTAAAATCCTGCTCTCCTATCGGTTTAGGAAGCAGGATTTTATGTTGAAAGTAAGGAGAAAAAGAGATGACAAAAGTAACAATTCGAGATGTTGCAAAAAATGCAGGAGTTTCCCCTACAACTGTGTCTAGAGTGTTGAATAATCGTGGGTATATTAGTGATGAGATGAAAAAGAAAGTACATGATAGTATTGAGGAATTAGGATTTATTCCGAACGAGATGGCACGTTCTCTTTTTTCAAATAAAACCAAGTTAATTGGACTAATAATTCCAACAACCTCTAATCCATTTTTTGGAGAACTAACTTACCATATCGAAAAACATCTTTCGAAACTAGATTATAAATTACTAGTGTGTAACAGTATAAACGAGAGCGAAAATGAAAAGAAATATTTAAGGATGCTTCAGGAAAACAGAGTAGATGGCATAATCGTGGGTTCTCATAATATAGATATTGAAGAATATGAAAAAATGCCACTGAAAATGGTGTCGGTAGAACGGTCTTTGGGAGAATCGATTCCTACGATTCAATCGGATAACTATCATGGCGGCTATATGGCTACGGAAGAATTAATTAAGGCAGACTGTCAGAATATTCTTTGTATCTCAGGGGATCCAAGACTTCAAACGCCTGCAAATGATCGAGAAAAAGCGTATCTAGATTGCATTGGAAACCATAATATGATGTCACATGTTGCTCATATACCTTTTACAAAAAGTAATAAAGAAAAAAACAAACGTGTATTTGAGATATTACAGTCATCACCTAAGATTGATGGCGTATTTGCTGGAGATGACTTAATGGCATCAATCGTTATAAATCAGGCTAATAAACTCGGAATAGAAGTGCCAAAAGAGCTAAAAGTAGTTGGATTTGACGGAACTGAAAATATCCGTACAATTTTACCAGATTTATCGACAGTTAAACAACCAATAGCGTTATTAGCAGAAAAATCGGTAGAGGTTTTATTAGATGAAATAGATAATAAGCAAGTACCAATGAGTACCATCTTGCCAGTAGAATTGATTAGCAATAGAACTTCAAAATCAATATAATTGTTGACCACACGGCATTGGTACCGGTGGTCATATTTTTTGATTTTTTGTGAAACCGGTTGACATAGCGTTTCAGACAGTTTATAATGAAAGCGTAATCAAATAAAACGTATCCTTTAGGAGGAAGACCGATGAAAAGAAAAATTTTAGGTTTTATGGGAGTTGTGGCTTTATCTTTATCGCTAGTAGCTTGTTCTTCTGCTGATCAAAAAGCAGACACTAAGAAAAAAGTAAAAGATGATGAGGTAACAGTATGGGTTCAGTATTCAAAAGAGTCTGCAGAAGGTCAAGTGATGACAGAATCTATAAAAAAATTCAACGAAACGAACGATAAAGGCTACAAAGCTGTCGTGGAATATATTCCAAGGAGTGGCTCGGGTGGCGGATATGAAGATAAGGTTAACGCAGCGTTAACAACTAATACATTACCAGATGTTTTGACTTTGGATGGTCCTAACACTGCTGCCTATGCGAACGCAGGGATGTTAGCTCCGATTGATGACTATTTGTCCGAAAAAGAGGACTTTTTACCAAGTATTATCGATCAAGGTACGTATGATGGGAAACTCTATGCAATTGGTTACTCTGAATCAGGTGTAGGAATTTTTTATAATAAAGATATGTTTAAAGAAGCGGGGATTGAAGAATCAGATTTACCTACTTTAGAAAAACCTTGGACTTGGGATGAATTTAATACTATTGCGAAAACACTGACAGATAAATTTGACCAACCAGCAATTGATATGGGATTTGATGATCATTCAGAATGGTTATTCTACGCTTTTACACCGTTCATATGGTCAAACGGTGGAGATATTGTTAACGAAGATGGAACTAAAGCTATAGGTGTTTTTGATGCTAAAGAAAATGTCGAAACCTTTCAATTTATCCAAGACTTAATAAAAAATAAATATTCTACTATTAGTCCTTCCGAAGCAGGATTTCAAACTGGTAAATATGCAATGAAGATGTCAGGATCTTGGACGATGCAAGAGTTAGATCAAGAATATCAAGATATTGACTACGGAATCTTGCCTTACCCAGTGTCACCAAAGACAAAAGAATTAGTATCACCGACTGGGAGTTGGCAGTATGGTATGACAGCAAGTTCGGATAAAAAAGAAATGGCCGGAGCTTTGATTGAATTTTTAACAAGCGAGGACGAACTTTATAATATGAGCATGGGGAATACGGTGCTCCCTGCTAGAACATCAGTTGCTAATCGTATGCTTGAAGAAGTTGCAAAGCCTATGCAAATGTTGATTAAACAAAATCAAGTGAGTGGCCATTCTCGTCCAGTTTTAGTAGAGTATCCTAAAGTAACTCGAACTGTACAAGAAACAGTAACAGAAAGTACTTATTTCGATGATAATAAAGATTTGAATAAGTTATTAGAAACTAAGGCGCAAGAAATTGAGAGTCATTTAAAGTAACAGTGAGAATAGAGGGCTAGGCAACTAGCCCTTTACCTATAAAAGGGGGGAGAATTAACATTATGAAAAAACAAGTAGCACAAGAAAGATTTGGAGGTTACATCTTTTTATTACCAGCACTTATATTACTAGGACTTTTCTTGTTTTTGCCAACATTGCTATCTATATATTACTCTTTTACTGATTATTATATGTTAACACCACAAGATAGAAGCTTTATAGGAATAGGAAACTACATTACTCTTTTTAAAGACCCACTTTTTATAAAGAGTTTATGGAATATCGGTAAGTTTGTTATCTTTATTATGCCTATTCAAGTTGGAACAGCTCTTGGACTTGCGTTACTCGTGAATAAAAAAAGAAAAGGCAATACTTTTTTCAAAATTGCTTTCTTTGCTCCAGTTGTAATGTCACTTGTCGTTGTTTCTGTATTATGGCTTTATCTATTAAATCCAACAGATGGATTAATTAATGCTTTGTTGTTAAAAGTAGGAATCAATGCACAGCCATTCTTAACAAGTCCAAAACAAGCGATGTTTGTTATTATTGCTATTTCTGCGTGGCAAGGTGCGGGGTATCAAATGTTAATATTTTTGGCAGGGTTACAAAATATTCCTAGTGAAATTTACGAAGCTGCAAGAATTGATGGCGCGAATAAATGGGAACAGTTCAGAAATGTTACCTTACCTATGTTAAAACCTACAAGTGTCATGATTTTAACAACGACATTAATTGATGCATTTAAGTTGATTATTCAACCTATGGTAATGACACAGGGCGGTCCGCTTAACTCTACCATTACACCTGTGTATTACATTTATCGCTCTGGATTCACAGATAGGCATGTAGGATATGCTAGTGCGATTACAGTTATCTACGGTGGTGTTATTATCATATTTAGTCTTTTACAGAGAAGAGTAACGGGAGGTCGGAATAATGACTAAAAAAAGAATGTATCAAATTTTAAGTATTATACTTATGATATTACTTGCTTGTTTTTTCATCTTCCCACTAGTTTGGATGATTAGTTCTGCTTTAAAAACTGAAGCTGCTATTTATCAAGAAATGGGAACATGGCGTTCTTTTTTACCGTCATTAAATCCTAGCGAATGGTTTTTATCATTTCAAGAAGTGTTTACACGTTTTAATGTTGTTCGCTATACAGCGAATAGTGTGATGTATGCATTGACCGTAACAGTAGGGTCTATCATAGTGAATTCATTAGCGGGGTATTCATTTGCAAAGTTTGACTTTAAAGGGAAGAAATTTTTGTTTGCTTTAATGATTGCGTTACTCGTCATACCAGGTGAAACGATCATGATATCTAAGTTCTCTATTGTCCAAAAATTGGGTTTATTAAATAGCCGTATGGCAGTTATTTTACCGATTTTAGCGAGTCCATTATTTATTTATATGTTTACTAACTTTTTTAAGGCTATACCAGATGAGATTATTGAATCAGCTAAAATAGAGGGAGCAAGTAATTTTAGAGTTTTTTGGAATGTTATGTTGCCGATGTCAAAACCGGCGATTGCAACAGTTGGCACATTGTCATTTATCGCATCGTGGAATGATTATATTTGGCCATTAATGGTTTTAACAGACACGGAAGCTTTTCCACTACAAGTTGCAATTACGAATATTAATAATACAACGCCAGTTTATACAAATCAGGTTATGGCTATTTTGACAATATCTACTATACCACTAATTTTAATCTATGTGTTTTTCCAAAAATATTTGGTGCAAGGATTAGGAAGTCAAGGAACAGGAGTGAAATAATTGCTATATACAACAGAACAAGCAAATAAATTTATTGAAGAGAATCAGGACAAGATGATAGAAACATATCGTCCAAAGTATCATTTAACTCCACCGGTTGGTTGGATGAATGATCCAAATGGTTTTGTCTATTTTAAAGGAGAGTATCATCTGTTTTATCAACACTATCCTTATCAAAGTGTTTGGGGACCAATGCATTGGGGACATGCCAAATCAAAAGATTTAATTCATTGGGAGCATTTGCCAGTGGCATTAGCACCTGAGGAAAATTATGAGATTGATGGGTGTTTTTCTGGTAGTGCTATTGAAAAAGATGGGAAACTATACTTAATGTATACAGGTCATTATGAACGAAATGGTGAGCGAAGAGAAACCCAGTGTTTAGCTTATTCTGAGGATGGTATTCATTTTAAGAAATATGAAAAAAACCCTGTGATTGATGAGAGTCACATTGAAGGTGTTGCAGACATTGCAGATTTTAGAGATCCAAAGGTGTTTGAACATGACAACAAATATTATTGTGTTGTGGCATCAAAAACATCAGATGAACGAGGTCGGATACTGCTGTTTCAATCGTCGGACTTAATAAATTGGGAGTATGTATCAATTCTTTTAGAAGGGGAAGAACAGGAAGGAATCATGTGGGAGTGTCCGGATTTATTTCAACTGGATGGAAAAGATGTTTTAATCATGTCTCCTATCGCTATGTTGCCAGAGAAGTATGCTTTTCATAATCGTAGTTCTACTATTGCTTTTATCGGACAAGTTGATTGGCAGAAGGGGGAATTTCATGTAGAAAACTCACATGAAATAGACAGTGGATTAGATTTTTATGCTCCTCAGACCTGTGAAGATGACGAAGGGCAACGTATTATGGTTGCGTGGATGCAAATGTGGGACCGTAACATGCCGACGAATGATTTAAAACATGGTTGGGTAGGCTCGATGACACTGCCACGAAAATTGAATGTTAGTGAAAATCGATTAATACAAACGCCGATACTTTCAGTTGAAGAATCGTTCGTGTCAATATCTAATTTTAAGAATATCACACTTAATGAAAACTCAGATTCCTTTTATCAAATTTTACCATGTGCATCATCTATCAAATTACATGTGGAAGAATTTAATAAAGCAAATGTAACTATAAAAATTGGCTCTGAAGAAGAATATGTGGAAATAATATTAAACAATTCTGATAAATTAATGACCATTGATCGAAGCCAAAGTGGCTATGATATTGTGGGAGCAGAAAGTAAACCTTTGCGTAGTCGCAGTTATGAATTATTAAAAGATACCTATGTTATCGAAATCTTTGTTGATGTATCGACTTTAGAAGTCTTCTTAGATGATGCCACAACTTTCTCGTTGAATTTCTATCAAAAACAACCAAAATTAAGGTTAGAGATGACATCATCCAGTGACGTAATGATAGACTGTCTTGACATAAAGGAGTTGGATGAATCGTGTTAGGTGGTATAGAAGCTGGTGGAACTAAATTTGTCTGTGCGGTCAGTGATAATGAGTTAAATATTATTGAAAGATTAAGTATTCCCACAACAACACCAAGTGAAACTGTTAAAAAAGTTGTTGATTTTTTTAAAAGATATCCGATTGAAGCGTTAGGTGTAGGCTCTTTTGGTCCCATTGATGTTAATAAAGATTCCAAAACATATGGTTATATTACTAACAC
The DNA here is from genome assembly GCF_003987555.1 of Vagococcus lutrae. Taxonomy (GTDB): domain Bacteria; phylum Bacillota; class Bacilli; order Lactobacillales; family Vagococcaceae; genus Vagococcus_A; species Vagococcus_A lutrae. Next base: position 184,021 of record NZ_NGJW01000001.1, on the reverse strand, counting down.
CCCAAAAGTAGCTTGGCAAAACTACGATTTTGTTGGAACGCTATCTTCAGCATTATCAGTTCCAATTGGCTGGACAACAGATGTAAATGCAGCGGCTTTGGGAGAAATAACTTTCGGAGCTGCAAAGGAAAAAAAAAGCTGTGTTTACATTACAGTTGGTACGGGCATAGGAGGAGGAGCTGTAGTAAATGGGCACTTACTAGAAGGATATGGACATCCAGAAATGGGACATCTTTTGGTTCGTTTGCATGAAGATGATTCGTTTGAAGGGAATTGTCCATTCCATCATAATTGTTTAGAGGGATTAGCTTCCGGACCAGCTATTGAAAAACGTTTAAATGAGAAGGCATCAAATTTACCTGTTGAACATGATTATTGGCAAATAGAAGCAGACTATTTGGCACAGGCAGTCATGAATTACACACTTATTCTATCACCAGAGATGATTGTCTTCGGAGGGGGAGTTATGAAACAAGAGCATCTATTTCCTCTTATTCGTGAAGCTTATTCAAAAAAGATAGCCCATTATGTTGAAGTGCCGCCATTAGATCAATATATTGTCCCATGTGGTTTGGGAGATAATGCAGGGATTAAAGGCTGTTTAATACTTGCTGAGAAAACACTGGATAAAAATAGAACAGAGTAGCAAAAAAGACTGTCGAAAAGACAGTCTTTTTTTATATTAAAACGACAATTTGGAGGGTTGTCGAAATAAACAAGTTAATGTTTCTTATAGAAGATTATCGCGGCAGTTGTTGAAAGTGTACTGCCGATGACAAGTAAGAGATTACTTTTCTTATCTTCGCTTGTTTGTGGCAAGCGTTGAGATGAATGAGCGGCTTTTTTAGCATGCTCTTGTTGTTCTGCATGTATCACGGACACATCCACTTGATTGTGATTAGGATGCTTGTTAGGACTTGATGGTAAAGTCGTTTGTTTATCTATTTCATTTTCTAAAGGTTTGTCAGCATCAGGTTTAGGCGTTTTATTATCATCTTGCTCCTTATCTTTTGATGTATCCGTATTATCTTCTTGCTGTTCATTCTCGTTCTCTTCGTTTGGTTGAGTAGGTGTGGTCGGTGTGCCTGTTTCACTTTCTTCTGTTTCATTTGGACTCTCTGGTTGTTGTGTATCTTCTGTTTCATCTGGTTCAGTAGGAGTGACTGGGGCTTCTGGTAAGCTCTCTAACAATTTGACTTGTTCTTTTTCAATCGTTAAAGTATCTAACAGCCGTTGTCTAACGTTTTCGTTTGTAACGAAAAATTTTAGATTTTGCCAATCCGTACTATCAAAGAAATTAAACATATCATCATCAAATGTAACCTCTTCACCTAGTATTGTTATCGTGTGAAGTTGAGTGAAAGGCCCTCCTAAGAAGTTAGCGGGTAGATGAGTCGTCCCAGTTCCAATCGTTATTTGTTCCAACCCGTCTAATTCATAGAGAGGATTGCGCCCATATTCGGTTAAGCTATTTGGCAAAGTTAATTCTTTTAGCTGATTAATACCATAGAAACTGAGCCGGCCGACAGATGTTAATCCTTCATTTAAGTGCAAGGTTTCTAGTTTGCGCATATTTTTAAAAGCAAGGTCACCGACATGACGGACAGAATCTGATAAGGTTAATGATTTTAAGTTGACATCATATTCGAAAGCGTGGTCGTGAATGGTCGCGACCGTTTCAGGAACGGTATAGGAGTGGCCATCATGATCTGCTGGATATGTTATCAACGTTTCTTGTGTCTTATTAAATAGGACTCCGTCAATTGAACTGTAATTCAGATTTTCTGGACTAACGGTAATACTTTGGAGTCCTATAGCACCTGAAAATGGACGTTCGCCGATAGATATCAGAGAAGCTGGTAAATAAATGTGTTTGAGTTGACGGGTTGTTCGTAACGCTCCATCTCCTATAACTTGAAGAGAAGACGTATCGCTAAGCTGAAACTCGGTTAAAAATTCATTAAAGACGAATGCGTTGGCTCCTATTTCTACCACGCTATCGGGAATGGAAATTTTAGACAATCCTGAGAACGCGAAGGCATCCTTTCCAATCGTGGTCAACTGACTATCTGGTGTAAAATGAATTAAACGTAAATCAAGTGACGAGTAAAACGCCTTTGGTTGAATGGTTGTGATAGTCCTTGGTAGTTCAATAATTTCTACATTTGAGCCACCTTCTGCGATAGCGCCTCCTTCATCTTGATACTTCGTGAAAGCAAAACTGCCGATTTGTTTGACGGTAAACGTAACCCCTCCAAAATCTAATGTTTCAGGGATTTGTACATGCGAGCCAAGATTTGGAATAGGGCTTTCGCCATCACCTACTTGTACGTCACCGCGTTCACCATCGATGGAGGTGATTTTATAAATAACACCTTGTTGGTCGGTAAAAACGTGACCTATCTCAAGAGATGAGGTTTCAGGTACTATCAATTCTGAAACGTCTGCGCTTTGTTCTGCTAAATCGGTTGTCACCTCTGTTGCTAAAACGTTGTGACTTATGAAAAGTCCACTGATTATCAATGATGTTATAATTGTTTTTTTCATTTTTCCTCTCCTTTTTAGGTACACCTAAACTTTATTTAAGCTTAACCTAATTATAACGATAAAAAAAAGAAAGTAAAGCACAAAATAGGGAGGAATAAAAAAAGCCAATTGCTAGAATTGGCTTAGGGTGATTCGTAAAATTTTAGGAAACCTTTTGTTAATAGCTCTTTTCCTTGCTGGATATGGCGCATATCGCCGTGTCTTTGACAATAGCGTATCGTATCTTCAACTGCGAGTTGCCATTTTAGATAAGATTCTTTACTCTCATTGCTTCTAATATTTTCCGTAACATCAGTTAATTGATTTTCTAGTTCGTCTAATTGTTGTGCAGTTTGATGTTTATGGTAGGGCTCTTCAAAAATAATCTCTTCTCCAGATGTTTTAAAAATTGTTTGTACAATAGGAGGAGTATTTGGAACCCAACCATTTCTCGGTGATTTATTTTTATATTTTAAGCTTAATAACGTAATGAACAGTATTAAAATAAGAACAATCAGACCAAGTATAAGCTGTCGTTGTTTTTGTGTCATATGGCGACTCCTTGATTTATTTGCTATGTAAAGGATACTGATGTTTACGCGTGATTTCAAGTCTTATGGACAAAAAATAACAATAATTCCAGTTAAATTTCTTTTTTCATGTCAAAATGAGGAATATTAGCATCCATGTAGCGTGGACTACAAATATTAAACCCTAAAGCTTGATAAAAAGGAACAGCGTGTTCTTGTGCTCCTAGAATGATAGAGTGATATCCTTCGTTTTGAGCATCTTGAATCACATGATTTAAGAGATAGGAACCAATGTGCTGACCACGATACTCTTTTTTTACTGCCATACGTTGTAGTTTTAACTGAGCATTTTCAAGTGGTAAGGAACGACAGGTGGCTAAAGGGGTTTCGTCATGATATAAGACGAAGTGACGACAGTGTTTTTCAAAAGCATCAATTTCAATAGAAAGTGGAACATTTTGCTCTTCAACAAAGATTATTTTTCTAAGTGTGAGAGCGTCTTGATAGATAGGCGAAATAATAGTATCTGTGTGTTCAATGTGATAAATCATGAGGGGCCCTCCTATTGTGATAAATATATTGACAATCATTTTTAAAAAAAGGATAATTTATATATATTTTGTATTATATAGTAGATAGTGTCATTTTTAAATGGTTATTAAGTAAAAATAAGGAGGTTTTAAATGTTTGAGCGATTAAGAAACTCTAAATTGATGTTTTGGTCTCTCGAATTGTTGATTATTGCGAGTTTGATTTTCGTGTCGACGAAGATTGATTTTGTGTTTCAGCCGTTCTTCACATTCTTTTCAACGTTATTTTCACCTATTTTAATTGCAGGGTTTTTATATTACATGTTAAATCCGTTAGTGGAATTGCTGCAAGAAAAGGCTAAGCTATCTAAGAATTTGTCAGTAGTAGTGGTGTTACTTTTTTTCATCGGAATCTTTATCTTTTTTGTCAGTTTAATTATTCCTAATCTCGTGAAGCAGATGGGTCAGTTAATTCAAAATTTACCTCAAGTTGTCACATCTGTTGAAAATTGGACTAATCAATTATTCAAACATCCATTTGTAAGAGACTTAGACGTGCAATCTTATTTAGATAAAATGGATTTATCTTTAGGCTCAATTGTCAAAAATGTCATTAATGGTGTCTCTTCTGGACTGGGTTCTTTTGTTGGGGTTTTTGCTAATATAACAATTGTAGTTGTTACAGTACCGTTTATGCTGTTTTACATGTTAAAAGACGGAGATCGAATGATACCTATGTTAGAAAAGTATCTTCCAACACAGTCAAAAGAGGAGATATTATCTCTCTTAAGCAAGATGAGTCAAACCATTTCTAAGTATATTAGCGGGCAAGCGATTGAATGTACGTTCGTAGCGGTAGGAACGATGATTGGGTACAAGATTATTGGTGTCGAATATGCCTTTCTATTTGGTATAATCGCTGGGATTACGAATATGATTCCGTATGTTGGGCCGTATCTTGGTTTAGCACCAGCTCTATTTGTTACTTTGTTTAGTGGTCATGAAAAAGCGTTGTTACATGCGGCACTCGCTTGTGTGGTCGTGTTAATTGTCCAACAAATCGACGGGAATATTATTTATCCTAATGTGATTGGTAAGAGTTTGGATATTCATCCGTTAACGATTATCATCATTTTATTAGTCGCAGGGAATATTGCCGGATTATTAGGTATGATTTTAGGTGTACCGTTCTATGCAGTGTGTAAGACAGTTTTTATCCATGTGTATGATATGGTACAAGTTAGGAATCGACGAGAGTTGTTATCGCAAAAAGACACTGACAAAACGATTGAAAAAATTGAAAGATAGTGGTGTTTGTGATAGAATGTTGATTAATTGTGTTTTAATTAAATTTATTTTGTGAGGAGAGAACAGCGTATGACTGCTGATCCAGAGAGTCAGTCTTTATTAGTATTATTTGGTATTTTAATTGTCTTGACATTACTAAACGCCTTTTTTGCCGCGGCAGAGATTGCCGTCGTGTCGTTGAATATTAATCGAGTTCAACAGAAAGCAGAAGGTGGCGATAAGGCTGCTGAACGATTGGTTAAATTATTAGATAATACGAGTAATTTTTTATCGACGATTCAAGTTGGCATTACATTAGTCAATATTTTATCCGGGGCGTCTTTAGCAGATAGCTTTGCTCTAAAATTAGCGCCGGTTTTTGGTGATAAGATATGGGCGATTCAAGCATCTAAGTTTATTGTTTTGATTGCTTTAACGTATATCTCAATTGTGTTTGGAGAGTTATATCCTAAGCGGATTGCGTTAAATAAATCGGAAGAGGTCGCACAGTTTGCTGTTGGACCGATTATGGCGATAGGCTTTATCGCTCGTCCATTTGTTTGGCTACTATCAGTTTCGACGGACTTGCTTAGCCGAATTACGCCAATGAAATTTGACGATGATGATAATAAGATGACGCGTGATGAAATGCGTTACTTATTAGAAAAAGAAGGCGTCTTAGAAATGGATGAGTTGGAAATGGTGCAGGGTGTTTTTTCCCTTGATACCACGTTAGCTCGAGAAGTCATGGTACCACGTACGGATGCTTTCATGATTGATTTACTTGATCCGATTGATGAAAATTTAGATAAAGTCATGTCGCAAAACTTCTCACGGATTCCCGTTTATGAAGATGACAAAGACAAAGTCATTGGTGTGCTCCATTTGAAAAATTTATTAAAATATGCTCATCAGCACGGATTTGAAAAAATAGATTTGATGGATGTTATCCATGAGCCGTTATTCGTACCTGAAACGATTTTTACTGATGATTTATTATTAGAATTACGTCGTACGCAAAATCAAATGGCGATTCTACTTGATGAATATGGCGGAATGGTGGGCATTGTGACGTTAGAAGATTTGCTAGAAGAAATTGTTGGCGAGATTGATGACGAATCTGACGAAGTAGAAAATCTATACACTCAAGTTGGTGAGAATGAATACCTTGTACAAGGACGCATGCCAATCGATGAGTTTAATGAGTGTTTCAATACGAAGTTAGATATGAATGATGTCGACTCGATGGCAGGTTACTTAATTACTGCTTTAGGAACGATTCCTGAAGAAAATGAAAAATTAACTTACGAAGTTGATAATTTAACTCTGACATCAGAAGAGATGGAAGGTTCACGTGTTTTACAAATAAGAGTAAAGTTTCATCCTGAAGAAGAAGTGGATGAGGAAGAAAAAGAAAAGAAATTCTTTAGTAAGAATGAGGAAACAGAATAAGTTATCTAGCCAGAACAGGCACTTAGAGAATCACTCTAAGTGCCTGTTTTTTTATTTTGACAAGAATGAAAAAAATTGAACGGATGAATGTTTTTTGTAAGTTAGGCATGTGAATATAGCCTTAAAAAAACGTTAATATAACGATAGTTTTTCACAAATTATGTTATTTATAAGAAAAATGAAATAGAATACAGAAAAAACGCGATACAATAATGATTCTAAGGTGTTTGATTTTATGAAAATAATTTTCGCCCTAAAATTAAATGATAAAAGCATCGATAGGAAATGAGAGTATCACTATAATCAACTGCGGACTCAAACTATGATGTTCGCATGTAATCGTTTAAATTTTCTTGGAAAGGAGGACAGATAAAATGCCTAATCGACGTTATCCGATGGAGTCTTTTTATAATATTGAGACGAAGCCGATTGTGATGAATTTTAATAGTCACAATATCGATGAGTATTTGCAGAAATGGAATGCGAGTAGTAACATCATCCGAAAGCAAGATTATGACGGAACGTATACCATGCCAAGACATTGGCACCCAGAGCTTGAAATAAACTATATCAATAAAGGTTCGGTAGACAGTTATTATTTAAATGGCAAAGTCGTCAAGCGAACGACGGAAGAGATGATGATTGTTAATTCTTATGAAGTTCATGGCCTTGACTGTGTGAGTTTTGATGAAGAAACTCAATTTTTAACCGTAATCTTTCCATTAGAATTTGTTAGAAACTATTGCCCTGAATTCATGAATTACTCTTATCATCTACCTGATATAGAACGTATGAGTCAATTTCAGCAAACTAGCTATGAAAAGTTAAAAAGAATTTTTGATGAAATCGTGGAGTTGAAACAAGTAAGTGATAACACACTACCTGATTTTATCTATACAGGACTTGTCTTGCAAGTAGCAGGAATTTTAATTGCTGCTTTTTCAGATGAACGAACGGAATTACCTGGTTGTGAAGATATGATATTACTCGATAGCATTTTATGTTATATTCATCAACATTATAAAGAGCGTTTGCCATTGGCTAAAATCGCTAAAGAAGTGAATGTTTCTGTCAGCCATTTAAGTAAATTTTTTAAAGATTATACAGGTTATACGGTTTCGAACTACATAGAACGTGTCCGAAGTATGCATGCTATTGATGAATTAAAAAAAGGAAATGGAACGGTCATGGACGTGGCACTCAATAATGGCTTTACCGATGCGAAGAGTTTAAATCGTGTCTTGAAAAGAGATTATGATAAGTCCGCCAAAATGATTGTTCAAGAGACATCTTTTTCTAATTTTTAATCTCACGTGTGCTAAAAAAGGGAGAGTTATATGTTGAATAAGAATAGATGGTTAACATCGATCATGACGCTGATTTTCGTTATTGGACAGTTTGTACCAAGCTTTATGACGTTAGTGAAAGCACAAGAAAAAGCAGGATTCGATGAGATTATTACTGATTTACGTGTAAGTCCAACTGATATTAGTCATACACAGGACTTTCAAGTGACGTTAACTTTTGCCGGACAGAGTGAGGATGCGTCTGGTGAACATTATATTTATCCAGGAAAAGAAATTCATATACCAATAACCAGTGATGGGGTAGCAGGTTTTGAGTTAAATTCTAAATTACCGGAAATTGAAAACGTGGAAATCAAAGTCGATCATACTGGAATTACAATGATTTTTTCAGAGGGGATTCAAGGACAACATGATATTCATGGTGATTTTACGCTTACTTTATCGGGGTTAAACGTGGAAGAAGACAGTACACACACCTTAACAGTAGGCAATCAAATAGTGAATGTTTCTAATACTAAGGGTGGCGATCGCGGTATATTCGCTGGTAAGACTGGCATGATGTATGGTGCTGCAAAACCAGGCTACGTTACATGGTTTTTAAGAGGGAATATTAATGGAGATGCTTATCCAGGTGGACCTCTTGTTATTCATGATAAATTAGGAGAAGGACAACTTCTTGATGGTTCAGGTATTGAGATTGGATTATACTGGGGTGGTCAACAATTCCAAACACATTATGTTGGCTTTTCAAGTATTGAGGAATTTTTAGCTTCAGAGTACGGAACAGCGGCAGGTTCTAAGATTGATTACAATATGACAGACGGTACGATTGATATAGAAATACCTGAAGAAGTTCTTAATGGTCGTGAATTTGCCTTCACTTATGATGCGTTGATTACTAATAATGATTTAAAAGAATTTACGAATAATGCGTCTTTTGACTTTTTTGAAGATCAAAAGCCAGGTCATATTGATAATGAAGGTCGTGTTATTAATATTGATGTAGGTGGTAATATCTCTGGTAAAGTACGTGCCTTTTTAAATATCAATAAGATTGTCGCAGGTACTGAAGTTGCAATACCAGGTGTTACTTTTGAGATTGAACGAGAAGACGGCGGTCCTTTATATCAAAATAAACCAGAAACTAAAGAAAACTTTACAACTGACGAGAATGGTCAGATTAGAGCGTCAGGATTTAAACCAGGAAAACTTGTAGTAAGAGAAATAAACGCACCAGAATATGTGGTATTTAATCCGCAAGAAACACAGGAAATAAATCTAGAAGCTAACAATGCTCAAGAAATAGCGGTTATTGAAAATGAATTAAAACACATTGATATCCCTGTTGAAAAACAATGGGTAGGGAAAGCAGCTGACTCGGTAACGGTTCAGTTATTAGGGAACGGTGAAAAAGTATCAGACTTAGAACTATCCGCTGATAATGAATGGCAGGCTGTTTTTGAAAACTTGCCACAATACGATGCGAAGACAGGCGAAGCGATTGACTATACAGTAGAAGAAGTAGCGCTTGACGGATACAGTAGTACAATGACAGGTGACACGGAAAACGGCTTTACGATTGTCAATACGATTGAAGGAAAACGCAGTACCGGTGTCACCAAAGAATGGGTAGGACCGAAAGCAGAAAGTGTCATAATTGAGCTTCTTGCGAATGGTGAAAAAGTATCAGAAATCACATTATCGGAAGACAACAACTGGCAACATGTCTTTGCAGAGCTTGATCAGTATCAAGACGGCGAAGAAATTCAGTACACAGTAAACGAAGTGGCAGTTCCTGGGTACGAAAGTACCATTTCAGGTGATATGGAAACAGGTTTCAAAGTAGTGAATACGAACATTGAAACAATGGATATCCCTGTTGAAAAACAATGGGTAGGGAAAGCAGCTGACTCGGTAACGGTTCAGTTATTAGCGAACGGTGAAAAAGTATCAGACTTAGAACTATCCGCAGATAATGAATGGCAGGCTGTTTTTGAAAACTTGCCACAGTACGATGCGAAGACAGGCGAAGCGATTGACTATACAGTGGAAGAAGTAGCGCTTGACGGATACAGTAGTACAATGACAGGTGACATGGAAAATGGCTTTACTATTGTCAATACGATTGAAGGAAATCGCAGTATCGGTGTCACCAAAGAATGGGTAGGACCTAAAGCAGAACAAGTTACAATAGAGCTTCTTGCGAATGGTGAAAAAGTATCCGAAATCACATTATCGGAAGACAACAACTGGCAATATGTCTTTACAGAGCTTGATCAATATCAAGACGGTGAAGAAATCCAGTACACAGTAAACGAAGTGGCCGTTCCTGGGTACGAAAGTACCATTTCAGGTGATATGGAAACAGGTTATACGGTAACGAATACGTATGTAGAGGATATTCATCCTGAAGAACCTACAAAACCAGCGAAGCCTGAAGATAAGGCACCGAAAACAGAAGAAAAACGATTACCTCAAACAGGAGAATCTGCAACACTTTGGCTTGTTTGGGTAGGAATGATGATAATCACTATCGTTGCTTATCTGAAAAGAAAACAAGTAGCGAAATAAATTAAAGGAAAAGACAACAGTTAAACGACTGTTGTCTTTTTTATACCAATTTATGGATAAAAATTATATAACACAAACTATTTGACAAAAGATAGGTAACCGGTTACAATTTAATGTGTAATCGGTTACCTATTTAAAAAGTGAGGGTGATAGTGATGGCTACGATTAAGGAAGTCGCGAAAGAAGCAGGTTTATCTGTCGCTTCGGTATCGCGTTATATTAACAACAAAGGATACGTAAGCGATCAGGCGAAATTAAAAATAGAAGCGGCTATTCAAAAGTTAGATTATCGACCTAATGAGATTGCCCGTTCATTATTTCAAAATAAAACGCGAATGATTGCGTTACTTTTACCAGATATTACAAACCCCTTTTTTCCAATGTTAGCTCGAGGAGCGGAAGATTTCTTAGTAGAAAAAAATTATCAAATGGTGTTGAGTAATACGTCGAACGATACTGCTCGCCAAGAACAATATTATCGTTCATTCCAACAACATAATTTTGCAGGGATTATCACGGCGGTTGAAGCTAGCGAAGAACAGGAGAGCGCGATTCCATTTATTCAAGTTGACCGTACGACAAAAGAGAGTCAGTTTTTTGTTAAATCAGATCATCAATTAGGTGGACGAATGATTGGAGAGTATGTGTGTCAAACACAACCTAAGAAAGTGTTGATTATGGTCGGTCCTCAAGAATTAATGAGTGTTCAACAAAAGAATAAAGCACTGATAAATTCCTTGGAACAGGCGGCTATACCTTATGAAACATTGGCGGTGGAAACGTTTGGGCTTGAAACGATTAATCGGATTGTTGCGACTGTTCTGGAGAGAGTCGGAGAAATTGATACGGTTGTGGCGACGAATGATATGCACGCCATGTATATTTTAAAAGCTGCTTTACAACAAGGTCTTGATGTGCCTAATGATTTACAAATTATGGGGTATGACGGGATTGATTTTGCAGAATTGTCGACTCCGCAGCTGACGACTGTTAAGCAAAATGTTTATCACATGGGCTATTTAGCAGCAGAAACATTAATTAAAAAGATTGAGAATGAGCCTATTGAAACGGAGAGTATTACAATTCCCGTGGAGATGGTAGAAGGACAAACGATGAGAAAGGTGATTGTATGAAACATGTAACAGTAGTAGGAAGTTGTTCAGTCGATTATGTGGTCAATACGGACGTGGTACCTCGTGAAGGTGAAACGGTTTTTGGTCGGACGTTTGAAACGTTTTTTGGTGGTAAGGGGGCTAATCAAGCAGTCGCAGCCAGTCGTTTAGGGGCAAAAGTATCGATGATTGGTGCAGTAGGTGATGACCAAATTGGACAGGATGTGTTACATAATTTAGAAGAAAACGGCATTGACACACAAGGGATGGCAACAATAGCCAATCAATCTACTGGTGTTGCTCATATTATTGTCAAAGATGGCGATAATCGTATTATTATTGTGCCGGGTAGTAACGGTGATTTGTCAGTGGCGCATTTAGAAGCCCAAACGGAACGTTTACTTGCTAGTGACGTGGTCGTGTTGCAACATGAAATCGCAGCAGATGTGGTAGAGTGGGTCGTAGATTTTTGTGATCGTCACGATATTCCGACTATTTTAAATCCAGCTCCCGCGCGTGCCTTATCGGAAAAAACATTGAATCAAGCGACTTATTTAACACCGAATGAAACGGAGTTTGAAGTGCTATTTCCAGGGCAAGATTATGAAACCGTTTTAAAGATGTATCCAAATAAGCTCATTATTACATTAGGGTCAGAAGGGGCTGTTTTCTATGACGGAAAAGCGATGGTAAAAGTACCACCGTTTCTCGTACGACCGGTGGATACGACAGGAGCTGGTGATACATTTAATGGTGCCTTAGCGGTTGGGATTGTTAATGGCTGGGCGTTAAAAGATAGTGTGACATTTGGAAATTTAGCTTCATCAGTGGCGATTCAAAAAGCCGGTGCGCAAGCAGGGATTCCGACGATTTCAGTTTTAAAGGAGCATGAAGCATATGAAAAAACATGGCATATTGAATAGTGAAATTAGTAAGGTGTTAGCAGATTTAGGACATACGGATCAATTAATTATCGCAGATGCAGGTTTACCTGTGCCAAAAGGGGTTAAAAAAATTGATGTGGCGTTGACACTAGGAACCCCTGACTTTTTAACAGTTTTAGATTGCGTGATGGATGATATGGAGATTGAAAAAATCACGTTGGCCAATGAAATAGTCCCACAAAATCCTGAAATGGCGTATGCCATGCAACAGCGTTTTTCAGAGGACATGATTGATTGGGTGAGTCATGAAACATTAAAAGAACAGAGTCAACAAGCAGTAGCTGTCATTCGAACGGGGGAAGCGACCCCTTTTGCTAATGTGATATTACATGCGGGTGTTTTGTTTTAGAAAGAATGGGGTGACAAGATGGAAATTACGATGACAGGCATTAAAAAAGCATTTGGTGCCAATCGTGTATTAGAAGGTGTTGATTTTGAATTACTGCCAGGCGAGATTCACGCGCTTATGGGAGAAAATGGTGCAGGGAAATCGACGTTAATGAATATTTTAACAGGATTGCACAAGCGAGATGCGGGCGCGATTGTGATAGATGGTCAGGAAACCTATTATAATTCAACAAAAGAAGCCGAATTAGCTGGTGTGAGTTTCATTCATCAAGAAATTAATGCGATTGGTGAAATGTCAGTGATTGATAACTTGTTTTTAAATCGTGAAAAGCGGACGAAACTGGGCTTACTGGACTATCGAGCGATGGAGAAGGAAGCACAAGCGGTTTTTGAACAGTTAAATATTAAGATTGATTTGTATCGAGAAATGGGCGAGTTGTCAGTTGGTCAACAACAGATGATAGAAATTGCGAAGTCGTTAATGACGAATGCGCAAGTGATTATCATGGACGAGCCAACTGCCGCCTTAACCAATCGTGAAATACGTGTGTTATTTGATGTCATGCATAAGCTAAAGGCGCAGGGCGTATCGATTGTTTATATTTCGCATCGTATGGAAGAAATTTTTGAGATGTGTGATCGGATTACGGTCATGCGTGATGGTATCTCTGTTTCGACTCGTCAAATCGCGGAAACGCAAATGGAACAAGTCGTACGCGAGATGGTTGGTCGAGAGATTGGTGACTTTTATCCAGAAAAAACGAGTGAGATTGGCGAAGTTCGTTTTGAGGTAGAAAACTTAGCGTTAGACGGTGTATTTGAAGATATTAGCTTTAACGTGCGAAGTGGCGAGATACTCGGTTTTTCAGGTCTAATGGGCGCTGGTCGAACGGAAATCATGCGCACGATTTTTGGTTTACTACCTAAGAGTCGTGGGACGATTCGTTTAGAAGGCAAAGAATTGACGATTAAAAGTCCAGAAGAAGCCATTCGTCAAGGTATTGGTTTTCTAACTGAAGACCGAAAAGATGAAGGATTGATTCTAGATTTTTCTATTCGTGACAATGTCTTACTACCTTCTGTTGGTGAATTTTCAAAGGCGGGGTTATTAAATGATAAGCTCATTGATGATTTTGTTGAATTGTTAGTCGAGCGTTTAACAGTTAAGACAGCGAGCGTTGAAGACCCTGCAAGTAGCTTGTCAGGAGGGAATCAGCAAAAAGTCGTTTTAGCCAAATGGCTAGGAATTGGGCCAAAAGTACTAATTTTAGATGAACCGACTCGTGGAGTCGATGTAGGTGCAAAACGTGAGATTTATTTATTAATCAACGAGTTAGCTGAACGTGGCGTGGCGATTATCATGATTTCCAGTGATTTACCAGAAGTTTTAAGTATTAGTGATCGCATTATGGTAGTACGCGAAGGACGCTTGATGGGAGAAGTAGCGAAAGAAGAAGCTACTCAGGAACGTGTCATGCAACTTGCGACAGGAGGAATTATCAATGAATAAAGAAATGACGAAACAAAAATCATCAAAAGATATGGGAAAATGGCTTTCGAAATTGGGACCCCTTGTGGCACTGGTCGTCCTAGTGATTTTAGTGACGATTATGAATCCGAGTTTTTTATCGTCTGTTAACTTATTAAACTTGTTGCGTCAGGTATCTGTCAATGCCTTGATTGCATTCGGCATGACCTTTGTTATTTTAACAGGTGGGATTGACCTATCAGTTGGTTCAACGTTGGCATTATCAGGAGCTTTTGTAGCAGGGCTGATTTCATCAGGCATGTCGCCATTACTTGCAATGATAGCGGGCTTAATGGTTGGGGCTATTTTAGGGATGATTAACGGCTTGCTTATTGCAAAAGGCAATATGGCGCCATTTATTGCCACTTTAGCGACAATGACAATTTATCGTGGCTTGACACTCGTTTATACAAACGGGAATCCGATTACCGGTATTGGAGATAGTTTCTTATTCCAATTTATCGGACGTGGTTATTTATTTGGTATTCCGTTTCCAATTATTATCATGCTTGTTAGTTTTGCTTTACTCTTTGTTTTGTTACATAAAACAGCTTTCGGGAAGAAAACCTATGCGATTGGTGGCAATATTAAAGCAGCAAAACTAGCTGGTGTTAATACCGACCGTGTTCAAATGTGGATTTATACGTTATCTGGTTTAATGGCTTCTCTTTCAGGGATTATCTTAACGTCTCGTTTAAATTCTGCACAACCAACTGCTGGTCAAGCTTTTGAAATGGATGCGATTGCTGCCGTGGTCTTAGGTGGTACGAGTCTCTCTGGTGGGAAAGGACGTATCTTTGGCACATTAGTCGGGGCACTTATTATCGGGACGATTAATAACGGTCTTAACTTACTAGGTGTCTCAAGTTTCTATCAACAAATTGTAAAAGGTATTGTGATTATTATTGCGGTCTTACTTGACCGTAAGAAAAAATAAAAGGGGGAAATAGCAATGAAAAAATTATTAGCAGGTTTAGCAGTCACAGGTTTGATGTTAGCAGGATGTGGTGCAGCCACACTGGATAACGGTGCAAAAGATAGTGGAGACGTGGAGAAGAAAGAGGCCAGTGAATTAAAAGTTGGCGCAAGTATTTCCACATTGAACAACCCGTTCTTTGTCTCTGTAAAAGAAGGTATTGTTGATTTGGCAGACGAGAATGGTACGAAGACGGTCGTAGTCGATGCACAAAATGATTCGGCGAAGCAAAGTAACGATATGGATGATTTAATTCAACAAGGAGTCGATGTGATTTTAGTTAATCCTGTAGATTCTTCTGCCATTCAACCCGCTGTCGAATCGGCTAATGCAGCGAATATTCCTGTGATTACCATTGACCGTAGTAGTGACGGCGGCGAGGTTTTAACTCTTGTTGCATCTGATAACGTAAAAGGTGGCGAAATGGCGGCTCAGTTTATTTTAGATAAAATTGGTGAAAATGGACGTGTTGTCGAGTTAGAAGGAGTACCAGGTGCTTCAGCAACACGTGAACGTGGAAAAGGGTTTGATGAATTTGCAGACGGTAAATTAGAAGTCGTGGAAAAACAATCAGCAGAGTTTGACCGTGCTAAGGGCTTAACCGTTATGGAAAACATCTTACAATCAACGAAAGATATTCAAGCTGTTTTTGCACAAAATGATGAAATGGCGTTAGGTGCATTGGAAGCGTTAGAAGCAGCTGGAAAAACAGATGTGATTGTTGTCGGTTTTGACGGAAACGAAGATGGTGTGAAAGCTGTAAAAGACGGCCGTTTAAATGCAACGATTGCGCAACAACCTGAAGAAATGGGACGTATTGCTCTGCAAGCTGCTTATGATCACTTCTCTGGTAAAAAACTAGATAAAAAAATTGATTCACCATTAGAACTAATGGAAGCAAAATAAGATTATAAGTAATAAAGCTATACAAACCCATGGGAACATGTTATAGTTATTAATGTAGTGATTTTGATACACATTAGGATACATATTTTAAGAAATATTATTTCCTTTTATACGTCATATTATTGCAATAACAAGCGTACATAAGTACGTATTAGGAGGAAATATTTATGAATAACGGTACAGTAAAATGGTTTAACGCAGACAAAGGTTTTGGATTTATTACACAAGAGGACGGTACAGATGTGTTTGCACATTTCTCAGCTATCCAATCTGAAGGATTCAAAACATTAGAAGAAGGTCAAGCAGTAACTTTTGATGTTGAAGAAGGCCAACGTGGACTTCAAGCAACAAACATCGTTAAAGCTTAATAATTAAAGTAGGAGCTATGGGATTTCCCATAGCTCTTTTTTTATTGTGACAAGATTGTAAGATTAAAATTCAAAAAAAGAGTGGGAGATGCTATGCCGATGTATTATAATAGTGACAACTATTAAATAAACTTGTCATACTTGTAAAGGTATTGCAAAAAAGGAGTAGAAACATGACGAAAAAAAGAGGATTTATAATTGGAGGCGTCGTTTTAGTCGTAGCGGTAATAGCTTATTTATTGTTTGGATTAGGCGGCAAAAAAGACCTACCAGAAAATATGGAGGGGCCTGAGGATAACGGGATTGAATATTTTGATATTGTTGGCTTGAAACAAGTTTTTATTAACGGAACTGTCACACCTGTTCGATCACAAGAATTTGTGAAGGATGATACGTTAGGAAAACTGGGAGATTTACAAGTAGCTAACGGTGATTTAGTAGAAGAAGGCACTGTATTATATCAATATGTTGACCCAAACAGTGAAAAAGAAATTGCTGAAATTAAATCGACGATTCAATCAACAGAGGCAGAACGTTATAAAGCGGTTCGCCAAATGGAATTAGAATTAAAACAATTGGCATCTGGTAGCGCAGCTTCAACAGAAGAAGGAGAAGAGACAGCACCTAGCCAAAACACGCCAGAAGCACGTGAAGCGATTGCTTTACGCTATGATATTAATAGTTTTGATGTTCGTTTGACGCAATTACAAGAGCAGTTAAATGATGTCATGGCGCGTCAAGTCAATCAAGTTAAAGCACCATTTAAAGGAAAAGTTTCTATACCTCAAGAAAAAACACGAGACAGTGCGATTTTGAACTTAACGTCTGAAGACTATTATGTGGTAGGGACGGTCAATGAGAAAGATGTTGAAAAGTTGAAGGTTGACCAAAAAGCGAATATTAAGATTATCGCGAATAATGAAAATGTCAATGGTGCGATTACTTATATTTCTGAAACACCTGGACAAGGTTCCGGTGGTGAAGGAGAAATGGGCGGCGGCTCAAGTAACTTATCAAACTATACGGTTAAGCTTTCTATTGAATCGAAAGAAAACTTGAAAAATGGCTTCCATGTGCAAGCAGCAGTCAATTTAAGTGATAAAGCGATTAAGATTCCAAGCAAAGCGGTAAAACATGAAGGCGAGCAAGCCTATGTATTAGTAGATGATTTTGGAACAGTGTTACGAAAAAATATTACCATCAAAGAAGCAGCAGAAGCTGAAACACCGGAAGTTAAAGAAGGTGACGAGAAAGCCAAAGCTGATAAAAAAGAGGAAGCAAGTAAAGAGAAAGAAGTTGAAGTCACTCAAGGTCTAGAGGCAATGGATCGTGTGATTGTTAGTTCTAAAACACCTCTGAAAGATGGAGACATTATTGGTGGCGAAGCACCAGTCGTAGAAGAGGAGGAATAAAAATGACAGATATTTCCTCACACGCCATTCCTTTAATTGAAATGAAAGGAATTAATAAATATTATCCTGTGGGTAAAGAGCAACTTCATGTATTAAAAAATCTAGATTTGACTATCTATCGTGGCGAATTCGTCATGATTATGGGAAAATCTGGTAGTGGGAAAACCACGCTAATGAATATTATTGGCTTTCTAGATCAAATCTCTGACGGTCATTACTTTTTCAATGGAGAAGATGTTTCAAAATTAACAGAGAATCAAAAATCAGATTTACGTAATAAATATCTAGGGTTTATTTTTCAACAGTTTTTCTTAATTCAGTCGTTGAATGTCAGTCAAAATGTTGGACTCCCTATGGTATATGAAGGTAAAAAGTCAGATAATGAACGCAAACGAATTGCGAAGCACTATTTAGATATGGTGGGCTTATCTGAAAAAGAAAAGTCAAAAGTAACGGAGCTGTCTGGTGGACAACAACAACGGGTAGCTATTGCGCGTTCACTTGTGAATGACCCGCTATTAATTATGGCAGATGAACCGACAGGGGCTTTAGATAGTGAAACAAGTCGTGATATTATGGGGATTTTGACCAAGCTTAATCAAGAAGGCAAAACAATCGTCATGGTAACCCATGATGATGATATGAAGAAATATGCAACACGTGTTATTCGCATGAAAGACGGGTTGTTTATGGATGAGGAGGTTGAGACGGATGTTTAAAAATCTCATCCTGAGTACGTTTTTAAGTTTACGAGCACATAAGCTACGCGTGTTTCTTACCATGGTTGGTATTATCATTGGGATTGCTGCCGTAGTAACTGTCTCAGCAATCGGTGAAGGAATGAAACAAAGCAGTCTAAAAATGATGGAGTCGACTAATTCCAATGTAATCAAACTGATTTTTAGAGAAGAAGTTGGAGAAGATGATGATGAAGTCGCTCAAAACTATGAGCCATTTAACTTTACTCGTAATGATTTAAAACAATTGCAACAACTTGAAAATGTTAAAGGTATTGCCGGTTCATACGGATATGGAATGAGTTCAATTGAAACGATCAGTGCTAATATTCAATATTTTACAAGTAGTGGTGGCACGGAAATTGTCGCGAATCAAGGAGACAATAAAGTCGCTTATGGTCGAGATATTACACCGGCAGATGTGAATGAAAATGTGATTGTCTTAGCGCATGATACGTTGCAATATAGTTTAGGAACGAAGAACCCTGCGAATATTGTGGGACGTGCGATAGATGTTGATGGCGAAAAATTTTTAGTTATCGGCGTTAAGAAGGAAATTGATTTTGAAGGTGGTTTTTCTACGACATTTGACGAGAATGATTTTTATTCGGTCGTGCCAAAGAAAGCTTATAATCAACTAACAAAAAGTAAACCGATGAATGCGATTAAAATTACCATTCAAGACGGTGCAGACCGTGAGAGTATCATCATGCAAGCTAATGATTTATTAAAAGAAGCACATCCAGATTTAATCGGTGAGTTTGAAGAAGATAAATCAAACGAGCAAATGCGTCAAGAAGTCGAGAAAATGATTCAACAAGTCGTTATCGGCCTAGTGATGATTACGGCTATATCCTTATTAGTTGGTGGTATTGGTGTCATGAATATCATGTACGTTTCTGTTACTGAACGTAAACGTGAAATCGGGATTAGACGTGCGATAGGCGCGCGCCCGTCTAACATATTGCTACAATTTTTAATGGAGGCAGCCTTTATTACCTTAATCGGTGGATTGATTGGTATCTTACTTGGCTGGTTGATAGCTCAAGGACTGTCATCTGTGTTTGAGATTGAAGCAATTGTCAGTCTTAAGATGACATTAATCTCTGCATCTGTTTCGACGGCTATTGGTTTAGTATTCGGAATTATTCCAGCCTTTAATGCAGCGAAAATCGATCCGATTAAAGCCATTTATCAATAAATGTAAAGATATACGTTGATTATGCGTAACAAACGAGAGAAAGAAAGCGATGGTTTTAGCTTTCTTTCTTTTTTTTATTCGATAGGAAAGAAAACAAATTAATGATATAATATGAACATGAATGAATTTTTACAAGAGGAGTCGAATTATGAAAACAGTTGAAACGTTATTTGAAACTTGGAATAGTTGTCAGACTTTACCAGAAAACTTACAAGCAGATATGAGAGCCCTTGCAGAAGATGCCGATAAAAAATACGATGCATTTTACCAACCGCTTGAATTTGGAACGGCTGGGATGCGCGGTATTCTGGGCGCGGGGATTAATCGTATGAATATCTATACGGTTCGTCAAGCGACAGAGGGACTGAGTCAACTTATCTTAGAAAAAGGTGAAGCAGCTAAAGAACGTGGCGTCGTGATTGCTTATGATTCACGTCATCAGTCGCCTGAGTTCGCTTTGGAGACAGCGCGTGTTTTAGCTCATCATGGAATTAAAGCGTATGTTTTTGAAAGCTTACGTCCAACACCGACGTTATCCTTTGCTGTACGCGAATTAAACTGTATTGCGGGTGTTATGATTACAGCTAGTCATAATCCAGCAGCTTATAATGGCTATAAAATATATGGTGAAGATGGCGGACAAATGCCCCCACAAGATGCCGATGCGGTGACACGTTTCGTGCGTGCGGTTGAAAACCCATTGGAATTAGAAGTGGCGGATGAACAGCATGAATTGATTGAAACAATCGGTGAAAAATTAGATGCCCGCTATTTAGAAGAGATGTCACGCGTGACTATTAATCACGAATTAGTAGCATCAGTGGGGAAAGATTTAAAACTGGTCTATACACCTCTACACGGTACGGGTAAAATGCTAGGAGAGCGTGCTTTGAAACAAGCAGGTTTTGATAGCTTTGTGATTGTACCAGAACAAGCAGAAGGAGATCCGGATTTTTCAACCGTGAAATCGCCCAACCCAGAAGAATATTCCGCATTTGAGTATGCGATTCGTCTAGGGAAAGAAGAAGAAGCAGATTTGCTATTAGCCACAGACCCTGATGCTGACCGTTTAGGTGCGGCGGTGAGAATGCCTGATGGGGAATATACTATCTTAACAGGTAATCAAATTGCGGCTATCATGCTTCATTATATTTTGACAGCTCACCGCGATGCACAAACACTTCCTCAAAATGGTGTGGCGTTAAAATCTATTGTATCAAGTGAGATGGCTACTGCGATTGCAAAAGATTTTGATATTGAAATGGTTGATGTTTTGACTGGATTTAAGTTTATTGCGGAAAAAATTAAAGAATATGAAGCAACCGGTGAGAAGACTTTCTTATTTGGATTTGAAGAAAGTTATGGCTATTTGATTCAAGATTTTGCTCGAGATAAAGATGCGATTCAAGCACTCGTATTACTAGCAGAGATTGCTGCTTATTATAAAGCGGAAAACAAAACCATGTATGACGCTTTACAAGAGTTATTTGAAACATATGGTTATTTCATCGAAGAAACGATTTCTGTTACAATGGACGGTGCGGAAGGCTCTGAGAAAATCAAAGCGTTAATGCGTGACACACGTGCTGAGGGAATCCAATCATTTGGAGGTAAGAACGTCGTCGTCACACAAGACTTCCAAACACAAAAAGCTACGACGAATGAAGGTCAGGTTAGCGACATTACGTTACCACAAGCGAATGTGTTAAAATATTTACTCGAAGATGGTAGTTGGGTAGCGATTCGCCCTTCCGGAACGGAGCCAAAGATTAAATTTTACATTGGCGTACAAGGGGAAGAAAGAGATGTAGCTCAAGCAAAATTAGATGACATTAAAGCGGATATTCAACGCTTAGTCGAGAAACATTAAAAGTAAAAGTAAAACTGTTAATCACAGCTGAGCTGGTCATTAACAGTTTTTTACTATATGTATAAAGGAAAAGGATGAGGAGAAAACATGAGCGAAAAGATTCGTTTAGAACCAAGTGAGACACTAATCCAGTCGGTAAGTCAGCTATATAAAGCGTTGGGAGATCCTACACGCTTGAAAATATTAACGGCATTGACTGTTTCAGAGTTAAATGTTGGAGCCATTAGTGAAAAGATAGGGTTGGAACAATCCGCTGTTTCGCATCAATTACGTGTTTTAAGAACTAATCATCTTGTGAAGTCACGCAAAGAAGGGAAGACGGTTTACTACTCATTAGATGATGATCACGTTATGGCAATCTTGGCGGATACGTTTGAACACGTCTCTCATGCGGTAGAAGATAGTCAAGAACCGTCATAGCCTGACTTTATTTCACATCTTTTTCATGATATACTAGCGCTTGTTATTGTGAAAATAAGTGAGCACAAGTCAAGATTAAAGGAGTCTATATAAATGAAAGAAACGATACAAGAAGCGGTCGATAAGCGTCGCACGTTTGCGATTATTTCGCATCCGGATGCGGGGAAAACAACGATTACAGAAAAATTATTATTATTTGGTGGCGCGATACGCTCTGCAGGAACAGTAAAAGGGAAAAAGACGGGGAATTTTGCTAAATCAGACTGGATGGAAATTGAAAAGCAACGTGGGATTTCTGTTACCAGCTCGGTTATGCAATTTGACTATGATGGAAAACGTGTGAATATCTTAGACACCCCGGGACATGAGGATTTCTCTGAAGATACCTATCGGACATTAATGGCTGTGGACGCAGCTGTCATGGTAGTAGATACAGCTAAAGGGATTGAAGCTCAAACGAAAAAACTTTTCCAAGTTTGTCGCATGCGTGGGATTCCTATTTTTACATTTATGAATAAACTAGATCGGGACGGTCGTGACCCACTCGATTTATTAGAAGAGTTAGAAGAAGTTTTAGAGATTGATTCCTATCCGATGAATTGGCCGATTGGCATGGGGAAAGGGTTAGAAGGAATTTATGATATTTATCATAAACGAATTGAATTTTATCACCCTGAAAAATATGATAACGAACGCTTTGCTATGTTAAATGAAGAAGGCGAGTTGCCAAGTGAACATAAACTCGCTCAAGATAGTATTTATCGCCAAGTCTTAGAGGAAGTTGAGTTGCTCGTCGAAGCGGGTAATGAGTTTGATGCCGACTTAGTCGCAGCGGGTGAGTTGACGCCTGTATTCTTTGGTTCTGCGTTAACGAATTTTGGTGTACAAACATTCTTAGAGACATTTTTACAATTTGCGCCAAAACCTTCTGCTCATAAGACTCAAGATGAAACGATTGTCGAACCAGACAATGAGGATTTCTCTGGCTTTATTTTTAAAATTCAAGCTAACATGAACCCTGCTCATCGAGACCGAATTGCTTTCGTGCGTGTTTGTTCGGGCGTGTTTGAACGTGGTATGGACGTCACGTTAGAACGCACGGGTAAGAAGATTAAATTAAATAACTCGACACAATTTATGGCGGATAGTCGAGAAACTGTCGAAAATGCGGTAGCGGGGGATATTATTGGGTTGTATGATACGGGTAATTATCAAATAGGCGATACCATTTATAGCGGTAAGCTGGATGTTGCTTATGAAGAATTGCCACAATTTACGCCAGAGATGTTTATGAAAGTTACGGCGAAAAATGTCATGAAACAAAAATCATTCCATAAAGGGATGCAACAGTTAGTCCAAGAAGGTGCTATTCAGTTATACAAAACGTATGTCACAGAAGACTATATCATCGGTGCAGTTGGACAATTGCAGTTTGAAGTATTCCAACACCGAATGCTTAATGAGTATAATACCGAAGTAATTATGACACCTATGGGAAATAAAACCGCTCGTTGGATTGACCCAGAACAATTGGATGAAAATATGGGCTCTAGTCGTAATATTTTAGTGAAAGACCGTTATGACCAACCGTTATTCTTATTTGAGAACCAGTTTGCTATGCGTTGGTTTGCGGACAAATATCCAGAAGTTGAGTTGAAAACGTTGCTTTAAAAGCCAATAACAAAAGAGTCACCAATCCATTTTAGGATTGGTGACTCTTTTTGGTTGTTGTCATACTTGCACATTATTCGCTTAGAACCGTCATGTGTTACTTTTTCTGTTCAATCAGATGACAGTGAGTAGTTTGCCAATGCGTTGCTTTATCAATCAATGTAGAGAAAGAATAACGTTCCTTATCGGTTAAGTCCCCTAAAATCAACTCAGAAAGTACTTCATATGAAGGATGTTCATCCGTATAAATACCAAAGTCCATATGTTTATCATAGTGGAAAATAACAGCACCAACGTGATGTGTCAGTCCCATATCTTTGGCAATTTGTTGATCGAGTTCATAAAAGTGTTGGATGATAGGTGATTTTCTGTCGAGGCGATACGTTTCCCAATCTGCACCTATTTCGTGTACGGTTTTTTTGATTAAATCGCTTGTATAAGGATATTTTTGATGACAAAACTGCTCTTGGACAGCTAACATAAAGCGTCGGCTTAGTCGATTACCTTGCAACTGAATCGTTTTATAATCTAAAGTAAATTGATATAAGTCTTGAAAGAGTTGATTGCGTTCGCCTAAGGATAGTTCATCCTCTTTTTGCTGAATTTGCTGTTCAAAACTTGGCAAACTAAGCATCGGAATAAAATGGCACTTTACTTTTTTTGAAACCTGTTGGACAAGTTGTAAAATCTGTTTTTCTGTTTTAAGACAGTCGGAACAAAGCGGGTGCACAAAGACATAAATTTCTAACATGACCATCGCTCCAATAAATATTAATTAAGTACCCTAAATGTAACAGAAAAATAGAAAAATGAGAAATAAAGTGTCTTATAACAGTTTTGTAAATGCTCGTTGGATTTTATTTGGAGTAGGGCGCTTAGGAATAGCATGCTTGGCGAGCAATGAGTTAAACAAAACCTGTCCCTTTTCGAAATCTTCGACTTCTAACTCAAGTTCGTAGTCATGGCCGTGGGTATACCAACTTTCATCTAGGACGAGCAGGGCGCCTTCTGTTAAAGGATATTCAACGCGTCTAGTTGTAAGTTGAGCGAAAGGTTGAAGCGTGAGATAGTCGATATCTAAACTTTCTAACTTTTCAATAATATTAGGGGCGCTTGGTAAACGTTTTGCTTGTATCCAGTGGTCCCCCTCCTCTTTTGAGAGAGGAAAAGTAGTTTCTAATAAACCATGATTAACAGGGGTCTTTAAAGTGACTTCGGCATGGTGAGGCAATAGTCGCAAGCGTAATGCCGCTTTTTTTTCAGCTAAATGGTGCTGTGGTGTGTCATAGTACACATTCGTTTGTTCCCAAGATGGTTGCGTGTCTAACTGGTAAGTATTGTATAGCGCTTGAAATTCTGCTTGGGTCAGTAGGTTTTTAAATTCAATTTCTAAAGTTTCCATAAGGTCGCTCCTCTAAAGGTCTTTTCTTTATTTTCGCTAAGACAAAGCAAAAGGTCAACTGTAAACATCTTAATCGATAATGGCGACGACTAACGGTTCTGTCGTTTTTATGATAAAATAGAAGATGCAGGATTTTTATTTTTTGTATAAATGAGGGAAGTCGTATGACAAATTGGGACGAGCTTTTAGCACCATATGAACAAGCTGTTTCAGAAATGAAAATTAAATTAAAAGGGATTCGAAAACAATTTCGCGAGCAAAATCAACACGCGCCGATTGAGTTTGTCACTGGTCGTGTAAAACCCGTTGACAGCATTAAGACGAAAGCCAAAGTTCGCGGCATTTCGATGGAAAATTTAGAAGAAGAGATGCAAGATATCGCGGGGTTGCGTATCATGTGCCAGTTTGTAGATGATATTTATGAAGTCGTTCATATTATTAAGAACCGTAAAGATATGACTGTCGTACAGGAACGTGATTATATTTCGCATAATAAGGAAAGTGGTTACCGTTCGTATCATTTGATTATTGAATATCCGGTTCAATTAGTCACTGGTGAAAAGAAGTTATACGCAGAAATTCAAATTCGAACACTTGCGATGAATTTTTGGGCGACCATTGAACATTCATTGAACTATAAGTATCAAGGTGAGTTTCCGGCTGAGATTAATGAGCGCTTGAAAAATGCGTCGGAAGCCGCTAACTTACTAGATGAAGAAATGTCAAAAATTAGAGAAGAAATTCAAGAAGCCCAGCACTTATTTTCACACGGTCGCGGGAAAATGAATGATCGCTACTATCAAGATTTCTTAGCTATGCGTGAGCAATGGAATAAAGATGAGTAGGAAGAGAAAGGGAGAATGAAATGCGGATTGCCATGATAGCAAGTCCTTCACCACAATCACAGGTAGTACTAACTCGATTAAAAACACTTTTGAATAAACCGCCATTTGAAATGGTCAATGAGCGGCCAGATATCGTCTTAACGATTGGCGGTGACGGAACACTTCTTTCAGGGTTTCATCGTTATGCTCATCAACTTGCTACGATAAAATTTATTGGTATCCATACGGGACATCTAGGCTTCTATACTGACTGGCGTGACTTTGAATTAGAAGAGTTAGTTGATAGTTTGCTTCATGAAGAGCAGAAAAGTGTGAGCTATCCCTTACTAGATGTAGAAGTGACTTTGGCTGATGAAACACAGGAGAAAAAACATTTTTTAGCGTTAAATGAATGTATTATCAAAAAAGTAAATACGACAATGGTTGCTGATATATTTATCAAAGAGGAGCATTTTGAACGGTTTCGTGGTGATGGCGTATCGGTTTCGACTCCGACGGGTTCGACAGCGTACAATAAGAGTGTCGGAGGTGCTGTCTTACATCCACGTATTAATGCGTTACAATTAACAGAGATTGCTTCGCTAAATAATCGCGTGTACCGCACGTTAGGGTCGCCATTAGTGATTGCAGGGGATGAATGGATTGAGGTAAGACTGTGCGCTGACAATGATTATTTATTAACCATCGATCAATTGAGTTTTCCACAATCAGCTATCGCCTCCATTCGTTATAAAATTGCGGATGAGCGGATTCATTTTGCTTCATACCGTCATACCCATTTTTGGCGTCGTGTAAAAGATGCCTTTATAGAGGAAGAAGATACGCATAACGGAGGCGACGATGAAATTTAGTTGGCGTTATGAAAAAGAAGAACCACGTTTGCTAAAGACGTTTTTGAATGAGCAAGGGATTTCCAGAAGTTTATTAGCTAAAATCAAGTATCAAGGTGGTTGGATTGGTGTAAATGGGGTAGAAAAAACAGTGCGATATGTGTTATCCTATTTAGATGAGGTCACTGTGATCATACCTGATGAAGGGGAGCATGAAACGCTGCTACCAGACGTAACACCAATTGATATTATTTTTGAAGATGAACATTATTTAATTGTCAATAAACCGGTGGGGGTTGCCTCTATTCCCGCTCAATATCATCCTAATGGGACTATGGCGAACCGGGTAAAACATTATTACCAGTCTCAGAATTACCCTAATCAAGTCATTCATGTCGTGACGCGATTGGATCGTGATACAACGGGGCTAATGTTGTTTGCTAAACATGGTTATGCACATGCGATGATGGATAAAGAGTTGCGCGCTGGTCGGGTAACGAAAAAGTATCTAGCATTGGTCGGAGATGATAAAGATAAGTTGTTACCAACTGGGAAGATTGACTTTCCTATCAAGCGTGTTGAAACGTCGATTATTGAGCGAACAGTGGGAGAAGGCGGCTTGCCGTCATTAACAGAATATTGGTTAAAGAAACGTACAAAAGATAAGGCGTTGGTAGAAGTCCAATTGCATACAGGACGCACACATCAAATTCGCGTTCATTTTGCCGCAATCGGCTGTCCACTCATTGGAGATGAGTTATATGGTGGACGCATGGATTGTGGCTTGGAGCGTCAAGCCTTGCATTGCCATCATTTAAGTTTTTATCATCCTTTCACGAAGGAATGCTTAAATATCTTTCAGGAGATGCCTGATGACATGCAAAATGTCCACTTATAAAATAACACAGGAGGAAAAGCCATGAGTGAAACGATAGCCGAAGACTTTTCACAACTGCGTGAACACTTGAGAGCCAATCATATTCAAGCATTTCGTAGTGAGTTTTTAGATTTACATATTTATGACCAAGGTCAATTTTATTTGAAATTAGAAGAAGATGAACGACAATTATTATATGCCTATCTCTCGCCAAAAGAGATGGCGGACATGTTCGATGTTTTGGAAGAAGAACAAGAAGATGTTGAAGGTCTTTTAAAAGAAATGAAACCGAGTTATGTGGCAGAGATGTTGGCAGAGATGTATACCGACAATGCTGTCGACACGTTGAAGCAACTTGATCGTCAAGATGTTGCCAAGTATTTAAGTATTATGTCAAAAGAAAGTGCAGCTGAAATTAAAAACTTATTGCACTATGAAGATGAAACAGCTGGAGCGATTATGACAACGGAGTATGTTGCGATTGAGTCGCAACAGACCGTGGGTTCTGCCATGCGTTTATTAAAAGAAGAGGCAAGTAAAGCTGAAACGATTTATTATGTCTTTGTAAAAGACGTCAATGATTTTTTAGTTGGCGTTATTTCGTTGCGGGATTTAATAGTAAATGACGATGATATGTTGATTTCTGATATTATGAACGAGCGTGTTATTTCGGTGAAAGTTGGAGATGACCAACAAGATGTCGCGCGAACTATGCGTGATTATGACTTCTTAGCGATTCCTGTTACGGATTATGATGGACGGTTGTTAGGAATTGTAACCGTTGATGATATTATCGACGTAATGGACGAAGAAGCAACCAGTGATTATTCTGGTTTGGCTGGGGTTGACGTGGATGAAGTAACGGAAAATCCGTTTAAAGCAGCAGCTAAGCGTTTACCTTGGCTGATAACGTTACTCTTTTTAGGAATGTCAACAGCGACGTTGATTGGGCGCTATGAAGAATTGGTCAGTGAAGCAAGTATTTTAGCAGTGTTTATTTCACTTATTACCGGAACGGCCGGGAACGCTGGAACGCAATCGTTAGCCGTTGCCGTCCGTCGTTTAGCCGTTCAAGATGATGAGCGTGGTTTTATGAGTCTGATTATTGGTGAAGTCTTAACAGGACTCATTACCGGATTTGTTACGGGAGTCACTATTTTCTTAATTGTCGGAATTTGGAAACAAAACTTTATGCTAGGATTTGTTATTGGGATGGCCATGCTCTGTGCGATTACCGTTGCTAACTTAGCGGGTAGTTTAATTCCAATGGTTATGGATAAATTAGGGTTTGACCCGGCAGTCGCTAGTGGTCCTTTTATCACCACTTTAAGTGACTTAACGAGTGTACTCATTTACTTTAATATCGCAAGTTTATTTATGAGTTATTTTATTGGCTCATAACAATAGAAAAACCAGATTATCTTAATCGATAATCTGGTTTTTTTTAATAGTTAACAATACGAGTTCCATGTACTTCATTAACATTTAGTGTTTCCATGACCTCATCACAGTTTTCATATGTGACACCTCCGCCGGGTAAGATAATAATGCGATTGTTAGCATAAACAATCAGCGACTTTAAATGCTCGTAGTGATCAGAAATTGGAGTTCCAGCCAGTCCGCCATGTGTTAAAATACGTGTTACTTCTTGTTCGGCAAGCCAGTCAATTGCGTCAAGCTGTTGCTCATGACTCATTTGATCAAATGCCATGTGGAAAGTTATTTGTAGTCCTTCAGCTAGAGCGATAAAGCGAGCCATGCTTTCTTTATCTAAACTATTGTCGTTATTTAATACGCCGATAACGATACCGTCAACACCTAGTGCTTTAGCTTCTAAAAGGTCGGTTTCCATGATTTTTAATTCGGTATCGTGGTAGACAAAATTGCCACCACGTGGGCGTATGATAGCCATAACAGGAATATCTTTTTCGTGGCAGTAGTGAATGGTTTCCTCCATGACGCCTGTACTGACGGTTGTTCCGCCTGCTGCTAGGTTATCACATAATTCTATTCGTGTGGCACCGGCTGCGATAGCTTTAGGAATATCTGTAAAGTTTTCTGCACAAAATTCTTTAATCAAATTAGGCACTTCCTTCTTCTTCATTTTCTTTATTGTAGCATATTATGATAAAAAATATGGTATGATGACAAGTGAAAAATGTTTTTGAAAGAAGGAATTGGATTGCTAGAAAAGAAAAAAACGCGAGCAGCTCGCTTATTGAAAGCAAGTGAATCGATTTTGGCTTGCCCAAAATGCCATGCGACATTGACTATGGTGGAAGACCGTCAACTAATTTGTCAAGAAGGGCATACATACAATCTATCCAATAAAGGAACAGTATATTTTCCTGATAAAGCGATAAAAAATAGTTATGATAAAGTTATGTTAACGCATCGCATGAAGATGATTCAAGCAGGTCTCTATGCGCCTTTAATCTCTTCGATTCAAGAGGTGTTAGCGACACAAGAGGTGCGTGTATTACTAGATGCGGGCTGTGGCGAGGGTAGTTTTTTAGCGAAACTTTTGCCTGAACAGTCTGAAGCGGCTTATTTCGGATGTGACCTTTCAAAAGAAGGGGTTGAATTAGCGACGCAACATCAGGGAGATGTTTCATGGTTGATAGCAGATATTACGCGGTTGCCGTTTCAAGACCATTCAATCAGTCATATTGTGAATATTTTTTCGCCTAGTCATTATGAAGAATTTCAACGTGTGCTGCATGACGAAGGCCAAGTGATTAAAGTCGTACCACGCGAAGACTATTTAAAAGAGTTGCGCGCTTTATTTTTTGAAGACGATGTTGATAAACAAACCTATCAAAATGCTCCTGTCAAAGCTAAGTTTTACGACAGTTTGCAAGTGATTTCTGATACTGCGATAACTTATTCTTTTTCAATTCCGCAAGCATTACGAGAAGATGCGGTTTATATGTCGCCCCTGCATTGGAGTGCTTCTGAAACTGCAAGAGAGCGTGCGTTAAAGCAATTACCAGAGACGCTAACCGTATCGGTTGATATTCTAATTGGAAAAAAAGCACAGAAAAGTCAATAATTTTTCATAATCTTGTTGCAAAGGTGTAGACCTTCTGATATAGTAAGTTTAGTTGTTTTTCATTAGTTTTTATCAGATTCCTGTTCTGATAAAAGTTAGTGAAGAAAACTTTGCTAACGTAACGGACTCGCCGTGATTGACACCGAGCCGATACGTTTTTTTTTTATGAAAAAATGGAGGGAAAGATATGACGAACCATATTGTTTTATTTGAACCATGTATACCTGCCAATACTGGCAATATTGCCCGAACTTGTGCGGCGACCAATACTCCATTGCATTTAATTGAGCCATTAGGATTTTCAACTGATGACAAAATGTTGAAGCGTGCGGGGTTAGATTACTGGCACGATGTGGATATTACGTATCATGCTTCTTTAGAGGCCTTTTTAGAGTATGTGGGAGAGCAACCTCTTCATCTCATCACAAAGTTTGCGAATCAAACCTATGTGGACGTTAATTACGCTGACGACCAATCTCACTTTTTTATTTTTGGAAAAGAAACGACGGGATTACCTGAACCCTTTATGAAAAAGTATGAGCGTCAATGTTTAAGAATCCCGATGAATGACGAGCATGTTCGCTCACTTAATTTATCGAATACAGTGGCCTTAGTTCTTTATGAAGCATTACGTCAACAATCATTTCCAGAGTTGGAATTAACCCATGTGTATGAACATGATAAATTAAAATAAGCCGAGTTGACTCACGAAAATGATTTTTCGTGAGTTTTTTTAATAGGTCGTTTGTTTTTTGAAAAGTCATACCGTCGTCTAAGACACAGTGCGTCTCTCGTGTTATAATAGAAGGTAAATATAGATTAGGAGAATCGACATGCCGTATAAATATCCAGATGATAGTTTTACTTTGCACACTGACTTGTATCAAATTAATATGATGAAAACGTACTGGGAGTTAGGGCGAGCGGATCAACACGCTGTCTTTGAATGTTATTTTAGAGAGATGCCGTTCAAAAATGGTTATGCTGTTTTTGCTGGTTTGGAGCGATTGGTTCATTATTTCGATCGTTTGACTTTTTCTGAATCGGACATTGATTATTTACGAGAAGTAGAAGAGTATCCAGAAGCCTTTTTAGATTATTTACGTGAATTTAAATTCCGCTGTACCGTACGTTCCGCTGTGGAAGGAGAGTTAGTCTACAGCAATGAACCGATTGTTCAAGTAGAAGGACCACTCGCGCAGTGCCAGTTGGTTGAAACAGCGCTCTTAAATATCGTGAACTATCAAACGCTAATTGCGACGAAAGCTGCTCGAATTAAGTCGGTTGTAGGGGACGATTTATTAATGGAATTTGGTTCCCGTCGCGCTCAAGAGATGGACGCTGCGATTTGGGGAACGCGTGCTGCTTATATTGGTGGTTGTGATGCAACCAGTAACGTCCGCGCTGGTAAAATGTTTGGTATTCCAACGAGCGGCACACATGCTCATTCGCTCGTACAGTCTTACTGTAATGATTATGAAGCGTTTAAAGCCTACGCGCAAACGCACCGCGATTGCGTCTTTTTAGTGGATACTTACGATACGTTAAAATCGGGTGTTCCCAATGCGATTCGTGTCGCACGTGAATTTGGTGATAAGATTAACTTTTTAGGCGTGCGTATAGACAGTGGTGATATGGCGTATATTTCTAAAAAAGTACGCAAACAGCTAGATGAAGCTGGTTTCCCTGAAGCAAAAATTTACGCGTCTAATGACTTAGATGAAGCGAAAATTTTGAGTTTGAAAATGCAAAAAGCGAAGATTGATGTTTGGGGTGTAGGGACCAAGCTGATTACCGCCTATGACCAACCAGCTTTGGGTGCTGTTTATAAAATTGTTTCGATTGAAAATAATGAGGGTGAGATGGTAGATACTATTAAACTTTCAAGCAATGTGGAGAAAGTATCCACACCGGGTAAAAAACAAGTATGGCGCATTACAAGTAAAAAAGACCAACGTTCCGAAGGGGATTATGTGGCATTAGCCCATGAACGCCCTGATTTACTAGATGAGTTGTACATGTTCCACCCCGTGCACACGTTTATCAATAAAACAGTCACAGATTTTGAGGCACGTCCGATTTTACAAGACATTTACGTGGAAGGGGAGCGCGTATATCAACTACCAGACTTAAAAGACGTGAAGCGTTTTGCTGATGTCAATCATGAAAGTTTATGGGAAGAATACAAACGCGACTTAAACCCACAAATATACCCCGTTGATTTATCACAGGCGGCGTACAATCATAAATTAGCGATTATTGACCAAGTACGTGAAGATGTTAAAAAATTGTCGAAATGATGCTAGGCAGTCTACGGAATAGTCAGTTTCCGTAGACTCTTTTTAAATGATAAAAGGAGAGAATGACATGAGACCTTTGCAAGCTGAAATAAAAAAAGTGTTAGCGGTGAAAGAAACTATTGACCCTCAAAAAGAAATCGACATGCGCGTTTCTTTTTTGAAAGAGTATTTAAAACAACATCCGTTTCTAAAGACCTATGTACTAGGGATTAGTGGGGGACAAGATTCGACGTTGGCTGGCAAACTAGCGCAAATTGCGATTGCTGAATTGCGAGAAGAAACGGGTGATGACAGTTATCGTTTTATAGCGGTGCGTCTGCCTCATGGCGTGCAAGCGGATGAAAGTGATGCACAGGCTGCTCTTTCGTTCATTCAACCAGATGAATCATATGCGATTAATATTGAACCGGCTGTTTCGGCAATGGTCGCCACATTTGCAGAACAAAATTTACCAATAGGCGATTTTAATAAAGGGAATATCAAAGCGCGTCAACGTATGATTGTCCAATATGCAATTGCCGGAGAACGACAAGGGGCAGTCATTGGGACTGACCATGCGGCAGAGAGCGTCACTGGTTTCTATACTAAGTTTGGTGATGGGGCATCCGATATTTTTCCATTAGCTGGGTTAAATAAACGTCAAGGTCGCTCGCTTTTAAAAATGTTAGCCGCACCTGAATCGTTATACTTAAAAGTGCCCACAGCTGATTTGGAAGAAAATCAACCGATGTTACCAGATGAAGTCGCTTTAGGGGTGACGTATGATGAGATTGATGACTATTTAGAAGGTAAAAGTGTGAGTGAGGCTGCTGCAGAACAAATTGAACGCCATTATTTAAAGAGTGAACATAAACGTCATTTGCCGATTACGCCGTTTGATACCTTTTGGAAAAAAGAGCTAAAGAGTTAAAGAGATGCGTAGTCAAAAAGCTATAATCAAACGTGTCATCAAACAGAGTGTATTACTTATCGCAATCACGTTTATCAGTCATTTATATTTACAGTGGATGCAAAATCAGTTGTCTGTGACGTTAGTGTATAAGTTTGCCTTTCAATGGCATGTTGCGAAATTCTGGTTATCCACAGCCGTGCTATTCATTGTCTTAATGTGGATGATTGCCTTACTTGGGTCTTTTACTAGAGGGATTAGCTTGTATCTTATAACGATAGTAAGTATCGGGTTAGCAACCTATTTTAAAATGCGTTATCGAGAAGAACCGCTATACCCAGATGATTTACGCATGATTACCGAGTGGCGATTATTTCAAGATATACTGGGCAAGCCGTTATTTATCGTGATAGCGATTAGTTTAAGTGTGTTAAGCATTTGGTTGCTATATGCTTTGTGGAAAAGTCGAAAACTCTCAAGTTATCAACAGCTCGTGCGTCTACTGTGCTTTGGATTGATGACGGGTTTGCTCGTTTCAATCGGTCACTTTAATCAAGATAATCATTGGTTAAAAAAGCAGTATAGCAAAACAGCGTTATGGATTCCTTATAGTCAAAAGATGAATTATTATAATACCGGGTTTGTTGCCGGCTTTATGTATAATTTGAAAGTGGAAGCCATGGAAAAACCAGCGAACTATTCACAGCAAGAAGTCGAGCGTATTGTGGAAAACTATCAGCACTTGGCGGAAGAGGAAGCACGCCATACGTTGCAAGACCAACCGAATATTGTCTTTATCATGTCGGAAAGTTTTTCAGATCCACTGCGACTGGAGGGGATTCGTGCGAGCCGTGATCCGTTAGCAGTGTATCGCGAACTGGTTGCTGATACTTATCACGGTCAGATGTTATCACAAAGCTATGGTGGTGGCACGGCAAATATTGAATTTGAAGCATTAACGGGTTTTTCAATGGGGACGATGAATAGTCAAATGACAACACCCTATACGATGTTAGTACCCAAGATGAAACGCTTGCCTTCTGTTGTCTCGCAATTAAACGATAAGGGTTATTATACAAGTGCGATACATCCTTATAATAGTTCGATGTATAAGCGCCAAGATGTCTATCGTCGATTAGGTTTTCAGCAATTTATCACGGAAAAAGAAATGACGGCGACAAAAAAAATCGAGCAAAATCCTTACATTTCGGATGAAGCTGCGTTAGATGAAGTGTATCAGATTTTAAAAGAAAAAAATGCTCCTCAGTTTATTCATTTAGTTACGATGCAAACACATATGCCGTATAAAGAAAAGTACCCGAATACGACATTAACAGCAGATGGTGATAGTCAGACGATTACTTTAGCGAACTATATGACAGATATCGAATATACGAGTCAAGCATTAGCTGATTTTTTACCTAAGTTGCATCATTTGGGACGTCGTACGTTAGTGGTTTTCTTTGGGGATCATTTACCTGGTATTTATAGTGAGGCATTTAAGAAAAGCCTACCAGAAGAGGAATGGCGTCAAACGGAATTTTTCTTCTATGATAGTGACTATCACTTGTCTTTTTCTAATCAGACCTCGTCAGTACTTAGTCCCATTTATTTCTATCCGTTATTACGTCAACAAGCGCAATTACCTATTAGTACGTGGGACTATTTGTTGCTACAATTGCAAGAAGCGTTACCAGCGTTTGAAGCGGACCTCAGTTATGATGGAACTGTATGGCAATCAGGGATGAAAATCCCGCCAAAAGCAAAAAAATTATTTGCGGATTATCAGATGCTCCAATATGATATTCTTTCGGGGAACCAGTATAGTCTAAATACCACACTCTTTAAAGAATTGAAACAAGATCTTCATTAAGAAGGTCTTTTTTTTTATTTGATTCAGTACAAAAATGTTTTTACCAAAAGCTAAAGGAAATGCTAAAGCGTGATACGATGGGCTTTATTTAATTTGAAATTAAGTGGTGACAAAATTACGACGTGTTCGCTAGGTGTTTGTGAAAGTAGCTTGTTATAATAAATAGCGAATGTTAAAGGAGTGTGTAAAATGAAGGATGCAACGTATTGGGCACAAAAAATTAAAAATCGAGAGGTTTCACCAAGTGAGTTACTGGAGGAAACAGCTCGTCAAATCGAACAGAAAAACCCTTTATATCATGCTGTTGTTGAAAGTGATTTAGAACAGGCTCTGAAAGAATTAGAAACACTGACATTGGACTTAGATGCGCCTTTTACAGGGGTACCATTTGCCTTGAAAATGTTAGGTCAAAATAAAAAAGGAATGGGTGCGACGGCAGGGTCACGCTTATTAGCAGACTATCGAGCAGAGTCCACTGATTATTTTGTTTCAAAAATAGAACGAACGGGCTTTATTCCGTTTGCTAAGACGAATGTCCCTGAGTTTGGCTTTAAAAATATTTCAGATGCTTCATTATATGGCGTGACGCGTAATGTATGGAATCCAGAACATCACGCAGGTGGTTCAAGTGGTGGAGCGGCGTCAGCTGTGGCGAGTGGGATGTTTCCTATTGCAGGTGCTAGTGATGGTGGTGGTTCGATTCGTATCCCCGCTTCATTTTCTGGATTAATAGGCTTGAAACCGACACGTGGGAGTATGCCTGTCGGTCCGGGGAGTTGGCGTGATTGGCAAGGAGCGTCGATAAACTTTGCTTTGACTCTTTCCATGCGTGATACGATGACGCTCTTTGAACATATGAGAGGAACGTCAAAAGCCGCACCTTATCAAGCTCCTTTCAGTGATTATCAGTTAGCGACACAAACACGCCCATTAAGAATAGCTTATTGCGTGGATTCTCCGGTTGGAACACCTGTATCTCAAGATGCTAAAAATGCGTTAAAACAAGCCGTAGACTTTCTAGCCAGTCAGGGACATGAGTTAGAAGAAATAGCGTATCCAGTAGACGGACGTGCGCTAATTGAGAGTTACTATGCGATGAACGGTGCGGAAACGGTCGCGATGTTTAGTCCAATGACGGCTGCATTGAAACGTGATTTAACAGAACAAGATATGGAAGCTATGACGTGGGGCTTGTATCAATACGGGCAACACATTCCAGCAGGGGAGTATGTACAGGCCTTACAATTATGGGACGAAGCGACTGCGACGATGGAGCAGTTATTCGAATCTTACGATGCCTTTTTATCGCCGACTGCGACCGATGTAGCGCCAAGAATTGATACCGATTTACAGAGTGATGGGATACGTGCGGGCTTAGAAAATTCTTGTTATCTCGATAAACCTGCTTTGAAAAAGCTCGTATATGAGATGTTTGAAAAGAGTTTAGCGATTACGCCATACACACAATTAGCTAATTTAACTGGTCAACCAGCCATTAGCTTACCGACGTATGTGACGTCAACAGGACTACCTATCGGGATTCAATTAATGGCATCAAAAGGACGAGAAGATATCTTATTCCGTGTGGGACAATTATTTGAAAATGAACAAAAATTCTATTTACCAAGTTACTATAATGTTTAAGATGAGGAGCAATAGAGGATGAAAAAGAAATGGTGGATGACACTAGGTTTAGTAGCGGCAGTCGTAGGACTTGCGGCATGTCAAACGAACGAAAAAGATAGTACAGTGGCAAAACAAGATGCAAGTTGGGAAAAAGTGGAAGAGCGTGGTCGCTTAATCGTCGCAACGTCAGGAACTCTTTTCCCGGCCTCTTATTATAATGATAAGAATGAACTGACCGGCTACGATGTCGAAGTCGCAAAAGAAGTAGCGAATCGTTTAAAATTAGATATTGAATTTCAAGAGTATAATGTAGATGGTATGTTAGCGTCTGTAGAAAAAGGCATGACAGACTTAGTTGCCAATGATTTTGGGATGAGTGAGGAGCGGTCGAAGAAATTTGCTTTATCTATTCCAATTAAATATTCATTCGATAGCATGATAGTCCGTAAAGAAGATAATTCAGGTATAGCGTCATTAGAAGATTTAAAAGGTAAAAAAGCAGCCGGGGAAGCGACGACTGGTTATATGAAACTGGCTGAAAAAATGGGTGCAGAATTAGTGAGTTATGATAATGCGACAAACGATCAATACTTAACAGATGTTGCCAATGGTCGTACCGATGTTATTTTAAATGACTACTACTTACAAAAAATGTCTGTGGCAGCATTGCCGGATATTCCTGTTAAAATATTAGAGGATGTTTATTTTAATCCGTCTAGTTCAGGCTTTTTCTATCCAAAACAAAATGTTGCGTTACGCGAAAAGATTGATACAGTGTTAGAAGAAATGCAAGCTGACGGTTCGCTTAAAAAACTGTCTGAAACATTTTTCAATGCAGATGTGTCGGTAGAGCCTGATGTTAAAGTCGATAAGACTGTGACGATTGATTAAGATGATAGGAGCTGTCTACATCCCAAAAATCAATCCAGTTTTAATGTGGGAGTCGCTACCATTTATTTTACAAGGTTTGCCTTACACAGTCGGTATTAGTGTCGTGACCTTCTTATTGGGAAATATTTTTGGGCTTTTTTTAACCATGTTGATGTTTAGTGAAAGAAAGATAATTCAACTCTTTGTCAAAGGCTATACCTCTTTTATGCGTGGTGTACCAGGGCTAGTGCTGTTATTTATTCTATATTTTGGCTTGCCGTATCAATTAACGGCCTTACAAGCCGTGATTATTTGTTTCACAATGACGAGCAGTGCCTTTTTAAGTGAAATATATCGAGGTGCAATTAGCGGAGTCGATAGTGGTCAGTGGGATGCAGCTAAAGCGTTGGGGTTACCCTATACGAAAACGATGTATCAAATTATTATTCCCCAAGCATTTCGTATTGCCATCCCGTCATTAGGTAACGTAGCCATGGATTTGGTGAAGGGAACGTCGTTAGCTGCAATGATTACCGTACCTGAAATCTTCCAAAAAGCGAAGATTATTGGCGGGCGTGAATTTGACTATATGAGTTTATATATTTTAGTCGCTATTTTATATTGGTTAATGTGTTGGGTAGTTGGAAAGATTCAATACTATATGGAACGTCGTTATGCCGTTTATCAATAAGAAAAAGGTGTCCTGTTAAAAGGGCACCTTTTTTCGTCGACGATTAAATTTTGTAAGTAAAAAGATAGGTAAGAGAATTAGTAAGAGATAGTATAAGCTTCCTATTAAAATCACGAGTAGCAGCGTTTTAGATGTCAGAGGATTGGAAATATAAACATGAGTTAAACTGTCAATACTAAAAGGGAAGAGACGAGGTTGTTGTATGTGTAAGTAGTCAGTCGCAGATTGTGTCAGAGAACTTAATTTTATATGGTAATAATTGCTACAATAAGTTAGTAAATACTGCCAAAGAGTTGATTTTACGATATAAAAAAGGATAAAAACGGCAAGGAATGAGCTTACAAGTAAACGCACTATAATAAAAAAAGGTTGAGTAAGATTTTTTTTCGCTTGCTTGAAAAAGTACCAAATAACTAAATAAGATAAAAGTGTGATAATCAGAGTGAAAAGTAAGCCCCACTGTTGTTGATGTCCCCACCACTCTTGTTTAACTTGTTGTAAAGCATCGTTTTTGATATGCCAAGTTCCAGTTATCGGTTGCAATTGTTGCCAACGTTGTTCTAAAGAGTGAAAAATTTCTAAGTTGGCGCGATAAAGAAAGGCACCTATCGTAAATAATCCCATTAAAAGAGCTTGTAAAATCATAATGATAATCAAAAAAGTCGCATGTCGCAGTATCGATTTCATTCACCATTCACCTCATATCTCTACTATAAAAAAAAGATATGAATAAATTATGATAAAAGCTTTGTTAATTAAAGAAAGAACACTGTCAATAATGACAGTGTTCTTAATGTTATTCGCTATCAGCAGCAGTTTCTTTGCTTGCTACATCGGGTTT
Source organism: Vagococcus lutrae (assembly GCF_003987555.1). Lineage (GTDB taxonomy): Bacteria > Bacillota > Bacilli > Lactobacillales > Vagococcaceae > Vagococcus_A > Vagococcus_A lutrae. The sequence goes on along the minus strand of NZ_NGJW01000001.1, from coordinate 144,229 downwards.
ACCAAAATATTCTTGGTATGTTTTTGATTCATATAAGTCTACAGTTGATTGATTATTATGCTGACTGTAAACGCTAGTTGAATTTTTACCTTTTTCTTTTTCAATCTTTTCAAGGCGTTCGACTTGATTTTTATAGTTATAAGAATCAGGTTTGACTGGCTCCAAGTTACTGTTTGTATAGTAACGGAGTAAATCGCCATTTGTTAAAGCATCAGACGTTTGCAATTGCTGCTGTCCAGCTTCGCGAATTTGTTCGATTTGAGCAGTTTGCTCTTCAGTCGGTTCTAAGATCATTTGTCCTGTTTTGTTCAGATAAGCATTGTCGCCAATAATCGTGTATTCAGGCGTCATAATATCACCGTTACGGAATGTAACAATCTGACTGTTTTCTGGAGAGAATAAATCTTGACCTAACATCAAGTATTTATTACTATCAATGCCTAATAAGTGTAATAAGGTAGGTAGAACGTCCACTTGTCCACCAAATGTATGATTGACAAATCCTTCTGTTTGACCAGGGATATGGAACATTAATGGTACACGTTGTAATTGCGCGTTATCGTACGGTCCCCATAAAGACGGAGATTTATCTAGTAACTCTGCTAATTCGACGTTGCGTGAATCGGAAATACCATAGTGGTCACCGTAAAGCACAATCATACTATTTTCGTATAAGCCTGAAGCTTTTAAGTAGTTAAAGAACTCTTCGACCGCTTTATCAAGATAGTTGGCTGTTGCAAAATAACCATTAATCGTTGTATCTTTAGTGTTTGCCATTGGGAAACCAGCATCGCCATCTTTAAATTCTGAATAAGGATAGTGGTTAGATACCGCAATAAACTTCGTGTAAAACGGTTGTTGTAGATGTTCTAAATATTGTGTAGATTGTTGGAAAAATGGTTTATCATGTAAGCCATATTGGAATGAATTATCTTCATTGACGTCATAGTAGCTTCCGTCAAAGAAATAATCATAACCTAAATGTTTGTATGTTTCGTTACGATTCCAAAATGTCCCTGCGTTACCGTGGAAGACGGCACTAGTGTAACCCGCTTCCTGACCTAAAATGGCTGGAGCTGCTTGGAAGGTATTTTTATTACCCAGTTGTGTAAATAAAGGACCTTGGTCTAAACCAAAGAATGAATTTTCTAATAGTGTTTCAGCATCACTCGTCTTACCAGATTTTACTTGGTGGAAGACGTTGTCAAAACTATAGGTTGCTTGGTCATTAAATAGACTGTTTAGGAAAGGTGTCACTTCATGAGAAACACCATTTTCATCTACTAAGTGATAGCCAATCATGAATTGTTGTAAACTTTCTAAGTGAACGTAGATGACGTTTTTCCCTTTAGCAACGCCAAACATTTTTTCGTTTGGTGGTGTTTGGTGATGGCTGACGTATTCTTCAATCGAAACTAAGTCGTTCTCACTTGCTTGAGCGCGGTTTTGGTTAGCTTGGTATGTTTGCAAGCCGTCATAAGCAGTAAATGCGTTAATACCTAGATATTTGACAATATAGTCTTTTGAAAACGTCCGTTTGAGTAGTTGTGGACGGTCTGCTTCCGCTAATGATAAGTTAATAGAAAACATCAAAACGGACAGGGACGTAATCGCAAACGCTAAACGGAAACGAATCGGTTGTTCATCGACATTGATTTTCTTTTTCCAAAATAAAACGCCAAGAATAGGGAAATCAATTAAATACAATAAATCATATGGTCGGAATAGACGTAAAGCACTTTCGCCTAGACCTGATGCGACTTTACCCGCACCAAGCATGGTGTTGATTGTAATGAAGTCCGTAAACTCTCGATAATAAACGACATTTGAAAATAGTAAAATCGACATTGCGATATAAATCAAGGTCGTCGTCCAGTAAGCGCGTTTCGGATTTTTAACATATAAGCCAATTGACAGGAGTAATGTCGCTGTCGCAAATGGATTGATAAATAGGATGAAATACTGGAACAGGCTTTCAATCCCTAAATGAAAGTCTACTAAGTAGGCAAACATCGTTTTTGCCCAAAGAAGAACAATCAGTAGGACAAAGTAACCGATACGGGTTTGTAGTTTATTTAAATTTAATTTTTTGTTCAATTTGATACTTCCTTTCAAAATAAGGTGCGGCTTGTGTAAATGGCTATTTAAGCCACAATATCTCTATCATAACTATATTACAGTTTTTGAAAATGAATGTCAATTTTCACTATGTTCATTTTCAAAGGAAATCATTTTTTATTTTGGTTTCAAAGTGTGTTAAACTGAAAAATGATGGCATAGCTTAAGATAAATAGCTAATCATAGCATGACATAAAAATGTGAAGGAAATGTGAGTGAATCATGATAAATATTCAATTAAAGAAAAGAGCGGCAAAGCGCGCACGAAGTGGCTATCCACTTATTCAAGCAGAAGATATTCAGTCGTCGCCAACTAAGTGGCAAACGGGTGAATGGGTGACCTTTTATGATGCTAGTCAGCAGTACGTAGGGACAGGTTATTTAGGAAAGCAGAACAAAGGGATGGGATGGATTATAAGTCGCGACCAGACGGCTCGACTTAATCGTGCTTTTTTTGAGCGATTGTTTCAACAAGCTTTTGATAAGCGACAAGCCTTTTTCGCAGATGATTTGACGACAGCTTTTCGTATTTTTAATGGGGAGGGCGACGGTTTAGGTGGTTTAACTATAGATTGGTATGATGGTTATCTTTTATTGACGTGGTATAACGATAGCTTGTATCAAACGAAGCCGCTCCTTTTAGAAGCATGCCAAGCAGTGTTGAAGGATATACAAGGGATTTATGAGAAGAATCGTTTTGATTTACAAGGACTACCGGAATCACAACATATTGCCGGTGCAAAAGCACCAGAACCTTTAATTGTTAAAGAAAACGGTGTCTCATTTGCGACGTATTTAGATGACGGCATGATGACGGGCATCTTTTTAGATCAAAAAGAAGTCAGAGGGCGGCTAGTTAATGGGCTGATGGCAGGTGGTCGTGTTCTTAATACGTTTAGTTACACGGGGGCTTTTTCAGTCGCTGCGGCAATGGGAGGCGCTATCGAAACGACGAGTGTGGATTTGGCCAAAAGAAGTCGTGAAAAAACTACCGAGATGTTTGAAGTCAATCAATTAGCTTTGACTACTCATAATATTGTGGTGATGGATATTTTCGACTACATTCGCTATGCCAAACGTCATGCCTTAACGTTTGATATGGTGATACTTGACCCGCCAGGCTTCGCGAGAAATAAGAAGCGAACGTTTTCTGTTCAACAAGATTACGACCAACTTGTCGCAGACATCGTACCACTTATAGAGAAAAAAGGTTATTTGATTGCGTCTACCAATGTAGCTAGTCTATCATACGAGCGATTTAAAGAAATGGTTGAAACAGGGTTAGCGACTAGTCATCGTGCTTATCGATTGGTTGCCACGCATCGTTTGCCTGAAGATTTTGCTGTACATCCACATTTTGAAGAAGGTAATTATTTGAAAGTGTTATTGTATGAATTAGATTAGAGGTCATGCAAATGGAAAATCATGAGTTAGTAGGAAAAATCTGTGTGCCTCTTATTGCCAGTGATGAGTCTGCTCTTTTTTCTATGATAGATGAGGCTATAATGAGTGGCGCGGATATATTAGAGTGGCGTGTTGATTACTATCCTTTTCAAGCATTAGAGGAAATTGACCGACTACTGACGTTGATACAAATGAAAATTGGCACTGTTCCACTGATTGTTACCTATCGCTCTGTGGCTGAAGGTGGCAAAGGTACTGCTTGTTTAGATGATTATTGTTATTTTTGTGACAGGGTCGTGTCACATCCAACAGTGACTTATTTAGATGTAGAATGGACGAAATGGAAGACGGTCGGTAAGCATTCATCTATTTATAACCATTTGGGAAAAATTATTTTATCTAAGCACGACTGGACGGTAGGAGTAGAGGAGCGACCAATACAAAAAACGATACAAGCGATGCAAAGAATCCAACCTGCTATTATAAAAGTAGCCGTTACGCCAAAAGACGTCAATGAAGGAGAAGAGTTGGAACGCATGCGAAAGGCCTATGTGTTTCCTAACAAGACGAGCTCTTCCGCCTTATTACTAATTGGCATGGGCGAATGGGGAAGAAATCTACGTATTAGCGGACACCGGTGGGGAAATCCTTGGACCTTTGCATCTTTGTCCAATCATGAAGCTTCAGCGCCGGGACAGTTGACGGTAAGAGAGCTGCAAGAACTTTGGCGAAAAGGAGATGATTCTCGATGAAAAAGAAAAAACATCATGTCAAGACGAATGCCGTTCGTTTTTTAGAAAAAAATAAAATCCCTCACGAAACGCGCGAATTTGAAGTGGGAGAAACACACGCTTCGGCGAAGGAAATTGCGATAACATTAGGCATTGCGCCTGAAAAATTATATAAGACGATTGTTTTAGTGGGAAAACAAACTGGCCCGCTTGTCACTGTCATCCCTAGTCATCATTCGCTAGATTTAAAAAAAGTAGCCAAAGTCAGTGGCAATAAAAAAGTCGAATTATTATCTTTAAATGATTTAGAAAAAGTGACGGGATACATTCGAGGTGGCTGTTCGCCGATAGGGATGAAAAAGCACTTTCCTACATATTTAGCCAGTGAAGCAATGCAATGTGAAGAAATCTACGTTTCAGCTGGCAAACGTGGTTATCAAATGCGTTTAGCTCCTAAAGATTTACAAGCGGCGACGCGAGCGGAAGTCGTAGATATTTGTGAATAGAATAAGCGTGCCGAATGTTTCAAAGATTCGGCACGCTTATTTTTTATAGACTTAAAAATTCACGAGCAATCGTTTCATTGACAGTAATCATTTTATAGAAGTCTTCGATTTTGACATGTTCATTTGGTTGGTGCGCATTTTTGGTTTCACCAGGTCCAACGATTAAGATAGGGAAGTCTTTTTTAGCTCTTCCAAATTGTGAACCATCAGTATAGCCTGTCATACCAAACGTACCAGGTTCTTCACCGCGAACATCTGAAACAACTTTTTTAGTTAGAACAGTGAAAGGATCATCTAATTCTGTTCGGATGGAAGGTAAATCATTGATAAACTCAATATCCGCTTTAAAGTCTGGCACACTTTTCTCTAATTGCTCTAGAATATCGTGAAATTGTGCTTTTAATGTTTCATGGTTTTGTTTTTTGATAGTACGAATATCTAAACTAATCGTGCATTTGTCAGGAACGACATTGGTACCGTTGCCGCCGCTAATAACATTTAAGCTAGAAGTAGAGGCACCGACTAAATCATCTACGTAAGAGCCAAAATCAAATGTCTTTTTGATTTCATTGATAACTAACAACATATGCTCAATCGCATTGACACCTTGGTCGGGCATGGAGCCGTGAGCTGTCTTACCGTAAGTGGTAATTTGTGGCCACAATGCGCCTTTATGAGCTACACCGATATCAAGATTCGTAGGTTCACCGATAACTAGGGCATCCAAATCATCTGCATAGCCTAAATCGACTAATTGACCGGCACCAATTGCGCTTGTTTCTTCGCCGATGGTTGCAAGTAATTTGAGCGTGCCTTTGAATGGTACGTTGGCTTCTTTTAAGCGAATCATGGCGACGACACAGGCGATTAAACCGGCTTTCATATCACATGTACCTCGACCGTATAATAAGCCATCTTTCTCAACAGCCGCAAAAGGTTCTTCATCCCAAGCGACTTCACCAACGGGGACAACATCCATATGACCAGATAAGCCTAAAACGGGGCCTTCTTCTGCTCCTTTTAACGTTGCGATTAACGAATTACGTCCAGGGCTGTATTCGACTTGTTCACAAGGAATACCATAAGAAGTAAGTAGTTCTTCTAACGTATCGGCGACCATTTTTTCTTTTCCAAGTACCGTTTCCATTTGCACCACTTTTTTTAGTAGGGCTAAAGCTTCTTGATTTTTCATATTAAACGCCTCTTTCTTTTTTTATTTTTATGATAAAGATGTTTCTTTTGTTTTCTTAGGGATAACAAAAACAATCGATAAGATAGCTAAAACACAGAATAGAATGTTTGTGATTAAACCATAGGTAGCACCTTTTGTAAAGAATTCCCCTTGACTGACACCATTATAGACGGCAGCCGATATAGCCATTCCTAATGCGCCCCCTAGTGAACTCGCCATTTTATAAATACCAGAAGCGACTCCTGCTTTTTCATCAGAGATGCTAGACATAGCAGTATCGGTTGAAGGTGTTGCGTAAATACCTAATCCAATACCAAATAAAGAATAACCAATAAAGACCAAAATAAAATAGGCAGTACCTTGTACCATCGTTAAAGCCATTAAACTAACCCCAATTCCTGTGGAAAGAGTTCCCCATAACATTGGTTTACGTGCGCCAACTGTTTGAAGAAGTTTTTCACCGACACGGATGGTGATTAAGATAAGAGCTAAATAACCAATGGATAAGAACCCTGTTTGCATCGACGTTAAACCGCGACCTTGTTGAACGTAAGTATTGATAACGAATAATGTTCCGGCTACGGCATTTAGCAAGAAGTTTGAAATAGTCGCTCCAGTAAACTCGCGATTGTCAAATAATGAGAAATCTACGAAACTATTTTCTTTAGAAATCTCTACTTTGTAAAAAAGAAAAATACCAATAATGAAAGTAACAAATAAAACAATGATAGTAGGGCTTGTCCAACCAAGAGTGGCACCTTGAGAAACTCCAATATTTAAAGACATCATGGCAATGACAAAAAGAATCAATCCCGCAAAATCAAATGCTTGTTTGTTGGTAGTCGTTACTTTGCTCTCTGGCACACCTTTAATAAAAAGACCACTTAATACAGAAATTATGATTGAAAAAATAAAAATCCAACGCCATCCTAAAGAACTTGCGATAGCACCACCGAAGAACGAGCAGAAACCTGAACCACCCCATGATCCAATTGACCAAAAACTTAAGGCGCGTTGACGTTCTTTGCCATCATAATATGTTTTCACTAAAGCCATTGTGGCAGGCATGATACAAGCAGCTGATAAACCTTGTAAGACGCGACCGATTAAAAACAAAGGCGCTCCAGTTGTCACGACTAAAGCTAATGACCCGATGATATTGAGCAGTAGTCCAACATAAGTAAGTCTAACGCGACCTAATCGATCGGCAAGACTACCGGCTACTACAATGAAAATACCACTCATCAGAGCAGTGACAGAGATTCCTATTCCTAGTATTCCGTCGCTAATACCTAAGTCGGCTTGCACTTGTGGTGCGATATTGACAAATGATTGAGCGAATAACCAAAATGTTAAAACACTAAAGACAATTCCAGTTAATAATTTGTTCGTTCCGCGATAACGCGAATGACCTGTTGAAGGTTGTATTGTTGATTCCACACTTTCATCTCCTTAAAAATAAATTGAAAAATGGCTAAAATAAATGTACATTTATTATTAACTTATAGTTTAAAGAGAATATGTCTTATCACAATGCTTTTAATTTCAAAAACACGAACGAATTATCATGTAAGTGTCTCGATAGAAACAAATGACTGTAAAATAGGAATATTCATTCTAAAGGAGGGGAAAGAAGTGGAACACAATATTGAATTAAATTTGTTTACGACCGCACATTACCATTTTCATATCTATCAAGAAGTCACGTTATTATTAGCTATTGAAGGGGAAGTGCATCTTGTATATGAAGAAGAAATCACCTTACAATCAGGGATGATGCTTATTGTTAACCCTATGGAATATGTTGAGTTTTTACCTGGAAAGCAAGTAGGAACATATATTGAGTTGCGAATTAACCCCTTGTATTTTGCTTCGTTATTTCCAGAGTATTTTCAAGCGACATTTGAATGTGGACCTAAGCAATTACGGACGGGTAAACGTGAGGCTATTTTACTTATGAGAAAATATGTGGCAGAACTATGTTTAATCGAGTTTGGGAATGCTCAATATGGAAAGTTAAAATCTGCTTTACTTGTCAATCAACTGTTATTTACCCTGGTTCAGCATTTTCAACGAGAACAGCATGACAGTATCCGTCAATCTGAGGTTAGTCAAAAAATAGCAGAAGTTTTGAGCTATTTGTCACAGCATTTACATGAAGAAGTGACAATGGAAAAAATGGCTGAGTTATTTTATATGTCGCCAGCGTCGCTTTCAAAACATTTTAAGAAGGAAACGGGCATGTATTTTTCGCGTTACCTTGCGATGATTCGTGTGAAACATAGTTTAATGGACTTATGTTATTCCAGCCAGACAATTGAAGAAGTAGCCTCTAAAAGTGGCTTTGCTAACAGTAAGACGTATCGCAAACAATTTCGCGAGTTTTTCCACGTGTCTCCAAGTGAATATCGCTTGTCTTATCAGAAGGAACAGTCGCTGTCAAAAGACAATAAAAAAGAAGTGAAAGAATGGACATATTCGCTTGCCCAAACCATGTACCGCTATACACTGAATGAGACAGAAGATCGTCTGACAATGGAAACGGCTAATACTCACAAGCAACGGACGATTTTTTCTAAAGGATTATCCGTACAACGACAACATGGAAAAGTTATTTTACATTTAGGTTGTTTAGAAAATGTTAGCAACGAGCGTATTCAAAATGAGATTCGTCAAATTCAACAAGATATGACGGTTGACTATATAGGAGTACAGTCATTGTTTTACGAAGTGCCTTTATCGTATAATATTCATCGCCAGGAAAAGATGAGTGCTTTTCCCGCATTTGAAAGACTCGACCATGTCATGGATTTTTTAGAAAAACAACAGCTTTCTGTATTTTATGATATTTACTTACCTGATTATCAGTCACTCAATCTTGAAGCAAAACATGCACGGATTAATTTTTTACGTCATTTACAAAATCAATACGGTCAAAAAGTACTCGGAAAATGGAAAATCAATGTAATATTTGATACCGATGAGCCATCATGCTACGAATCGTCATTTTGCGAAGTGTTAGCTATTTGTCGCTCGATAAATCCGATGCTAGAAATCGGCGCAGAAATTCCATTACCTGATCCATTTATGGAAAGACAGTCATTGTCAAAACGCAGTTTCTTTGTGCGAAATATCGTTCCTCACTGTCAGTTTTTAAGTTTTCGAGCAGACCCAAATGAAGCCATTCGAATGGCTCAAAATAGGTTAGAAGGAACGGAAACAGCTCATGATTATATTTATCATAAGACCAAAGCGCTGCGTCAGTTGTTGCATCATTGGGGTGTATCACTGCCACTTTATTTAACGGAGTGGAATACAATAACGGGAGACACTCGGAATATGAATGGCACTTTTTTTAGAGGAGCGATTATTTTAAAGGAGATTATACGACTAGATAAATTGGTAACTGGGTATGGCTTTTGGCTGAATATTGATCTTTATGAACATCATAGAAAGACACGCCCTATTACGAATGATAGTTTAGAACTATTTCACTATTATCAAAGCCGTCGCCCAGCTTATTTTTGTTTATTACTGGCACAGCGTATGGAAGGAGAACTCTTAGCTGAAGGGAAAGATTACATCCTAACGAAAAATGGGGGAGTTTATCAATTGTTACTTTGGCATTCTTGTTACTTTAATCCGGATTTATCCACAGAGGAAACCTTTTTAAAGAGTCAATCAATTGAATATGAATGGATGATACCTGAAATTCCTCCCCACCATTATCAAGTAAAGCAAATCGATTTTTCACGAAAAAGTGGGGCGCTGTTTACTTCGTATTATGATTTTCAAAGTGTTCATTCTTTAGATTATGAAACACAACGCTATATTGCGACCATGACACGACCTAAAATCAGTGTTTTTGATAGCTATATCGACGAGGGATTTCATTATTCGACCCTACTAGATGTGAATGCCGTTATGCTATTAGAATTAACACCGATATTTTTTGAATTATAAAAAGCCTAGCGATTTTTCGCTAGGCTTTTGTATCTTTTTAGCTTATTTTGAAACGTTTCGTTCAAATACTTTTTTTTCTGGAAGTGGATAATCTTCTAAAGACTCTCCTTCGATTTTTAATGCTTGTTCAAAATCTTCGATAGATAAATCTAAGCGACGTGACAGGTCAAAAACACTGTGTAAGACATCGTGGAAATACATGCTGTTACCTTGTTCGAAATAATCTTTAAATTCGCGACTAGTGTTGCTATAACCTGTTTCTTCTTGGAATTTTTTAGATTCTTCAACAAAGTATTGAAAGTGTGCTTTTGTTTCATCAGCGAAGTGATTGAAAATCTTAATCGCAAGAACTAAGTCTTGATGCCAATTTTCAAAGGTTTTTTTCGCTAAACCATTTTGTACTTCAATTAATTCAAAGCGATCGTTACGAATATGTTGCGTCATTAACATATTCATATTTAGGTTAAGTCCAGTATAAGAGACATCATCAAATTGTAGTTGTTTCATTTGCTCCAATTCTGAAGCAAGACTTTCAGGTGTGAATTGTCGATTTTCAAGTGTTTGATAAACTTTTTTTTGTTGAAACATACGTACTCCCCCTTATGATTTTCACTGTATATTGTCCCTTTATTATATAGTAATTCCTTATATAAAGCTATTAATAGTGGAAATAGCTAGCAGTTTCTGCAGCATGTTTCCCAGCAACATAACCTGTAACAAAAGCAGAAGTGATATTATAACCTCCCGTGTAGCCGTTAATATCTAATAATTCTCCAACAAAGAATAGTCCATCTACTTTTTTACTTTGAAATGATCGTGGCTCAATTTCCTTTAATGAAACACCGCCACCTGTAACGAACGATTTGTCTAAAGGATAGGTACCAACAGCATTTAAAGGCATTTCTTTTAAAAAGGTCACAAGACGGTCAATTTCTTTTGGTTGTAATTGTTTCATAGGAGTTTGGTCGTTTGTTTGCGTTTCATCAATAGCAAATTGTAATAAACGTTCAGGAACAAGACCTTTTAAGCCATTACGCAAGGTTTTGCCTCCGACTTCTTGTTGTTTCGATTGAATCCACGCGACTAAATCGTGTTTAGAGCGGTCAGGTAAAGCGTCGAGCCTTAACTGGACTGGCGCTCCATGTTTTTCTAAACCTTGGTTCACAAACATACTGCAACGTAAGGCAGCTGGACCTGAAATGCCAAAGTGAGTAAACAGCATATCCATACGATGCGTGACTTGGGCTTTTCCTTTTGTATTCAAAACAGATAGTGCAACATCTTGTAATGATAACCCTTGTAACGTTTTTTTGGCAACAAAAGGATTGTTCAGTCTTATGGGTGATTCAGTTGGATAGAGGGGGGTTACCGTATGTCCTGCTTTTTTGGCCAAACGATAACCGATACCAGTGGAGCCGGTATATTGATAGGTCATCCCTCCTGTCGCTACAATCACGCAAGGAGCGACAAATCGTTCTCCGTTTTCTAAGTGGACGCCTTGGATACGTCCGTCCTCGATTAAGAGTTTTTTTATGGGAGCATTCGTCAAGAGCTTAACATCGTTATCGACGAGAGCCTTATGCAGTGCTTCGACAATCGTGCGTGATCTGTCAGTTACTGGGAATAGACGACCATGGTCTTCTTCTTTTAGTTGAACGCCTCGTGATTCAAAGAACTTGCGAATATCTTCATTATTAAATTGAGAAAAAGCGCTGTATAAAAATTTTCCGTTACCGGGTATATGGGCAATAACATCTTCTGGCGCGTGGGCATTAGTCACGTTACATCGTCCGCCTCCTGTTAATAGAAGTTTTTTTCCTACGCGTTTATTTTTTTCAATGAGTAGGACTTTGGCACCGTGTTCAGCTGCACTAATCGCTGCCATCATGCCACTTGTACCAGCCCCTACCACAATTACATCATACATTGTGTAAAACCTCCATTCGTCTTTAGTTTATCATAGCCAAAGACGCACAACTAGTGATGTGATAGGATATTTTTTCTGTTTTTTTCAGAAAAGTTAAGATATAATGAGAAAAGAAACAAGAAAGAAGGGATTTTATGACAGTGAATCAATATTTAACGACGCTACAACACCAAATTGAGCAAAAATATCAAGGACAAACGGAGTTCATTCAAGCGACAGCAGAGTTTTTACCAACGATTGCACCTTATTTGGCAGAACATCCAGAAATTATCGAGCATGACCTGTTATCCCTTTTAATTATTCCAGAGCGTTTAATACAATTTCGTGTGCCATGGCAAGACGATGAAGGAAAATGGCATGCTAATCATGGTTATCGTGTTCAATATAATTCTACACTTGGACCTTATAAAGGTGGGATTCGTTTTCATCCAAGTGTTAATGAAAGTATTATGAAATTTTTAGCTTTTGAACAGATTTTTAAAAATGCGTTGACGTCTTTACCTATTGGTGGTGGTAAAGGAGGTAGCGATTTTGATCCTAAAGGAAAGTCTGACGCAGAAATTATGCGTTTTTGCCAAAGCTTTATGACAGAGTTACAAAAATATATAGGACCGGATACAGATGTACCTGCTGGAGACATAGGAGTAGGACATCGCGAGATTGGCTATTTATTTGGACAGTACAAACGTCTAAACTCGTTTCAAGCAGGCGTTTTAACAGGAAAACCTGTCGATTTTTGGGGGAGCTTAGCGCGAAAAGAGGCAACAGGCTATGGTCTCGTTTATTTTGTTAAACATTTATTAGCCGATCAAGAAGAGGTCTTGGAAAACAAACGAGTGGTTGTTTCTGGTAGTGGAAATGTAGCTATCTATGCTATAGAAAAGGCTCAAGCATTAGGAGCACTTGTCCTAACATGTAGTGATTCTTCTGGTTATATTTATGATGAAAAAGGAATTGATTTAGAGACAGTTAAAAAAATCAAAGAAGAACAACGCGGACGGATTTCAGCTTATTTAGAAGTTCATCCTGAAGCGACCTATGTTGCAAATGAATCGGTATGGTCGTTATCTGCTCCATACGAAATTGCTTTACCATGCGCTACTCAAAATGAAATTACGCAACACTTGGCGCAAGACATGATAAAAGCAGGGGTAAAAATTGTGGCAGAAGGCGCAAACATGCCATCAGATTTAGAAGCGATTCAAGCATACCAACAAAACAATGTTATCTATTGTCCAGGAAAAGCAGCAAATGCTGGAGGGGTTGCTGTATCAGCTTTGGAAATGGCACAGAATTCGCAACGACTTGCTTGGAGTTTTTCAGAAGTCGATCAAAAACTTGATGAAATAATGTTGAACATTTACGAAACTTGTCAACAAACGGCTTGTGAATATGCTGAAAAAAACAACTTAGTTGCCGGTGCTAATATAGCAGGTTTTGCTAAAGTTGCGCAAGGAATGCTTTCACAAGGATTGGTATAGGTATCGTTATTGAACAAAGCGTAATGTTTCTACCTTGTAATAATCAGCTCGAAAGCTTGAAAAAAAACTGAAAAAAACGTAAAGTATAGGAAGTAAGGAAATTCGAAACCTTTGAAGGAGGAACAAGAATGGCACACATTCAATTTGATTATTCTAACGTAGTGGATCGTTTTATTGGAGAACACGAGTTGGGATACATGCAAACACAAGTAACAGCAGCACATCAAGCACTTCATGAAGGAACAGGTGCAGGGAGCGACTACCTAGGTTGGATTGATTTACCAACTAATTATGATAAAGAAGAGTTTGCTCGTATTAAAAAAGCAGCTGAAAAAATTCAATCAGACTCTGAAGTTTTAGTCGTGATTGGAATTGGTGGTTCATATTTAGGGGCAAAAGCAGCGGTTGATTTCTTACACCACTCATTCTACAACTTATTAGACAAAGATGAACGTAAAGCACCCCAAGTCTTTTTTGCTGGAAATAGCATTAGCTCATCTTATTTAGCAGATTTAATTCATATTATTGGAGATCGTGATTTTTCTGTTAACGTTATTTCAAAATCTGGAACAACAACAGAACCTGCCATTGCATTCCGTGTCTTTAAAGAATTATTAATCAAAAAATACGGAAAAGAAGAAGCAAACAAACGTATTTATGCGACAACAGATAAAGCACGTGGAGCAGTAAAAGAAGAAGCTGACGTTGAAGGATGGCAAACGTTTGTGATTCCAGATGATGTTGGAGGTCGTTTCTCAGTCTTAACAGCGGTTGGTTTATTGCCAATTGCAGCCAGTGGTGCTGATATTGATGAATTAATGTCTGGTGCTGCTCAAGCAAGCAAAGATTTTGCTACAGATAAGTTAGAAGACAACATTGCTTATCAATATGCTGCGTTACGTAATGTTTTATACCGTAAAGGAAAAGTGACTGAATTACTAATTAATTACGAGCCAAGCTTGCAATACTTCTCTGAATGGTGGAAACAATTATTTGGCGAATCTGAAGGGAAAGACCAAAAAGGAATTTATCCTTCAAGTGCCAACTTCTCAACAGACTTACACTCACTTGGACAATACATTCAAGAAGGACGTCGTAACATCTTTGAGACAGTTATTAAAGTTGACAACCCTCGTTTAAACCTAGATATTCCTATGGCAGAAAAAGATTTAGATGGCTTAGGTTATTTACAAGGAAAAGATATTGACTTTGTTAATACAAAAGCTTTCCAAGGAACATTGTTAGCCCATACAGATGGGGACGTACCAAACTTTGTCGTCACAATTCCTGAACAAAATGCTTATACATTAGGTTATTTAATGTACTTCTTTGAAAAAGCAGTCGGCGTTTCTGGCTACTTAAATGGTGTCAATCCATTTGACCAACCGGGAGTTGAAGCATACAAGAAAAATATGTTTGCTTTATTAGGCAAACCTGGTTTTGAAGACTTAGCGAAAGAATTAAACGAACGTTTATAATTGCCAAAAAGACTTACCTTTAAAGGTAAGTCTTTTTCTTTTTGAAAAGGCTTTGACATATTTTCGTTCTTCGCTTATAATCGTAATTAGTTCGGTTCCGTAGCTCAGTTGGGAGAGCACTACCTCGACAAGGTAGGGGTCGCTGGTTCGAGACCAGTCGGGACCATAAAAAGCTTTGACGCATGCGTCAAAGCTTTTTTTATTTACACATGTTCCACTAAAAAATCATAGAGCTGCTTGTCGTCCAGACCAGCATTTAAGCCGACTAATAGTTTAAGGCGCGCTTTTTGACTGTTGAGGCCATTACAAAAGATAACCCCTTTTTTTTCTAACTGACGACCGCCACCGTCATAATCATAAACGCCTTCTACGACACCGTTAAAACAACGAGATACTAAAACGACTGGGATGTTTTTTTCTAGCAAATGGTCAAGAGCAGGGAGTGTTTCGGGAGGTAAGTTTCCTGCGCCTAAGGCTTCTATGACGAGCCCATCGATATTACTACCTAAAATCATCGGAAATAAGCTGTCGCCTAAACCGGCATAAGCTTTAATAATAGGAATCGTCCCATTGACTGACTCAATATTTAAACAATGATGTTCAATTAACTGTTGATAAAAGGTAATATGCTGCTTTGTAACTAGACCAATGGGGCCGAAAGTCGGTGTTCGGAAAGTCGCGACGTTTGTCGTATGTGTTTTTGTGACATAACGAGCCGTGTGAATTTCGTCGTTCATTACGACTAGCGTGCCTTTACCAATGGACTCATCGCAGCTTGCCACTCTAATAGCCGTTTGATAATTATATAAGCCGTCTGCTCCGATTTCATTGCTAGAACGCATCGCGCCTGTTAGTACAATGGGAATACGGTCACCAATCGTCACATCTAAAAAATAAGCCGTTTCTTCTAATGTATCTGTCCCATGCGTAATCACCACGCCCGTGATACCTTCATCGATTCCAGTTAGAATACGTTCTTTTATTAAGAGCATGTAGCTAGGTGTCATATATGGAGAAGGTAGCTGTAAAAAGTCTTCGATAATTAATTGTGTATCTTCATCAAATTGTAGTTGTTGGTGTAAGAGAGGGTTCAAGCCCGTCGTCGTGACTGCCCCTGTTTGATGATCTTCACTCATCGCAATCGTCCCGCCTGTGTGTAATACTAATATTTTTTTCATGATGGACTCCTTTTTTCATCTTTTAAGCGTTGAATCAATAGTGTTGATAACACCTTCATTGCTATTTTACCTTATATCGGCTAAAATTTAAGCAAATAAAGAGGGAAAGGTGAAAAAAGTGATAAAAATCGGATTAACAACGTGGTCAGAGCATGGTCATCTTTTTCAAAAAAATCAATTAACTTTGGCAGAGTATGCTTCAACTTTCCCTGTTGTAGAAGTCGATACCTTTTTTTATGCGATACCTCATCCTGATACGGTTAAAAAGTGGGTGGAGCAAACACCAGACTCATTTAAATTTATCGTTAAAGCACATCAAGCTATGACACTCCATCGGTCATGGAGCGACTTTTTTGAAAGTGAAAAAGAGATGTATGTTCGCTATCAAGCAGCCATTTCGCCATTAAAAGATTCTGGAAAATTAGCAGCCATTTTATTTCAGTTTCCGCCGACATTTCGCTGTGAGACAGCGTCGTTAGTCTATCTTAAACGCTTAAAACGAATCTGTGGGAAGCTGCCCGTAGTTGTTGAGTTTCGTCATCAGAGTTGGCTAAGCCCTGAGTACAAAGATAAGACGATAGCTTTTTTAACCTATCACCAGTTAACGTTGGTCACGGTTGATGAGCCGCAGGTTCCAGACGAGTCGGTGCCTTATATGCCTGTCACTACAACGAAGACTACTGGCGTCGTTCGTCTTCATGGTCGCTCGTTAGAGGGCTGGCAAAAGAAGGGCGAGGACTGGCGTAAATTTCGAACGCTTTATCGCTATAATGAACGAGAGCTTGCGAGTTTACAAAAAGATTTTATTAAAATGGCACAGGAAGTTGAATCACTTTATGTTATTTTTAATAATAATTCTGGCGGAGATGCAGGGGTCAATGCCCTGAACGTGATAGAAAGCATGAAGCTTGAGTATCACGATTTGCATCCAAAACAGACAACACTTTTTTAGGATGTGTAACATGATAAAAATTGTATTTTTTGATATCGACGGCACCCTTGTTAATGACAGTGCTAAAGTTTTACCTAGCACGCGTATGGCAATCGATTTACTAAAGAACAAAGGTGTTATCTGTGCGATTGCGACAGGACGAGGCCCGTATCAACTTGACCGCCAAGTTGATGGCATGGAGATGGACGTCTATGTGACGTATAATGGACAGTTTACCTATACAGCGAGCCAGAAAGAAATACTGCGTGAAGAACCACTAGCGCTAGAGACGGTTGAAACAATCATTAGGATAGCGAAAGAACAACAGTATTCATTGTTATTAGGAGAGGCGAATCAACTAAGAGGAAGTCGTTTTATGTTATTTGCGCAAAAACCATATGCTAAACGACTCAAGCGCTATCTACCTAAAAGTGATGCCGTGCTTCAAAAAATGCAGCAACTGAAAAGTTGGATAAAGAGCCGGTGTCGCGGCAAAAATCGTGTGAAACGGACAAAAAGACCTGTCTATCAAATTATTATGATGCTGAGTAAAGCGGAGCAAGTAGCGATTGAAAAAGACTTACCGCCGTGTAAAATTACCCGTTCAAATCCGTATAGTGCAGATATAATTTCTGAAGAGGGCTCTAAAATGAAGGGGATTGAGGCAGTTTTAGATTATTATGGCTTGCAAGTCGAAGAGGCGGCTGCATTTGGTGATAGTTGGAATGATTCTGAGATGTTAAATGGGGTTGGAATCGGTGTGGCTATGGGGAATGCCGCAGAGGAAATTAAAAAACAAGCGGATATTATCACGACTAGCCATAACGAAGATGGTATTGCGAGAGGTTTGTATCTCGCTGGAGTACTTAATGAAGATGAATGGAAAGTTGTTCAACAATATAGGAAGTAATAGAAGTTCTTAGCATCAGATAAAAGGAAGATAAAAATAAGATTTCTAGTGAATCACATACAAAGTTATGATATAATGAAAAATAGTTGAAAAATACTGGGATAATGCAAAATTATAACTATCCATAGATAAAATAAAGAAATGTTGCCTATAAAAAAGCATAATGGAGGAACGTCAATGAAATCCAATACCATTTTACTGGTTTTCGTTATCATCATTGTCATAGCGGCAATTTCCTATGTTATAGGAGTTCTGATGAAGCGGCGAAATGAAGAAAAATTAAAAAAATTAGAACAGCGTAAACTAGATTTGTTTGATTTGCCTGTATTTGATGAAGTCGATGAGATTAAAAAAATGCACTTGGTAGGTCAAAGTCAAAATACGTTTCGTGAATGGAGTCAAAAGTGGGAAGATATTTCGACGTCTTCTTTCGCAGAATTAGAAAGTCGCATATTTGAAGTTGAAAATTTAAATGAAACGTTTCGTTTTTTCAATGTAAAAGACGCCATTGCTGCCGTAGATGAAACCATGACCGAAATGGAAACGGAAGTCGCTGAAATTCGTCAAGGTTTGAAAGAGTTGAAAGACAGTGAAGAGCGCAATTCTTTAGCTGTACAAGAAGCTCTCGACCAGTTTGGTGAACTTAATGAGCAGATTAAAAATGAATCAGACTCATTTGGCCCTGCTTTACCAGTAGTTCAAGAAAAAGCAGAAGAAATTGAAAAGAGTTTTAAACAATTTGTTAATTTAAACTCTTCTGGCGATCCTATGGAAGCTCGTACGGTTTTAGTTCAAGCAGAAGAAGATACATACGCTTTAGCTGACTTAGTGGATGATATACCACCATTAGTATCAGAGTTAACAGATACTTTCCCGGGTCAATTGGACGAAATTGAAGCGGGCTATAATAAACTGTTAGAGCAACACTATCAATTCCCTACGAAAGATTTACCTGAAGAAGTTCGTCAAACTCGTGGGCAGATTGATGATGCGTTATCAGCATTGAAGAAAATGGAGTTAACAGAAGTCCAAAATATTAGTAGTATAGTGACAACACGAATTGATCAGTTATATGAGCGTTTAGAAAAAGAAATTGAAGCTCGTCAATATGTCGAAAAAAATCTTGATGTGGCCTTAAAATTTGTGGCTCATGTGATGAAAAATAATCGTAATTTAATGATAGAGCTAGACCACACGTCTCAAAGCTATACATTAAATAATAATGAGCTAGGCATGACACGCTCATTCCAAACACAGCTTGACGGAATTGAACGTCAATTATTACAAATTCAAGAACACTTAAAAGATGAAACGGTTATTTACAGCGAAAGTGCTGAAGCCATTGAAGCAAGTTTAAACATGATGGAAGATACGGAAAATCAACAAGTAGAAATTAGCGACAGCTTGAAAAATCTGCGTAAAGACGAAGAAGTCGCAGCAGAAAAAATTGAAACGTATGAATTTAAGTTGCGTCGCATGAAGCGTTACGTTGATCAACAACGTCTACCTGGTGTTCCACAAGAGTATTTAGAATTCTTCTTTGTGGCAACCGACCGTGTTGAAGAGCTTTCACGTGAATTAAGTAAGATTCGAATTGACATGGATGAGATTAATCAGTTAGTGGCTTTTTGTGACGAAGATATGTTGCTGTTAGATGAAAAAACGAATGAGTTAGTCGACAGTGCGGCATTAACGGAACAAATGTTACAGTACGCTAATCGTTACCGTCACAGTCATCCACAAATTGAACAAGCGATTAATAAGAGCTTGCATTTCTTCACAGAAGAATATCGTTATCAAACAGCGTTGGATGAAATTGGTGTCGCATTAGAAGCGGTAGAACCTGGAGCTTTTAAACGAATTGAATCCATTTATTTCCAAAATAAAGAAATGATGTATTAATCAGGAAAGCTAAAGCAGCCCGTCTGTTTTAGCTTTTTTGCTTGTGTGAAAGTTGCGCTCATGAAAGAGAAGGTCTATAATAGGAAAGAATTTTACAAGGAGACGATAGAATGATTTATTTTGATAATAGTGCGACAACCCCGGTATTACCGAGTGTTTTGCAAACATATATTCAGACAACAGAGCGGATGATAGGTAACCCTTCTAGCTTACATCGATTGGGGAGTCAAAGCACACGTTTGCTAGAACAGTCTCGCAAACAAACGGCTGAATTATTAGAAGTAGCACCAGAAGAAATTTATTTTACTAGTGGTGGAACCGAAAGTAATAATTGGGTATTAAAAGGAACTGCGTTAGAAAAGGCGGCTTTTGGTAAGCACATTATTGTTTCAAGTGTAGAGCATGCTTCTGTTTATCGCTCATGTGAACAGTTAGCTAAAGCGGGTTTTGAAATAAGTTATGCGCCTGTGGATACTCAAGGTAAAGTCATTGTTTCAGAGCTTGAAAAACTAATTCGCAAAGACACAATACTTGTTTCGTGTATGGCGGTAAATAATGAAATTGGGACGATTCAACCTATTTCCGAAATTAGTGACCTGTTAAAAGATTATCCAGCGATTCATTTTCATGTGGATGCCGTGCAAGCAATAGGGAAAGTTCCGCTTACCGCGTGGTTGACGGAGCGTGTTGATTTTGCGAGTTTATCGGCACATAAGTTTCATGGTCCTAAGGGAGTGGGCTTGTTGTATTGGCGTAAAGGTCGTAAGCTTGCTTCTCTTGTTACCGGTGGTGGGCAAGAACATGGTAAAAGAAGTGGGACGGAAAACTTAGCAGGGATTGTTGCAATGTCACGTGCTTTACGTTTACAGCTGACAGATGTGTCGTTAAAAGAAATACATATGACACGTTTGCGTGATTATCTGATTGCTTCTTTGTCAGAATATGACAATGTGACGTTGTTTTCAGAATCAACAGAAGCGTTCGCGCCACATATTGTCTGTTTTGGTTTAAAAAACATTCGAGGAGAAGTACTCGTTCACGCTTTTGAAGAAAAAGATATCTACATCTCTACAACCAGTGCGTGTTCAAGTAAAAAAGCAAGTACACATGGGACGTTAAAAGCAATGCATGTTCCTGAAAAACAAGCAACGACAGCTGTACGCGTGAGTTTTTCAGAAACGTCTACCTTGCCAGAGGTCGAACAATTTTTAATCGTTTTTGATCATCTTTATAAAAAGTTTACACAAGCCTTCTAAAAGTTAAATAGGGAAAGGATTTATTATGGAATATACAGAAATTATGGTGCGATACGGTGAGTTATCAACAAAAGGCCGTAATCGTAAAGCATTTATTAATCAATTAGGACGAAATGTTAGAAACACCTTGCATGCTTTTCCTAATGTGAAAGTTCAAGCGCATCGTGACCGTATGCATTTAAAACTCAATGGAGAGCCAAGCCAGCCTATCATAGCAGCCTTGAAACCAGTCTTTGGTATTCAGACTTTTTCACCAGCCATTCAAGTAGAAAAAGAATTATCAGTGATTTATCAAACGGCGATTGAGATGGTAAAAGAGCGTTATGAAGAAGGTCAGACATTTAAAATCACGACGAAACGAGCTGACAGAGAATTTCCACTTGATACGCGGGAATTAAATCGTGAAATTGGTCATGCCGTTATCGAAGCAATACCTGGTATTCAAGCTCAGATGAAACAACCAGATATCGACGTGCGAGTAGATATACGTCATAACGGGGCTTTTTTATCTTCAGAAATGTTTCATGGTGCAGGCGGCTTACCTGTTGGTTCGAGTGGTAAGTCGGTGTTAATGCTTTCAGGGGGGATTGATTCACCAGTAGCCGGTTACTTAGCTATGAAGCGCGGAGTTGAATTAGAAATGGTTCATTTTTATAGTCCGCCTTATACGAGTGAAGCTGCTTTAAACAAAGCAAAAGATTTAACGGTCAAGTTAACGCCGTATGTAGGGAGTATTCAATTTATCACAGTCCCTTTCACAGAAATTCAAGAAGCGATTAAAAAAGAGGTTCCACCTGGGTATCTCATGACGATTACACGTCGTTTCATGTTGCGTTTGACAGATGCTATTCGTGTACAGCGTAAAGCATTGGCTATTTTTAATGGGGAATCATTAGGACAGGTTGCTTCTCAAACGTTGGAAAGCATGGTCGCAATCAACGATGTAACGAACACACCTATTTTACGTCCTCTTATTTCAACCGATAAGACTGAAATCATCAAACTGGCAGAAGAAATCGACACATTTGATTTAGCGATTCAACCATTTGAAGATTGTTGTACTATATTTGCGCCACCTCAACCGAAAACAAAACCTAAATTAGAAAAGTGTATACAATACGAGCAACGACTAGATGTTGAAGGATTAATAGAACGTGCCTTAGCAGGTATTACGATTGAAGAAATTAATAGTCGCGACCAATTTTTACAAGCAAAAGAAGAAGACTTCACAGATTTATTATAATTTAACAAGCCACTTGTCATTGAATGTGCAATGATTAAGTGGTTTTTTCTTGTCTTTTTTACAATAAGTATGTAAAATCACAAACTTTAGTTGTATTCTTTCACAATGAATGATACACTTTAGTGTGAAAAGATTAACAAGAGGTGGATGATGAAAATGAAGGAGTATAAAATTCCCAACGCGACAGCGAAAAGAATCCCGTTATATTATCGTTATTTAAAAAAATTAGAAGAATCTCATGTTGAACGTATCAAATCTAAAGAATTTAGCCGAATGATTCAAATCCCATCTGCGACCATACGTCGTGATTTTTCTCACTTTGGCGAACTAGGTCGGAGTGGTTACGGTTATGATGTGAGCTATTTGATTGAAGTTTTTGGGCATGTCTTAAATACGCAAGTGGAAAAACCGATAGCGTTAGTCGGAGTAGGAAATCTTGGTAAAGCGTTAGCTCGTTATAACTTTAGACGTAATCATAATTTAAACATTGTTTGCGCGTTTGATACGAATCCAGAGATTGTGGGCCAAACGGTTCGTGATATTGTCGTACAAGACCTATCTGAGATGCCAGAAACGTTAAAAAAAGAAGGCGTTACAACTTTAGTCTCGACCGTTCCGAGTAAGCATACACAGGATGTCGTAGATTTAGCGATTGAAAATGGTGTGACCGCGATTTTAACCTTCTCACCTAATCGTTTGCGTGTCCCTGATAATGTTAAAGTTCAATATATCGATTTAACAACTGAGTTACAAACGTTGATTTATTTCGATGAGAATTTCACCTCAACGAAACAATTTAACTTTGGTGAATAAGACAACAAGTCGTTCTAATGTTAATTTCTTGACGATTCCTTTATAATAGAAAGTAACACAAGAAAGGGGAATAAGTTTATGAAAGTAACTTTAGGTGGCGAAGCTGTAACATTAGTTGGAAATGATTTAAAAGTAGGCGACAAAGCACCAGATTTTAGTTTAAATAATTTGAACAACGAACCTGTTCAATTAGCAAACTTATTAACACAACCCGTTTTATTAAATGTTGTACCAGATATCGAAACAGGCGTTTGTCAGTTACAAACGAAACGTTTTAATCAAGAAGCAAATAAAATAACTGATGCAAAACTTGTGACAATTTCAAAAAATTCACGAGAAGAGCAACAAAATTGGTGTGCAGGTGAAGGCATCGATATGGAAATGTTACATGATCCTGAGTTATTCTTTGGACGTGAATACGGCATTCTTATTGAAAAATTGGGTATTTTTGCTCGCTCGATTTTCATTATTGATACAGATGGAAAAATTGCGTACGTGCAAATTGTTCCTGAAATCAAACAAGAACCAGATTATGACGAAGCGTTAACAGCTCTAAAAGAATTGATTAACTCGTAGTTGATTTTGTCAAAACTATCTTGTAAACTAATAGAAAGACGATGAACAAGAGGAGTAGTAAGTCCCCCTTTTTATAGAGAGAAAATCATTGGTGGAAGATTTTTAAAAGAGACTTATGAAGGTAGCTTGGGAGTTTCGTGTGACTATTAGTTTCTCACGACGAGTTGTATTCGTTACATACAGAATGAGCAGTAAATACATGCATTTACTGAAATTTAGGTGGTACCGTGATGAATTCGCCCTAAACATACATCCGTATGTTTAGGGCTTTTTTTTATGAAAGAAAGGATGGCTAAAATGACTGACAAAAATTTATCGACAAAGTATATGCCAAAAGAAGTAGAAACAGGACGCTACGAAAAATGGTTAGCAGGTGGCTATTTTAAACCAAGCGGTAATCCCGATGCCAAACCATATTCGATTGTATTGCCTCCACCAAACGTTACTGGAAAATTACATTTAGGTCACGCGTGGGATACAACGCTACAAGATATTATTATTCGTCATAAACGTATGCAAGGCTATGATACTTTATGGCTACCAGGTATGGATCACGCTGGAATTGCAACGCAAGCGAAGGTAGAAGAAAAGCTTGCAACCGAAGGAGTGAGTCGTTACGATTTAGGTCGTGAAGCGTTCTTAGAAAAAACGTGGGAGTGGAAAGAAGAATATGCCGACCACATTCGCGAACAGTGGGCAAAGTTAGGTATTTCTGTGGATTACAGTCGCGAGCGTTTTACACTAGATGAAGGCTTGTCACAAGCAGTTAATCGCGTTTTCGTTCAATTATATAAAAAAGGCTTAATCTATCGTGGAGAATATATTATCAACTGGGATCCGAAAGCGAAAACGGCTTTATCTGACATCGAAGTGATTCATAAAGATGTAGAGGGTGCTTTTTATCACATGGCTTATCCGTTAGCTGATGGCAGTGGTCAAACATTAGAAATTGCGACGACACGCCCTGAAACAATGCTCGGAGATACAGCGGTTGCAGTTCATCCAGATGATGAGCGTTATCAAGCGCTTATCGGCAAGACGGTAATATTACCCATCGTAGAAAAAGAGATTCCGATTATTGCAGATGAATATGTCGATATGGAATTTGGAACAGGGGTCGTAAAAATTACCCCAGCTCATGACCCTAATGACTTTGAGGTAGGAAATCGTCATGATTTACCACGTGTTAACGTGATGAATGATGATGGTACAATGAATGATACTGTCGCAGCGTATGCAGGGATGGACCGCTTTGATGCGCGTAAACAAATTATTAAAGATTTAGAGTCAGCTGGTTATTTAGTCAAAATAGAAAAAATGACTCACAGTGTGGGACATTCTGAACGTACGGGTGTCGTCGTTGAACCACGTCTGTCGACTCAGTGGTTCGTTAAGATGGCGCCATTAGCCCAAAAAGCAATGGACAATCAAGCGACAGATGATGATGTGAACTTCTATCCACCTCGTTTTAATCAAACATTCATGCGTTGGATGGAAAATGTTCACGACTGGGTTATCTCACGTCAGCTATGGTGGGGACACCAGATTCCTGCATGGTATCATCGTGAAACAGGTGAGATGTATGTTGGAGAAGAAGCTCCAGCCGACAGCGAAAATTGGCGTCGTGATGAGGATGTTTTAGATACATGGTTTAGCTCTGCCTTGTGGCCGTTTTCAACATTAGGCTGGCCGGATGAAGACAATGCGGACTATCAGCGTTATTTCCCAACGTCGACTTTAGTCACAGGTTATGACATCATCTTCTTCTGGGTGAGTCGAATGATTTTCCAAAGTTTAGAGTTTACAGGAGAGCGTCCATTTGAAAATGTTTTAATGCACGGATTAATCCGAGCGGAAGACGGACGTAAAATGAGTAAATCTCTTGGCAATGGTATCGATCCAATGGATGTTATCGACCAATACGGAGTGGACGCGTTACGTTGGTTCTTATCGACAGGCTCTACGCCAGGACAGGACATGCGCTTTAGTTACGATAAAATGGATGCTGCATGGAATTTTATTAATAAGATTTGGAATGCTAGTCGTTTCGTACTGATGAATATTGACGATATGACATATGAAGACATTCAATTAGACGGACATAAGACGGTTGCGGATAAATGGATTTTAGCACGCTTAAATGCGACGATTGTAGAAGTGTCAGATTTATTTGAACGATTTGAATTTGGTGAGGCCGGTCGTCATCTCTATAACTTTATCTGGGATGATTTTTGTGATTGGTATATCGAAATGAGTAAAGAAGTATTATACGGCGAAGATGAGCAACAAAAAGCTATGACACGTAGCGTTCTTGTTCATGTCTTAGATAATATTTTACGCTTATTACATCCAATCATGCCATTTGTAACAGAAGAAATTTGGGACAGCATACCTCATCAAGGTGAGTCAATTGTCGTCGCTGATTATCCAGTAGCGGACGTTTCTTACTTAGATGAAAAAGCAACTGAAGGCATGGAAGTATTAAAAGACTTGATACGCGCTGTTCGTAATATTCGTGCAGAAGTTAATACCCCTATGTCAAAACCAATTACGCTATTAATTAAAACGAAAGATGATGTGACACAAGCTTTTCTTGAAACGAATACGTCTTATATTGAGCGTTTTTGTAACCCGGAAACACTTGAAATTTCAACTGACATTGTCGCACCAGAAACAGCTATGAGTGCGGTCATTAAAGGAGCCGAAATTTATTTACCACTTGCTGATTTAATCAATATTGAAGAAGAAATCAAGCGTTTAGAAAAAGAACTAGAGAAATGGACAAAAGAAGTGCAGTTAGTACAAGGGAAGTTAGCGAATAAACGCTTTGTAGCCAATGCACCTGAAAAAGTGGTTCAAGCTGAACGAGAAAAAGAGCAAGATTATTTAGCGAAACAAGCCTCTGTTAAAGAACGCATTGCCTCACTTTCTCAGTTAAACTAACCTTCTTAATATAAGGGGGAGAAAAATGAATTATCAAGAAGCATTGGATTGGATTCACGGACGTGTTGCTTTTGGCTCGCGTCCGGGCCTCATCCGAATTGAAACATTGTTAAAGAAACTTGGCTCTCCTGAAAAAAAGATAAAAACCGTGCATATCGGTGGGACGAATGGTAAAGGCTCGACCTTATCCATGGTCCGAGACTATCTGATTCGTGAAGGATTCCATGTAGGAAGTTTCACCTCACCGTATTTAGTCACATTTAATGAGCGTATTAGCTTAAATGGCGTCCCTATCGCAGATGATGATTTGACGGACTTAGTACACCGTATCCGCCCAATTGTCGAAGAGATGGACCAAGAGGCATCCGTCATGCATATGACAGAGTTCGAGATTATTACGGCGATGATGTTTCTCTATTTTTATGAGCAACAAGTCGATGTAGCACTGGTTGAGGTTGGCTTAGGTGGTTTACTCGATTGTACTAATGTGATTCATCCCTTAGTGTCAGTGATTACGACTATTGGTTTAGATCATATGGATATCTTAGGAGATAGCATAGAAAAAATCGCGTATCAAAAAGCCGGGATTATAAAATCCGAAACACCGGTTGTGTTAGGTAATCTCCCAATAGATGCGACACGAGTAATTCGTTCAGTGGCGATGAAGCAACACAGTCAAGTTTTTGAATTTGGACAGGATTTTAATGTTTCAGTATTTCAGAAAGCTACTGACAATGGCGGAAAATTTCACTCTAAAAACGAGTCTTTTGACTTTGAAGTGGCATTAGAAGGGAATCATCAGCTTGAAAACGCAGCTGTGGCGATAATGACGTGTCAATTAGTGATGCCACAGTTAGCTCACTCGTTTTCTATGGAAAAAATGCAAGCGAGTCTTCGAGCTGTACGATGGCCGGGACGCTTGGAGAAAATCATCGACCACCCCCCAATCTATTTAGATGGGGCTCATAATGAGCCAGCAGTCATGCGTTTGAAAGAAGTATTGACGCAACAATGGCAAGATAAACACGTCACGATTCTTTTTGCGGCTATTGCGACAAAAGATATCCAACATATGATGGCATTATTTCAAACGATTCCAAACGTCACGCTAAAAGTGACAACATTTGACTATCCACGTGCGGTTAAAAAAGTCGGTTACGTAGAAGCTGGCTTACGTGAAGAACAATGGGTCTCTAGTTGGCAAACGTTCATTTCGTCTTATACGTCAAGCGAGGACGATTATTTATTAGTAACAGGTTCACTCTATTTTATTTCCCAAGTTAGAGAATTTATTCTAGAGGAGGCATATAATTGGAAAAAGTAAAAGGTGTCATTTTTGATATGGATGGTTTGTTATTTGATACAGAAAAAGTCTATATAGAGGTCAATGTCGCGTTAGCACCTAAGTATGGCATGCATGATTTAGATGAAGCGTATATGTTGGAACACGTTGGCTTATCCGATGCGCTTTCTTTTCAAAAGTATTTACGTGATTATCCGCATATGACGGAAGAAAAGTTGACCGCTTTTGTTAAGGAAGGACATCAAGTCGTTCATGAGCGCTTTTCAGATGGTACGACACCGTTAAAACCTTCTGTTAGAGAATTGTTAGAGGAGCTAAAGCGACAAGACATACCTTGTGTCGTTGCTTCAAGTAATCTACGACGTTTTATTGATATTTTATTAAGAGAAGCTAATTTAACACACTATTTTAAAGCCGTTTTTTCAGCTGAAGATGTGACACATCCTAAGCCAGATCCAGAGATAGTTTTGAAAGCTGTTGAGGCTTTAGGATTAAAACCAGAAGAATGTTTAATGTTGGAGGATTCATTTAGTGGCGTACGAGCAGCCCATGCGGCAGGTGTGCCTGTTGTGATGGTTCCAGACTTGATGTCGCCAGATGATGAGATGAAAGCAAAAACAGTAGCAGTAACGGAGACATTAGCAGAAATATTAGCAGCGTTTAAAAAATAAATACAAGTTGAAACACCTCCTTTTCGTATATAGATATAGGAGGTGTTTTTTTTGATACAAAAAAAGCAAAGCGCTACAACGTTTGAAGCTGATCGGCCACGAGAACGATTATTAGCAACTGGCGAGCAGCATTTATCGACACAAGAATTATTGGCGATTTTATTAAGAACGGGTTATAAGGAAAAAGATGTCATGGCATTGGCGCAAGATGTATTACAATCTTTTTCATCGTTGTATGAGCTTAAGCGAGCTAATATTGAGGAGTTGCAACAAATAAAAGGAATTGGACAAGTCAAAGCGATTGAGATGAAAGCAGCACTAGAGCTAGGGAAACGTCTGTGTGAAGCAAAGGAACCTAAATATGGGCAGGTTTTATCTAGTCAAAAAATCGGAGAACAACTGATGATACGCTTAAAAGATTTACGGCAAGAACATCTTATTGCTTTATATTTAAACACTAAAAATGACATTATCAAACAAAAAACAGTATTTATTGGCTCGTTAAATCAATCGATTGCTCATCCAAGAGAAATTTTTCAAGAAGCGGTGAAATGCTCAGCCGCACGAATAGTTTTAGCCCATAATCACCCATCAGGAAATCCACAGCCCTCTAAGCAAGACCGCTTATTAACAAAGCGAGTCCAAGAATGTGGGGAAATTATTGGAATTGATTTATTAGACCATATTATTGTCGGACATGAAGGATATATCAGCTTTCGTGAAGAAAATCTTTTATAAATCTATAAAAAACTTGAAAAGGTTTTCATCATCGTATAAAATAGGTTTGTGGCAAGTCATATAATCGATTTGTCGAATTTATAATGTGTCGTATGACACAAGGAGGAAACAAGAGATGGAACAAGGTACAGTAAAATGGTTTAATGCAGAAAAAGGTTTTGGATTTATCCAACGCGAAGAAGGCGACGATGTATTCGTACACTTCTCAGCTATTCAAGGAGAAGGTTTTAAAACATTAGAAGAAGGTCAAGCAGTGACTTTTGATATTGAAGAGTCAGATCGTGGACCACAAGCAACAAACGTAGAAAAACAAGCATAGAACCTACCTTCCTTATCATGTGATTGATAAGGAAGTTTTTTTGTATTTATAGGTAAAATAAAAAAGCCTCGATGACAAAATCGGGGCTTTTTGAAGAAAATGGGATTAGCGAGCGCGACTTTTACGCATAGCTTTACGACGATTTTCTTCAATAATATTTTCTTTTTCTTCGATTGGATCAATCACAGTTTTTTTAATACCAAGAGCTAAACCTGCGACTGTTGCGATTGTAACAGCAGCTCCTGTTACAAATCCTGAAGTGAATTTTTTCATGAATATCACCTTCCTCTACCTCTTTATTATCGTATATTTTACAAAAAAAATCCACTATTTTGTGTCTAGAGGTCGCGTGTTATCTTTTTAGATAGAATATGTTAGAATAATAACGATACGGAGGGGTATTATGACAAAAATTATTGCACATAGAGGGAGCAAGGGGACACATCCTGAAAATACATTACCGGCTTTTGAAGAAGCGATTGTGGCAGGAGCCGACGGGATTGAATTAGATGTTCATGTTTCAAAAGATGATGAACTCATTGTCATACATGATGAACGAGTCGACCGAACGACTAATGGCGAAGGAGAAGTCAAAGAAATGACTTTAGCCGAGATTAAGCAATTAGATGCGGGAAGTTGGTTTGACGCGGAGTACGAAGGAACGACCATCCCTACACTCGCAGAAGTTTTATCTTTTTTAAAAGAGCGTGAATTTAAAGGGTTGTTAAATATTGAAATTAAAACAGATATTTATGACTATCCGGGTATTGAGGAGAAGGTAGAGCAGTTAATGACTAGTGAGTCATGGCCGTTTATTTACATGTATTCTAGTTTTAACTTTGATACCTTAACGCGTATGGAAAAAATAGCGCCATTCGTGCCGAAAGCCTATATTATTTTTAAAAAAGAAGCGTCAGTGAAAAAAGCGCAGGAAACAGACTTTATCGAAGGAGTACATCCGAAGATAACTTGGTTGGAGCAACCGTCTAAATCGTTTAGAAAATTTGATAAAGCGATTCGACCATGGACGGTGAACTGCGTGGCGGATATGGTCATGTGCTATGAAGAAAACCTTGCCGCTATTCATACGGACGTTCCGAGATTAGCAGTGGCGATTAAAAAGGAATGGTTACGTGAAAAAGCAGAAGGATAAAATTATCGTCATTGTAGGGCCGACTGCCGTAGGGAAGACTGCCTTGAGTGTAGAACTTGCTAAGAAATTGAATGGTGAGATTATCAGTGCTGATTCAATGCAAGTTTATGAATCACTTTCTATTGGTACGGCGAAAGTGACAGCTGATGAAACGGAGGGAATCCCTCATTATCTCATCGATTGTGTGCCAATATCAGGTAGTTATTCTGTGCATGATTTTAAAGAACAAGCTCGAAAAAAGATAAGCGATATAACAAGCCGTGGTAAGCTCCCAATCGTTGTCGGTGGTACAGGACTTTACATTCAGGCACTTTTATTCGATTTTCAGCTCGGACAGAAAAAAACAGAGCAAGAAACGCAGTTGCAAAAAAAATGGGAGACGTACTTGGAATGTTATGGGAAGCAACGACTATGGGAAGCATTAGCACAAGTAGACGAACGTGCAGCTCAGGCTATTCATCCTAATAATACAAGACGAGTCCAGCGAGCGTTAGTTGTGAAAGAGCATACGGGCATAAGTTTGCTTGAACAAGATACGGTGGATTTTACTGATTTATCTGAAGCAATATATGATGTCCAGTTGATTGGTTTAAGTACCGATAGACCCTTACTTTATGAGCGCATCAATCAACGTGTAGATTTAATGATGTCGTCAGGACTATTAGATGAAGTCAGACTGTTAGCGAATCATCGCGATTATCAGAGTGCGCAAGGGATTGGGTACAAAGAGTTTTTCCCATATTTGGACGGAGAAATAAGCTTGGAAGAAGCGGTATCAGCAGTTAAGCAAAATTCACGTCGCTACGCCAAACGTCAGCTGACATGGTTTCGTAATCGCATGACGGTTGACTGGTGGGATATTGTAAAAGAACCAGAACAAGTGTCTCGTCTTGAACAACAATTAGAACAATGGTGGAAAGGAGGCAATTAACATGAGTGAACGAGTTGTGATAGTAGGAGTAGAAACGCAAGAAAACTATCGGTATTTTGAAGCGTCAATGTCAGAGTTGGTTTTATTGACAGAAACTGCCCAAGGAGAAGTTGTCGCTTCTTTGATTCAAAAGCGACCAGCTGTTGACCGTCAAACACTAGTCGGTAAAGGAAAATTACAAGAGATTGCTGATGTGGTAGACCGAGAAGAAGCTGATTTAGTAGTGTTTAATCATGAGTTATCGCCTCGTCAAGGAAGTTACATTCAGGAGCAACTAGACGTGCGAGTGATTGACCGGGTACAATTGATTCTAGATATTTTCGCTTTAAGAGCACGTTCTAAGGAAGGACAGTTACAAGTTGAGCTAGCTCAGCTTAATTACTTGCTGCCACGTTTGACAGGTCAAGGTGCGGCGATGTCAAGGCTTGGTGGAGGAATTGGAACGAGAGGTCCCGGTGAGACGAAACTAGAAATGGACCGTCGTCACATTCGCGATAAAATCACCGCGATTAAACGAGAGCTAAAAGATGTGTCAGCTCACCGTGAGCGAAATCGTCAAAAAAGAAAAAATGCGAATGTATTTCAGATTGGCTTGATTGGATATACCAATGCTGGAAAGTCAACTATCTTAAATGGTTTGACAACAGCCGATACGTATGAGAAAAATGAGCTTTTTGCGACGCTAGACCCTTTAACGAAACAATGGACGATTGGTGAAGCAATGGCTGTTACGTTAACGGATACGGTAGGGTTTATTCAAGATTTACCAACACAGTTGATTGAGGCTTTTCAATCGACATTAGAAGAAAGTCGCAACATGGATGTCTTATTACACGTTGTAGATGCGAGCGCTGAACAAAGACATTTACAAGAAGAAACAGTCATGAGCTTATTAAATGAGTTAGGGATGTCAGAAATCCCCGTGTTGACTGTGTATAATAAAATGGATTGTGTTGATGCGGATCAATTTATGCCGACGCTATTTCCTAACGTACAAATCTCGGCAAAATCAGAAGCGTCTTTAGAACAATTAGAAAAGGCGATTGTGACCTTCTTAAAGGAACTATTTGTGCCGTATCATATTAAACTACCAGCAGAAAAAAGTTATCAAGCTCAAAGCTTAAAGCAAACGACATTATTAATGTCGGAAAAATATAACGAAGATGAAAATAGTTATGACTATCGAGGATTTGCCCCTCAAACATCTCCATGGATAAGAAAGGAAGCGTCAGAAAAGTGAGTTGGACAGCAGGATTTAATCAAGATTTAGTAGAAAAAATGAGAAAAGTGGATCAAAAAATTATCGGTAGACGAGAAGAGATACAAGAAGTGGCTCTTTTTAATCAAGCAAAGGTATTAAACGCCTTTCGTGAACATCATCTTTCAGATAGCCATTTTGCTATGTCGACTGGATATGGTTATGATGATATGGGACGTGATGTTTTGGAAGCTGTTTACGCTACGGTATTTGGTGCAGAAGATGCCATTGTACGACCACAGTTAATCTCAGGAACGCATGCGATTGCGACAGCACTATTTGGTGTGTTGCGTCCAGGAGATGATTTACTATATATCACTGGGACGCCTTATGACACGCTCCAAGAAGTGATTGGGATTACAGGTGACGGTATTGGCTCATTTAAAGAATATCAGATTGGCTACGATGAAGTCGCATTGAAACCAAATGGTCAGGTGGATTTTGAAGGGATTAAAGCGAAAGTCACGGATAAAACAAAAGTGATAGCAATTCAACGTTCACGTGGCTATGATCAACGTCCTTCGTTTACCATCGAAGAGATAAAAGAGATGACAGACTTTGTACGTCGTGAGTTTCCGAATGTCATTATTTTTGCGGATAATTGCTACGGTGAATTTGCTGAAACGATGGAACCTACGGAGGTAGGCGTAGACTACATGGCAGGCTCGTTGATAAAGAACCCGGGTGGCGGGATTGCTAAAACGGGGGGATACATCGCTGGACGTCACGGCATCATTGAGAAATGTGCGAATCGAATGACGACACCAGGAGTTGGTAAAGAAGCAGGTGCGATGTTATATAGCACGCATGAAATGTTACAAGGATTCTTCTTAGCTCCGCATGCTGTTAGCCAAGCGATTCAAGGGGCAATATTTACAGCAGCGTTATTAGAAGAGTTTGACGTTGCTTCCACGCCAAAATGGCAAGACCCTCGTACAGATTTAATTCAAATGATTGAACTAGGGAATCAAGAAGACATGGTGAAGTTCTGTCAAGCTGTTCAACGTTATTCACCGGTTGACGCGCATGTTTCGCCAATACCGTCTTCAATGCCAGGTTATGAAGACGAGGTAATTATGGCTGCGGGTACGTTCGTTCAAGGTGGTAGTTTAGAACTAACAGCAGACGGCCCCATTCGCGAACCTTTCCAACTATATGTTCAAGGTGGCTTGACGTATGAACATGTTAAAATTGCAGTGTTAAATGCCGTTCAAGATGTGTTTTATTCAGCTTAAAAAAAGATAAAAGAAAGAGGCTACCCATTCGGCGGGCAGCCTCTTTCTTTTATACCAACATACTTTTTAAATATTTCTTATTGTTTAGTGATGGGCTTTAGGCATTGAAATTGTCACAAGATGTGGCATTTCAATCATGTTGTACTGTTCAGCCGTCGCATCTTTTGGCAGTAGTCGTTCGATGACTAAGTCAATTTCATTACGTTTCACTTTTCGATAGTCATTTTTTATGACGATTTCACGGTGAGTTGGCGCTTCAGAATATAGAACGGTTGATTTCCCTAAGGTGTAAACCTTCATAAAACGTGTGTCAGTATTGTCTAGCTGTCTTTGGACTAAATCAATATAACTATTCGTCACATCGATTAATTTCATTTTTATCACCCCATTGGTAGTTTAAACTTTTCTTAATCATATTATAACTTTTTTAAGAAGATTTTTCAAAGATAAGAAAATGCTCTTTCACGACTAAAGTGAAAGAGCATTAATAATTTATTCAGAAGTTTCTTTGGTGACATATAACTGTTGTTTATCATCCACATCGGCATAAAATTGTGTCGTTTCTGGATGGTCTAAATAGTAAGCAGCGAGTTGATCTTCGACGTGTTCTTGTATCACTCGGCGTAAAGGTCTAGCTCCCATATCCGGGTTGTAACCTAAGTTAACTAGCTCTTGTTTAGCATCATTTGATACCGTTAATGTAAGATGTTGCTCGCTAAGCATGTCATTTACATCAGCTAACATGAGATCGACAATTTTAAGTAAGTTTTCTTTTGACAGGGGTTGGAATTCAATAATGCCGTCGAAACGGTTAATGAATTCTGGTTTAAAGTAATGTTTTAGCTGTCCTAAGACGGATTGTGTAGTGCCAGACTGAATGGCGCTGAAGCCAACACTCGCTTCGACGTTACCCGTACCGGCGTTACTCGTCATAATGATAAGCGTGTCCGTAAAGCTAACGGTTCGTCCTTGAGCATCAGTCAATCGTCCGTCATCTAAGATTTGTAAGAACATGTGCATGACATCGGGATGTGCTTTTTCAATCTCGTCTAGTAAGATTAGGCTGTAAGGATTACGACGGACTTGTTCTGTAAGCTGACCTGCTTCATCGTAACCTACATAGCCAGGAGGAGAGCCTATTAATTTTGAAATGCTGTGTTTCTCCATATATTCACTCATGTCTAGACGAATCATCGTTTCTTTAGAACCAAATAATTCATGAGCGAGCTGTTTTGCTAACTCTGTCTTTCCAACACCAGTTGGGCCGACGAATAAGAAGGAGCCAATTGGGCGATTCTTTTTATTTAAGCCAATACGATTGCGACGAATCGCTTTGGCGACTTTTTCAATCGCTTCATCTTGTCCGATAACGTGTGCTTGTAAGTCGGATTCCAGTGTTTTGAGTTGAGACGCTTCTTTTTCTTTTAGTTCACCGACTGGAATTCCAGTTTTTAATTCAACAGTTTCTTCCATATCTTTTTCAGAAATAGTTGGCATTTCTTCATCTGCCACTTGTTGATTTTTTAATTTTGTAAAGTGACTTATTTGATCACGATAATAAGCAGCTTTTTCATAATCTTCTTCTTGAGAGGCTTTTTCTTTTTGATTCTCAGCCTCAGCTAAACGTTTTTCGATAGTAGCGGGGTCAATAGTTTGAATCGTCAAGTTCTTTTTAGACCCTGTTTCATCTAGTAAATCAATCGCTTTGTCCGGTAAAAAGCGGTCGTGAATATAGCGATTTGATAATACAGCGGCGCTTTCAATCGCAGCATCGGAATATTTAACATGGTGATAATCTTCGTAACGTTGCTGGATTCCTTTTAAAATTTGAATGGTTTCTTCAACAGTCGGCTCTTTTACTTGAACAGGTTGCAAACGACGTTCCAGAGCAGCGTCTTTTTCGATAATGCGATACTCTGTTAAAGTGGTAGCACCAAGCATTTGTAACTGACCTCTAGCAAGAGCAGGTTTTAAAATATTGCCGGCATCCATGTTGCCATCACCAGCGCTACCAGCTCCGACCAACTCATGCACTTCATCAATAAACAAAATAATACGTTCATCTTGTTGCACTTCATTCATTAACGCTTGCATGCGCTCTTCAAACTGTCCGCGAATCCCTGTCCCTTGCACGAGAGAGACGACATCGAGTTGGATGACCTCTTTGTTTGCAAGTTTTTGAGGGACTTTGCCATTGACGATTTGTAAAGCTAATCCCTCGGCTACGGCTGTTTTACCCACACCTGGTTCACCGATTAGCACGGGATTATTTTTAGTTCGTCTATTTAAAATTTCAATAACACGTGTGATTTCAGCATCACGTCCGATAACGGGGTCTATTCGACCTTGTCGAGCCTCTTCGGTTAGATTTAATCCATATTCTTGTAGCACGCTGCCGCCACCTTGTTGGGGTGGTGTAGGACCACCGCCATTTGCCTGAGTAGGAGGCGTTTGACTAGGACGACTCGAACTCGACATTTGCTCGGAAATCGATTTAAAGAAGTCTTCAATCGAACTAAAACCGTACGGGTCGCGGTTCATATTCATCAGTTGTCCACGATACTGTGAATTCAATTGACGATAACAATTTTGACATAGATATATTTTACTTGATTCATGTCCCATTAGGACGGAAAAATGAATAGTTGCTTCGTTTTGTTTACAATGTTGACATAGCATTCTTGTCACGTCCTTTTTGATATAGTAATCAGTTGTTTGACCTTCACTGACCATAAGTTTATTATAGCATGCTAGTATAGTAATTCAAGTGAGATGCTTGTGTCAGAGCTGTCTCTGGACAAAAATCAAAAATTGTCGTTGTGCTATCGTCTTTTTTCGATATAATACTAGATAGACAAGTGGAGGTGAAAGTGAGTGGGAAATCCTTTTGAAGAAAAGATAGCTCAATTGTTATCTGGTGAATGTTCGGAGTTAGTCGTTGAAAAAGATGATTTTTTTGCATTTCGTGAAGTATGGTTAGCCCATCCAGAACGAAAAAAAATAACCGGGGAAGCTCACCTAGGCGGTAAAGTAATCTATCGTCGTCAAGAAGATGACGTTGAAAACTAATTATCTTGTTCTAAAAAAGGTTCGCAGCATAAAAATGTTGTAAGAACGATGAAAAAATGGTAACCTAAACAAGTGAAAGGATCTTTTTTCGTGTTTTTTTTGATGCGAAAAAAAATCTTATAATATGACAATCACAAAGGAGAACGATTATTATGGAAAAAAAAGATTTTCACATTATTGCAGATACAGGAATTCACGCACGCCCAGCTACTTTATTAGTACAAACAGCTAGCAAGTTCAATTCTGAAATTAGCTTAGAGTACAAAGGTAAGTCTGTTAACTTAAAATCAATCATGGGTGTTATGTCTTTAGGTGTTGGCCAAGGTGCTGACGTAACAATTACAACAGAAGGTGCTGACGAAGCAGACGCTATGGCAGCTATCGTAGAAACAATGCAGAAAGAAGGATTATCTGAATAATGGCTGAGTTGCTAAAAGGGATTGCCGCTAGTGATGGTGTAGCAATTGCAAAAGCATATCTTTTAGTGGAGCCAGATCTTTCATTTTCTGAAAAAACAGTAGAAGATTCTGAAGGAGAAATCACTCGTTTAGAAGAAGCTCTTGCTGTTTCAACAAAAGAAATTGAAGCTATTCGCGAAAAGGCTGCTGCTTCTCTTGGAGAAGAAGAAGCGCAAGTTTTTGATGCTCACTTAATGGTATTAGCGGATCCAGAAATGATTGGTGCGATAGAAAGTAATATTCGCGATAACAAAGTAAACGCTGAAGCAGGCTTGAAGTCTGTTGCAGATATGTTTGTCGGTATGTTTGAAGCGATGGAAGACAATCCATACATGCAAGAACGTGCGGCAGATATTAAAGACGTGACGAAACGTGTATTGAGTCATTTATTAGGAGTTAAACTTCCAAATCCTTCTATGATTGACGAAGAAGTTGTAGTCATCGCGCATGACTTAACACCAAGTGACACAGCACAATTAGACCGTCGTTTTGTTAAAGCGTTTGTGACGAATATTGGGGGAAGAACTTCTCACTCGGCTATCATGGCACGTTCTTTAGAAATTCCAGCCATTGTTGGAACTAAATCTATTACAGATAGTGTTAAAGAAGGCGACATGTTAGCGGTTAACGGTATTGAAGGCGAAGTTATTGTTCATCCGACTGATGAACAAATTGAAACCGTTAAAAAAGTGGGCGAAGAATTTGCTGCGTTAAAAGCAGAGTGGGATAAATTAAAAGATGCTGAGACAGTCACAGCAGACGGTAAACATTTTGAATTAGCTGCAAACATTGGGACACCAAAAGATTTAGAAGGTGTGCATAACAATGGTGCTGAAGCAATTGGTCTGTACCGAACAGAATTCTTATACATGGATTCTGCCGACTTCCCAACAGAAGACGATCAATATGAAGCATATAAAGCTGTTTTAGAAGGTATGGATGGTAAGCCAGTAGTTGTTCGTACTATGGATATTGGTGGGGACAAAGAACTACCTTATTTAACATTACCTGAAGAGATGAACCCGTTCTTAGGATACCGTGCTTTGCGTATTTCATTGGTTGAAGACGATATGTTCCGTACACAATTACGTGCCTTACTACGTGCGTCTGTTCATGGTAAATTACGTATCATGTTCCCAATGGTGGCAACATTACCAGAATTCCGTCAAGCGAAAGCGATGCTAGAAGAAGAGAAAGCTAAATTATTAGCAGACGGTGTCGCTGTATCAGATGATATCCAAGTGGGTATTATGATTGAAATCCCAGCGGCAGCAGTTATTGCTGATAAATTTGCTAAAGAAGTCGACTTCTTTAGTGTTGGAACCAATGATTTAATTCAATATACAATGGCAGCAGACCGTATGAATGAACGCGTTTCCTACTTATACCAACCATATAACCCATCAATTTTACGATTATTGAAGTTCGTGATTGATTCTGCTCATGCAGAAGGTAAATGGGCAGGTATGTGTGGTGAAATGGCGGGCGATCAAACAGCTGTGCCATTATTAATGGGACTTGGCCTAGACGAGTTTTCTATGAGTGCTACAAGTATCCTTAAGACACGTAGTTTGATGAAACGTTTAGACTCTACTAAGATGGCAGAATTAGCTGATAAAGCAATCAATGAATGTGATACAGCTGATGAAGTCGTACGTTTAGTAGAAGAATATACAAAATAGTTAAACATGTTGATTTTAAAAATTGACTGGTTAGTCAAATAAAGTAAAGAGAAGATGGATGGAACGGATTCGTTCTATTCATCTTTTTTATTTGATATTTATTAATTATTTCCCCATAAGTATCTTTTACTCAGTTTTATGGAATGGTTTGAATCTAATCGGTAAGTAGCTAAAAATTAGATTGATGTTACTTAAATTAAGCATATAAAAATAGATAAAGGGCTGATGAATCATTTTTTGATTCATCAGCCCTTTATCTTATAGTGTTTTAAACTATAGAATCTAAACATGATAGTTATTGTCAATTTTATCTAAGATCTTCTTCTTATTTTGGATTAGTTATATTTAATTGTCTTTACATTCGTTTTAATTAAATAACTTGTTTGTTCCGTTTTGAAATTATGATTAAAAGCAATATCTATCTTGTATAAAACGTTTTATTTGGAAATAATTATGTTTGATCTTGAAATAAGGGATATTCTAAAAGTAAATAAAAAACAAAACTGCGTTACATTTTTTTTTAGAAAAACAAAAAAATATAAAAAAAAAGAGTATTTAAAATGTTATATAATAAAAAAAAGTGAAAGAAAGGAGTTGTCTTTTATGAGATGGATAACAAAAATATGTTTATTGAGTTTCATTTCAAGTCTATTAATACCGATTTCTACGATTCCGATTCCTAATACAAAAATTGAAAACATAAATTCGGAAAATAAAATAATTGATAATAAAAATGAAGACGAGATTGAAATAATTGATAATAAAGATGAATACGAAATTGAAATTATAGACAATAAAACAATAAAACCTCTATTAAAAAATGAGAATATCAATATTAAGACGGTAAAACAGAAAATATCTGAAGAAAGCATTAAAGAGATGTTGTTAGAAAATATTGATTGGAAAGATATTTATTTCAAAGATGAAAATGAAAGAGAGTACCGTATAGGAGAAATTATTCAATTAGAGATAACTAATAATGAAAAATTTGAAATTAATA
Organism: Vagococcus lutrae; assembly: GCF_003987555.1. Lineage (GTDB taxonomy): Bacteria > Bacillota > Bacilli > Lactobacillales > Vagococcaceae > Vagococcus_A > Vagococcus_A lutrae. The sequence continues at coordinate 103,860 of NZ_NGJW01000001.1, read as the reverse complement.
TCAAAGAAAATTCTATAGTCCAAAACGATGATCAAAATATTGCAGAAGAAGTTGACAAAAAGGATTTATCTAATCAAGAGAGTGTTAAAGAAGAAGCTGTTATTTCAGTTGAAAATGTAGGTGAGGAGTCTATCGTCGATATGGTGGATTCATCGGTTCTTGATGCTTCTACTAGTAGAGATGTTCCTAAGATTCCGGATGAAAAAAATATTTTGCCATTGAACCAGATATTTAATGTACCCGTAGGAAAAGGTCTAGCTATTATTCAGAATGGAAAAGTTTTACAGATTACATCTGACATTTATCAATCAGGAGCTATTTGGTCAAAACAGAAAATTAACTTAGATAAAGATTTCAGAATGAGATCTTGGATATATTTAGGAAATCAAGGAAAGGATGCTGCAGATGGTATCACATTTACGTTGCATAACGATTCGCTAGGTGCAAGAGCCATTGGAAGTAGCGGATCGGGACTTGGTGCTTATAGTACAAGAAATTCAAGGAAACATATTTCTAGAGCTTTATCTTTTGAGTTTGATACTTATTACAACAACAGCAGGAGTCCTAAAGACGATATGGATTACGGATTGATAAGAAATAATGAAGAACATAAAGGGCATGTGGCGTATACAATACCATCGGGTAATAGCCATATTTATCAAGCAGGAAATCACATAGAAGCACGTTTCCCAACGAATTTTTTATCAGACGGTAGGTGGCATCAGTTCGATGTGAATTGGGATACTACAAGTAAGCGACTTAGTATCTTATTGCCGGATTTAGAATTAAAAAAAAGAATGAACAATAATTCTCTGATACCAACAGATGGAACTATAAGTTTTGATTTGAGTGATTACAAAAGTCGTTTTGGTGGTTCCTATGTTCACTGGGGGTTTACAGGTTCAACGGGAGCACTTTGGGCTGAAAATGCGATTGCTATGACATCTATTCCTAATTCAGTTAGCCACGTTGCAACGCTAAAAAAGGAACAAGAGAATACGTATACTAATGAAATAGAAGCTAATGAAAAAAATATAATAGACATTAACGATCATTTAATCTTAGATGACAAGTATTCCGAATTTACTAAAGAAGCCCAAATAATGATTGAAATGGATAATTTAGAATATCAAGCTGGTTCTTTGAAAATTGATAATAAGAAAGTGACAGAAAATAATATTAAAATTGAGAAAAATAAATTAATTGTGACATTAGATGAAATGGCATCTGAAATGAAGAAAGAAGCTGACTTGAATTTTAAAGCGAAAATAAAAAACTCGACACCTGGAACCACTAAGTCGTACCGATTTTTTTATTTAGACGATGGTGTTATTAGTGATTCTAATGAGGTTAAAATTAATTTTGTGAAAGAGAAACCCCAATACTTTTTAAGTAGTCAAATTAAAAAAGTGACTGATAGTGATCAAATGTATAGAAAAAATATCTCTGTATTTGCAGGAGAAAGAGTTAGTATTAGAAATGATATTGAAAAAATGACTACAGGAACTAAATATGAAAAATATGATTCTATTTCGACAAATTTGTCAGGATTGGATACTGATAGTTTGAAAGTGAAAATAAATGATGAAGAGTTGAAAGAGAAAAAGTTTATTCGATTTGAAGGAGATCAACTAATCATATCTTTTTTTGATGACAGATGGATTGAAACGTTGAATCAAAAAGATAGGCTTGAAGTAGTTATTGAAGCAACCGTCAAGCAAGAACTTGAACAAGATGCTCTTTCTTTTGATTTCAGATACAGCGGTCCACAATATGACAATGTTTCAAATGTTGTAACAGTAGATATCAAAGAAGAAATTTTAAACCTTATTGCAGTTCCGAGTTCGATTGATTTTGGGAAGCACATGATAGACTCGAAATCACATGAGTTTTGGGCAACAATAGTTGGCGACTTAATAGTAAGGGAAAATAGAAATAAAGATGCCAATGATTGGACGCTTACAATAAATGAAGTAGAGCCTTTAACAAATCAAGAAAACGAAGAAAAAGTGTTATCTGATTTAATGTGGTGGAATGACGGACCGAAGAAAGAGAGAATTACAACTTCGGAAACTGTAATCAAGACCTATAAACATAGTGGTGATTACATTGTAAATACAGACTGGAATGAGAAAAATAAAAGAGGAATAAGTATCGAAATACCTTGGAATAGGCAATATGTTGGTCAGTATCAAGGGAAATTAGAATGGCGGTTAAAAGTTACACCATAGTGAATGAGAGGATGGAATCAGATGACGTTAAAAAGGAAAAACTTATTTAAGTGGATAATAATACTGAGTTTCTTATTACCTATAGTGGTAAAAGCAGAAAACAATTACCAATCTAACGGCCAAATCGGGTTCTATGGAAAGTATGTACCTAATACGCCACAAGGAGATTTAAATGAAATACCATCTACATATGCGATTACACCATATTCAGGAAACTCTAAAAATAATGAACAGACAATAATGATTCTTCCAAGATTAGGTGATGTAGGAAGTCTTTGGATACAACAAACAGGCAGCATAATCATTATTGTTCTTCTCCTCTATCTGAAACAGTTAGATATAAAGAAGAAGTTTTTATTATAAGGAGATAGGAATATGAAAATCAAAAAAGTGCTAATCCTAATTTTTTGTTTCATACTAGATATAAATGCAACATATGTTTCAGCCAATGAATTTAATTTTTCAGTAGAACCTATTCAAGCGGAAACGCAGATAGATAAAAACCAAACATATTTTGATATTCAAGTTGAGCCTGGAGTGGAACAGAAATTAACTATACATTTGAGAAATGATACAGATCAAGATATAGAAATTAGTCCTAATATAGCATCTGCTACAACTAATGGTAATGGTGTAGTAGAGTATTCAAAAAATGATATTAAACCTGATGAAACTTTAAAATATGATTTAGCAGATTTAGTAAAAACAGAAGATACAATAATTATACCAAAGATGGGTACATATAATTTGACATTAACAGTGATACCTCCGAATGAAAAGTTTGAAGGGGTTATTGCCGGAGGAATCACATTAAAGGAAAATATTAAAGAGTCGACTGAGAACAATAAAGAAAATGGTCTTGCTATTAAAAATGAGTATTCATATGTAGTCGCAATAATCCTACATTCCGATAGCTTAAAACATATAGAACCTGAGTTGAAAGTAAAAAAAGTTTATCCATCACAAGTTAATGCTCGAAATGTTATTATGACCGATTTCCAAAATACGACACCTGTGTATTTGAACAACATGATTGTTGTGTCTGAAATAAGTAGAGAAAATAAAAAAGAGCCTACTATTAAAGCTATTAAAGAGTTTATGCAAGTAGCTCCGAATACATCATTTGCTTATCCAGTTAGAGAAGAGAAGCAAAAAATAGAGGCAGGGAAACATATCGCATCTATTACTGTTTTTGCTAATCAGCATGAAGATGGAAAATACGAGTATGGTGAAAATAATGATGGTGAGCCTATCCGATATCGAAATAAATGGAGCTTTTCTGAAGAGTTTACAATTACTAAAGAAAAAGCACGTGCACTGAATAGGGAAGATGTTACAATCAAACAGGATTACACTATGTGGTATATCATAGGTGGGCTAACTATAGTTATTCTAGCATTGCTTATGAACATTTATATGACGAAGAGGCAAACCAATGAGCAAAAAACAGAATAATATAATAACTACAATGTTACTCATAGTGGGGATAACATTATTATTCTATCCTTATATTAAAATGACGATACTTACTCAAAAGACGAGTCGGATAAAGTATGTATACGATAAGAGTATTGCAGAAGAAAGCAAACAATTATTTGACTTATCAAAGTTACAAGCACCTAATATGAAGCAAATTTTAGAAATGAATTCAAGTACTAACTTTTCATCAGTTTTATCGTTATTACCTCTAGATAAACGATTACCAGTATCAAATGACACGTCTAGTACGAGTTTTTTAACCGGGGGTGTTAACATGTATCCAACAAGAGATCCTATGAGAGATAATTTGGTTATTTTAGGACATCACTTATCGGATAGAGATTTATTGTTTGGAGATATTTCAAAGTTAAAACAACGCGATGAGTTAATATTAACTACCCCAACTCACGAATATATGTATGAAATAACGGAAGTTTATATTACTGATGAAAAAAATGTTTCGGTGTTATCACCGACAACTAAGCCGAAAATGACATTGATAACATGTGATCAACCTAACTATACGAAAAAAAGATTAATAGTCGATGCTGACCTTATTCATTATAAAGAAACAAGTGATAGGCAAATGAAGCGTATAGATTATTTTCAAAATAATGAATTAGTCGACAAACCAACAATACTTAATAGTAATAAAGGAAGTAAATCACTATGGTTGATGAGTTTATATATCATCTTGACGTGGTTAATAATCAAATTGTTTTTAATAAATTCTTGATATTAACAGATTACTTAATAATCTGCTAAATATAAAAAAATTCTGAAAGGGGAATAAATATGAATAATAAAAAATTCATGTCAGTATTAACACTAACTATTTTAGGTTCTACTTTGTTAGCACCTAGTGTTTTAGCAGCAGAACAGGATGAAAATGGCGGGGTATATAGCTCGAATGGTATGGTGAAATTTGTCCCAGATTTAGACCCGACTGAACCTGTAGATCCTACAAAACCTGATACACCAGTAGATCCTATTGATCCAACCAATCCAGAAAATCCGAATCCACAACCCGGAACACCTGGGCCGTTATCGATTGATTTTGCTTCAAGTTTTGATTTTGGTGAAAATAAGATTACGAATAAAGATGAAATTTACTATGCACGGGCGCAAAGATTTGGAAGTTATGATAACCGACCTAACTATGTGCAAGTTTCAGATAAACGTGGAACGAATGCCGGTTGGACATTAAAAGTTAAACAAGAACAGCAATTTGAGGCGAAAAACACTTTAAATAACATACTTACAGGTGCCGCTATATCATTTGCTGATTCAAAAGCGAATAGTATCACAGATGTCGATAAACCAGATGTTTTTGATATAGAAAATTTAGTTCCAGGTGAAGAGCGTGTTATTATGGCAGCAAAAAAAGATACTGGTGCAGGGACATGGTTGGATTATTGGGGAGAAGTATCACAAGTTATCGAAAAAGATAAAGACAATAATAATATAGAAGTGGATATAACGAAGAGTGTCACATTGTCTGTACCAGGTTCGACACCTAAAGATGCGGCTGCTTACAGAACAACCTTAACATGGACATTAAGTGATATTCCTGGAGTATAAGTAATGTAAATTGTTAAAAAAAATTAAAGGAGAATCGATATGAAGTATAATAAAATAAGTGGACTTACAGCTGTAATGATAGTAGGCTTAAGTATCGGCACATTATCCGTTTTTGCGGAGGAACATGGAACAAATTATACATCTAATGGGTTACTTGAGTTTATTTATAATGATGGCCCTACAAGCCCTGTCGACCCAACAGATCCAAATATTCCAGTTTCTCCAGAAAATCCAACAAATCCAGAGGGTGGACCTAATCCAGGTACGCCTGGACCGTTATCGATTGATTTTGCTTCAAGCTTTTATTTTGGGGAACAAAAAATTTCATCTAAGGATGAAGTATACTATGCTGATGCTTTGAAATATAAATTAAAAGATGGTGCAGAAAAAGTAGGACCTAACTATGTACAGATCACCGATAATCGAGGGAATTTAGCGGGGTGGACATTAACAGTTGAACAAAATGGTCAATTTATAGATGAAAAGGGTCATGAATTGAACGGAGCTATGGTAGAATTTACTAATGCTAATGTCAAAACTGTATCTGAATCAGATGAACCAATTGCTTTAGAGAACGTTAAATTAGATCCCGGTGTAGCAACACTTGTTATGTCAGCAAAAGAAGGTGCTGGAGCAGGAACTTTCTTAACGCGTTGGGGAGATGAACAGACAGCAGGAAGTAATATTAAATTACATGTACCGGGTAAGGCCGTAAAATATAAAACACAATATACTACAGCTTTTAATTGGACACTAACTGACGCTCCAGGTAAATAGCATATCGTAGGTAAGGACTATCAGGAAACTGATAGTCTTTTACGCACTTATTATTCGGAAGGAGATAAATGAGAGAGAATATATATTTAAGGATATTTGAAGAATTGTTAGATGATAATTTTCAATCAAAAATTGAGTTGTTTGATGAATTGAATATTGCTGATAAGCCAATTAGTAGTAAAAATGAATTGAGACAAAAATTAAACATATCTACCTTTTTATTGGAGAAATATTTATTACAATTAAATCAAGATGTCTTTAGTGTATTTGGAACATACTTATTTGAACAAGATCATCACTTTGTTAAGTTATCATCCAATCGTAATTGCAATAAAAAAGAATTGTTACGTTATTACTTAAAAAAATCAATAAAAATAAACCTATTACATCATTTGTTTTTAAAAAAATTTACTATTGTAAGTTTTTCTATGTGTTTTTTTATTAGTCAATCAAAAGTTTATAAAGAGCTTCAGATATTAAAAACAACTTTAAAATATATTGAAGTAAACATTTCGACTGGTTTTTCTATTACAGGGCCGTTAGAAACGTTGGAAATGTTGATGATGGATATTTATATTATTTTCGATGATAAAGAGGTTACATCTTATCGTCAAGATTTAATGAGAATTCTTAAAAAAAATTATGATGTAGTTGTTTCTACGACTTTTATTTATCATTGTGAGGTATATTTAAATGTAGCAAATTATAGATCATATAATGGCTATGATATAACGTGTCTGGATTATTACAAGGTGAATGAAGAGAGTAAGTTAAATGAAGAGATTGAAGAATTGATAAGAAAGCACTATCCTAGACTGAACGCTAAAGATTTACTAATTATAAAAAAGAATATCATTATTTATTTTGAAAATCATTTTAATTTTAGTATAGAAAATGTAAGAGATGAGAGTGTTTTAAACGAAGGGAAATTGTTTTTAAATTACTTGAAAAGAAAAGATTTGGATTTGAAAGAAGAAGTATTTCAACAATTGAAAGAAGACACAATAAAATATTTTTGTTTATCGAAAAATATATTGAATGATAAACGAGATATCATCGCGAGAGAAGAATTTATTTTTTTTAAGAAGTATTATCCTGCTCATTATCAAATAATAGAGGATTTTGTTCAAGTATATGATGGAACAGAGATGTTATTTAACAGTTGTTATGTTTTAGAAAAAATGTTGATTAGTTTAATTGAAAACGTAAATCTATATGAAATACTACCGAAATATTATATATGTGTGGATGTTAGAGGTTCTCAATCATATAATAAAGCAATCAAAAGGTATTTAACCATGCATTTATTATTCCCAGTTGAAGTTAGTTGGAGTTTAACTGAAGGGACTCAGTTAATCATTACAGACCATCCAGAGTTATACAGAGATAAACTGGAAACAATTATTTGGAATGAGCCGATCAATTCATCTCAATTTAAAGAATTGACAGATAAAATAAATGATTGGGTCTATTTAAATGTTCATAAAAGTTAGTTTTACAGCTTATATATATCAAATTTAATATTTGCTAGACTAAGTCTGCTTGAGATAAAAGTGAGAAGGACATGTGATTTATTCTTGATTTTTACCAAAGAAAACAACAACTCTTTATTAAATAAGGATAATAAGATTAAATAATAGATTCATCTTAAATATTTTTAATTTTATGTTTTGAAAAAATAAAGAGAAGTTATCCAATAACGTGCGCAGTTTTTACAACTATAACAATGTTTTGCGACGTTCATAAACAAAAGTATCTGATAAAATTGATCAAAACGCACGACCGCTTTTTTCTTACCATTTCTTACGACTACTTGTTTCCCACTTTCGTTATACACCGTTGAACCACAATGATAACAAGGTGTTAGAGGGGTGAAAAAGTAGCGTTCACCACACATGTTTGTTGTCCTTTTACCATTTCGTAAGAAATATCAGATGTGATTAAATTTGGCTCTATGATTCGTAGTAATTTTTTGATATCATTAGACATGAGCATATCGCCTCCCGTTTGTTTTTTTGTCGTAAATTAATCATATAGGAGAACGGTATGCTTTTTAATACCTAAAATTAAAAAAGGGCTGATGAATCATGTTTAGATTCATCAGCCCTTTAAATTATAGAATTTAAGTATTATAGAGATATTATTTGTCATGTAAAACACCATAAAACCTTAAATATGCTATAATATTTTGATAACCTTACAGCATAATCAGTCTTAAGATGGACTGATTACAGGTGTTTTCATGATATACTGAAAGAAATCATGAGCTTTACCAAAACAGAACGGAGTGTCTGCAGTGTTGCGAGTAACGATGTTTTCACAAGCTGATTCAGTTAAAGGACAAGGTGTTGGTAGTGCCTATTTAGAACTGATAGCATTGTTAAGAAAGTATGAGAAGGAAAGTCAGTTAGAACTGCGAATCAATGAGTTTAAAAAAACAGATATTAGTCATTATCATACGATTAATCTTAGTTATTATTTGTCCACATTTTTTCCGAAAATAGTAGGACGTAGGATTGGATATGTTCATTTTGTACCGGAAACGTTAGAAGATAGTCTAGAAATGCCTAGGCTCTTTAAGCATATTTTTTACCGCTATGTAATAGCTTTTTATAAACGAATGGATCATCTTGTTGTAGTCAATCCAAGCTTTATCCCTGTCTTAGAGAAATATGGGATTTCAAAGGAAAAAGTTACGTATATTCCTAATTTCGTCTCAAGCGAAAGATTTTATCCGTTGCCTAATAGCGTACGCAAGGCGGAACGTGTTCAACGAGGTTGGGATGAACGTTTAGTCGTGCTTGGTGCAGGGCAAATCCAGATGAGAAAAGGCGTCGATGATTTTATCCGATTGGCGGAAGAAAACCCATCAATTCAATTTATCTGGGCGGGCGGTTTTTCTTTTGGAAAATTGAGTAATGGCTATGAACAGCTAAAAGAAAAGGTCGAGCATCCTCCTAATAATTTATTGTTTACAGGGATAGTCTCACGCGAGGAGTTACATCTGTACTACAATTTGGCCGATATTTTCTTATTGCCTTCACACAGTGAATTATTTCCAATGTGTATTTTAGAAGCATTTAACTGTGGTACGCCAGTCATGTTGCGTGATTTACCGCTTTATCAAGCAATCATTGAAGATGATTATATTGCTGCGAAAGATAAAGAGGAGATGTCACGTTTATTAGTAAAGTATCAGACGTCTCCAAAGGAATTAAAACACTATCAGCTGCGATCAAAAGATGCGGCAGCGTATTATTCTGAACAAAATATTTTAAAAAAATGGCGAGCTTTTTATCATGAACAAAAAAAGATGTCTGAATAAATTGATTGAAAAAAGGATAGGAGAGTCGAAATGAAGATTGCTTTTTTTACAGATACTTATTTGCCCCAAGTAAGTGGCGTTGCAACGTCCATTCGTATCTTATCTGAAGAGTTAGAAGCAAACGGTCATCACGTCTATATTTTTACTACGACAGACCCTCAAGCGAAAGAGTCAACCGAAAAAATTATGCGATTGCCTAGTATTCCGTTTGTTTCTTTTAAAGATCGGCGTATTGTTGTTAGTGGTCTGTTAGATGCCTATGAACGAGCGAAACAGCTAGATTTAGATTTAATTCATACGCATACGGAATTTGGAACGGGCTTGCTCGGTAAACAGATTGGGAAACTATTGGATATTCCGGTCGTTCACACGTATCACACGATGTACGAAGATTATTTGCATTATATTGCAAATGGGAAAATAATCCGACCGAGTCATGTGAAACAAGCGACGCGTGCTTATTGTCGTCATTTGAGCGGTATCATTTGTCCAAGTCAGCGTGTGGTTGATAAACTAACCGAGTATGAAGTAACAGCCCCGTTAAGTATTATTCCAACGGGGATTCAACTCCAACAGTTTGAAGAAGTTAGTGTTTCAGAAGCGCGTTACAAGGTTCGTCAAAAGTGGGGAATTAGTGAACAAACCAAATTGTTATTATCGTTAAGTCGCTTGTCTTATGAAAAGAACATTCAAGCTGTTTTAAAAGCTTTGCCAAAGATTGTGGAAAAACAGCCAGATACCTGTTTAATGATATGCGGAAAAGGGCCTTATCAAGAAGAGTTAGAGCAGCTAGTTCATTCTCTATCGTTAGGAGATTATGTACTATTTACAGGAGAAATTCAACCTGAAGAGGTAGCTAAGTATTATCGTGCGGCCGATATTTTTGTCAATGCCTCGACTTCAGAGTCGCAAGGTTTAACTTATATTGAAGCGTTAGCCGCCCGTATCCCGATGGTTGTCAAAACCAGTCCGTATGTTGCTTCTTTGATGAGAGATGAAAGTCTAGGCCGATTGTTTGAAGATGAATCGACCTTATCTGCTCAAGTGTTAGATGTGATAGCGTTGAAGTTAGAACCGTCAGAATCGGTCGTTCAAGAAATACTAACGGAAATCTCCAGTCAAACTTTTGCACGACGAGTGCTCGAGTTCTATGAGTCGGCTATTTCCTATCATCACTATTTTATTAAAAAAAATAAAACCATGAAGAAAGCCCGTGTGCCAAGTGAAAAGGATCTTTCACAGATGACTGATGAACATGAATCGATGTTAAAAGCTAACTTGTGGTTTCAAAAAATGCGGAAACATAAGTAGGAGGCTTCATGACTAAGAAATATCGAAGATTGTTAATCATCGCGCTAGCTATTGGGTTGTTTGTCTTTATCGTACCATTATTTCGAGTCACACCAGCAGCTGTTTGGCAAGAGGCTCAGAAGGTGAATGGGTATTGGTTAATCGTTGCCTTAAGTTGTATGCTGATGCATTGGGCGATTGAAGGCAAGATAATTCAGGGGCTTCTACGGCGTGAAGCAGCAAACTTTTCATTTAAAAATGCGTTAAGAATACCGTTGATTGAACACTTGTTTAATGCGATTACCCCTTTTTCAACAGGTGGGCAACCCGCACAGTTATTAACGTTAGTTAAATCGGGCATTGACCCTGGAGTCAGCGGGTCGGTATGCATGATGAAATTTGTTGTTTATCAAGTGATGATTGTCCTGAATTTTATCGGGTGTTTGATATTTGGTTTTTCTTTATTAAAACAAGAATTTCAACATCTCTCTTATCTCGTACTACTAGGTTTTATCATCAATTTAATCGTCGTCGTCACGTTATTGATGATTATGTATCATTATACCTTTACGAATAAAGTGGTCACTCTTTTTTTTAAAATATTTGAAAAAGTAGTAGGAGAAGAAAAAGCCACGCATTGGAAAAGTATTTTAACAGAAAAAATGACGAACTTTTATCAGGAAAGTAGATACATGAAGCAAGAAAAGAAAATGATGTTTCGAACCTTTGTCCTGACTTTTTTTCAATTGATTTGTTATTACATCGTGCCATATTTTATTTTATTAAGTATGGGTGTTAATCAAATAAACATTTGGCAAATTATCATCTTTCATGCGTTTATTATTTTAATTATCTCGTTGTTTCCAATACCTGGTGGAACAGGTGGGGCAGAATACAGTTTTACCTTACTTTTTGGCGGGTTTATCGCAAGTCCAAGTCAACTGTTACTAGCGATTTTTCTATGGCGATTAATTACACATTATAGCGGTGTCTTTTTGGGATTGATTGCTTTATTTATCAAACCTGATAGTTTAGAGACTTCGGGAACGACTCTTTAAAGGCTGACTTGGTCAGCCTTTTTTGATAGGTTCTGACTTCTGATTAACGGATGTTTAAGGTATAATCATTAATAAGGAGGAATGAACATGAAAAAAATTGGTTTTATTGGAACAGGCGTTATGGGGAGTGCCATTGTTAAGCATTTATTGGCAGCAGATTATTCTGTAAACGTGCATAATCGTACCAAGAGTAAGACGGATGATTTAGTTGAGCTAGGGGCGATTTGGTGTGATACGCCGCAAGAGGTTGCGGTTGCTAGTGATATTATTTTTACGATGGTCGGTTATCCTTCAGATGTTGAAGCAACATATTTTGGAGAGTCAGGGATTTTTAGTGTTGATGTTACTGGGAAATATGTGGTAGATATGACGACAAGTACGCCTACCTTAGCTAAAAAAATTGCAACGGCTGCTCATGACTTAGGGGCTAAAAGTTTGGACGCACCTGTATCAGGTGGTGACTTAGGAGCTAAAAATGGAACTTTAACGATTATGGTCGGTGGAGAGGAAAAAGACTTTGAAGTATTACTACCGATATTTAAGGTTTTTGGTACGACTATCATGTATCAAGGAGTAGCTGGAAGCGGGCAACATACGAAAATGGCCAATCAAATTATGATTGCCGGTACGATGACTGGTATGACGGAGTTACTGGTGTATGCTGAAAAATCGGGCTTAGATTTAGAAAAAGTATTAACGACAGTCGGTGGCGGCAGTGCGGCAAACTGGTCGCTAAGCAACTATGCCCCAAGAATTTTACAAGAAAATTATTCACCCGGTTTTTTTGTGAAACATTTTGTTAAAGATTTGAAAATTGCTTTGGATGAAGCGGATAAAATGGCTATCGCATTACCTGCGACAAAACAGGCCGTTCAGTTATATGAACAGCTCATGGATAAAGGCTATCAAGATGATGGAACACAGGCGCTTATTAAATTATGGTGGCCAGAGGGAAGTCTTCCTTCTTAATATGACGATATGCGTGACGATTTGACAAAACGCTTTCAAAAGAGTAGTGTCTTTATAGTGCATCTGAATTATAATAGACTTACTATTAACTAGAGGAGCGTTTTTATGATAGAAAAGAATAGTGCCACTCCCTTTTATAATCAATTAGTGGACATATTATTAAAAGAAATTGATACAAAATTAAAGCCTAACGATAAAATGATGTCTGAACGAGAAATCTGTACGAAATATGACGTAAGTCGGACGACGGTTCGCCAAGCCCTATCAGAATTAGAAAACATGGGGTATATTTATAAGCGTCCAGGAAAGGGGACGTTTGTTGCGACACTCAATCGTGATAAAGAGAACTTAATGGATTTTTACAGCTTTACGGAACAAATGCGTCAACAAGGGAAAGTTCCCTCTACACAAATCTTATCTTTTGAAAAAACAAAGATTAATGGCTACATTGCCCACAAGTTAAATTTAGAGGATTTTGAAGAGGTGTATTGGTTAAAACGACTACGACTGGCAGATGATGTCCCAATGATGATTGAGTACACATATATACCTGCTAAAGAGTTTCCAGATATGACGAAAGAACTATTGGAGATGAAACCACTTTATAATATTTATGGAGATATTTACAATAAACATATCAAAGTGGCTGAAGAAGAGTTTTCTGCTAGTATCGTTTCGGAAACGGATGCGAAGTTATTGAATATTATGACAGGGGCACCGTGTTTAAAATTAAAACGTGTCACATATGATGATACGAATAAAGCAATTGAGTTTACAGTAAGTACGGCGCGTAGCGATCAATTCAATTATAAAATTAAACATTACAGATAAATAACAAAGACAACATTCTTATTTTATTAAGAATGTTGTCTTTTTTTATTTTTAAATGGTTGACAAGTGTTTTGAAACACGTTATATTTAACTTGTCACTACTGGTAGTTACCAGTTGAAAATAGTAGGAGGTATATAACATGATTTATTCATTATCGGATGACGCATTAAAAGAAAAAGGTGCGGTCATCACAGCTCGTGAAATTGAACAGCAACCTCGTTTATGGGAAGAAACGTGGGGGATTTATCAAGACAGTCGTGAGAAAATTACTCAATTTTTTGAAAACGTTACCCAAGCACATGAACATGTTCAAGTGATTTTTACTGGAGCGGGAACGTCAGCTTATGTGGGAAATACGGTTCTTCCTTATTTAAAAGGGCAAGTAGACGAAACACAGTGGACACTTTCAAGTGTTGCTACAACCGATTTAGTTTCTAATCCTCGTGAATATTTTAATCCAGCGTTACCAACATTATTAGTGTCATATGCTCGCAGTGGTAATAGTCCAGAGAGTGTGGCAGCCGTTGAATTAGGTAAACAATTAGTCTCAGATTTTTATCAAGTGACAATTACGTGTGCAGCAGACGGAGAGCTTGCTCGTAATGCTCATGGTGATGAACGTAACCTATTGTTAGTAATGCCTGAAGATTCAAATGATAAAGGATTTGCCATGACAGGTAGTTATTCTTGCATGACATTGATGACCTTACTTGTTTTTGATACAACGTCAGAAAAAGATAAAGAAGAATATTTGAATGTGATGATGGAGCTTGGTAAAGGTGTCATCGCAAATGAAGAAAGCATTGCGAAAATTTTAGAGGTGCCATTTAATCGTGTGGTTTATCTTGGATCAGGTAGTCTATCTGGTTTAACGCGTGAAGCACAATTAAAAATACTTGAACTAACAGCTGGGAAAGTGGCAACTGTCTTTGATTCATCTATGGGATTCCGTCATGGACCGAAATCATTTGTTGATTCCGAAACGTTAATTTTTGGTTTTGTATCCAATCAACCATATACAGCTCAATATGATGAAGATATTTTAGAAGAGATTCATCAAGACGGTATTGCAGCGGGTGTGATTGGTTTAACAACGAACGAACTCAAGACTTATACAGGTCATACATTTGATTATAAAGAAGCGGGACGTGTTTTACCGGATGCATATTTGGCGCTACCGTATGTTATGTTTGCACAAACTGTTGCGATTTTAACTGCAATTAAAGTAGGCAATACACCAGATACGCCATCTCCAACAGGTACTGTAAATCGTGTTGTTAAAGGTGTTCAAATCTATCCCTATCAAGCTTAAAAAAAGGAGTTCATTATGAAAATATCAAAAAACAAGTATCAAGCAATGGAACGACTATCTACGAAAGATCATATTATTGCCGCTTTGGCGATTGACCAACGGGGTGCACTGAAAAAAATGTTAAAGGCCGATGATTTTTCAGGCGATGTCGAGCAAACGATTGTTTCGTTTAAAGAATTAGTTTCTGAAGAATTAACACCTTATTCTTCTTCGATATTGTTGGACCCTGAGTACGGTTTGCCAGCTGCTAAAGTAAGAGATGAAGAAGCTGGTTTGTTATTAGCTTATGAACAAACAGGTTACGATGCAACAGAACCAGGACGTTTCCCAGACTTAATTCATGATATGTCGGCTTTCCGTATTCGTCATGAGGGAGCAGACGGCGTTAAATTCCTCCTTTACTATGATATCGACGAGGGCGATGAGGTAAATGAACGCAAACATGCTTTTGTTGAGCGAATTGGTTCGGAATGTGTTGCAGAAGATATTCCATTTTATTTAGAGTTATTATCTTATGACGCGAAAATTGCTGATAACAGTAGTGCGGAATTTGCAAAAGTAAAACCGAGAAAAGTTATAGAAATGATGAAAGAATTTTCAAAACCTCAATACCATGTTGATGTATTGAAAATGGAAGTTCCTGTAAATATGCGATTTGTTGAAGGCTTTGCTGAAAATGACAGCGACATCTTACACACAAAAGAAGAAGCTTTGCAGCTCTTTAAGGATCAGAGCGATGCGACTCACTTACCTTATATTTTCTTGAGTGCTGGTGTAAGTGCCCAGCTTTTCCAAGATACAATTGAATTTGCGTATGAATCAGGTGCGAAATTTAATGGTGTATTATGTGGCCGAGCTACTTGGAAAGGTGGCGTTCCTGTTTTTGTCGAACACGGTGAAGAGAAAGCACGTGAATGGCTGCGTACGCAAGGGCGTCAAAACATTGAGGAATTAAATGAAGTCATTAATCGAACAGCGCAACCTTGGACTGAAAAATTGAGTCAATAGGAAAGGAAAAAGGTATGATTTTAACTGTGACGATGAATCCATCTGTTGATATCATGTATCAACTAGATGAACTGGTACTAGATGATGTGAATCGTGTTCAAACGATTAAGAAAACAGCGGGAGGCAAAGGACTTAATGTGAGTCGTGTTGCTTATCAACAGGGAGAAGCTGTTACCGCAACCGGTCTAGTCGGTGGAGAATTAGGAGAGTTTGTTAAACATCAACTAACCGAACAAGGTATTCAACATCACTTTTCAATGATTAATGGTAAAACGCGTAATTGTATTGCCATTATCCATGAAGGAAATCAAACAGAGATTTTAGAGTCGGGGCCTTCTATTAGTGAAGAGGAAGTAGAAGCGTTTATCACGGAATTTGAAACATTACTTCCAGATTCAGATGTGGTCACGATATCGGGAAGTTTGCCGGCTGGGGTCCCATCAGCGTTTTACACGCGTTTGATTGCTAAAGCGACTCAGCATCATATTCCCGTTTTACTTGATACATCGGGAACAGCGTTAGAGCAAGCTTTATCAAGAGAACCTAAACCGACAGTGATTAAACCTAACTTATCGGAATTAGCAAGCCTATTACAAACGGACGAGCAGCAGATAGCGGATAACCTCGCTGAGTATTTACAGCAACCTTTATTCAAAGGAGTGGATATTATTGTTGTCTCATTAGGAGCAGATGGCGCTTTTGTGAAATGGCATGATTCATTTTACCGTGTGACGATTCCTAAAATAGACGTGGTCAGTCCGGTTGGTTCAGGAGATGCGACACTTGCTGGATTAGCAGTGGGATTATCTCGAAAAGAGCAACCAGAAGTTATTTTAAAGCGAGCTATGGCAGCGGGTATGTTAAATGCTCAACAACAAGCAACGGGCATGATTGAGGCATCGAAAATGACACAAATGATGTCAGAAGTTAAGGTGCATCAATAACCATATAGATAAGATAAAAAGAGTGCGCTCTTTTTATCTTATCAAAATTGAAAGCGTTTGAAATCAAAAGGATGGAAAGGGAGAGATCGTATGACAATCAGAGCAGTAAGAATCGACGGCCGTCTTATTCACGGTCAAGTAGCAAACTTATGGACACCTTCGTTGGGAGCGACACGAATCATGGTCGTAGACGACCAAGTGGCAACAAATGATATTGAAAAGTCAGGGTTAAGAATGGCGTGTCCAGCTGCGACAAAGCTAAGTGTGTTACCTATTGAGAAAGCAGCTAAAAACATTTTAGACGGGCGCTATGACTCTCAAAAAGTATTTATTGTCGTAAAAAGTCCACAGCCACTACTAGCATTAGTTGAACGCGGCGTTCCAATTGAAGAAATTAATGTGGGGAACATGTCACAAACAAGCGAAACGAAATCTGTCACAAAATCGGTCAATGTTACACCGGCTGATGTCGAAGTATTTAAAGCGTTAGATAAGCATGGTGTTAAGTTAGTACATCAAATGGTTCCAGGCGAAAAATCATCTGATTTTATGGAATTATTGAAAAAAATATAAGAAATGAGGGAATAAAATGGGAATCGAATGGTGGCAAATAGTATTACTGACGTTGTATGCAGGATATCAAATCCTAGATGAGTTAACCATTAACTCAAGTGCGGGTTCACCTGTTTTTGCTGGATTTATAGCTGGACTTGTAATGGGCGATGTGACGACTGGTTTAATGATTGGTGGAGCCATGCAGTTAACGATTTTAGGAGTCGGAACATTTGGTGGATCTTCTCGTATTGATGCGAACTCAGGAACCGTCTTAGCAACTGCTTTTTCAATCGGTTTAGGTATGAGTCGTGAATTGGCGATTTCATCTATTGCGGTACCTGTTGCTGCACTAATGATTCAAACGGATATTTTAGCACGTTTTACTAACACATTTTTTGCACATAGAATTGATAAACATATTGAAGATCATAACTATCGTGCTATTGAACGCAATTATTTATTAGGAGCAATACCTTGGGCATTATCTCGTGCATTACCTGTTTTCCTTGCGCTAGCTTTCGGTGGTGGGTTAGTAAACTCTGTCGTGGACTATATGAACAATGATTTAAGTTGGTTAGCTACTGGTTTAGAAACAGCTGGAGCAGTATTACCGGCAGTCGGTTTCGCGATTCTTTTACGCTACTTACCAGTGAAAGAACACTTCCCATACCTAATTTTAGGGTTTGTTATTACTGCGATGTTAGCGACTCTATACGGAGATGTTGGAGCAATTGGTGGTGCTGTCGCTGGATTGACAGAAGAATTTACTCGTAGCTTCTCAGGTTTACCAATGTTAGGTGTTGCGTTAATTGGATTCTCAATTGCTGCGGTAGAATATAAACGTAGCATGAACCGTTCAAAACAAGCGGTGACAGAGGGTGCACCAAAAGCAGCGGTTGTGGAAGAAACAGTGGAAGGAGAAATACTCGATGACGAACTCTAAAACAAACTCACCAAACTATAAATTAACTAAGAAAGATTTCAATCAAATTAATCGTCGTAACTTATTTACATTTCAATTGGGTTGGAACTATGAACGTATGCAAAATACGAGTTACTTATACACCGTGTTACCACAATTACGTAAAATTTACGGGGATGACACAGATGACTTAAAAGAAGCGATGAAAAACCATACGCAATTCTTTAATACGAGTAACTTTTTCAACACGATTATTACGGGAACTAACTTAGCGATTGAAGAGCAAGAAGGTATCGAAGCAAAAGAAACAGTTGCCGGAATTAAAGTCGGTTTAATGGGATCATTTGCGGCTATTGGAGACTCTATTTTTGCAGCGTTAATTCCAGCGATATTTGGTGCTATCGCTGCCAATATGGCAGTAAATGGTAACCCGACAGGGATTTTCATCTGGATTGCCGTCAATATTGGGATTATGTATTTCCGTTGGCGTCAACTAGAGTTTGCTTATAAAGAAGGGGTTACCCTTGTAACAAGAATGCAAAGTAAACTATCAGCATTAACGGATGCTGCTACGTTATTAGGGGTATTCATGGTTGGGGCTTTAATTGCAACAATGATTAACATTAAAATTGGTTTTGCACCACAAATTGGTGAATTAACAGTTGATATTCAAGAGAAAATTGACATGGTCTTACCAAGAATCGTTCCTGCTGCTTTAGTGGGAAGTGTCTACTGGTTATTAGGTCGTAAGAAAATGACTGCCACAAAGGCAATCTTTATTGTACTAATCGTATCAGTAGCGCTTTCTGCATTAGGTGTGATTGCAAAAATCTAGTTAGCATGACAAATGAACAGAGGCTTCCTTTATGGTGGCCTCTTTCTAATTAAAATTTAGAAAGAAGAGGTTATAGAATGAGTGTTTTAATTTTAAGTAGTCACGGTCGCTTTTGTGAAGCGTTAAAAGAAAGTGTTGAGATGATATTTGGACCACAAGAAAAAATTGTGACGCTACCGTTTTTAGAAGAGGAAGGCGAAGCAGAATTTTTAGCGAAATTTGAGGTAATCAAAAACGCGCATCCAGAAGAAGAGTTAGTCGCATTTGCCGATTTATTTGGTGGAACTCCTTGTAATCAATTATCAAAATTAGTCATGACGGGTGAATCGTTATCGTTATATTCAGGGATGAATATGCCAATGGTTATTAGTTTCTTAAATGCTCAACTAACTGGTCAGGACTTTAATGGTGTGACTGATGCTCAAGACGGGATTAAGTTTGTTAACGACTTGTTACCTAAATTATAATTAGAAAGGGTAGGAATATGACGACTTTTGATGTAACAAAAGAGTTTTTATTAGACGGACAACCGTTTCAGATAAAATCTGGTGCCGTCCATTATTTTAGGATTTTACCTGCTCACTGGGAGCATACGCTTTATAATTTAAAAGCGATGGGGTGTAATACGGTTGAAACCTATATACCTTGGAATATTCACGAACCACACGAAAGCGTGTTTGATTTTTCAGGACGCTACGATATCGTCGCTTTCATTAAGCAAGCAGAAGATTTAGGATTACATGTAATAGTCCGTCCTTCGCCATTTGTATGTGCTGAGTGGGAATTTGGCGGATTGCCAGGATGGTTGTTAAACTATCCGGAAATGATTTATCGTTCAAGCGATTCGTTATTTTTAGAAAAAGTCCGTCCTTTTTATCGTGAAGTTTTAAGTCGGTTGACACCACTTCAAGTCACGCAAGGTGGTCCTATTTTAATGATGCAAGTCGAAAATGAATACGGGTCTTATGGCAATGATAAAGAGTACCTGTCAGCCTTAGTCACGATGATGCGTGAAATGGGTGTGGATGTCCCGTTATTTACGTCTGACGGTAGTTGGGATGAAACGTTGCGCGCAGGAAGTATGATTGAACAAGGTATTTTAGCGACTGGAAATTTTGGGTCAAAACCAAAAGAAAACTTCGATAACATGCAAGCTTATTTTGATGAACATGACGTCGAGATGCCGTTAATGTGTATGGAGTTTTGGGACGGTTGGTTTAATCGTTATAATGAACCGATTATTCGTCGTGACCCACAGGAATTTGCAGAGACACTATCTGAAATGGCTAAGAGAGGGTCGTTTAACTTTTATATGTTTCATGGTGGCACAAACTTCGGCTTTATGAATGGCTGTTCAACGCGTGGTGAAAAGCGTTTGCCTCAAGTCACGTCTTACGATTATGATGCTCCTTTAACAGAATGGGGAGATCCCACTGAAAAATATTTCTTAGCTCAAAAAGTTTTAAAAGACTACGGTGAAGTGGATACACCGCGCTACGTTGAAAAAACTAAAGGACTGGCTAAGCAGACGGGTGTCACTAGCTTGTTTGATAACTTGTCATGCTTAAGTGAAAGACAATATAGTAAGTATCCAAAAGGGATGGAGTCGTTCGGCCAACACTATGGTTATATATTATATCGTACGACAATATATAGTAAAAACACGCAACAAAATGCCTTACTAGTGGGTGCGCAAGACCGTGCGCATATCTATGTTAATCATCAATGGCAAAAAACGCTTTACCAAGAAGACTTACTTGAAGAATTTGAATTAAACTTTGAAGTCGGTAGCAACCAAGTAGATATTTTGATTGAAAATATGGGACGAGTGAACTATGGCCCACATTTGCAAAGTGTCAAACAGTCGAAAGGTTTAACACGTGGTTTACGTTTAGATTTGCATTTCGAATCGGATTGGGAAATCTACCCATTACCATTAGATGATTTTTCACAGGTAACGTTTGAAAAGGACACTCAATCAGCGGCGTTACCAGTCATTGGACGCTATCATGTGGAGGTTGACAGACAAGCACACACCTTTTTAGATATTCGCGAACTAGGAAAAGGGATAGCTGTTTTAAATGGCTTTAATCTCGGTCGCTACTGGAATGTTGGGCCAGTTGGTTACTTATATATTCCGTCAAGCTTATTAAAAGAAACGGACAATGAGTTACTTATTTTTGAAACGGAAAAAGCATTACCGACATCACTTTCTTTATTAGACCATCCTGTTTATATCGAAACTGAAAATAAAGATAATTTTAAGAAAGCGACAGCGCCAATCTAATACGCAATCTATGTGTCAATAACGTTAAAATAATCTGCTTTTCTTAAAAAATATCGAAAACTTTCATCAATATCGGTGCAATTATCTTCGCTTTTTGATACAATGTAACAGAAAGTGGAAGCGAAGGAGGCTCGCAATATGAAGAGTTCACAATTAGTTGCGATTATTAAACGCTTAGAAGCGATGACGGAAGCGACAGACAACGAAATACAAGTACGCCGCTTTGAACGTGATGGCGTTGAGAAATGTCTGGTGACATATGATTCAACCAGTGAAACATTTGAATTAACCGAATCAGGTTCATCACAAGTCTATCAGTTTGATGATGTTGATTTAGTAGCCATTGAGATTTACGAATTGTTACAAGACTAATGTCAAAAAAGTACAAGGAAATTATACTTCCTTGTACTTTTTTTATGTTAAAATGAAATCAATTAAAAGGAGGAGTAAATGATGACAACGAAAAGATGGGTAGCATTAATTGTGGCGATAGCGATTGCGCTTTTTGCGATAACTGTTCCAAAAAAGGAAGCCAATCTCGCATTTGAAGATATTTTCAATGAAGAGGGTATGACAGAAGAGATAGTTGAGCCGGGGTCACCAACGAAAAAAATCGTGAAGTTAACGATTGATGGTGGAATAATGTCTGGCGGTAGCAGTAGCCTCTTTGGAGGAGAAGGATATGATCATGAATTTTTCCTTAATCAATTGCAAACAGCGTATGAAGATCCGGATGTAAAAGGTTTATTTTTAGAAGTAAACTCTCCGGGTGGCGGCGTTTATGAAAGTGCTGAGATTGCTCGTTTAATTAAGCAAATTCAACAAGATAAAAAAATACCGTTTTATGTTTCAATGAAAAATATGGCAGCAAGTGGTGGTTACTATGTGGCGGCGAGTGCGGATAAGATATTTGCTACGGAAGAAACCATCACAGGGTCAATTGGTGTGATTATGAGCAACTTGAATATTTCTGAATTACTGGATAAGCTAGGTATTAAAGATGCGACGGTAAAAAGTGGCGACTTGAAAGATATGGGGTCAACTAATCGCCCATGGACGGATAAAGACCGCGAAGTTTTGCAAACAATGGTCGATAATTCTTATAATCGCTTTGTAAAAATTGTTGCAGACGGGCGTGACATGCCGGAAGATAAAGTGAGAGAAATTGCTGACGGCCGTATTTATGACGGACAGCAAGCCGTCGAAAATGGTTTAGTCGACGCTTTGGCATTTCCAGAAGAAGCACTAGAAGAAATGAAAAAAGAGAAGACGCTAAAAGGTGCGTCAGTCATTTCGTATGAAACATCTGCGAGCGCTTGGGAAAAAGCCTTTCCTTTTAAAATCATGAATAACTGGATAAAAGGATTTTCAAGTAAAAACAAATTAACGCCACTCGGTTTGCCATCCCTTTCAGAAGAGACACCACAGCTTATGTATTGGTACGGAGGGAGTGCGATTCATGAATAAAATAAAGGAGATGTGGCAAGGGCAAGTTGGCCAAACGCATCAGTATCCATCCTATTTTTATGCGGGTTTTTGGATGAGAATGTGGGCGTTTTTAACCGACCTGATTGTCATCCAGTCACTCACGTATATTTTGCTAAGCTATGTTGCTAATCTGGAAGCGTTAAGTAAAAGTTATGTAATCGGTAGTGTTATTATATACTTGCTTTATTTTATAGTGATGACGAAATGGACGAACGGTCAAACGCTTGGAAAGATGATATTTGGTTTAAAAGTCATCTGCTTTAACGAAGAAACACTCTCATGGCAAACTGTCTTGATTCGTGAAGGGGCATGTCGATTTATAATGAAGTCGGGTTTTTGGCTATTAGGTTATTTGTTAGCGATATTTACGAAACGTAAACAGCATGTCGGTGATTGGTTGACAGATACTAGTGTTGTGACGGTGAATGTCTTACGAGCAACAGAGTGTAGTCAGTAAGAAAAGAAAGGGCGCAAAATATGAGTGATATTTTACCATTCCCTAATCAAGCAGCGAGTTATGAACGAATGGGCAGAAAAGAGTTGGAAACAGGTGCCTATCTCGAGGCCGTTGCTCATTTGGAAAAAGCTTATGAGTTAGAAGCCAACTGGGAACGGAATCGGTTGTTAGTGTCGGCTTATATCGAAGTGGCACAGCCTGAGGAGGCGTTAATTATTGCAAACGAGTATATAACAGATTATTTGCAAGGGGAAGAAGGGTTTGCTCAATATATTTCAGTGTTAGTGCATAATAGAAAACTAATGAAAGCTCATATATTAGTTCGAAATGCGCGTCTATCCAAATCGTTAGAAAAAGAGTTAACAGAGCAACTTGCATCATTAGACCAAACGTTATTAACAATTAATAAAACCGAAATACAAGCAACACAAACGTGGCTTAAAAAACAAGCAACTTCTTCACTATATAGTCATTTGTTTTATCAAAAGCTAGAAAGCTTACCGATAGCTGCTTTTGAAGAAACGAGTCAATACTTGATTTCTCAAGCAACGACACTACCGATATATCGCCGTTATATCTTGGAGCAAGCAGTCCGCTTAAAATTAACGGCTGACTGGTCAATCTATTTATATGATGGAACCCGTCAAACATTTTCCTTACCAAGTCTCGTCCCGTTTCCAGAGCAACAGCACGTTCAGATGTTACAAGCGTGCTTGTATGAGTTAATTGGCGATGACTATCAGTATCATGACTTGCAAGAGATACTGCGGTTATATCTGAGTACTATTTATCCGAAAGCATGGCCGGAATCTTTGAATATGGAAGTATGGCTCATCTGTTTTTTATCTACCTATTTGCCAGAGATGTCAGAACGAAAAGCTAAATTAGATGTGGATTTGAAGCCGTATGAAACACATATTAATGAAATAAAAAAAGTGTTAGAACAGAATGAACATCTTGACAAATAATAGGTAAAAATGTTTACATTTAAGTGATACTAGTGTACTATTGTATGGTATGTAATTAATAGAAATATGAAGTAATTAGAAACGTGGAGGGAAAAGTAACATGACAGCCAAATGGGAAAAAAAAGGCACCAACGACGGTGTATTAACATTTGAAATTTCACAAGATTTAATTCAACCAGAATTAACTAGAACTTTCAATAAAGTAAAGAAAAACATCAGTGTTCCAGGATTTAGAAAAGGTAAAATCTCACGTCAAGTTTTCAACAAAATGTACGGAGAAGCAGCATTATATGAAGATACATTAAATGCTTTATTACCAGCAGCGTATGAAGCAGCGATTGAAGAAGCAGGGATTGACCCAGTTTCTCAACCACAACTAAACATTGAAAAAATGGAAGCTGAAGGCGCATGGGTCTTAACAGCTGAAGTCACAGTAAAACCTGAAGTAAAATTAGGTGAGTACAAAGGCTTAACAGTTGAAAAACAAGAACGTGACGTAACAGAAGAAGAAGTTGACGCAGCAATCGAAGAAAAACGTCAATCATTAGCAGAATTAGTCTTAAAAGAAGACGCACCTGCTGAAAATGGCGACACAGTCGTTATTGACTATAAAGGTCTTAAAGACGGCGTTGCATTCGACGGCGGGACTGCTGAAAACTACTCTTTAGAGTTAGGTTCAGGCACATTTATTCCTGGTTTTGAAGACCAATTAGTTGGAGCTAAAGCTGGCGATGATGTGGAAGTAAAATTAAGCTTCCCAGAAGACTACCAAGCAGAAGATTTAGCTGGTCAAGCGGTTGTTTTCGAAGTGAAAGTTCATGAAGTGAAAACAAAAGAATTACCAGAATTAGATGATGACTTTGCTAAAGATGCTGATGAAGAAGTAGAAACATTTGCAGAGTATAAAGAAAAAGTTCGCAAAGACTTAGAAGAAGCGAAAGAAAACTTGGCGAAAGAACGCGTTGAAGAATTAGCCATTGAGCAAGCAGTTGCCAACGCTGAAGTTGTAGAATTACCAGAAGTAATGGTTCATGATGAAGTACACCGTGGTATGGAAAACTTCTTAAATAACATGCAACAACAAGGTATTACACCAGAGTTATACTACCAAATCACAGGGACAACAGAAGCTGACTTACACAAACAATATGAAGCAGATGCTGACCAA
Organism: Vagococcus lutrae; assembly: GCF_003987555.1. Lineage (GTDB taxonomy): Bacteria > Bacillota > Bacilli > Lactobacillales > Vagococcaceae > Vagococcus_A > Vagococcus_A lutrae. The sequence continues at coordinate 78,374 of NZ_NGJW01000001.1, read as the reverse complement.
CGTGTGAAAACAAGCTTAGTAGTAGAAGCGATTGCTAAAGCTGAAAACTTTGAAGTAACAGACGAAGATTTAGAAAAAGAATTAACGTCATTAGCAGAAGCATATGGTATGGAAGTAGATGCAGTTCGTAATGCTTTATCTAAAGATATGTTAGAACATGACATTGTCTTGAAGAAAGCCTTAGATTTAATTACAGAATCAGCGAAAGAAGCATAAATCTGATTAACCGTAAAGAGGCTGGAACAGGCTTACAAGCTATGTTTCAGCTCTTTTCTTTATCAGGTGCCTACGACATGCATGCAACAAATCATGACGGAGTGAAAGAGAGGCCAGAAAATGTATAATGATTCAAGTGACGATATGAGTACCGTTCGTTGTTCATTTTGTGGGAAATCACAGGATGAAGTAAGAAAGATAGTAGCTGGTCCGGGCGTATTTATTTGTAATGAGTGTATTGATTTGTGTAAAGACATTATCGACGAGGAATTTTATGAAGAAGCCGTTCAAGAATTTGAAGAGGTACCAAAACCGAATGAGATTCTTGCCGCTCTTGATGAGTATGTCATTGGTCAGGAACGGGCCAAAAAGGTCTTGTCTGTGGCAGTCTATAATCATTATAAGCGAATCGGACATATGGATATGGCTGAAAAAGGCGAAGTGGAATTACAAAAAAGTAATATTTGCTTGATTGGGCCAACAGGTTCAGGGAAAACCTTTTTAGCACAGACACTTGCCCGCACCTTGAATGTGCCGTTTGCGATTGCAGATGCGACTAGTCTGACAGAAGCAGGTTACGTCGGAGAAGATGTAGAAAATATTCTGTTAAAGCTCTTGCAAGCTGCTGATTATAATGTTGAACGTGCTGAACGAGGCATTATTTACATTGATGAAATCGATAAAATAGCTCGTAAAAGCGAAAACGTTTCGATTACTCGTGATGTTTCAGGTGAAGGGGTTCAACAAGCGTTACTTAAAATCCTAGAAGGAACCGTTGCAAGTGTGCCACCACAAGGCGGACGTAAACACCCACAACAAGATTTTATTCAGTTAGATACGACGAATATCTTGTTTATTGTTGGCGGAGCCTTTGACGGTATTGAAACGATTGTTAAAGAACGTCTAGGCGAAAAAGTGATTGGTTTTGGAAAAGCGACTAAAAAAATGGATGAGTCAGAAAGCTTAATGCAAGCCATTATTCCTGAAGACTTATTAAAATTTGGTTTAATTCCTGAGTTTATCGGTCGTCTACCCGTCATGGCAGCACTTGAAAAGCTAACAGAGGATGATTTAGTCCGTATTTTAACTGAGCCTAAAAATGCTTTAGTTCGTCAATATGTTAAACTCTTAGAGTTAGATGAAACGACATTAGAATTTGAACCAGAAGCATTAAAAGCGATTGCTGCTTTAGCGATTGAACGTAATACTGGAGCACGTGGTTTGCGCTCTATTATTGAAACGGTCATGATGGATATTATGTTTGAGATTCCAAGTCGCACAGATATAGCGAAAGTTACTGTGACGGAAGAAACGGTCAAGAAACAGGCAGATCCTGTTTTAGATTTGATTGAAAAAGAAGCTTAAAGTATTAAAGTTAAAGAACGCATAGCCAAACTATGCGTTCTTTTTTGTGAAAGTAGACTAGCGATAAAAAGGAGTTAAAACCACGTCCTCTCTAGGATAGTCGTTAGTGTAGATGTATAAAAAGTTTCAAAGAGTAAGAGTTTTCACATAAAAGCTTGCTCTTATATATAGAACATGTTATCTTTTAGTTAATTGAATAAGAAAGACCACTAGGGGTGCTTGAAGCTGAGATTGGATGAAAAATCCTGACCCTTAGACCTGATCTGGTTAGTACCAGCGTAGGAAATGTGGATGTTTGATAGTCATGACAATGTATCACCAAAAGACTGCAACTAAATAACGCTTGATAAAGCGTTTACAACACCACTTCCTGCGAGAAGTGGTGTTTTTTTATTCTAATAAAGGAGGGAAAATAATTGAGTCAATTAGCAAAAATAAGAGAACAACAGCCTTTGGTTCATAATATGACCAATCAAGTGGTAGCCAATCAAGTTGCTAACGGTTTACTAGCTTTAGGAGCATCACCGATTATGGCGTATGAAAAGGCTGAAATGGAGGACATTGTTTCACTTGCTTCATGTTTAGTTTTAAACATTGGAACGATTACGGAAACAACGTTTGAAAGCATGTTAGTGGCTGGAAAAGTAGCGAATCAAAAAAATATTCCGGTCGTACTGGATCCGGTTGGTGTGGGAGCAAGTCAATATCGTCGCGATGTGGTGAAACGTTTATTAGAAGAAGTTAAGATGACGTTAATTCGTGGCAATGCTGGAGAATTAGCAGCAATTGGGAACGTACCATGGGAAGCAAAAGGGGTAGACAGTGGTGAAGGCGTGTATCCATTGCAAGATTTAGCTGTCACAGTGGCACGTGAGTTTCAAACAATAGTGGCGATTAGTGGAGAAATTGACTGGATTAGTGATGGAACAACGACGTATCGTGTAATGGGGGGAAGTCCTCTTATGACAAAAGTCACTGGGATGGGTTGTTTATTAAGTGCGGTATGCGGCGCTTTTATCGGTGTCACGCCTCAAAGTAGTGAACGTTTATTAGCAGTTGTAGAAGCGCATGCTTGGTACAGTCAAGTAGGAAGTATGGCGGCACAAAGTGTTTCCTTACCAGGTAGTTTCGTACGTGAGTTTGTCGATTTATTAGCGATTTATGATAGTAAAAATCTTTCGGATTATTATAAACAAATAGAAGTGGAGGACTTAAAATGACGATAGCGCAAGCATGTACGATTGCTGGTTCTGACAGTGGTGGAGGTGCGGGGATTCAAGCAGATTTAAAAACATTTCAAGAGCGTCGAGTTTTTGGCACTTCTGTGATTGTCGCCATAACAGCGCAAAATACAAAAGGGGTTCATCGGATTGATAAATTACCACATGAAAGTGTTCGCGCGCAGTTAGAAGCGGTTTTTGATGATTTTAATCTAGGTGCAATTAAAACAGGGATGTTAGCTGATGAAACTTATATTCGCGAGATAGCTCATTTTTTAAGGCAGTATCCTAATGTACCTTTAGTGGTAGATCCTGTCATGATAGCTAAAGGCGGCGCAGCATTGATGGAAAACGCGTCATTATCAGCGATGATTGAAGAAATGGTACCGCTTGCGACACTCATTACACCTAACATTCCTGAAGCAGAAACGATTACTGGTATGACGATTAAAACCGAGCAGGATATGTTAAATGCTGCCAAAAAGATTCAAGCTCTTGGAAGTAAGAATGTTCTTGTTAAGGGTGGGCATGCTTTAAATGATGATGAGGCACGTGATTGTTTAGTGACATCGGAAGGAGAAGTACGTTGGTTTGGAGGGCCTCGTTATGATACGAAAGACACTCACGGTACTGGTTGTACGTATTCCGCATGTATCACGGCAGAGCTTGCGAAAGGACATACTATGATAGAAGCGGTCGAAGTAGGGAAACGTTATATTGATGCTGCCATTCGTGATGGTTTAGGTATCGGACATGGACATGGTCCAACTAATCACTGGGCGTATAGAAAGGTAGAGAGATCACATGACGATTAATTGGCAAGAAGCTTTAGCAGTTTATTTTATTGCAGGAACGCAAGATATTCAGCCAAATGAAGAACTGATAGATGTTTTGGAAGAGGCGTTAAAAGCAGGAGCTACTTGTTTTCAATATAGAGAAAAAGGAACGGGGAGTATGACGAATCCTGATGAACGCTTGGATATGGCGCGCCGCTGTCAAGAAGTTTGTAAACGTTATGATGTGCCATTTATTATTAACGATGATATTGATTTAGCAATTGAAGTCCAAGCGGATGCTTTGCATGTGGGACAGTCCGACACACCGATTGCTGAGACACTTGACTATGTTGCGCCGTTTGGCATCGAGGTAGGCTTATCGACTAATAATCTTCGTCAATATCAGGAAGCTGCAGAAATTGACGGTGTAGCGTATGTAGGAGTAGGTCCGATTTTTCCTACGCAATCGAAAAGTGATGCACAACCAACTGTTGGTCTATCTCTTCTAGCGGAAATCGACCAACTTGATAAGAGAAAGCCAGCGGTCGCGATTGGTGGTATCTCATTAGCGAATATCTACCAGGTGGCGGATTACGAAGTCAGTGGAGTGGCTCTTATTTCAGCGATTACGCAAAGCAAAAATCGAAAGCAAACGATTCAGGCATTTCGTAAGGCACTAAAAAAATAAAACAGGCTATCTGTTTAAGATAACCTGTTTCATTTAAAGCTTAACTAATCTTTTGGAAAAAAGGTTCTAAGCGTGACCAGACCATTTTCAGTAAGGCGAATCCGGCTAAAGCACCGACAGCTGTACTCGCTGCAAAGCTAAGGACGAGTAGCCCAAATGGCATGTTAAGTCCGAGTAGCCATTTCGCTAAGAAAAAGCTGGTGGTGCCACCGAGTAGACTGGTTCCTATGATTTCACCGAGTGTAGCAGAGATAAGATTTTGGTGACGTTGGTAAAAATAACCTGCTAAACCTGCTCCAAACATACTACCCGGAAAAGCAAGTAGTGTACCAGTTCCTAGTAGGTTTCGTAAAATGGAACTGCCAAATGCTTGAAGTATAGCGTATCCAGGACCTAAGAGGACGGCACTAATTAAGTTAATAAAATGTTGAACGGGCGCAACTTTTGCAATGCCGATGTTAAAGGATAATAAACTGCCTCCGACTACACTGATTGCCATTAACATGGCGGTGTAAACTAATTTTTTTGTCTTCATGTAAAAAACCACCCTTTTGTTTTGTTGACATCATCATAACAGAAGATAATAGACAAATCAAACAAAAGTGTCAATTAAATGAAAGGAGATTTTATGTTAGAGTTAAAAGATATCAGTTTTGTTTATGAAGAACGTCCCATTTTATCGAACTTATCTTTAACGATTGAACCTGGTGAATTTATCAGCGTGATTGGTAAAAGCGGTTGTGGTAAGAGTACGTTGATAAAGTTAATCGCGGGTTTGTTAGAACCTAACAGTGGAACAATTCTTTATCAGAAAACACCTGTGACATTAGGGGCGGTCTCTTATATGCCTCAAAAACCTCTACTACTGCCATGGAAAACGGTCAAGCAAAATATCTGTTTATCCGATCGAATTAAAGGTCAAAAAACAATCACTGAAGAAGAATTAAAAATCTGGTTAAATCGAGCGGGACTGGCTGAGTATGAAAATGCCTATCCCCATGAGTTATCTGGTGGGATGCAACAACGTGTCGCATTTTTACGAACGTTAATGTCGAATCAAGATGTCTTATTATTAGATGAGCCATTTGGAGCGTTAGATAGTATGACTAAACAAGTCATGCAAGAATGGTTGTTAACTATTACTACCGAATTAAATAAAACAGTTGTGTTTGTGACACATGATTTAGAAGAGGCGCTTTTTCTTAGCGACCGTATTATTATGCTCGATCATGAAGAGAAACAATCAGAGGAGATATATGTCCCATTTGCACGTCCGCGGATGGGTGAGTTACGATACACAGCTGAATTTCTAGCCGAACGACATCAGTTAGAAGGGAGTCTAAAACGATATGCGGAATTTTAAAGGGACACGGTATCTTCCTTTTACGGTTTTCTTTCTAGGATTATTAGGACTTATCGAGTGGCTCGTTAGACAAAAAGTCATCCCGCATTTTATAATTCCCGCTCCCAGTGGCGTCTTACACGCTTTGCGAGATAACAGTGTCAGTTTATTAGGTCAACATTTACCAATGACACTTTTTGAAACGCTTTTGGGATTTAGTCTAGCGTTATTAATAGGAGTAGGATTAGCGCTACTCATGTATCTTTTCCCCTTTTTTGAAACCTTATTTTATCCGTTTATTTTAATTTCGCAAACCATCCCGATTATCGCGTTATCCCCGATTTTTATCTTATGGTTTGGTTATACCATTTGGAGTAAAGTGGGCATGGGATTTTTACTGGCCTTTTTTCCAATCGTCATTGGCTTATACGACGGATTAAAAGAAACCGATTCTGAAGCAGTCGAATTGTTTTTAACAATGGGTGCTTCTCGTTGGATGATTTTAAAAGAATTGCAATGGCCTTCCGCAATGCCTAATTTTTTTTCAGGATTAAAATTATCAGTCATCTATGCGATGGTTGGCGCAACAATTGGCGAATGGCTAGGGGCTTCTCAAGGTTTGGGATATTATACGCGAAGAATGTCTGGAAATTTACAAGCAGAGGGTGTTTTCGCAGCCATTGTATTACTCTCGATTTCGGGCATGATTTTTTTTGGCATGATTACATTAATCGAAACATATTATTTTAGATGGAGAAAGGAAAGAAAAAAATGAAAAAGAAATGGTTAGGTTTATTAGGCATGACATTAGTAGCAGGAATGGTTTTGACTGCATGTGGAGCAAATAAGAATGAGGCAACAGATGAAACGGGCGCGGCAGAGTCAGCGAAAGATAAAGTTTCGATTATGTTGGATTGGTATCCCAATGCGGTGCATAGCAATATATATGTAGCAAAAGAAAAAGGATATTTTGATGACGAAGGCGTCGAAGTAGAGATTCATATGCCTTCCGATGCGAATGATCCTTTAAAACTAGCGGCAGCTGATAAAGTGGATATCGCAAGTAGCTATCAAACACAATTATTATTATCACGTTCAGAGGGGATTCCGATTCAAGCAATTGCATCAAATGTGCAACGTCCTTTAGACCAAATGATGTTGAAAAAAGATAGTGAGATTACTTCACCAAAAGATTTAGAAGGACAAACAGTCGGCTACTCTTCATCTGAAGTACGAGAGGCGATTGTAAAAGCCATGGTTAAAAATGATGGGGGCGATCCGGAAAAAGTATCGTTTGTCGATGTTGGGTTTGATTTAATACCTGCTATCGCAACTGATCGCGTTTCCGCTATTATGGGGGGCTACATCAATCACGAATTACCGTTATTAGAAAAAGAAGGCTATCCAATCAAGCAATTTTTACAAGAAGATTACGGTGTACCAACGTCACAAGAATTAGTCTTTGTTGCAAGTGAAAAAACGGTTAAAAATAAACAAGCAGCGTTAGAAAAATTCTTACGAGCTGTAAAACGTGGACAAGAAGAGGTTGTAAAAAATCCAGAGGCTTCACTGAAAGTCTTACTCGATCATGCTAATGAGGACTCGCCTTTGGACCCTGAGATTGAAAAGAAAAGTCTTGAAACGCTACTACCTTTAATGGGGGATGAAGCAGAACCTTATGGCTACCAAAGTGAAGAGCAATACCAAGCGTTAATCGATTGGATGGTAGAGCAATCACTGATTGATGACTCTGTTAAAGCAAAAGAATCGTTTGTAAATATTTTAAAATAAAAGGAGAATAATCATGACAAAATTCACAGAAGAGTTGTATTCATTAGCGAAACCTATTTGGAAAAAAAGTCACGAGCATCCATTCGTGCAAGAGCTAGTAGCTGGTACGTTAACAGAAAAACAATTTCGTTATTACTTATTACAAGATTGTTACTACTTAATCCATTTTTCAAAAGCACATGAATTGTTAGCAGATAAAACAGATAACCAGACGGTACGAGAGATTCAACTGAGTTGTCAAGCTGGATTGCAAGCAAGTGAAATTGATATTCGTGATATGTTTTTCGAAACATTAAACATTACAGATGAAGAGTATCAACAAATGATTATTGCACCGACTGCCTATCAATATGTCAATCACATTTACCGTCATGTTTTTACTGGAAGTGTTGAAACTGCCATAGCTTCTTTACTACCATGCTACTGGCTGTATAATGAATTAGGTCAAACGTTTGTGGAAAAAGGTTCTCCTGTTCCTTTATATCAAGAATGGATTGAAACATATGATAGTGAAGGTTTTTCAAGTGTAACCCAAACACAAATTGACTTGGTAGACCGTCTGGCTGAACAAGCTTCAGAGGAAACACGAGCAAAAATGAAAGAAGCTTTCCTTATTAGTAGTCAATATGAATTGAATTTCTGGGAGATGTCTTATCAAATCGAAACTTGGGATTATCTCAAATAATAAAAAACACGTACAATTTTGTACGTGTTTTTTATTATTTTCTATCAGCGCTTATAACAGAATCCGATACTATCAATGTTTTTGAATTCTCTTTCAAGAAAAAAACGTAAAAGCGACTAGAATAAATTGCGAGAATCGTCAGTTTCAAGCACAATATAGAAAGTGTGAAAAAACAATAAAGAGAGGAGATATCGTTTGCTTTTACGATTGAAAAATATCACAAAAGAATATGGAAGTTCAGATAATAAAATAACAGCTTTAGATGATATAACAGTTAGTATTAAAAAGGGCGAGGCGATTGGCATTACAGGTCCTAGTGGATCGGGTAAATCAACTTTGTTAAAAATTTTGAATTTAGTCGAAGAGCCAACGAGTGGTTCGCTATCTTTTTTAAATGAAGAAACATCTCAGCTTAAATCTAAACAAAAACGCTTATTACAACAAGAGATGAGTATGGTTTTTCAACATTTTAACTTGTTGCATAATCGCACTGTTTTAGAGAATATTGTACTTCCTTTAAAATGGCAAAAGAGTCAAAAAATGTCAGCAACAGAGTTGGATGCGCTTTTAAAATTTGTGAATATTACTCATAAAAAAGAAGCGTATCCTCGCGATTTAAGTGGAGGAGAGAAACAACGGGTGGCAATTGCACGTGCACTTGTCACGCAACCAAAATTGTTACTATGTGATGAGCCAACCTCCGCGTTAGATGAGCATCACAAGCAAGAAGTCTTATCACTATTAAAAAAAGTACAGAGTGAGTATCAGACGACGCTCGTGATGATTAGTCATGATTTTGAAGCCATTCGCGTGCTTTGTGATAAAGCCTATATCCTTGAGCAAGGACGTATGATTGATTGTTTAACAGTCAATCATGATGAAAAAGAAAAAGCACCAATAAGCTTTCATGAACGAGCGAAGGAGGCACTTCAAAGATGACCGATTACGTTAATAAAGTTGTGACCTTCTTACCTGAAATGACAAAAGCAATAACAGAAACCGGCTTAATGTTAGGTATTTCTTTACTGATGGCGGTTCTCTTAGGATTACCTTTAGGAGTAGGGCTCTATTTGTTTAGTCAAAATGGTCGCTACCCTAATCGACTACTTGCCACACTAGGAAATACGTATGTGAATATCGTGCGTTCATTTCCATTTTTATTGCTCGTCATCGCATTAATACCGTTGACTCGTCTGATTTTAGGAACGGCTTTTGGTGTTTATGCAGCAGCGATTCCTTTATCAATTGTGTCGATTGGCATTTACGCACGTTTAGTTGAACAAGTGTTATTAGACGTTCCAAAAGAGGTAGTGGATTTAGCCAAGTCTTTAGGTGTTTCAGGTGTTCAGTTTGTTTGGCATTTTTTGCTAGTAGAAGCACGTTCTGGATTGATTTTAAGTTTGACGTCAGTCTTAATTAGCATGGTATCATACTCCACTGTTATGGGCGTTGTTGGTGGAGGAGGGATTGGCGACTTTGCCATTCGTTATGGTTATCAGCGTTATGAGTATGACTTGATGTATACAACAATTGTTTTAATGATTATTTTTGTGATGCTCGTTCAGTGGCTAGGCACGCGATGGGCTCACCAATTAGATAAAAGAAAATAGGAGAGTGGATACGATGAAGAAAAAATTATGGTTAGGTATTGGTTTAACAGCTACTTTAGTAGGGTTATGGGCGTGTGGAAATAAAGCAGCTGATACAGCAGATACAGAGACAGCAGCCGAAAAGAAAGAGCCACAAGTGGTTAAAATCGCCGCTCACTTACCTACCATGGTCGATATTATTAAAGTGGCACAAAAAGAAATGGAAAAAGAAGGCTATGATTTACAACTAGTGCAAGTCAATGATAATCAACAGTACAATGAACTGTTACAAAATAAAGAAGTCGATGCTAACTTCGCTCAGCACGAGCCTTTTATGAATAAATTTAATGAAGAGAAAAAAGCGGATTTAGTTGCGATTCAAAAGATTTATAATGCGAAGGTAGGTTTTTACTCAAAGAATGTGACGGATAAAAAAGATATACCTGAAGGATCAAAAGTTGCCATTCCAAGCGATGAGTCAAATGAAGGACGTGCTTTAGCTATTCTAGATAGTGAAGGCATTATAAAACTTAAAGAAGGCGTAGGTTTTAATGGAACGGTAAAGGATGTAGAAGAAAATCCTAAAAAATTAGAATGGTTAACGGTTGATTTACTAAACTTAAGTGAAACCTATGATGAGAAAGATGTATCGCTTGTCTATAACTATCCAGCTTATATCGCAAAAATAGGTTTAACACCAAAAGATGCGTTATTTTTAGAAACAAATATTGATGAACGCTTTGCTATTATTTTAGCGGCGCGTGAAGATAATCAAGATACAGCTGAAATTAAAGCATTGAAAAAAGCGATGACGAGTGAAGCAGTTCGTGAATTTTTAGAGAAAGAACATGGAGATACCATCTCTGTTGCCTTTTAAATAGTTGAGCAGGACGTTAAGTTAAAACGTTCTGCTCTTTTTTATAAAAGGACGATGAAACGATGAGGAGAAAGCATTGACAGGTGGCGTTTGCTTTGGTAACCTTTTAACTGATGAATATATGTGAAATTATACACTATTTATAAGGAAGAAGGAAAAAAGATGCATACGCCTGAAGAAATTACAAAGATTACGATTGAGATGGGGTACAAAAAAATTCACAAAACGCTAGAAGCTAAACTGATTCTAGGGTTTATCGGGGGAGCGATGATTTCACTTGGTTACTTAGCTTATATTCGTGTAGTAGCTTCGATTGCGGAAACACTACCAAGTATTGCGTCACTAGCAGGCGCAGCTGTTTTCCCTATTGGTTTGATTGTGATATTACTCGCAGGTGGTGAGCTTATTACGGGAAATATGATGGCCGTATCGATTAGTTACTTTGCGAAAAAAATTACTTTAAAAGAGTTATTGAATAACTGGGCAGTTATTACCTTTGCCAATATTTTAGGGGCTTTATTTGTCGCTTATTTCTTTGGGCATGTAGTAGGTTTAACAGGGACTGGTATTTATTTAGAAGAGACTGTTAAAGTAGCAGGAGCTAAAATTAGTGCCACGCCATTACAAGCGTTTATTTCCGGAATTGGTTGTAACTGGTTTGTAGGTTTAGCGGTTTGGTTAAATTACGGGGCTAAAAGTGCTAGTGACAAAATTTTAAGTATTTGGTTTCCAGTCATGACCTTTGTAGCTATTGGATTTCAACATAGTGTCGCCAATTTATTTGTTATTCCAGCTGCTATTTTTGAAGGGCATTATACATGGATAGATTTATTAAGTAATGTGCTACCCGTTTATGCAGGAAACATTCTAGGTGGGGCCATTTTAGTGTCGCTTTTTTACTACCGAGCATATATTGTTTCTCATCACTAAAAAAACAATTGAAACTTTTATTTGAGTTTGTTACTATTATTGTGAAAAAGCAAACAAAGGAAAAGGGGAAAAACAAATGAAGTGGAAAAAAGGGATCATGACATTTTTAGCCGGAACGTTACTTTTAGCGGGGTGTGGCGCTAAGAAAGAAGAAACAGCGGTAACGAAGGAAAAAGAAACCGCGACAACTGAAGCCGTTTCAGGTGCTTCTGAGCATCAAAGCACACCTTTAGAAGAATTAAAAGATAGTTATGACGTCATCATAGTAGGAGCTGGTGGTGGCGGGATGTCAGCAGCGATTGAGGCAAAAGATAAAGGGTTAAATCCTGTCATTTTTGAAAAAATGCCAGTAGCTGGTGGTAATACGGTGAAAGCTTCAGCTGGGATGAATGCATCCAACACGCATTATCAAAAGGAACAAGGGATTGAAGATAACAATGACTTGTTTTTTGAAGAGACATTAAAAGGTGGTAAGGAAACAAACGATCAAGAATTGTTACGCTACTTTGTCGATCATTCAGCAGAAGCGATTGATTGGTTAGATGGTTTGGGAATCGAGTTAAGTAATATTACAACAACCGGTGGCATGAGTGTTAAACGTACGCATCGTCCAGCTGATGGCTCGGCTGTAGGACAATATTTAGTAGATGGCTTACAACGCAATGTTTATGAGCGCGAAATCCCACTATTTACAAATGCTGATGTCAAAGAGATTATTGAAAAAGATGGCAAAGTTTCAGGTGCTAAAGTGACATTTAACAACAAAGAAGAAAAAGAGATTAAAAGTAAAGCGGTCATTGTTGCCACAGGTGGTTTTGGAGCAAACTTGGAGATGGTTTCAGAGTACAATCCTGACTTAAAAGGATTTGTCACTACGAACCAAGAAGGCAGTCAAGGCGACGGCATTAAGATGATTGAAAAACTGGGTGGACAAGTCGTGGATTTAGAACAAATTCAAATTCATCCAACAGTCGAACAAGAAACTTCTTATTTAATTACCGAAGCTGTACGCGGTGAAGGAGCTATTTTAGTATCGGATGAAGGTAAACGTTTTGTGAACGAGTTGGAAACGCGTGATAATGTTTCAGCAGCGATTATTGCCTTACCTGAAAAAGCAGCGTACTTAATCTTTGATGCGTCATTAAGAGACCGTGTCAAAGCGATTGATTTTTATGATGAACAAGGTTTAGTGAAACAAGGCGATACAATAGAAGATTTAGCGAAAACATTAGCGTTAAAACCAGATGTTTTGAAGGAAACAGTTGAGACATGGAATCAAGCTGTCAAAGATGGCAAAGACGCTGAATTTGACCGAACAACTGGAATGGAACATGAGTTATCACAAGCGCCATTTTATGCTATAAAGATTGCCCCAGGAATTCACCATACAATGGGTGGGGTGAAAATCAATACGAATGCTGAAGTGCTAGATAAAGACGGTCATGCGATACCTGGCTTATATGCAGCAGGAGAAGCTACAGGTGGGTTGCACGGTAAAAATAGAATTGGTGGTAACGCCGTTGCGGATATTATCATTTATGGACGTCAATCAGGTAACCAAGCAAGTGAATATGTTAAAGCAAATTAAATATTAATACAACAGGAGACTTTAAAGAGAAAAAAGACTTTTCTTTTTAAAGTCTTTTTTCTATAAAAAATGATTAAAACAAGTGGAAAGGTTGTATAATTAAAAGAAAATGCGAACGAGTTTATGCTATAATAGATAAATTGAAGGAGGTCTATCAAAATGAGTCAATTAACGACAGAAGAAGTCGCTTTGGAAGTGTTATTAACAGAAGCGAATAAGATAAAAAACTTAATCAGTAACCAGCAAAATCATATGTGTATTGCTCAGTGCAAAGCCTTTGAAGAAGTGGTAGATACACAAATGTATGGCTTTAGCCGTCAAGTTGATTTCGCTGTAAAAATAGGCGTGATTTCATATGAAGAAGGACAGCAGCGATTGTTAGATTTAGAGCGAGAATTGAATCGCGTTTATATGGATGTTTACGAAGAAAGTAAACAACATCGCGAACGATAGAAAGGTTGAAAATGGTGAGAAAAAAGAAGCAACGTAAAAGTATGTATATTGACTATGGTATTTTAATACCGTATTTATTTTTATCTATTATAGGAATCATCATGGTTTATAGTGCAACGTCCTATAATTTAGTGATGGCAGGACTTCCAGAATCAAGTGCAGCTGTAAAGCAAGGAATCTTTTTTGTAATAGGCTTAGTATTAGTTGGTCTCATTTATAAAATGAAAACGAGTTTCTTGAAAAATAAAAAACTAATCATGACGGCGGTTGTTAGCATCAGTTTATTATTAGTTTTAACATTAATCTTTGCAGAAGAAGTAAAAGGAGCACGTGCCTGGCTATCAATCGGACCGATACAAATTCAGCCTGCTGAATTTTTAAAAATTATTTTAATCTGGTTTTTAGCCGATGTGATGTCGACTAAACAACAACAAATTGTATCGAACTTTTACGAGGCGATGAAGCGTCCTTTAATGATCGTTGGTATGTTAATCTTTTTAGTTTTGATACAGCCCGATACAGGTGGGGCAGCTATTTTAGTTTTGATGGTCAGCATTATGTTATTAGCTAGTGGGATAAGTTACTGGTATGGCATATTATTTGCTGGTGGAGGCATTGCATTAAGCTCACTTGTGATTGAAGCGGTTGTTTTAAGTAAAGGGAAAATATTCCCTAAAAAAATGCAGTACGTTTATAAACGGTTTGAAACGTTTCGTAATCCGTTTGGAGATGCGTACGGAGATGGTCATCAGATGATTAATTCTTACTACGCGATGTTTAACGGTGGATTGTTTGGATTGGGATTAGGTAATAGTATTCAAAAGAAAGGCTTTTTACCTGAAGCTCAAAATGACTTTATTTTTTCTATCGTTGTGGAAGAGTTAGGCGTGATAGCAGCGATTTTTATTTTATTAGTCTTACTCTTTTTGATTTTGCGTATCATGATGATTGGGATAAAATCTAACGATACTTTTAATTCTTTAATCTGCATAGGATTCGCGGGTTTATTGTTAATTCAAACTTTTGTTAACGTTGGAGGTATCACAGGGATTATTCCGTTGACGGGTGTGACGTTTCCTTTTGTGAGTCAAGGAGGATCCAGTTTATTAACACTTTCAATCGGTATCGGCTTTGTTTTAAATATTCGAGCAGATGAATTAAAGCAACGTCGAGAGCGTCAAGAACAAGTAGTGGTGCCAATGCACCGTTAGTAATTAGAGAGGTGAGCGAATAATGAAGAAAATGTTAGTGGCTAATCGTGGAGAGATTGCAATTCGAGTCTTTCGTGCGTGTACGGAGTTAAATATTCCAACTGTTGGTATTTATGCGGCAGAAGATGAAAATTCGATTCATCGTTTTAAAGCAGATGAAGCGTATCTCGTTGGTAAAGGAAAGAAACCTATCGATGCGTATTTAGACATTGAAGACATTATTCGAGTAGCGAAACAAGCTGGGGCAGATGCGATTCATCCCGGCTATGGTTTCTTATCGGAAAATATCACATTTGCTAAACGATGTCAGGAAGAAGGGATTACGTTTGTCGGACCTTCAATTCATCATTTAGATATTTTTGGAGATAAAATTAAGGCGAAGACGGCTGCTTTAAAAGCAGGAGTCGCCTCTATACCTGGGTCTGAGGGACCTGTTTTAGATGTAGAAGAAGTCGTTCAATTTGGTGCAGAACATGGCTACCCAATCATGATAAAAGCCGCTCTTGGTGGTGGGGGACGTGGCATGCGTGTAGCACGTAATGAGCAAGAAGCTAGAGAAGGGTATTCACGCGCTAAAAGTGAAGCGAAAGCCGCATTTGGTAGCGATGAGGTGTATGTTGAAAAATACATTGAGAATCCACTCCATATAGAAGTACAGATTTTAGGGGATACTCATGGTAATATTGTTCATTTATTTGAACGTGATTGCTCTGTCCAACGCCGTCATCAAAAAGTGGTTGAAGTTGCCCCATCTGTTTCGCTAACTGAGGAGAAACGTGAAGAGATTTGTCAAAGTGCCGTAAAATTGATGAAACATGTTGGGTACATTAATGCCGGTACCGTCGAGTTTTTAGTGTCAGGTGACGCTTTTTATTTTATTGAAGTAAATCCACGCGTTCAAGTGGAACACACGATTACGGAATTAGTTACCGATATTGATATTGTGACGACTCAAATACAGATTGCTCAGGGAAAAGATTTACATGAAGAGATTCATATTCCTAAGCAAGAAGCGATTCAGCTTAGAGGAGCTGCGATTCAATGTCGTATTACGACAGAAGACCCAGCCAATAACTTTTTGCCAGATACAGGAACGATACATACTTACCGTTCACCTGGTGGTTTAGGTATCCGTTTGGATGTTGGGAATGCTTATGCTGGTGCACTGGTGACACCTTACTTTGATTCTTTATTAGTGAAGGTCTGTACGCATGGCCCGACATTTGAAAACACTATTCAAAAAATGAATCGCGCGTTAAAAGAGTTTCGAATTCGTGGTGTTAAAACGAATATTCCGTTTCTATTTAATGTCATTAATCATCCGGCTTTTCAAAGTGGACACGCTACGACTACCTTCATCGATCAAACGCCAGAGCTGTTTACTTTCCCAGGTCTGCGAGATAGAGGGAATAAGCTCCTTCAGTATATCGGGGATGTGACAGTCAACGGTTTTCCAGGAATAACGAAAACAGAAAAACCATATTTTGAAAAACCAAGGATGCCTAAAAAGATTGAAAGATTGCCAGAATTTACAACAGCTAAACAAGTTTTAGACGAACAAAACGCGGCAGGTGTAGTCAGTTGGATTAAAGAACAAGACAGTGTTTTATTAACTGACACGACCATGCGCGATGCTCATCAAAGTTTATTAGCCACTCGCGTGCGTACAAAAGATTTAGTTCGGATTGCAGCTGCGACTGAAGCCGCTATCCCTCAACTGTTTTCAAGTGAAGTTTGGGGAGGCGCGACCTTTGACGTTTCATACCGATTCTTAAATGAAGATCCTTGGGAACGTTTAGAAAAAATCCGTAACGCAATGCCAAATACACTGTTACAAATGTTGTTAAGAGGCGCTAATGGTGTTGGCTATCAAAACTATCCAGATAATGCGATTGAAGCATTTATCCGTCAATCAGCTAAAAAAGGTATTGATGTTTTCCGTGTTTTCGATAGTTTAAACTGGCTGCCACAAATGGAAAAAAGTATCGAAGTAGTTCGCGATACAGGGAAAATAGCGGAAGCAGCTATTTGTTATACAGGAGATATTCTTGATGAAACGCGTCCGAAGTACAACGTTCAGTATTATGTTGATATGGCTAAAGAACTTGAAAAAATGGGAGCTCATATCATTGGAATTAAAGACATGGCTGGTTTATTAAAACCGCAAGCAGCATATCGTTTAATTAGCGAGCTAAAAGCGGCGACGGACTTACCTATACACTTGCATACGCATGATACAAGTGGCAACGGCATTATTACTTACTCAGCGGCCACGAAAGCAGGAGTCGATATTGTCGACGTTGCGACAAGTGCGATGAGTAGCTCCACGAGTCAACCTAGCATGAGTAGTTTATACTATGCGCTACAAGCAGGTGAACGCACGCCGGACTTACAAATTGATAACGTCCAAAAAATCAATCATTATTGGGAGGACGTACGTCGCTACTATGCACCGTTTGAAAATGGGATTAGTGCGCCACAGACAGAAGTTTACACACATGAAATGCCTGGTGGACAGTATTCCAACTTACAACAACAAGCCAAAGCAGTCGGCTTAGCGGACAAATGGGAAGAGATTAAAGAAACTTACACGCTTGTTAATAATTTGTTCGGTGATATTGTAAAAGTTACACCTTCTTCTAAAGTTGTAGGAGATATGGCCCTTTTCATGGTTCAAAATGAATTGACTGAAGCCGATTTATACGAACGTGGCGACACGATAAGCTTCCCAGAATCAGTAGTGAGCTTTTTCCGTGGTGATTTAGGACAGCCTGTCGGTGGATTCCCTAAAGAACTGCAACAGATTATTCTCAAAGGAGAACAGTCGTTTAATGTGCGACCGGGTAGCTTGGCTGAACCAATTCGTTTCAAAGAAACTGCTGATTATTTAGCTGAGCAAATTGGTTATCAACCATCTGAAGAAGAGGTCTTAAGTTATATTATGTACCCGCAAGTGTTTTTAGATTACCGTGCTAGTCATCAACGATTTGGTGACGTGACAGTTTTAGACACGCCGACTTTCTTTTACGGTATGCGAAAAGATGAAACGGTTCGAGTAGAACTAGAAGCAGGAAAATTGTTAAATATTCGATTGGATCAAATTGGTGAACCTAATATTGAAGGTGTACGCACGTTGTACTTTACTTTTAATGGACAGCGTCGAGAATTGCATGTGAAAGATGCTCAAGTGAAATCACAAGTCGTATTAAAACAAAAGGCAGAGCCGACGAAAAAAGAACATATTGGCGCGACGATGTCTGGTTCGGTGTTAAATGTCTGCGTAGCAGTAGGTGACCGTGTCAAACGTGGAGACACATTATTAGTGACAGAAGCGATGAAAATGGAAACAGCTATTCAAGCGGCGTTTGACGGAGTGGTGACAGCGTTGCATGTGAAAGATGGCGAACCGATTCAGTCTGGTGATTTATTATTAGAATTAGCGGAAAAATAAGAGGAGAGATGATATGAAGCGTTTAACGCATTTTTTACTCGTCTTACTCTTGTTGGTAATCGTTGCTTATACAAAGCCGATTGTTTTTCAAAGTGAAATAAAGGATAAAACTGAACGACCGACGACTCCGGTTGTTCAGTCTCATCAAAAGTTCGTGCAAGGAAAGCTACCTGCATCGGGAATGGCTAATTATATAGGGGTTTCAACACAGGAACTGATTAAGCAGTACGGCGAACCGAAAACAATGCACCGTCAAAACGATACAGACCAGTGGTGGTTTTATGGTGAAACGCATCGTGATTATTTTCAAGTTTATGTGAGAAATAATCAAGTGGAATCGATTTTTGTTTTAGGAGATGAATTAGGGCTAGCTCCGTTTGAAGTCGGGCAATCTTTAAATGAAGTATCTGAAATTTCTACGATTTATTCTAATTTTAGTTTTGTTTTTAATAATCAAACTTACGTTATGGAACTCAGTGAAAAAGATATGAATTATCAACCTCTAATGGCATTTGATAATAATGTTTTTGTTATTCTACATATGAGTAAAGAAACAGGAGAAGTCGTAGGCTTGCGTTACTTATCGCAACAAATGCTTTTAGAACTTCAACCATATCAACTATTAGAAGGGAATTTAGTAATTCGTCCAGCCGAGCAAACAAGTACACCTGAATCGGACGAGCAAAATCGACAACAACTTTTAGCGATTATTAATATTGTTCGCAGTCGTTTAAATCTGGCACCATTAAGCCGCGTGCAAGAAGCAGATGAGGTTGCGGAACGGTTGTTAAAAGAGTTTATTGAGCGACCAGAAGCCTACCTAGAAGATTCACGGCTAGAAGATAAACAAATAGCCCAACAGTTTGATACGTATGACCATGCCTTTTATTTAAAAAAAGAAGAGTTACAACAGTTATTTAAAAAAGAGTCATTAGAAGAAACAACAGGTGTCTTGTATAGCCCGACTCATGACATTCCCTATATGGTCATGAACTGGTATAGTGACTTACTCCATTTATTACCGATTAACCGTTCAGAAAAAGCGTTTGTTGGCATAGATTTTGAAGAAGATACAATATTATTGTTATTAATGAATCATGAAATGAGAAAGACTTCAGAAACCTTGACGAATGAAAAGGATGAGCGATAAAATGATTTATACAGATGAATTATTAGCTATTGAAGATACGATTGATTTGTTGTGTCATAACATAATAGAGAGTGACGTAGTTAAAAACTATGTTGTGACAAAAGTAGCGTTGCTTAAAAATGCTGAAACACAGCAAAAGGTTACCGCCTTTGAGCAAGCGAAACGTTCTTTTGAACGAGTGGAGCCGTACGGGAATCACGCACCAGATTATACAGAAAAACGTCGAGCTTTAAGAAAGCAAAAGCGATTGTTAGATACCGATGAAAGAATTATGCGCTTTCGCGTGGCGGAAAGAGAATTGCAAGAAGTGTTAGACTATATTAGTTATGATATCGCACAAAGTATCTCACCTGATATTAAGGTGGATGCGGGTAATCCTTTTTTTGAATTTGCTACGCGAGGATGTGGAGGGAGTTGTCATATTGGATAAAGAAATCACACGTTCCTCTTTATTTGAAGAAGTACCGCGCCGCGGCGTGATTGTATGGGTCTATACATTAAGACCTATTAGACAATTGAAAAAGTTTGGCGTCATTCAACATGTGTCGCGTAAACAAAAATATGTGTACTTGTATATGAATGAATGGGATATTGAAAAAAATATTGAACGATTAGAAAAATTGCACTTTATACGTTCAGTGGAACAATCCTATCGTCCAGACATTCCAGTTACTTTCCAAAGTGTGAGTGAAATGTTTGCACAGTAGTATCTGATTGTAAAAGTCATAAACAAAAATTCATCAAGTCGCATGATACTTGATGAATTTTTTTACTAAAAATAAAAGGAGAACAAGATGCGAGTAGTAGCGGGAGAACATGGTGGTCGTAAGCTAAAATCTTTGCCGGGAGATAATACACGCCCTACATCTGATAAAGTGAAAGGGGCTATTTTTAACCGAATTGGGCCTTATTTTAATGGGGGAACTATTTTAGATTTATATGGCGGTAGTGGTAATTTAGCAATAGAAGCTTTATCGCGAGGCTGTGACCATGCGGTATGTGTAGACCGTCATTATAAAGCAATTATGATTATCAAAGAAAATGCAGCCTTATTAAAGCTAGAGAAACGCATGACCATTTTAAAATCGCATGCGCATCAAGCGATGACGCAATTAAGTGAGCAATCATATGAATTTGATTATGTATTTCTTGATCCCCCTTACGCAGAGGAAACGATTGAGAAAGATATTCGACAATTACTCGCATTGGAGTTATTAACACCAAATGCACAAATTATTTGTGAAACGGATAAACAGGTGATGTTACCGGAACGAATTGAAGAGATGGTTGTATCCAAAGATGTGATTTATGGCCAAACTAAAATAACTTATTATGAAAGAGAGCAGAAACAATGACAGAAAAGATAGCCTTATTTCCTGGAAGTTTTGACCCTTTTACGTTAGGACATTTGAACACGGTGACACGTGCTGCGAAGATGTTTGACAAAGTTATTGTAGCGATTGTCACAAATACGAGTAAACGACCATTATTCACGGCGAAAGAAAAAAAACGATTAGTTGCGGCTTCTATTGCACATTTAGATAATGTCGAAGTCATTTTGCATGAAGAAGGATTAACCGTTCATATTGCAGAAAAGCTAGGGGCTGAGGTGCTCATTAGAGGGATTCGTAATATTACCGACTATGAATATGAAAAAAATATTGCTCATATGAATGCACGCTTAGCACCTAATATTGAAACGCTATTCTTATTGGCAGACCCAGCCTATGCTAATATTAGTTCGAGCGTGATTAAAGAAATCGCTAAATTTGAAGGGGATGTTTCTCCGTTTGTTCCGCAGTCTGTTAATGAAGCTTTAGAAAATAAATATCGCGATCGACATATCGGTTGTTAAAAAGGAAGTGTCTGCATGAAAACACAACGCCTGTCTACCCAGTCTAAACTTTTCATTAGTCTCTTTGTTGTAGCCGTGTTGTTTGTAAGCAGTATGTTAATTCCCATCCCTTTTTATATTGAACAGCCGGGAAGTGCACAGGACGTTCAAAACGCGATTAGTGTGGATGGTCAAAAAAATACCGCTCCAGGTGCTTATTTGATGACAACGGTTAGTGTCCAAGAAGCGACACCTGCAACATATTTATTAGCAAAAGTGATGCCTTATCGAACATTAGTTAGTAAGAAAGAATATTTAGGGGAACTGACGGATGAAGAAGATGATGCTCTAGGCAACCTGGAAATGTTAGAGTCGGAGTATCTTGCTAAAAAAGTAGCATTAAACCTTGCGAAAATTCCTTACAAAGAGACATTTACAGGTATTAATGTAATGGGGATTTTACCCGAATCTGATTTTTACAATAAACTTAAAATTGGCGATCAGATTTTAAAAGTCGATGGTCAAAATTTTAACGATTTAAAAGAACTAATGGCTTATTTAAGTGAACGCAAAGAAAAAGACACGGTGACGTTAAGTATTAAGAGACAGCAAGAGGAGCAAGAAGTCAGTGGTACTTTAGTAAAGATGAACGAGAGTCATCAAGTTGGAATTGGTATTAGTTTAACAGAGGCGAGTCAGATTGAATTGGACCGCAATATTCAATTTGATTTGGAAGATGTGGGAGGACCGTCGGCTGGGTTAGTCTTTACATTAGAACTTTACGAACTTTTGACGAAAGAATCATACCGTCAAGGGAAGAAAATAGCTGGAACAGGAACGATAGCGTCTGATGGAAAAGTGGGAATGATTGGCGGAGTTGATAAAAAAGTGGTCGCTGCTGACCGTGCCGGAGCGGAAATTTTCTTTGTGCCGAGTGAGGATTTTTCAAAAGAAGCGAAAGAGAAAAATCTAGACTTGAAAAACAATGCAGAAATCGCACAGGAAACGGCGAAAGAATTAAAGACTAAGATGAAAATTGTGCCTGTTGCCAATGTTAAAGAAGCACTCGCTTACTTGAAAAAATAAAAGGAGGATAAGAGATGGTAGAAAGTGAAAAAGATTTACAACATACGCCTAAAATAATAGGACGGATTCAAGCCATCTTTTATCAAAATCCTACTAATTTTTATAAAGTGATGTTGATTGAAGTGGAAGAAAGCGAGCCGTCAATTGATGAATTAGAAATGGTTGTAACAGGAAATTTTGGCGATATGATGGAAGGAGAAAGTTACCAGTTTTCTGGACAGTTTGTCACACATCCTAAGTATGGCCGTCAATTCCAAGTGGAACGTTATGAACAGGTAAAACCAACCAGTGCTAATGGTTTAATTGACTATTTATCTGGGGATAACTTTCCCGGAATTGGAAAAAAAACAGCTGAAAAATTAGTAGATTATTTTGGCGAAGAAACAATCGATGTCATTATGAATGATTCTGAAAGATTAGACGCGTTAGATTTTTTAAATAAAAAACGAAAAGATACGATTATATCGGGAGTTAAAAGTAATTACGGGTCAGAAAAAATCCTTATTCAACTGAATGAATGGGGATTTGGTAGTCAATTAGCCATGACTATCTTTCAAAAGTATCAGGAACAAACATTAACCCTCTTAGAAGAGAATCCTTATCGCTTGATTGAAGATATTGAAGGGATTGCGTTTAAAAAAGCTGATAAGTTAGCAGAACATTTAAATATTGCCGCGAATGCACCAGAGCGTTTTCAAGCGGCTATTTTAACAGAGCTGCTGTCATATTCATTAAGTGAAGGACATACGTATATTGAAGCGCAAGTATTATTAGAGAAAGTCGTAACACTGTTAGAATCATCCCGACGTTATCCGGTGGAGCTTGGTGATGTAGCCGATCAAATCATTGCTTTGATTGATTTAGGAAAAATGCAGCAAGAAGGAACAAAGCTTTTTCATAACAGTTTATTCTATGCAGAATGGGGCGTTTCACATGCCATTCATCGCTTACTTAAACGTAAACAATCAATTGATTATGATGAAGCAACTATTTTAGCATCCATTAAGCAAATGGAGACGGAATTAGGCATTGCTTATGGCCCTTCGCAAAAGACAGCTTTGATTGAAGGCGTTCAGTCTTCTTTCTTTATCTTGACAGGTGGCCCTGGTACAGGGAAAACGACGGTTATTAATGGCCTCGTCCGATTATTCTCAGAGCTTAATGAGCTTTCTTTAGATATCAATGATTATCATAATGAGGTCTTTCCTATCTTATTAGCAGCGCCGACTGGTCGGGCAGCAAAGCGAATGAGTGAAACGACTGGATTACCGGCGAAGACGATACATCGTTTGCTAGGATTAACCGGACAAGAAATGCATCCAGAAGAAATTGCAAATGAATTAGAAGGTAGTTTGCTGATTTTAGATGAAATGTCGATGGTCGATACGTGGTTGGCAAATGCACTATTTAAAGCGATACCTACCAATATGCAAGTGATTATAGTTGGAGATAAAGACCAGCTGCCGTCTGTTGGGCCCGGTCAGGTTTTACACGATTTGCTATCGATTCCCATGCTACCTCAATGTGAGTTAACAGATATTTATCGACAAGAAGATGGTTCGTCAATTATTGCTTTAGCACATGCGATTAAAAAAGGGACGTTGCCTAGTGATTTTACTCGTAATCAGAAAGACCGTTCTTTTATTGCAGGCAACACGTATCAAATAGAAGAAATGATTCGTCAAATTGTGGTCAAAGCTGCAGAAAAAGGTTTTACAGCTTCCGATATACAAGTTTTAGCACCGATGTATCGCGGACCAGCTGGCATTGACCGATTGAATAAAATGTTACAAGAAGTGTTAAATCCTAATGAAAGTGGTCGTCGTAAAGAAGTAACGTGGTTTGAAACTGTTTATCGAATTGGTGATAAGGTTCTTCAACTGGTTAATGTTCCGGAAAATCAAGTTTACAATGGCGATATTGGAGAAATTACTGGTATTATCTTAGCAAAAGAGCACGAAGATAAAGTGGATGTCTTGGTAGTCGATTTTGATGGAATAGAAGTGGAATATCCACGTAATCAGTGGCAGCAACTCACACTTGCCTATTGCTGTTCTATTCATAAGTCACAAGGGAGTGAATACCCGCTTGTGATTTTACCAATGGTTAATGGTTATTATCGAATGTTACAGCGTAATTTATTGTATACGGCGATTACGCGTAGTCAAGAGCGTTTGATTTTATTGGGCGAACTGGAAGCTTATGAAACAGCTGTCAAGCATGAAGGTGCTAATCGTCAAACTGCTTTGAAAGAACGGATTATGGCAGAAACATTTCCGAGTACAACGTCACTTGATACCCAATCTCAAGAAGAAAGTATTCCTAAAGAAGAAATAGCTCAAGAACAACTTGAAACGCAAGCGTCATTTATCTTAACAAAAGAGTTAATTCTTTCTGGTGCCGTTGACCCTATGATTGGAATGGAAGGTATTACACCGTTTGATTACATTTAAAGGTGCTTGTTATGGCTCTATAATCTAAAAGACGGATGAATCATATTTAGATTCATCCGTCCTTTTTTCATAGCCAAAATAGCTGCTGTACTGAGTGCAAAGTAACGTCAATCGGTTGAGGGGTTAAAACTTCGCCATCCATTTGACCGTATTGTCTAGTCGGTGACTGGATACGTAGTTTTTTTCCTTTGAAATGTTTGACATGTGGAGACTGTAAGTGTGTCGCATTTAATAATTGTCCGGCTAATTTTATTATTTTATATAAAGGTAATTTTTCTAATAAGACTAGCTCGATGTCATCAGAGTCGACGGATGCCTCTGGTGCAATCCGAATCCCTCCACCAAAGAAAGGATGATTGGTACTCGTCATGAGATATGTGTTTTCATAATGATAAGTTGTTTCATCCATTGTAAAGGTCACGGGAAATCCTTCTTGTTTAAGTAAGACGTGAAAAGCAGAGGACAAGTAAATAAATGAACCGAGTTTTAACTTATTCAACCATTTTTTAGATTTTGATTGATTGGCTTTAGCGACAATCGCTGCATCTAAACCAATACCTAAATTGTTTGCAATTAATGCTCGTCCATTCGTCTGATGATCTGTACAAGCCAAAACTTGTTTAAAGCGAGGGGCTTGTATGCTAAGTAAATGTTCAAGAGCTTCTTCTGGTTGTCGAGATAAACCGACACCTCGAGCAAAGTCATTACCAGATCCGCATGGCAAATAAGCAACAGGAATATCCGTAAATGCTTGTAATGCATTTACGACTTCATGTAACGTGCCATCTCCACCTAAAACGGTTAATAAAGGAAAAGGTCTTTGACTATCTTCAGACCATTTTTTTAAATGATTGTTCGCCAACATATGAGTAAGGGTAATGGCGTGACCCGGAAATTCTGTATAATAAGTCGAATATTCGATATTTTTTTGATTTAATAAAGTGATAATTTCTTTACTTTTCTGCTTGGCGGCGCCACTTGCAGCTTGTTGATTAATAATAAGATGTAAATGTAGCATGCACTCAGTACTCTCCTTCCACAGAAGTTTATTATACCAAATAATGAACGTGAGAGGAAAGAATACTCGACTTTATTCTTCAATAAGTGTTGGAATTGCTTGTACTAATTGTTTCACTCGGTCAAGCGCCAAATATTCTGGGTGGGTGACTATATAAAATGATTGACGCCACTCTCCGTGTTCTAAGTATATCGGTGCTAACTCATTACGCTCAAGCTCATCTTTCACCGCCATTTGATAGAAAAAGCCTATTCCTTGTTTGGCTTTGATTAAATTTTTGGCCAAGTGGATATTACCGATAGTAGTGCGATGCTTAAACTGTTGTAAGTTAAATGATTCTTCTTTTAAGAAATTTGAAAGCGTATCTAACATACCCGCTCCATTTTCTCGCAATAATAAATGCTCATTTATTAAATCTTCTAAACTCACTGTTTGATGGGCGAAAGGATGGTCGGGATGACATACAAGGACAACGGGATGATGTAAAAAAGGTTGTACGTAATAATTTTTTGGTTCAAATGGACCGGAAATAAACGCTAAATCAATCTCATGTTGATCCAGCATCTGTAATAAATTATTCGTGTGGTCGACGATGAGAGAGGGGGAAGGAATTTGGATTTTTGTTTTTAGTGAAGTGAGCTGTGGTAAAAGGTAAAATTCACCAATTGTTTTGCTTGCCCCAATGGTTAAGTTGGCTTCTTCTTTTTGCTCTAATTGTTCAACAATCACATTAATTTCAGATTGTAATTTTAATAAATGTGATAAAAGTAACTTACCTTTATTGGTCAACGTTAAAACGCGGTCTTGATATTGAACTAATTGAACACCGTGAAGTTCTTCTAGATATTGTATATGTTTTGTCACAGCAGGTTGCGTCATATTGAGCTTTTTTGCTGTTTTTGTATAATTTAAACATTCGGCTAATGCCATAAATGTGTGATAACGATAATCCAACATACCTTGAGTTCCTCCTATTTATCCGTACAGTTTGATCACTTTTTCTCAAACTATAACGCTTCGTAATTGTAGTATAACACTTTGTTATTTTCAAAACAATCCAGCAAAGTGTATAATAAGTTTGTGATTGAGAAAAGATTCACTAATTCGACAATCACAAACAAAAAAAAGAGGAGGAACATGCAATGAGTCGCAACAATTTTAGTTGGAAACAACCAGCGATTGGTGCAGGATTAATGATAATTGCCATTATTTTTGCTATTTATTTAAGTGGATTGAAATCAGTCTTACCTGTACAACTATTCTCTGGTTTGTTGTTTGGTTTTGTGCTCACTCGTTCACGTTTCGGTTTTGCCGGAGGAATTAAACGAATTTATGTGAGAGGAGAAGGGAGTTTAACGAAAGCATTATTATTAATGTTGACGGTCACAATGCTAGTATTTCTAGGAATTCAATGGTTTGCTAGTCAAAATGGTGCTGTACCAGCTTTCGTTGCCGAAGAAGGTCAAGCTTTCATCCCAGGAACACAAAATGTCTTTTTCACTAATTTAGGAACCGTTTTAGGAGGCTTTTTATTCGGTATGGGAATGATTTTCTCAGGCGGATGTGCTTCAGGAACTTTAGCGGATATGGGTGAAGGAGAAGGTCGTGCTTTACTAACATTTATCTTTTTCGTTCTAGGTGCAGCGCCAGGAGAATGGGCTAGATACACATTAGACGAATCAGCTCTTGGTCAAATTGGATTTAGAGCATACTTGCCAGACTACTTCGGATTTTTCGGAGCGTTTGCAGTATCGATGTTAGGTGTAGTATTCTTATATTGGTTAACTGTTCGCTATGAAGCGAAACGTAAACAAGAAGGTACTTACATGGATCCTTTAGGTGATTGGGAAGACTTTGAAAAACCATTAGAGTCTAAAGAGGCCTATGGATTCTTCAGTTATGAGACTTACCATAAATTATTTATTGAACGTTTGACATTTAAGACAGGTGGCTTGTTAGTGGCTTTTGCTTCCGTCTTTGTTTTAGTCACAACTGAAAAAGCCTGGGGCGTAACCAGTGCTTTCTCTAAATTAAATGTGGCGCTTTTAAAACCACTAGGCATTTCATTTTCATCTCCTGCTTTTGCTAAAATTGTAGCAGATGTGGATGCAGGCTTAATGCTTGATGGTGGTACAATTCGTAATATTGGATTAGTTTTAGGATCATTAATTGCCTTTTTATTAGCTGGTCGTTTTTCATTCAAGTTCTCAATGTCAGCTAAAGACGCTGCTTACTTTGCAGCAGGTGGTTTATTAATGGGATTCGGTGCTCGCTTCGCTAAAGGTTGTAACGCTGGAGCGTTATACTCTGCGATGAGTACTTTCTCAGTATCTGGATGGGTCTTCTTAGTTGCTATGTGCTTAGGCGGTATAGCAAGTTTGAAAATATTTGCAGGAAAAATGAGTTTAATACCAAAAGCTAGAAATTAAAAAAATAGGGAGGATTTTACAATGAGTAAGAGAGTATTAGTAGTAGGTGGCGTTGCTGGGGGAGCTTCAACAGCAGCAAGAGTAAGACGTATTGATGAGAGTGCAGAAATTGTGATGTTTGAACGTGGACCGTTCGTTTCATTTTCAAACTGTGCTTTACCTTTTCATTTAAGTGGAACAGTTGCAGAAGCAGACGATTTAGTCTTAATGACACCTGAAGTGTTTGATAAACAATATAATATCGACGCTCGTGTTAATCATGAAGTGGTATCAATCAATAAAGAAGAAAAAACTATTACAGTTAAAAATGTTGTTTCAGGCGAAGAGTCTGTTGAAGCATATGATGTTTTAATGCTTTCACCAGGTGCTAATCCTATTTTACCTAAGAGTATTAAAGGCATTGATTCAGAGCATGTCTTTACTGTTCGTAATGTTCCAGACATTGACGGTATCCGTCGTTACATTGATACTCATAACGTTGAAGACGTAGTCGTTGTTGGTGGTGGCTTCATCGGTATCGAAGTAATGGAAAACTTACAAATGGCAGGTAAAAAAGTAACATTAGTTGAAGCAGCAGATCAAGTTATGGCACCATTTGACTATGATATGGCTCAAATTTTACATAAAGAAATTATTGACAATGGTGTTGACTTAATTCTTTCAGACGGTGTTTCAACTATCGAAGCAGATAAAGTTATTTTATCTTCAGGTAAAGAAGTGCCAGCTAAAGCTGTTATCATGGCAATTGGTGTCACACCAGAAACATCACTTGCGCGTGCAGCAGGACTTGAAATTGGAGAAACTGGTGGGATTAAAGTTAATCATCACTATCAAACATCTGATCCACATATCTATGCGGTGGGAGATGCTATTGAAGTAACACATAAAATTACACGCAAACCAACTCGTTTAACTTTAGCTGGACCAGCTCAACGTCAAGCACGTGCAGCAGCAGACCACATGTATGGTAAAACATACCGTCAATATGGTGTCATTGGTTCATCTGTTATCCAATGTTTCGAAATGAACGCAGCATCTACTGGTATGAACGAGAAAGATTTAAAAGCAGCAGGTATTGCCTATCAAACAGCGTACGTTATTCCAAAAGATAAAGTTGGTTTAATGCCAAATGCAAAACCATTATTCTTTAAACTAATCTTTGCTGATCCAACAGGAGAAATTTTAGGTGCTCAAGCATTAGGTCGTGGTAACGTTGATAAACGTATTGATGTTATTGCAACAATGATTACAATGGGTGGTAACCTAGAAGACTTGAAAGAGTTAGAGTTATCTTACTCACCAATGTTTGGTACAGCGAAAGATGTTGTCAACATGGCAGCGTTAGTTGGTCTAAACGTATTAAACGGTGAATTCCGTCAAGTACCTGTTACAAAAATCCGTGAGCTTGTAGAACAAGATGCCTTCATTATTGATGCACGTGAAAAAGACGAGTTCGCTGAAGGACACTTCAAAAATGCTATCAACATTCCATTTAGTGAATTTAGAGAGCGTTTAGATGAAATTCCAAAAGATCGTCCAGTGTATGTACATTGCTTATCAAGTCAACGTAGTTACAACATGGTAAAAGCATTAGGTATGCTTGGCTATGACAATATCTACAACTTAATGGGCTCATTCTTAGGTGCAAGTATGTACGAATATTATAACGACCAAGTAACAGGTCGTGAACCAATTGTCACAAATTATCGTTTTGATTTATTATAAGATTGAAAAAAAGCATGATTTCAAGTATGATAAATTAAGATACTAAAGAAAAGAATAAAATAAATTGGGACAATGCCATTTAATTGTCCCAATTTTTTTTAATGAAAGTGATGATAAACATGAAAAAGAAGAAAATGACGCATAAAAAAGAAAATTTTAGAGGATATACTATCATGACATGGGTAGTAATCTTAGTGTTATGGCTTTGCGCCACGGAATTCGGATGGGTTTCATCACGCTTAGTCCCTTCACCCATCCAAGTTATCAAAACCTTTGTCACGATTGTGAGTTCGGGATACAATGGCATTTCTTTTTGGCAGCATTTCGGTATTAGTTTATTCCGACTTGTCGTTGCGACTTCGTTAGCTATTGTGACGGCTATTCCATTAGGCTTGTTAAGTGGTTATTTACCGAGAGTTCGAGCGGTAATTGACTCGATTGTTCAATTCTATCGTCCGTTACCTC
This sequence comes from Vagococcus lutrae, assembly GCF_003987555.1. Classification (GTDB taxonomy): domain Bacteria; phylum Bacillota; class Bacilli; order Lactobacillales; family Vagococcaceae; genus Vagococcus_A; species Vagococcus_A lutrae. Next base: position 48,032 of record NZ_NGJW01000001.1, on the reverse strand, counting down.
CACTAGCGTACTATACGTTACTTATATTGTGGTTAGGTATAGATGAAAGTTCCAAGATTTTACTTCTTTATTTAGCAGCTTTTGCGCCAATCTATTTAGCGTGTGCCTCATCAGTAGGAAAAATACCAGAAAATTATTTGTTGAATGCTCAGTCGCTTGGTGCAAGTAGTAAAGATGTTTTCTTTAAAGTCGTCTTACCAAGTTGTTTGCCTGAGATTTTCACAGGATTACGTACAGCGGTGGGAGTAGCATATACGACGCTAGTTTCGGCAGAGATGATTGCCGCTACATCGGGTATTGGTTGGATGGTAATCGACGCTTCTCGTTACTTAAAGAGTGATGTGATGTTTGTTGGGATTATCATGATGGGAATAACAGGTGTGCTACTAGATGTCGGCTTACGTCGATTAGAGAAGAAATTTGTCTTTTGGAAAGGAAAAGATGCATAATGAAAAAACAATGGATGAAACAGATTGGATTAGCCTTTGCTTTAGTACTAGGTGTAATAGGATTAGTCGCTTGTGGCGATAGCAAAAAAGAAGCAGAAGGACAGCCGAAAGAAGTGACAATTGGGATTATTCGAGTTCCTAATGATAAGACGGTGGCAATGAAAGAAAAGTATTTTGACGAATACTTTGCTGATAAAGGAATTAAAACTAAGTTTATGTTCTTTGACTCTGGTGTAGCAGCTAATCAAGCTTTTTCATCAGGGGCTATCGATTTTGCAGAAATGGGATATACCAATGGTGTTGTCGCTTTGGCAACGGATATACCAGTAGAATTAGTATGGATTCATGAAGTTTTAGGTACAAATGAAGCTCTTGTTGTTCAAGAAGATAGTAATATTAATAAGATTGAGGAATTAAAAGGTAAGAAAGTCGCGACACCTTTTAGCTCGACTTCTCATTATAGCTTACTCAATGCGTTAAAATCGAAAGGGTTAGAAAAAGACGTGACCTTATTAGATATGCAAACAAGCGAAATTGTTGCCGCATGGGAGCGTGGAGATATTGATGGAGCTTATACTTGGGAGCCGACCTTATCTGAGTTAAAAGAAACAGGTCGTGTTTTAATTGATTCAAAACAATTAGCTGAAGAAGGCTATTTAACGGCTAATATTGAGTTAGTTCATCAAGATTTTGCAAAAAAATATCCTGAATTAGTCAGTGACTATTTAACAGCGTTGAATGAAGCAGTCACGTTATACCGTGAACAACCAGAGAAAGCGATTAAAAGTGCAGCAGAGCAGTTAGAAATTACAGAAGAAGATGCGAAGGAACAAATGGAAGGAACAACTTGGTTATCAATTAAGGATCAACTAAGTGACGCATATCTTGGAACAAACGATAAACCAGGACAATTTACAACAGTCTTTTATGATACTGCCGTCTTTTTAAATGAACAAGGAGCTATTTCTAAAGTTCCTACAAAAGAAGCCGTTGAGAAATTTATAAATACAGAATACTTGGAAGCTATCCAAACAGATAAGGAGTAAACAGATGACACACTCAGATACCATCATTGAAATGAACAATGTCTCTGTGCGCTATGAATCTAATCAAAATAGCGTTCAAGCGATTGAAAAAGTAAATATGGAGATTCAAAAAGGCGAATTTGTTTGTTTAGTAGGGCCTTCAGGATGTGGGAAAAGTACATTGTTAAAGACGATTGCTGGTTACCTGCAACCAACAGAAGGAGAAGTACTCATGCACGGTGAAGCAATTCAGGGACCTGATTGGAAACGCGGTGTTGTTTTCCAGTCGCCTACCTTGTATCCGTGGTTGACGATTGAAGACAATATACGTTTTGGTCCGACCGTTCGTCATTTAGATGAAAAAAGCATTGAAGAATTGACAGAAAAGTATTTAGAAGAAGTAGGGCTGGCTGACTTTGCGAAGAACTATCCATTTGAGCTATCTGGTGGGATGAAGCAGCGTGTGTCGCTTGCTCGTGTTATGATTAATGAACCAGAGTTAATGTTAATGGACGAGCCATTTAGTGCATTGGATGCGATGACACGTAAGAAAATGCAAGATTTTTTAAGCGATTTATGGCGAAAAAATCATCAAACGGTGTTGTTGATTACCCATGACATTGAGGAAGCATTGCGTTTAGGAACGAAAGTAGTCGTCATGAGCGCCAATCCGGGTAGATTAGTGGAAACATTCCATCCAACTTTCCAAGAAGAACTATTAAATAATCCAACCTACCATCTTGATGAAGATTTGTCTTTTATAAAGATGAAGCGAGAAATTACCGAAATGATAGCCAAATAAAAAAGGGATTTAGTAACTGTTGTTTACTAAATCCCTTTTATCTTGTATTACAACAAGCGTCGTCCATTGGATACCGAGTCTCCTTTAGATTATGTTTTTTAAAGCTGCAATGGCTTTTTCGATGGTTATACCATAACCGACTTTTGTTTCATCTGTTACATCATAAGCCATAAAGACTTGTTGCACAGTGTCTAACGCGATACGGTATGTCATGGGTTTGTTAGCTAACATCATAGTATTAACTCCTTTCTGAATCGTGCTACGAAAGGCAAACCATAACGATAGTCATAACGAAATTCCTGATGTCATTATATAACGCTAGTTTTTAAAAAGCAATAGAAAAGATTAAAAAGAGAGATTGACATGTTAAGCGAAAAAGCGTAAAGTGAAAGGCGTCTGTAAAAGATATTTTTTGAGAGCGTCACTCTCCGCGGTTCATTCATACCATCCCGCGTTATCAAAACTAGGAGGAGGGAAATAAAATGACAACAAGTAAAACAAAAAATTTAGTGTTAAACGGCATGATTGCAGCGTTATATATTGCATTAACATTGGCTGTCAGTCCCGTTGCACAAGGTGCAATCCAATTTAGGATTTCAGAAGGATTAAATCATCTCGTCGTATTTAATCGGAAATTACGTTGGGGCGTGCTGGCAGGGGTTGTCCTTTTCAACCTGTTTTTTGCCGAGTTTGGTCTAGTAGATGTCTTATTTGGCGGTGGACAAACGTTTATTGCGTTAAGTTTATCTGCATTAATGCATCGCTATATCAAGAGTGTCCCAAAACGGTTAGTATTGAACATCGTTTTCTTCACAGTAAGTATGTTTTTAATTGCACTAATGTTAACGATGATGTTAGGCTTACCATTTTGGATGACGTATGCGACAACCGCATTAAGCGAGTTACTGATAATGTCGCTATCTGCACCAATCATGTACGGTGTTAATAAAGTGTTGAAATTAGAAAATATATAAAAAAAAAACGGCTAATTTAGCCGTTTTTTTCTTTACATTTCTTCAGGAGCTTGTAAACCGAGTAAACGCAAGCCTTCAGCTAAGGTTGCTTTAACTGAGTAGACGAGAGCTAATCGAGCATCACGTTGTGCATCGTCTTCTAGTATTTTGACGTGTGCATAGTATTTATTAAAGGTTTGAGATAATTGAATGACATATTTAGCGATGACTGAAGGTTCGAAGCGTGTTGCGGCACGTTCTACCGTTGCTGGGAAAGATTGAAGCAATTTAATAACTTCCCAGCTTTCGCTATCTTGCAAACGATAGTCTTGTTCAGCTGTTGCATGCCAATCTGCTTTTCTTAAAATAGACGAACAACGAGCATGTGTATATTGGACATACGGACCTGTTTCTCCTTCAAAACGTACAACTTCTTCTAAGGCAAAGTCAAAATTGTTTAGGCGGTCATTTTTTAAGTCATGGAAAATGACGGCGCCGACACCGACTTGGCGTGCCACTTCTTCTTTATTTTCTAGAGTTGGATTTTTTTCTTCAATTTGCTTATGAGCAAGTGTAATGGCCTCTTGTAAAACTTCTTCTAATAAGACAATCTTACCTTTACGTGTCGAAAGTTTTTTACCGTCTTTTGTAATTAAGCCAAAAGGTACATGGTGAATATCTTCAGACCAGTCATATCCCATTTCTTTAAGAACGGCTTTTAGTTGTTTGAAGTGAATCGATTGTTCATTTCCAACGACATATAGCGCTTGTGCAAACTCATACGTCTCCTTACGATATAGAGCAGATGCTAAATCACGTGTGATATAAAGAGTCGCACCATCTGATTTTTTAATAAGAGCTGGGTTTAAGTCGTACGCAGATAAGTCAACAATTTGTGCACCTTGGTCTTCAACGAGCAAGCCTTTTTCCTCTAGTAGCGTTACGACACGATCCATCTTATCATTATAGAAAGATTCACCATTGTAAGAATCAAAAGAAATGCCTAAAAGGTCATAGATACGTTGGAATTCACCAAGTGACTCACGACGGAACCATTCCCATAAAGCTAGAGCTTCTTCATCTCCATCTTCTAATTTTTTAAACCATAAACGTCCTTCATCTTCCAAAGCAGGATCTTCTTCTGCTCTCTCATGGAAATCAACATATAAACGTAACAATTCTTTAATAGGGTCGGCTTTAACTGCTTCTTCTGACCCCCAAAGTTTATAAGCAACAATTAACTTACCAAACTGAGTTCCCCAGTCGCCAATATAGTTAATCTTAATCGGTTGGTAGCCAACTTTTTCCATGATTAAAGCTAAGCTATTTCCGATAACAGTCGAACGCAAATGGCCCATTGACATGGGTTTAGCGATATTTGGCGAAGACATATCAATCGGAACAGTTTGTTGTTTTCCAATTGCTAAATCGCCATAGCTTTCTGGTTGGTCGATGATAGTTTGTAACGTTGCCGCACTTAATTTTTCTTTATTTAAAAAGAAGTTTAAGTAAGGGCCTACGACATTGACCTCATCAAAATCTTGTGTTGGTAATGCTTCCGCAATTTCTGCTGCAATTTGTTGAGGCGCTTTGCGCATGGTTTTAGCCAGTGAAAAAGTAGGAAACGCCACATCGCCGTACTGTGCTAATTTGGGTTGTTCTAACAACGTTAATATGTCGTCAACAGATAGATGCTCGCCAATGACTTGGGCTAACGCTTCTGCGACTAATCGTCTTTCATTCATGAGAGACCTCCTATGATATCATGATCTATTTATTTTTACCCTAATTAAAAGAGTGGATAAAACATCACTCTAAATTATAGCAAAAATTTGAGTCAGTGACTATCATTAGATAATAAAACGGTGAGTTACTACCTTTTCTATTAAGAAAAAATAAGATATGATAGAATAGATGAAACGAGTTTTTTTAAAACTCAATAAAAGATAGCAAGAGGATAAAGTGATGAATAAAAAACAACGTCAAGATTTAATCATCGACATCATCAGTAACCATGTTATTCGTACACAGCAAGAATTAATGGAAGCCCTTCACTTGAGAGACGTTCAAGTTACACAGGCTACTCTTTCACGTGACATAAGTGAGTTAGGCTTAGTAAAAGAGCATGGGGCAGAAGGAGAAGTAAAGTACGGACTCTATCAAGAGCCAAAAAAGACTGTCAAAGAGATTGGCACAGAAAAAATGGTGCTACAACAAGTGACTGACATCAAACAGGTAGAGTTCACTTTAATCATTCATACGAAATTAGGCTCAGCCGATATGGTGGCGGCGTTACTGGATGAGAAAAACTATCCAGAAGTTGCTGGAACTTTGGCAGGGAAAGATACGTTAGTGATTATCGCGATTGATAAAGCAGCGGCTACTCGCTTGAAAAATCATATTTTAAAAGAGTTAGATTAAAAAGAAAAGGGGCGCATAGACATGAATGACTTACAAAATGGCTCAGATATTCGTGGTATCTCAATTACAACTACTGAGCACGAGGCAAATTTAACACCAGACGAAGTACGAAAGATAGGTTATGGGTTAGTCCAGTGGCTTGAAAAAGACAAAGGGCTTTCACGTAAGCAGTTAAGAATTGCTTTAGGGAAGGATAGTCGTTTATCTGGAGATGGATTGAAAACAGCTTTACAAGAGGTTTTATCCGAACTGGGTGTGACAGTCATTGATGTGGGACTAGCGACAACACCAGCTATGTTTATGGCGACACAATTTAATAAATTTGCGTGTGATGCTAGCGTCATGTTTACTGCAAGTCATTTACCTTACTTTTATAATGGTTTAAAGATTTTTACTGTTGAAGGTGGCGCAGAACATGAAGATATCGAAAAAATACTCACGTATGCTAACACGCCTATTGAAGCCGCTGAAACACCAGGGGATATATTACAAAAAGATTTAATTACCCCATATGCAAAAGATTTAGTGACGAAAATACGAGCAGGGATTGGCAATGTTTCTGAACAACCCTTATCTGGCTTGAGAATAATAGTTGATGCAGGAAATGGTGCGGGAGGCTTTTTTACTACGCATGTATTAGAACCACTAGGGGCAGATACGACAGGCAGTCAGTTTTTAGAACCAGATGGGACTTTTCCCAACCACATACCCAATCCAGATAATAAAGAGGCGATTGCAAGTATTCAAAAAGCGGTAAAAGAAAGTGACGCCGATTTAGGTATTATTTTTGATACGGATGTCGACCGTGCTGCTGTGATTACGAGTGACGGTTTGCCGCTTAATCGTAATAACTTGATTGCAGTTCTTGCTTATTTTGTTTTACAAGATGAGCCAGGTGCAACGATTGTCACAAACTCGCCTACATCAAGTCATTTAAAAGCTTATATTGAGTCTTTAGGCGGTAAACAATATCGCTACATTAGTGGTTATCGAAATGTGATAAATAAAGGAATTGAATTAAACAAAGCGGGTATTAATACACCACTTGCGATTGAAACGAGTGGACACGCTGCTTTTAGAGAAAATTACTTTTTAGATGATGGTGCCTATGTGATTGCTAAGTTGCTTATCGCTTTACCGCAACTAATGAAAGAAAAACGGACGCTATCAGACCTGATTGCTACTTTAAAACAACCAGCAGAAACCCATGAAGTCCGTTTCAATATTCAGGCGGATGATGTCCGTCAAACAGGTATGGCAATCATTGAAGATATGTCAGAATTTGTTGAAAAAACGGATGGCTTTTCATTAGACCCAGAAAATGAAGAAGGTATTCGTGTGAATGTTGGAGAAAAACTAGGCTCAGGTTGGTTTTTACTGCGTTTAAGTTTGCATGAGCCGTTGTTAGTCTTGCAAGTGGAAAATGATGTCGAAGGTAAGGTTGCCGAGACCTTGCAATGTTTAACGCCATTTTTCAAAGCGTATCATACGCTAGATACTTCTCGTTTATAAAATAAAAGAAGAACGTCGCTATAATACGACGTTCTTCTTTTTGCTTTTTAGTAGAGAGAAAATGGGCTATCTACGGTTATCACTTCATCTGTAAACGGATGTTTGAAGGATAGGGTTTTAGCGTGTAACGCTAATCGTTCTGTAGAGGTTGATTTAGGATGGTAGAGGGGGTCGCCTATAATCGGATGTCCTATTGATGCTAAGTGAACACGAATTTGATGGGTTCGTCCAGTTTCAAGTTGACAAGAAATCTCACTTTGCTTAGCAGAGGTTTTCAATACAGAAACGTGTGTAATAGCTTCCTGACCGCGCTCGCTAATACGTCGCTTACGTTTGTCGTGACGATCACGCCCAATCGGTTTTGAAATGACAAACTGTGGCTCATTTAATTTGCCACTAGCAACCGCTTGGTACGTACGACGGATTTCTTTGTTCTCTAACATGCGCCCTAGCACTGGTAAAATAAGAGGGGACTTAGCTAACATAATGACGCCACTTGTTTCTTTATCAAGGCGATGGACGATATAAGGACTGACCTGTTCGTCAGCCAAATAACTTGCTACATGGTTAAGTAAAGTGTCATTTTCATCTGGTTGATTAGGATGTGTTTTCATCTTAACTGGTTTATCCACAATCAACAAATGCTCGTCCTCATATAAAGGGGTTATTTTCTCTCGATCGCCTAGTATAATTTCTGGTTTTGGATAGTCTTTTTCATCCAAGTGAATCGTAATTAGGTCGCCAGCGTGGACATTTTCGTGAAAGTGTTGGGAGACATCATTCACTAAAACTTGTTTATTCATTCGTAAATAATGGCGTACCTTTCTTGGGATTAACCACTTATCTTGTAAAAGCGTGCGTAAATCACATGTTTCAAACGTATCGGGTAAGGTAATATGATAGGTTAACATCTTGTTTCCTCATTTTCTTAATATATTTTTAAAAAAGGTATCATACTTTATTAATTTTTTCGTGTTAATGTTAACATACACACCGACTGAGTTCATACTTGAGTCGGATGTACGTTTTAGAAAGTATGGTAAACTTAGTGTAATACAAATCTATTAAATGATAAAGAGGTAAAAGAATGGATATAAAAGCAATTATAGAAAAGGTGAAAGAGAAGTGGTTTGTCTTTTGGGAATGGTTAAAACCATATCTGATTCGGTTTCACGAACAACGCAAGCGTATATGGAAAAAGTATCAAGTCAATAAAGTGTTGTTATTGTTGGCGATGTTAAGTGTCTTAATTGTAAGTATTTATTTATTCTATCTTGCCAAGCAGTCCGATGTTAAGACGTTGCGAGATGGCTTACAACGTGTGACAACCGTCTATGATAAAGACGGGGATGAAGCAGGGACGCTAAGGGGAGCAACTGGAACCTTTGTGACGTTAGATGAGATTTCTCCGTATGTCGTGGATGCTGTTATATCAACAGAAGACCGTCGTTTTTACGAACATAATGGCTTTGATATTAGAGGGATATTGCGTTCTGTATTCGGGATTTTAAGGACAGGTGGCATTACTGGCGGTGGGAGTACATTGACACAGCAGTTGGCAAAGAATGCCTATCTCGATTTAGATCAAACTATGGTGCGAAAAGCTAAAGAATTATTTTTAGCGATTGAAATAGAAAAACAATATTCTAAAGATGAAATATTAGAAATGTATTTAAATCATGCCTACTTTGCTAATGGTGTATGGGGCGTGGAAGATGCGTCACATCGTTATTTTGCTAAAAGTGCAAAAGATTTAACGATTGATGAAGCGGCTGTTTTAGCAGGGATGTTAAAAGGACCGGGAATCTATAACCCCATTGATTATATGGATAATGCAGTGGCAAGGCGTGATACTGTTTTACAAGTGATGGTCGACAACGGTAAACTCGATCAGGCGACGTGCGACCAGTTGAAAAACGAACCTCTTTACACGCAAGATAATTATCAAGAAGGAGATAGAGGGTATCAATATCCTTATTACTTTGATGCGGTCATCAATGAAGTCGAACGAAAAACGTCGATAAAAGTAGATGATTTATTAAATAAGGGATATAAAGTCTATACCACTATGGATCAAATGCATCAACAAGGAATGGATACGACCTTTGCAAATGATGCCCTGTTTCCACCGAATGCTGAAGATGGTGAGATGGTTCAAGGAGCTTCGATTGCTATTGACCCTCAAACAGGTGGTGTAAGAGCGGTTGTTGGTGGACGGGGTGAACATACCTTTAGAGGACTCAACCGTGCAACACAATCGTCACTTTCACCAGGATCAACGATGAAGCCACTTGCAGTTTATACACCAGCATTAGAGGCAGGCTATCGTCCTGACTCATTATTAAAAGATGAGGCATTGCCATTCTATGATGTTGAAAACTACGACCGTGTTTATCGTGGCGAAGTGACAATGTACGATGCGTTACGAGAAAGTTTAAATGCTTCAACAGTCTGGCTATATAATGAAATTGGCGTCGAGCGTGGTGCTCAAAAAGTTGAGAAGTTTGGTATTAAGCTAGAAAAAGCGGATTTCAACTATAGCTTATCTCTTGGAGGAATGACAAAAGGAACCACACCAATGCGTATGGCAAGTGCCTATACGGTCTTTGCTAATCAAGGACGACGCAAAGAACCGCATTTTATTCGCAAGATTGAAGATGCTTCAGGTGCTGTCGTTTATGAAAATGAAGAGGCGAAATCCACTGCCGTGACGACCCGTAAAATTGCAAATGAAATGACAGGGATGTTACGAGGTGTCTTTAGTTCAGGAACAGGCATGGCAGCTCAACCGTATGGCTATGAAATGGCAGGTAAAACGGGAACAACCGAGAGTGTCTATGCAGACTCTCAATCAAAAGACCAGTGGATTATCGGTTATACACCTGACGTTGTGCTGGCTACTTGGATAGGCTTTGATAAAAGTAGTGAAACGCACTATTTAACTGGGACAAGTGGACAAGTTGTTTCTCAAATCTTTAAAGATGAGGCACAGCGTATTTTACCACACACAGCGGGAACGCCTTTTGATGCGGATGATATAGCTGCTCAAAACGCTCAAAATCAAAAAGATAAGATTGATAGGGACAAGCTCATGGAAGACTTTGAAGGAAAAGTGAAAGAGGGAGCTGAATACTGGGGTGGACAAGTCAAAGAAGGCGCTAAATATGTCCGTGACCGTGTGAGTGAATTATGGCAAGATTTTCAAACTAACCGTTAGTCTATGAAAACAAAAGCGAACATGTTACAATGAAAACGTAAACTAATTATGAAGAGAAAGAGGCTAATTACATGACTGTGAATATTTATGATAGTGCTAATCAGATTGAAAGAGAGATTCGCCAATTACCAGAATTTGAAGAGTTAAAAGCAGCTTACGAAGCAATTAAAGCAGACGAAGCAGACTTTGCCTTATTTAGCGAATTCCAAAACTTACAACGTCAACTACAAGAAAAACAATTCCAAGGTGAAGACTTCACAGAGGAAGAAATTCAACAAGCGCAAGAATTAGCAGAAAAAGTGCAAGAATCAGAGCGCATCAATACTTTAATGGCTAAAGAACAAGCCTTCAGCATGATTATTAACGATTTAAACCGCATTATCATGCAACCTATCCAAGAATTATACGCAGAATAAAAGATAGGAAGCTCCTCGTTTTATGAGGAGCTTTTTTGTTTTTTTCTGGACAATTACCTAGAAAAAGGTATGATGAAAGTAGAAAATATGAAGATGAAACAGGCTCTCCTTCGTATTTATAGGGAATAAAAAGGAGTGGTATCAATGAAAAAATTAAGAGAATTAGTCGTCGATGAAACATTTGAAATGTTTGTATTGATTAAACAAGCCGATGTCCGCGTTGCCAAAAATGGCAAAAAATTTATCGCGTTTACGTTTCAAGATGCTTCAGGTAGTATTGACGGGAAATTTTGGGATGCGTCAGAAGAAGAGATTAAACGATTTGAAGCAGGTAAGGTCGTTCTACTAGGTGGTAAAAGAGAAATGTATCAAAACATGCCACAAATTAAAATTTTACAAATGCGTCTAGCAACGGAAACAGAGCCACACCATCCAAGTCTTTATATGGAAAAAGCTCCTGTTAGTCGCGAAGAGATGGAAGAGGAAATCAATCAAACTATTTTTGAGATTACGAATCCTACCTGGAATCGGATTGTTCGTTACATAATGAAACAATACGCCCAGTCATTCTTTGAACATCCAGCAGCTAAACGACATCACCATGCGTATGCTGGCGGCTTGGCTTTCCACACGGTATCGATGTTACGCGTAGGGAAAGCACTAGCTAAGCAATATCCAGAAATCAATGGGCCGTTACTCTATGCCGGCATCTTACTTCATGACATTGGGAAAACAGTCGAGCTAAGTGGTCCTGTTTCGACAGAGTATACATTGGTAGGTAATTTAGTAGGCCATTTAGTGATTATGGATGAAGAAATTACGAAAGCATGTTTGGCTCTTAAAATTGATGAATATAGCGAAGATGTGATTGTTTTGAAACATATGGTTTTAGCTCATCATGGTAAGTTGGAATACGGTTCGCCAGTCAGACCGCAAATTATGGAAGCAGAAATCTTACATCAGATAGATAATTTAGATGCATCTATTCAAATGATGTTAGGGGCATTAAAATCGATTGAACCTGGAGAAAGAACGGAGCGAATATTTGGTTTAGATAATCGTAGTTTTTATTTACCACATTAAAGAAAAAAGCACGACGTTTGGGCAACGTCGTGCTTTTTATTATTTTGTTTCGTCTGTTTTTTCTTCTTTTTTATCGTCTTCTTTTTTTGTATCTTTTTTCTCTGTTTTTTTATTTTCTTTGGTTTCGTTTGTTTTTTCTTCTTGTGGTAAGAAAGCAGCAAGTAATGATGTTAAATCTTTATCTTTGACTTTAACATTGGCTTTCTTAAACTCATCACTTAATACTTTTGTTTGGAATGCTTGGTCAGACATTTTTTGGTCTGTCGCAATTTTTTTCAACTCTTTTTTGTAAGGCGTCATGTCGTTGCCTTTTTCTTTGTTTTTAACCATTTTTACGATATAAAACTCTTTTGTTTCTTCGTAACCGTTAAAACCTGAGACAGTAATTAAGTCAGAAACTTCACCGTCTTTTAGTTTATAAGCAGCTTCTTTAACTTCTTCAGGTAAAGTAGCATCTGTTGATTTAATAGTTACCTTTCCTTCATCGGTTGCTGAAGCGTGTGTTGAATTTTCTTTCGCTAATTTAGCAAAATCTTCTGATTTAGCCTTTTCAGCTAAATCTTTTGCTTTATCTTCTTCATTAACTGAAATTAATTGTACATCGACATCTGGATGATAGGTCGCCCAAATTTCTTTTAAGTCTTTGTCGGTAATTTTAATATGAGCTTTCAACATTTCTTGGAAAGCTAGACCGTCTTTAATAGAGTCTTTATAAGAATCTTCAGTCATCCCAGCCATAGCAAGTTGTTGACTAAAGCTATCGCCAAACTGTTCTTTTGTTTCTTTAAATTGTTTGTCGACTTGTTTTTTATCGACTTTGTCTCCATAGTTATCGTTAGCGACTTTGGAGATGACCATTGTGGTTAAGCGTTGTTGAGCACTTTGATCAGTTTTGACTTCTTCGTAGAACTCATCAACAGTAATGGTGCCACCTTTCATCGTGATAATATCTTGGCTATTTGAACAAGCAGCTAATGTAAACGCGCTTACCAATCCAAGCATTGCTAATGTCAGTTTCTTTGCTTTCATTTCTGTACTCCTCTTCTTTAATAAAAATTTAGTCATCACTTAATCACTATACCATAATATCAGAGAATACGCCTAGTCCTTCAAAAGAATATTTAAAATGAAGTCATACTTTTTTCACAATTGTAAATAAAAATCGCCAACCTCTATCAAAGAGACGTTGGCGATTTGTGATTATAGTTGATTTTGAATATCTGAAACGGATTGTTGAATTTCTTTTACTCGGGGTTCTGCTTCGAATTGAAAACGTGTCAGACGCTTTTCCATATCTTCTTTAAAGGCTGGAATGGTATTTTCAGCCGTCAATTTTAAATTCATGACAGAGCGATTAAAATTTTGTAAGCTACGATTTAAATCCATACTAATTTCCGTCGCTTCATCGACCTCTTGTGTTAAATCTCGTTGTAAGTCTTTACCACTTTTGGGGGCGAAAAGAATACCCAAGGTCCCACCTAAAGTAGCACCGAATAGTAAGCCTTTTGTAAAGTTTTTAATCATGATTTTTCACCTTTTCTTGAATGGCTTGGGCAATCGACGTCATATCCTCAGTAGAATACTTTTGACTATTGTCATTAAACGTTAAGCTAAAATCATCTTCTTTTGAATATCGTGGAATGAGGTGGATATGTGAGTGAAAGACAGACTGATAAGCTAACTCACGATTATTATTGACAATGTTTAAACCTTGGCACTCTGGAAAAGCTTGTTCAATCGCACGAGCGATTTTAGGAATCCGTGAAAAAAGCTCACCAGCAAGTGTTTCATCATATTCAAAAATATCTGTTACGTGTTGTTTAGGAATGACTAACGTGTGCCCTTTCGTTGTCTGAGTGATGTCTAAAAATGCATAGACGACGTCATCTTCATAGACAGGGTAGCTAGGAATTTCTTTGTTGATGATTTTACAAAAAATACAGTTTTCCATTCTAACACCATCCTTCTCTTCTTTTCTTTAATCATACGGAAAAGGGGGCAATCTGTCAAAAGCTAGTGTCTGTCTAATAGTAAAATATGGTATAATATGAACACTATTACAGTGGAGGAACAAACATGAGTTTAATAATAAATAAATTGACGAGTGGCTATGGTCTAGCTCCCGTCCTTAAAGAATTAACATTTGAAGTCAATGCCGGCGAGATTGTCGGCTTGATTGGATTAAATGGTGCAGGTAAGAGTACGACCATTAAAAACATTATTGGATTATTGCCTAAGATGAGTGGAACAATTGAAATCGACGGCTTAAGTTTGAAGACAGATGGTGATAACTATCGTAAGAAAATTGGCTATATTCCAGAAACACCAGTCTTATACGAAGAGCTTACCTTAAGGGAGCATTTAAATGTTACGGCTATGGCTTATGGGATTGATAAAGAGGACGTGTTCGTTCGAGCTCAACCGTTATTAGAGATGTTTCGTTTAGAAGAACATTTAGATTGGTTACCCTCACGTTTTTCAAAAGGAATGAAACAAAAAGTAATGGTTATCTGTGCGTGCTTAATTCAACCAGATGTCTATATTATTGATGAGCCATTTCTAGGACTAGATCCATTAGCCATTCATGATTTTTTAGAATTATTGCATCAAGAAAAAGAACGTGGCGCAGCTATATTGATGTCGACCCATATTTTATCAACAGCAGAAAAACATTGTGACCGTTTAGTCGTGTTACACGAGGGAGAACTTCGTGCGAGTGGAACAATGACTGATTTGCGCTCAGAGTTTTCTTTACCAACAGGTTCCCTAGATGATATCTATATACGTTTAACACAAGAAGCAGGTGAGCGTGTGTGATGAAAGCTTTTTATAGAGAACGACAACGCCGTCATCAAAAACAACTCAATAAATATTTAAAATATGTTTTTAACGACCATATTGGGTTAGTATTGATTTTTATTTTAGGAGGCGGCATGTTCTATTACAGTCAATTTTTAGAACAAGTCGATGCTACTTTTTTTGTTGGAAAAATCATTGTCGCACTGGTTTGGCTTATAGCTTTAAGCATTGGCAGTTTAGCAACGCTAGTAGTGGCAGCTGACGCACAGTTTTTGCTACCGAAAGAAGATGAAATGAGCGAATATTTCCGCGCCGCATTTTTTCATTCTTTGAA
Source organism: Vagococcus lutrae (assembly GCF_003987555.1). Classification (GTDB taxonomy): domain Bacteria; phylum Bacillota; class Bacilli; order Lactobacillales; family Vagococcaceae; genus Vagococcus_A; species Vagococcus_A lutrae. The sequence goes on along the minus strand of NZ_NGJW01000001.1, from coordinate 33,021 downwards.
AATTCCATCGGTTATTATATTTGCAGTTACTTTAGGTGCGATGCCACTTTTAATAAGAATAAGTCATGTTGAGTGGTATGAATTAATTTTTTACTTAGTCACTCTGCTTGGTTTAAAGATGATTCATCTCAGAGTCTTAATAGACCGACTTTACACATTTAAACAGTCATCAGTATATTCACAGACATCATTAGTGTACCACTGGCTTTTTTCAGTGATTATTGTATTTTCAAGTACACTTTTTTATAGTTGGCTAGGTAGCATTTTAATCGTTATTTATGGTATGATACTTTTTTATGCCGAAAAAAAAGGTGGAAGAGGAAGTTTTAACTGGCTATTAGCGATAGAATTGGAACAGGCACGTCAAAAGAGAATCGCTGCGATGATTAATTTATTTACGGATGTTCCTAATATGGCAACACCGATACGTCGCCGCCGCTATTTGGACAACATTATTGAACGCTATAGTCAACGTTACCCACAAACATACGATTATTTATATATTAGAAGTTTTTTAAGAGGGACGAGTTACTTAGGGGTTACTTTTCGCTTAGTGTTAATTGGCATGATTAGTGGGCTGTTTATCGATGATGGCCGCTTATTGTTACCCCTTTTTCTAGTTATTATCTTCGGCATAGGCTTTCAACTTGTGCCACTTTATCAACATTATGATTATCAAGTGATGACACAGCTGTATCCTGTGCCTGTTACAGAAAAGGCGAGAGCTGTTCAACGGTTATGGACAGTCATTCTTAGCGCTGTTTTGGTCGTTTTTAGCGTTATTGCGATAATAGGACCAGTGTCCCTAGATTATCTACTCATTACAATTACAGCGATGATGATAGAGTTACTGTTTTTAATTAAATACTATTTACCAAAACGTCTAAAAAGGTAAAATGAGAAAAGACTTTTGAGACTTGACGAGTGAGATATAGAGTCTTAAAATGAATAATACTGGCACGTGTTTCTAGAGAATAAAGGATTGGTGGAGAGCAATGACAGAATTAAATTTTCAATTTGATAAGACGTGGTCTCTCCAGCCAATAGATGGAGAAACCGGTCAAACTTTTATGGGGATGAAAGATTCTCAAAAAGTTTTTATAAAACGAAATACTACCCCTTTTTTAGCTGCCTTATCGCGTGAAGGGATTGTGCCAAAGCTAGTTTGGACGAAACGCTTAGGTGACGGCAATGTTTTGACTGCACAAGAGTGGTTAGAAGGAGAAACGTTAACGCCAACAGAGATGAGTGAGTTTCCTGCCGTTATTCAACTTTTACACGATATACATCATTCACGTTCCCTTAAAAATATGTTATACCGACTCGGTGGCGAAGAGATGACCGCATTTGCTTTTTTAAGTCAATATAGTACGGACTTGCCAGCAGAGCTGCGTCATAATCCTTATTTGCATCGTGTCTTTAGATATTTAGAAGACCACTTGCCAAACGATGGAGATATCCAAGTGTGTCATGGAGACCCCATCCATTCCAATTGGTTTTTATCGGAAGAAGATCGTTTATATTTAGTCGATTGGGACGCGACCGTGCTAGCTGACCCAGCTTTAGATTTAGGGATTATACTGGGCCGCTATGTCCCTTATAATCAATGGCGAAAATGGTTGGAATTTTACGGTTATCACGTGACGGAAGAAGTTTTAGAACGTGTTTATTGGTATAGCGGTATGGACTTTTTGCGTCGTATTAAACATTACTATGAACAATTTGAACTACAAAAAATGAACCGAGAGATACTATTGTTACAAAAAATATTTAATTTTTAAAACTCCCAGTGTAAACACTGAGAGTTTTTTAATGAAGGAGAACATAAATGAGAGTAAGAAATAAACCATGGGCAAAAGAAAAAGTACTAGCTCATCCTGAATTTGTAGTGGAAAATCCAACGGCTTACAAAGGAAAATGGCAAGAACGTTTCTCTAAGAATCAACCGTTACACATTGAAGTAGGATCTGGAAAAGGACAATTTATTGTCGGGATGGCGAAACAAAATCCTTCGATCAACTATGTTGCGGTAGAAATTGAGATTAATGTTTTAGTAAGTATCTTAGAAAAACAAATCGAGGAACAATTGCCAAACCTACAAATATTACATGCGAATGGTGCGGCGTTGACTGAATATTTTGAAGTGGGAGAAGTGGACTTAGTCTACTTAAACTTTTCAGACCCTTGGCCTAAAAAGCGTCATGCTAAGCGTCGGTTAACGTCACCTCAATTTTTAGAAACGTATGAAACAATTTTAGTTCCTGGTGGAGAAATTCATTTTAAAACCGATAATCGCGGCTTGTTTGAATACTCGCTGGTTAGTTTTTCAACCTATGGTATGCAATTAAAAGAGGTCTCACTTGATTTACATCAAGATGACTGTCCAGAGAATATTATGACGGAGTACGAAGAAAAGTTCTCAGCAAAAGGACAACCGATTTACCGTGTTGAAACGGCATATATCAATTAAAAAAACGTTTCATTGCTAAAGAGCAATGAAACGTTTTTTTACTATATACGATACAAATCCAACACAACGCCTGTATTAGCGTCAGCGATAAACTCATGCTGAACGAGTTCTCCCTCTTCCCAACGTGTGATACCACCAGTGTAAGTATCATAAGTAACAGCCACTTTTTCAAGTGGATAGGTATTAAACTCAATCCATGAACCCTCGATTTCCCCTTGTTCTAAAAAGGCTTCTTTTACTTGTTGTAAAATCAGTTCTGGATCAATATGTTTCTTTTCTTGATAATAACGATGTGCTACGACGCCACTTACCATGCCGATAGCGATGCCAGATAATAATCCAATCCCCGTCCATTTTAATGTTTTGTTTTTTGTCATGTTTCTCCCACCTCTCTGTCAAACTTCTTGTTCTTATTGTAGCACATTTTATCAAAAAAATAGATGACTTCTTTTACTATCAGTCTATCTAGGTAAGATAAAACACTGAAAAAAAAACTGAAATACGGTATAATAGTATTAAAGAGAAAGCGAGGTGGTGTTCTGCCTTAGCAGAACAATTTCATGGGAGATAAGACATTTGAACTTATTAAAGAATTAACAGAAATACAAGGAACAAGCGGCTTTGAAGATGACGTACGTCGCGTCATGAAGAAAAAGATGAGTCCTTATGTGGATAAAATTGAGTACGATGGTCTAGGTGGTATTTTTGGTATTAAGAAGAGTAAACAACCCGGAGCGCCAAAAGTAATGGTCGCGGCACATATGGATGAAGTCGGGTTTATGTTAGCTCAGATTCAAGACAATGGTTTGTTTAGAGTTGTCCCACTAGGAGGATGGAACCCTTACGTCGTATCAGCACAGCGTTATACATTGAAGACAAAAAAAGGAGATTATCCTGTTATTTCATCTTCAGTTCCTCCGCATTTATTGCGTGGAAAAGGCGCACAAGCCAAAGTTGCTGTGACGGATATTTTATTTGATGCTGGTTTTACTTCTAAAGAAGAGGCATTGTCTTATGGCGTGCGACCAGGAGATAGCATCGTGCCAGATGTTGAGACAATTCGTACAGCTAATGGAAAACATATTATTAGTAAAGCATGGGATAACCGTTATGGCTGTGTAGCAGTTATTGAACTGCTTGAATCTTTAAAAGATGTCGAGTTGCCGTTTACCTTAATCGCAGGTGCGAACGTTCAAGAAGAAGTTGGATTGCGTGGTGCTCGTCCTTCTACGCACAAGTTTAATCCTGACTTATTCTTTGCGGTTGACTGTTCTCCTGCCAATGATACGGGTGATGATCCATTGGCTTTTGGTCATCTTGGAAAAGGATTTTTAATGCGTATTTTTGACCCGGGTATGATTATGTTACATCGTATGCGTGATTTCCTAATCGACACAGCAGAAGAAAACGCCATTCCATATCAATACTTTGTTTCACAAGGTGGCACTGATGCTGGAGCGGCACATCAAGTGCGTGACGGTATCCCAAGTGCTGTTATTGGTGTCCCTGGACGTTATATCCACACGCATCAAACGATGTTTAATATTGAAGACTACGAAGCAGCGCGTCAGATGTTAATCACAACGATGCAAACTTTAACACCCGAAAAGATTGAGGAAATTGTCTATGGAAAAAAATAATGAAAATGGGATGCTTATCCCACAGACGTTAGAAGAATTTGCAAGCTTGGTAGAAACTGGGACGCATGTTTTTTACTTTACGGCAGATTGGTGTGGTGATTGTGTTTACTTGAAACCGCATCTTGCTGATATTGTTGCGACGTTTCCCAAAATAGATTTTGTAGAGATTAATCGTGATAAATTTATTGAAGCATGTGAAAGCATGCAAATATTTGGTATCCCAAGCCTTGTTATCGTACGTGACGGTCAAGAGGTCGCACGTTTTGTTGATAAGAATCGTAAAACAAAAGAAGAAGTTTTATCATTCTTACATACATATCTTTAAAAAAACAGGAAGGTGAAAAAAATGATGGAAGCACAAGAGTATCAAACAATTCTAGTTGGAACAGATGGTAGTGACCAAGCGCGTGAGGCGTTTGAAAAAGCGTTGGCAGTAGCTAAACGTAATAATTCACGTGTGATTGTGGCCCATATTATTGAAAACCGTTTGTACGGTAACATGGGGTATACGCTAACGACCTCTGAATTAATTGATGTTGAGACTGCCCGTTCAAAAGAGATGCTGGAAGAATATGTCGCATTTGCTAAGAAACAAGGAATTGATAATGTGGAATCCGTCTTAACATTTGGTTCACCAAAAGTGTTAATGGCCGAGGAGTTGCCAGAAAAGTATCACGTTGATTTAATCATGGTCGGACAATCTGGTTTAAATGCCGTAGAACGTTTCATGATTGGAAGTGTGAGTGATCATGTGATTCGCCACGCGCCATGTGATGTTTTAATTGTTCGTCCAAAAGAAGAAAATGAGTAAATAACGCATAAGGAGATAGTCATGATTTTTTCGTATAACAAAGAAGCAGTTGGAGATTGTTTAGTTGTGGTGGTTGCTAATGCCAAAGGTGGCGAAGTAGCGGTAGAACGTGTGGATGATGTCGCACGTATTTATTTAGAGGACACGAAAGAAACAGTCGGATTGAATTTTTTCAACATTAGTAAGTATTTACCTGAAATAGAAGGAAATGGGCAAATTTACCCATCAGAAAAAGAGATGAACGTCTTAAACGAGCTACTAGAAAAAGCAGGCGTTCAAGATCGTTTAAGTGATAACGGCTATGGCAAGTTAGTGACAGGTTATGTGCAATCATGCGTACCGCATGAAGATTCCGACCACCTTTCTGTGACACAAACAGAAGTTGCAAATGGCGAAGTGTTACAAATTGTTTGTGGTGCGAAGAATATTCGTGAAGGACTACGTGTCGTCGTAGCACAACCCGGTGCGATGATGCCAAACGGCTTGATTATTTGGCCGGGGAATCTACGTGGTGTCGATAGCTATGGTATGATTTGCTCAGCTAGGGAATTAGGCTTACCTCAAAGTGAGGCGCAATCAGGGATTATGGAATTAGTTGATGAGACACCTATCGGAAAACCTATTGCGGAAGTCACATTAAAAGATAAGCGTTAAAGAGTGGCTTTAGTTGTAGTTTCAGTGGCTATCTTGTAAAATGAAAGACATAAAGAAAGAAAAGAGGTGGAGATGGATGAGTTATACCGATAAAACTGTTCGATTTGATTTTGATGATCATCGTAAACAAGAAATCAGTGAAACCTTAAAGGTGGTTTATGCAGCATTAGAAGAAAAAGGGTACAATCCGATTAACCAAATAGTGGGATATTTACTTTCAGGTGACCCTGCGTATATACCACGTCACCAAGATGCTCGAAATCTCATACGTCGTCACGAAAGAGATGAGATTATGGAAGAATTAATTAAAACTTACCTAACCCATCACGGGATGGACGTTTAATGCGAATAATGGGATTGGATGTCGGCTCTAAAACAGTCGGCGTAGCGATGAGTGACCGGTTAGGATGGACCGCACAGGGATTAGAAATCATCCAAATCAATGAAAATCAAGGTGACTTTGGTTATGATCGCGTAAAAGAATTGCTCGATGAATACCAATGTCAGAAAGTCGTAGTAGGATTGCCAAAAAATATGAATAATACGCTAGGACCACGTGCAGAAGCGTCACAAGCATACGGTCAGTATCTCGTCGACCATTTTGATGTCGAAGTGATTTACCAAGACGAGCGACTGTCTACGGCAGAAGTAGAGCGTATGTTGGTAGAACAGGCAAATGCCTCACGAGCAAAACGAAAAAAAGTGATTGATAAATTAGCCGCGGTAATGATTTTACAAGGCTATTTAGATCGTCATAACTAAAAGAAAAGAGGATGGCACTCATGACAGAAGAACACACACACGACCATGGAGAATCAGAATACATCACATTAGTAGATGAAAATGGTAACGAAGCGTTATTTGAAATCTTAATGACTATTGATGGTGAAGAAGATTTTGCCAATAAACAATACGTATTATTATATCCAGCTGAAATGGATGACGCTGAAGATGATGAGGAAGAAGTAGATTTACTTGCTTACCAATATATCGAAGGCCCATCCGGTACGGAAGGTCAATTATTGAACATTGAAACAGAAGAAGAATGGGACATGATTGAAGAAGTTTTCAACGCTTTCGCAGCGGAAGAAGAATAATAAGTTAAAAGAACGTTTATCTTAGATAAGCGTTCTTTTTTTATTGGAATAGACGACCAGATTGTTTAAAATATGCTATGATAAAGTTAAATAAGATAAAGTAGGAATGACATATGAAAACGATAAATAAACAACCAAAAATACGTTTTAAAGGCTACACGGACGAGTGGGAACAGCGTAAGTTAAATGAATTCATGGATTTTTCTAATGGGATAAATGCGCCTAAAGAAAATTATGGCAAGGGCAGAAAAATGATAAGTGTAATGGATATTCTTTCTCCTAATAAAATTACCTACCAAAATATAAGAAATTCTGTAAGTGTCTCTGAAGCTATTGAATCAAAAAATAAGGTTGAAAATGGGGATTTGATTTTTGTTAGGTCGTCTGAAATTGTTCAAGAAGTAGGATTATCAAAAGCTTATACTGATAGTGAGTATGCCTTATATAGTGGCTTTTCAATTAGAGGAAAAAGGAAAGCAGAGTACAATCCATTATTTATGGAGATTAATTTGAATAATGGCGCTGGTAGAAAACAAATAGAACGAAAAGCTGGAGGAAGTACAAGGTTTAATGTTAGTCAAGAAATTTTAAATTCAATTGATGTTTTAATGCCAATATATGAGGAACAAAATAAAATTGCTGATGTTTTTGAGAATATTAATAATACCATCGCTCTTCATCAGCGACAGCTTGAAGTGTTAGAAAAAACTAAAAAGTCTTTTTTGCAAAAGATGTTTCCGAAAAAAGACGAAACAAAACCAGAAATTCGTTTTTCAGGATTTACTGACGATTGGGAACAGCGTAAGTTGGGGGAAATAGGAAAAACTCAGTCAGGGGTTGGTTTTCCAAATACGGAACAAGGTGGAACGGCAGGAATTCCTTTTTTTAAAGTTTCTGACATGAATAATGAAGGAAATGAAAATGAGATGATTACAGCTAACAACTATGTTTCTAAAGAACAAATTGAAAGAAAAAAGTGGAAGCCTATAGAAGATGTTCCAGCAGTTATATTTGCTAAAGTTGGAGCTGCCATAATGCTTAATAGAAAGCGAATTGTTCGATCTCTTTTCTTGTTAGATAATAATACTATGGCGTACATATTTGATAATAGTTGGGATGCTGATTTTGGTAAAACCATGTTTGAAACTATCAATCTTCCTAAGTACGCACAAGTTGGAGCACTACCAAGTTACAACAGTTCAGACATTGAAAATATCAACATATTTATTCCAAATATTGAAGAACAACAAAAAATCGGCACTTTCTTCAAACAACTAGACGACACTATCGCTCTTCATCAGCGTCAGCTTGAAGTGCTTAAAAACATGAAAACATCATTTCTTCAAAAAATGTATATCTAAAAAGCTTGCTAGTTTTCTAGCAAGCTTTTTTTTGTGGAAATACCGTCTAAGCCACCAGCGTGTCCACCGATTAAGTGACTGCGTTGAATGGCAGTCGCGCCTTCCATAAGCGATGAGGCATGAATGATAGCATCAAAACCGTAGCGCTGACGGATGAGGTCGATTGTCGTGTCTAATTGTTGCTTATCGAGTGTTTTAAGAGGAGATTCAAAGAGATTGAGTTGAATACCTGCTTCTTCTCGTAGCTGTGAACAGCTGACGCTCAATCGTCTGACGACTTGACGGGTATAGTAGCGTTCAAACAAAGCAATGCCTTCTCTTACTAAGTCGGCAGAGTGATTGGTCGGGGTAAAGGTCACTTGTCGCGAGAAACTTGGAAGTGTTTCGTTTTTTGAAACGCCTACGCCAATTTGCAAACAACTCGTTTGTAATTTTTTCGTTCGAAGACGTGTGGCAATTTGTTCGAGCATTTCACGTAGCACACGTTTGATTTCTTCTGGCTCCGTATAATCACGCATTAAAATCTGACTATTGCTGATGTTTTTTGATTTAGGGATATATTTTTCTGAAATAAAGGCACGGTCAATTCCCCATGCATGAGCGATTAACTGCTGTCCGATCACGCCCATGCGTTCTTTCATTTCAAAAAAATCAAAATGAGCCAGCTCGTAAATCGAGCGAATCCCCATTTTATTTAAGCGTTCAGCTGTTCGAGTATTAATTCCCCAAAAATTTGTCATAGGTGCAATTTTCCAGACGGTATTAGGCACGTCTTGATAGTGCCACGTTGCAATCATATCTGGTTGTAGTTTAGCACCGTTATCCAGTGCTAATTTACTCAGTAACATATTATCACCAATGCCAATCGTACAATAAAGGCCAAGTTCTTGAAAAATAGATTGTTGAATATTTTTGGCGAACTGATAAGCATTCCAACCAAAGAGTTTTTTAGACGCTGTAATTCGAATAAAGGACTCGTCAATGGAGTAAATGAGTAAATCTTCATCCGCTACAAAGCGTTGTAAAATTTGATTGACGGCAATATTTTTTTCAATGTAAAGATGCATGCGTGGTGGCACGATATGTAAATCTGGGTGGTCTGGTATTTCAAAGCGTCGTGAAACGTTCGTTAGTCCTAGTTCCTTTTTGGCACGGGGAGATGTCGCCAATGCGAGTCCACCAGGTGAGTCGCTATTACTCATGACGACAAGTAAGGTCGTCAAAGGATCAAGACCACGTTCGACACATTCGACTGACGCGTAAAAAGATTTCATATCAATACAGAGATAGTCTTCTTGACGCTCTAAGGCATAATTAAAGTGTTGCGTATAGTTAAAAGACATGGTCATCATCTACTGTCTGTTCTGTGAACCACTTGGTTGGAGAAAGTAGGCGAACGGAACGGATTAAAGACAGCGGTACAGGTGTATTGTGAATAAAAAGATTCTGTGACGTATATCCGGAAATATAGCCTTTAATAGGAGGGAGTGGTCGTTCGACCGTTTCTTCATAAATATTCGGTTGAACTAGCACGGGAAGATTTTTAACTAGGGCATAGTCAATCACCTCTGTTATCTGCTCTTCAGACATCATCTGTTCAGCAAAATCAGCGTCATTATTTTTAGAACTAAGCGTTTCAAGTGCATTCGTGTGTTCCGATAAATAAAAACCTAGATATTTTTTGATACCACGGTCATGATAGTAATGATTAAGTTCTACCATGTAACGGCCTCCTTGTGAGTCATGTTAAGTTTATTATACGAACATACGTTCTTTTTGTAAAGAGCTATTCTTTAATAAAGAAAGAATACTAACAAAATAAATCAGTCTTGCAAATCATACGTTTGTGATAATCGCACTATTTCAGAGGAGTGGCTGTTATTTTATCGGCCTCAAGTATGACTTAAATTCCATCTTATTACGGATGTTAAATGGGAGAAGAGTTGAGATAATGTTAGATAGGAAAGGAAGTGTTTGTATGAAAAAAATCGGCAGAACACTATTTTTTATCATGACGATTGTTTTAATCGTTCCGATTGGGTTTACTTATTTAATGCCGGACGAATCCGGTATGGCAACGTCAGAGTTAAAACAACTAGTCGACCGTTTTAATCCGCTAGTTGCTGAACAAGATGTCTATGTGAAAACAGCTAATCAGTACGGCACGCAACAAGAGCCGGGAGGTTATTTATATACGCAAACTGGGATAAGCGAGGGAGAAGAAGAGGTCACATTGTCATTTTTTGCAGGTCACCAGTTAAGAGAAGATGCTTATTTAAAACTCGCTACAAAAGGTAAATATGTGAGTGAATGGGAAGAAGTAGCGGCGTCAGAAATACCAAGCGCTATCAAAGATAAATTAGATGAATAAAAGAACCCTTCTATGACAGAAGGGTTCTTTGGTTTAGCGCTGAGCTAATTTTAGTGCTTTTTTGGTATTGGCAAAATGGAGTTTCGCATGTTGACGGAGCAAAGGCATACCCCCTTGTTTTAAAAGACGAGCAGCGACCGTATCAGAGACGTGACCTGCACCGGAGGGGATCGTATAACCAAGTTCTTGGCTCGCTTGTTCAAGTGAAACAAGAAAAGCGTTACGACATAGAATCGATGCGGCAGCGACAGCTAAATGCGCACCTTCTCCTTTTGTTTGAAAATATAAATTTTCTGTGACAGGTTGAGCTTCACTCGCAAGATACTTGCGATAATTTTTTTCGCTTGTAAATTGGTCGATAAGTATTCCTTCTGGTTTAGTAGGAGCTATTTTCTCGGACAATAAACGAATCGCTTGATTATGCAACGCCACTTTCATGTGCGTGGCATTATAGGTTGGTTGTATATCGTTATATTTACTTGGTGAAACGATTAATAGTTGATGGGGAATATGGTCTTGGATTTTTGACGCAATCCGTTGAATATCGCTATCTTTTAACAGTTTAGAATCTTTCACACCAAGCGCTTTGACGGCGGCTAACTGCTCACGACTAACATAGGCAGCACATACAACTAAGGGGCCAAAGTAACTGCCGTTTCCGACTTCATCACTTCCGATAACAGACCAATGTGAAAAATCACGAGGCAGTGTCGCGCTTGTTTGAGGAGAAGCCGTACTAGTTTTCTTAGGAGTAGCGGTGGTGGGAAGAGATGTCCACCGTGCCGCTTCTGTTTCTGCCTGGTTTCCTTGAAATAAAACAGAGCCTGTTTTATAAGCGGTAATAGTGACTCCTTGATATTTTGCTTGAAACAGAGCATGTTGTGGGACTTTTTTCTGAATATAATCTTTATAAAAAGTGGCCATTTTTTTTAACGTTTCGGGTGATTGTTTTTTGAGTGTATAACTAGACATAATGTACCTCATTTCTATTTCGTTCTCTCTTATCTTAACGAATAAATGATAGAATAACAATCACGAGAAGGAAAGAGGAGAAAGGTTTGTAAATTAAAATAAACTAATTTATAATAATAGGGAATGCTTTCCAATGACAAATGGGGAGGAAAGAAAATGTCACAAAGTAAAAAACGTTATAAAGCTGTGATAGGGGATAAAAATTATACTATTATAGGTAATGAATCAAAAGCACATATGGACGCCGTCGTGTCGTTAGCTAATCATCAGCTAGAAATGATAGGAAAGAAAAGTCCTGATATTAGTTTGGAGCAAAAGTCGGTATTGTTAGCGATTAATGCCTTATCAGATCAGCTAACCTTACAACATACGATTAATGAGTTAAAAGATCAAATGGCTATTTTACAAGCGGAATTATCCGAATGTGAAGTGTTGGAAAAAGAAGTAGCGAAAGTGAAAGAGCTTGAAAAACGTTTGCATCGTTATGAATCGATTGAAGCTGAAGCAAAACGAGCCATTATAAATTCAACGAAAAGTCGTCAAGAGTTATCACCAGCAGAGGTTCAAAAAATTATGAACAAGCAATCTTTGGCAAAGATTGAACAAGACAAAAAAAGAAAAGGGTAAAATTATGTTATCATTAATCATTATTTTGACGCTGCTGTTTACGGTTCATACAGGTGTACGTAGAGGGGCAGTGTTACAAGGCGTTTATACATTGGGGTACTTATTTAGCTTTATTTACGCCGCGAAAAACTATATTAAGTATGTTGATAAGTTAGAGTTGTTGATTCCTTATCCACAGCCAACACCAGAGTCTAAATTATTGTTTTTTTCACCAGACGTTTTTTTTGACTTAGATCGCTATTTCTATGCAGGGGTTTCGTTTTTAATACTGCTAGTTATTGGCTGGGCGATAACTCGGCTAATAGGCATACTGTGTTATAAATTAACGTTTGCTCGAATTCCTGAAACACTTAACGCTACCGTTGGGGGAGGACTGGCTTTAGCCGTATCATTGATTGCTTGGGGAACAGTGTTGTCACTTGTAGCAATGATTCCGCTTGATATAGTTCAAAACACTTTACAAGGCAGTCGGCTAGCGCAAGGATTGATTGAACATATTCCCTATTTTTCTAATAAAATCATGTTACTTTGGTCGAGTGTACCAAAATAGCGAGGTAAAAGGACACTCTCGAGTGTTCTTTTTTAATGAATGAAAGTGAAGTGATAAGAATGAATCATAAGATATATGAAACGCTCGACTATCATAAGATTATTCGAATGATGAGCGAGCATGCTGTGACCGAGCTAGGCCGTGAACACGTGTTATCTTTAAAACCAGAAACAACCTACGAACGCGTCGCAGAACGATTAAAAGAAACCAAAGAAGGGTTAGATATTTTACGGATTAAAGGGGGTTTACCACTTCCTAAGTTGGCGGATATTCGTCCGGCTTTAAAACGTTTAGAGATGGACGCCAATCTAAATGGTCTGGAAATAGCTCAGATTGGAAAAGTGTTATATACCACGTCTGAAACAGTGCGTTTCTTTGAAGAGCTAAAAGACAATGAACATGATTTTCCAGCTGTTTTCGCTTGGGGAGATAAGCTTGTTGTTTTACCAGCTGTATCGGGTGAAATTCGCCAAGCAGTAGATGAGGATGGACGTGTTCAAGATGAAGCATCGCTTGCTTTACAGCAAATCCGCCGTCAAATGCGTCGTAGTGAGATGACGATTCGTGAAGAATTGGAAAAAATCGTACGTGGTAAACAAGCCCGTTATTTAAGTGACACACTTATAACGATTCGAAATGACCGTTACGTTATTCCAGCTAAAAGTGAGTATCGCAGTATGTTTGGTGGAATCGTGCACGATCAAAGTGCTTCTGGGCAAACAGTGTATGTTGAACCAAAACAAGTTGTCGAGTTAAATAATCGTCTGAAACAGTTGCAAAGTGAGGAAAGACAGGAAATTGAACGGATATTGTCAGAACTTTCAGCTGCAATAGCCCCACACGTGCCAGAGATTCGTCACAATGCCTACGTACTATCACAGCTCGATGTGATTAATACGAAAGCACTGTTTGGAAAACAAATTGGTGGAGTGATTCCGTCATTAAGTGAAGAGAATCATGTGTCTTTACGTCAAGCTCGTCATCCACTTTTAGACCGTGAACTAGCGGTTGCCAATGACTTAACAATAGGAAAAGACTATCAAGCAATCGTTATCACGGGACCGAATACTGGTGGGAAAACCATTACTTTAAAAACATTAGGGTTGTTACAACTAATGGGACAAGCAGGAATTCCTGTTACCGTAGCGGAAGATAGTGTGTTAGGTGTCTTTGGCAATATTTTTGCTGATATAGGCGATGAACAGTCGATTGAACAAAACTTAAGTACGTTTTCTTCTCACATGACGAATATTGTGTCGATTTTAGAAGAAGTAGATGATACCTCTCTTGTGCTTTTTGATGAGCTAGGAGCGGGGACTGATCCTCAAGAAGGTGCCGCTTTAGCGATTGCTATTTTAGATGAAGTCGGGTCTCGAAATGCGTATGTAATGGCAACAACTCACTATCCAGAATTAAAAGTATATGGCTATAATCGTCCCTTTACAACGAATGCGAGTATGGAGTTTGATGTGAATACGCTAAGTCCGACTTACCGTTTATTGATTGGCGTGCCAGGGCGCAGTAATGCGTTTGAAATTTCTCAACGTTTAGGTCTTTCCACTACGATTATTACCCAAGCTAAACAACTTATTGATGGGGAAAGTCATGATTTAAACGATATGATTTCTGACTTGGAATCGTCTAAAAAACAAGCGGAAGAAGAAGCTTCTCACTTGCATTTAGTGGTAGAAGAAAGTGAAACTCTTTTAGCTGAGTTGAAAAATGCAGTGGGCTATTTGAAACAAGAGCGAGAAAAAGAACTAGAAAAAGCAAAAGAAGCTGCAAATGAACTTATCGAAGAAGCACGTCGTGAAGCAGAAACGATAGTGTCAGATATTCGCGAAAAACAAAAACGGGTAGGAGAAATGCAAGTCAAAGAGCATGAGTTTATTGAGATGCATGCTCAGCTAGATGATTTACGACACGAGCAAAAACAATTAAAGAAAAATAAAGTCTTACAAAAAGCGAAAAAAGAACAGCAATTAAAAGTTGGCGACGATGTGAAAGTCGAAAGCTTTGGGCAACGTGGGACGATTATTGGTAAACAAAAAGAAGGATTGTGGGAAGTGCAGATGGGGATTATCAAAATGGCGCTTCCGGAAAGTGATTTAACCAAATTAGCGCCTGAAAAAGAAACACGGTCTTCAATTGTAACGATTAAAGATTCAGACGGAAAAGTAGGCCGTCGTAAAGTTGAAAGTCAACTTGATTTAAGAGGGAAACGCTACGATGATGCGATGCACGAATTAGAAAATTATTTGGATGAAGCGATTTTATCAGGGTACAGTCAGATTATTATCGTACACGGTAAGGGAACGGGTGCGCTGCGTACGGGTGTTAATGAGTTTTTACGTAGTTATCGTGGGATTAAATCATTTGGCTTAGCCCCTCAAAATCAGGGTGGTTCAGGAGCTACAGTGGTAGAGTTTAAATAACTTTTGTTTCACAAGCAGACTTTTTGGGACTTCGATAACCGTTTGCTATAATGTTCCTAGATAAAGAAATATTAATATTTTAGGAGGATTTTTTAATGGTTAAACAAGTAACAGATGCAACATTTGCAAGCGAAACAAAAAACGGAGTAGTCTTAATTGACTTTTGGGCACCATGGTGTGGACCATGTCGTATTCAAGGGCCTATCTTAGACGAATTAGCAGCAGAAAT
The DNA here is from genome assembly GCF_003987555.1 of Vagococcus lutrae. Taxonomy (GTDB): domain Bacteria; phylum Bacillota; class Bacilli; order Lactobacillales; family Vagococcaceae; genus Vagococcus_A; species Vagococcus_A lutrae. The sequence continues at coordinate 17,804 of NZ_NGJW01000001.1, read as the reverse complement.
GGGCGACAAAGTGACTATCGCTAAAGTTGATGTGGACCAAAACCCAGCAACAGCTAGCAAGTTTGGAATTATGAGTATTCCAACATTAATGGTGAAAAAAGACGATAAAGTCGTTGAAACATTAGTCGGTGTTCACCGTAAAGAACAACTAGCAAGTATTTTAGAAAAATATTTATAATATGTTATAAAAACCTATCACTTTAGTGATAGGTTTTTGTTATATTTACAAGCAGATTCTTTGAAAGAAATGTCACGAAAGCGTATACTTATAGTAGAAACAATTAAGGAGGAAGAAAGAATATGAACGTTGAACAAACAAAAAAAGTTTTAAACCAAATGGTAGCTGATTTAAGTCAATTTTCAGTTATGATTCATCAAGCTCATTGGTACATGCGTGGTTCAGAATTTTTAACTTTACATCCTCAAATGGACGAGTATATGGATGAAGTAGATGGCTTCTTAGATGAAGTAGCCGAGCGTTTAATCACCATTGGTGGCGCTCCTTACTCAACCTTAAAAGAATTTGCGGAGCATACTAAATTAGAAGACAAACCTGGAAGCTATGATGTAAGTATGGATGAGCATATTGAAACACTAATTAATGGCTATCGCTATTTACAAAAGTTAGCATTAGAAGGGATTCATGCTGCAGGAGATGAAGAAGATCATGTAACAGAAGATTTATTCATCGAGATAAAAGGTGCGGTTGAAAAAAATATTTGGATGCTAACAGCGAAATTAAATCGTGCACCAGAATTATAATATCAAATAAAAAAGTGTTAGGTTTTCAACCTAACACTTTTTTTTATTTATTTTTAACAGCTTTCGCTAATGTGTGGAATAATAACATCATTCCAATTGCTAGAAAAATATGGCCTAAACCAGCAATACCAGAAACGGCTGCGCCTGTTTCATTACCTAATACTGTCATCGTACCATGGAAAGTAAGCATCGCAATCGTCATAATTAATCCAATATTATAAAAAATATAGAAAAGGCGATACGTTTTACCTTGTTCTGAAAGTTTGAAGTTCGCTTCTAAGAGTAACACGATTAAGAAAACTAACATCCCTAAAGCAAAAGCGTGGGTATGGCTTGTTCCTAACTGTGTCGTACCAGTAAAATTATTCATTTTTGATAGCTCACGATAATAAACACCTAAAACTAATCCTAATATTCCGTAAAAAGCACTTGTGCGTGTTAATTTTGTCATAATGATAATCCTTCTTTCTATTCTGATATTTCAACGCCTTTCTTAAGCCAATTAATTCGACGTTGATATTCTTTTTTGAGTGTTTCGTTATCCCAAGAATGAGCAAAATAGTCGCTCATGCATTGATGAATAACAGGGGTTAAAACTTTGAAAAAGCTACGTAGCTCTTCGACAGAGTGAATGTCTAAAGAACTTAGGTCAATTTTATCAATGAAACTGGCCATCGTATTTTCACGAGCATTTTGCTGACGATAGTCAAGTATGTGCTGTTCTAATGTGTAGTTTAAATTTAAGGTGACGGTTTTAAAGTAATGATAGTAAACAGGGTTTTCATAAAGGTGGATGACTTGCTCCATATAACGTTCAAGTCCATTGAACAGATGTCCATCCGCTTCTTGAATAGCTTGAATAACATCTAAGTGAGCACGTTTTGACATTAAACTATAAACGTATAAATACAAATCTTCCATATCCTCAAAATACTTATAAAAACTACCTCGTGCTATATCACTTTCTTTTACAATATTAGAAACTAATGCCTCAGGTAAGCTCCGTTGAGAAAACTCTAAAAGAGCTGCTTGGACAATGGTTTCTTGTTTGTCCTCTCTTAAATTAAAAAAAGTCGCTGTAGGCATGGTGACCTCCTTTCTATTGATGACACAGCGTCACTTCACAGTGTAGATGACATTGTGTCACTTGTCAAACAAAGTGGTTTATTTTTGATAATTGAAACATATTTGAAAACTTACTTAAAAAATGATTGCAATTAGATTAGAAATAGACTATTATAGTCTTTAAATAAAAAAACATTCTCATTATTTTCTAATCTTACTTATCGTTTTATCATTTAAAGATGAGTAGGAGAAAGGATAAGGAGAAAGAAACAACACTTGTCGCAAAGAGAACCACAGGTTTTGTTTTAAACCACTGTGACGCTAATACATATGAATACTTTTTCTTTTTTGAACGCTGATGAAATGACTTTTGAAAGTTATCGATAAAACCTGAACGCACGATTTGGACAAAGGCACTCATCATGAGAGTGAATAAGCCAAATAAAAAAAGGCGATCGGACAATAGTATGACCGTTATTTCTTCCTTTTTTATGACAGAGATTAGCGTGATAAGTATTAAAAAGAAAATATTTGTTACAATGGGCAGTCGGAATTTTTGCATAAGTCACCTGTTTCGTATTTTTTAACATTAAAGGAATGTCAAGATTACCTTAATGCATTTTTTTAAAGATGTCAAAGCAAAGTAAAGGGGACGAAACGATGAAATATTTTTCACAGTATTTTTTAAAGCGTGTGATGTATATGTTGATTACGCTTTGGTTGATTATCACGGTAACCTTTTTCTTGATGAATCTTATTCCAGGTTCACCGTATGTCAATCAACAAAAATTAACACCAGAACAAATTGAAATTTTAAACAAACAATCTGGTCTTGATAAACCAGTTGCCGAGCGTTACGTCATTTATTTGCGTAATATTTTAAAAGGAGATTTTGGTACCTCATTTAAATTTAAAAATCAACCTGTCTCTAAATTGATTGTAGACAGGATAGGACCCTCAGTGCAGTTGGGGATTCAAGCAATTATTCTAGGAACAGTATTAGGAATATTATTAGGGCTGATTGCAGCCATGCGGCAGAACACTTGGATTGATACAGGTGCCACTTTACTTGCTATCTTAGGTCGGTCGATACCGAACTTCGTTTTTGCCGTTCTTTTACAATATGTTTTTGCGATTAAGTTACAGTGGTTGCCGATTGCACTTTGGAATCAAGGGTTTGCTTCAACCGTTCTACCAACTGTCGCTTTAGCTATGTCACCACTCGCTGATACCGCTCGCTTTATTCGAACGGAAATGGTCGAAGTGTTAAATAGCGACTACATTGAACTAGCGCGTGCTAAGGGATTAAGTAGTTGGGAAGTTGCCTTTAAACATGGCTTGCGCAACAGTCTGATTCCACTTGTGACGTTACTAGGGCCTTTAGCGGTTTCACTTATGACGGGGTCATTAGTTGTGGAAAATATATTTGCAATACCGGGAATTGGTGAGCAGTTTGTTAAATCTATCTTACATAATGATTACCCGACGATTATGGCGGTAACGATACTATTTTCAACCATGTTAGTCGTAGTCATTTTAATTGTCGACTTACTATATGGCTTAATTGATCCTCGTATTCGTGTATCAGGAGGTGAACATTCATAATGACATCTATTGAAAAAACAACGATAAATCCAGAACTTTTTGAACCAGTAGGACATCGTGAATTTCATCAAAGCGATGAGATAGCTGCTCCGTCCTTAACGTTTATGCAAGACTCTTGGAGACGTTTGAAAAAAAATCGTGGAGCGGTCATTTCATTATTTTTATTATTGGTTATTTCCGTGATTGCTTTTAGTGCTCAATGGATTTCACCGCATGACCCAGCAAAACAAAATGTTAATTATATTAACCTCCCCCCTAAAATACCTGGTGTTTCCTTGAATGGCTTTAATGGGACGGCGGTAGTAGGAGATAAGCGGGTTGATAAATATGAACAGATGAAAGTACCAGATGATGTGCATTTCTATCTCGGTACGGATAGCTTAGGAAGAGACTTACTTTCCCGTTTATTAATGGGTACTCGTTCATCTTTAATTATTGCCTTTGTGGCTGCTTTTCTCGATTTAACGATTGGCGTGACGTATGGTTTGATTTCCGCCATGAAAGGTGGGCGAACCGATAATATCATGCAGCGGATATTAGAAATACTATCCGGTATTCCTAACTTAGTCGTGATGATTCTCATGCTGACGATTTTTAAGCCGGGAATGAAAACCATTATTTTAGCTATGGCGATTACAGGTTGGATTACAATGGCACGGATTGTTCGTGCTCAAACATTAAAGATAAAAGATCAAGAATATGTACTCGCTGCACGTACACTCGGACAATCCAGTGGAAAAATTGCGATGAAGCATATCCTACCTAATATTTCGAGTGTTGTCATTGTTCAGATGATGTTTAGTATTCCCTCTGCGATATTCTTTGAAGCCTTTTTAAGTTTTATCGGGTTAGGTATTCGTCCACCTCTTTCATCATTAGGGATGTTATTGAGTGAAGGGTATAAAACGTTCCGATTTTTACCGCATTTAATGTGGTATCCGGCTATCATGTTATCGGTCATTATGATTTGTTTTAACCTTCTTGCAGACGGTTTAAGAGATGCCTTTGATCCGAAAATGGCAGAATAGGGAGTGATGAGATGGGAACATTATTAGAAGTAAAAGATTTAAACATTTCCTTTGAAACGTTTGCTGGAAAAGTTCAAGCCATTCGAGGTGTTGATTTTGATTTAAAAAAAGGTGAGACGTTAGCCATTGTAGGCGAGTCTGGTTCAGGTAAATCAGTGACGACTCGTGCCATTATGCAATTATTATCAACCAATGCGGTCGTAGAATCAGGGGAAATACGTTTTAAAGGACAAAATTTATTAGAAAAAACAGATAAAGAGATGCAAAAGATTAGAGGAAAGGAAATCGCGATGATTTTCCAAGATCCAATGACGTCGCTTAATCCTACAAAGACGATAGGTAATCAGGTAGCAGAGCCTTTAAGAAAGCATCAAAAGATTAGTAAAAAGGAAGCCTTGAAAACAGCTGTCGAGTTGTTGCGATTAGTGGGAATCCCTAATCCAACTGAACGGATACATCACTATCCTCATCAGTTTTCAGGTGGACAACGTCAGCGGATTGTCATAGCGATTGCGTTGATCTGTCGGCCAGAGATTTTAATTGCCGATGAACCGACGACTGCGTTAGATGTGACGATTCAAGCTCAAATAATCGAACTGATGAAAGAAATTCAAGATAAAATTTCCACTTCGATTATTTTCATTACGCATGATTTAGGTGTCGTCGCCAATGTGGCTGACCGAGTTGCCGTCATGTATGGAGGGAAAATTATTGAAATTGGGACAGCAGAAGAGATTTTCTATAATCCACAACATCCTTATACATGGGGCTTGTTAAGTTCGATGCCAACATTGGATACGACGGATGAATTATACGCTATACCAGGCTCACCACCGGATTTATTATCACCACCTAAAGGAGATGCTTTTTATCCACGAAATGAGTTTGCTTTGAAAATCGATGCTGAAATGGCGCCGCCATTCTTCGAGGTGTCTCCAACGCATAAGGCGGCAACATGGTTGTTAGCCGATGAAGCACCGAAAGTGTTACCACCCGTTGCGATTCAAGAGCGTCAGAAAAAATATTTAGAACAAATGAGTTAGAGAGGGGGGAAGTCGATGTCATCCGCTATTTTAGAAGTCAATCATTTACGTCAAGTATTTAATCAAGGTCGTGATGATGAAGTTGTCGCGATTCAAGATGTCAGTTTTGACGTCTTTGAAGGAGAAACATTTGGATTAGTTGGTGAATCTGGCTGTGGGAAATCAACAACGGGTCGAAGCATTATCCGTTTATATGAACCGACAGACGGAGAAATACTATTTAACCAACGGAATATTCGTGAGATTAAAGGGAAGAAAGAAATGCAGCAGTTTCGACGAGATGTTCAGATGATTTATCAAGACCCGTATGCTTCACTTAATCCGAGAATGAAAGTAAAGGATATTATTGCTGAAGGGATTGATGTTCATCAATTAGCCAAAGATGAAGCCGATCGTGATCGACAAGTAAATGAGTTGTTACAACTTGTCGGTTTGGATAAAAGTCATGCGACTCGATACCCTCATGAATTTTCAGGGGGACAACGTCAAAGGATTGGTATTGCTCGAGCTTTAGCCGTACAACCTAAATTTATTATCTGTGACGAACCCATCTCAGCTTTGGATGTTTCGATTCAAGCACAGGTGGTCAATTTATTAAAACAATTACAAGAAGAAAGAAACTTAACGTATCTTTTCATCGCTCACGATTTATCGATGGTGAAATATATTAGTGACCGTATAGGTGTCATGTACTATGGTCAATTAGTAGAGATTGGAACGAGTGATGAAATTTATCACTACGGTGTTCATCCTTATACCGAAAGTTTGCTCTCGGCGATTCCATTACCCGATCCAGAGTATGAGCGCCAACGTCAACGTATTCCATATCAAGCACCTCCACAAGATAATCAAGTGAGGTCATTAAAAGAGATAAGTCCAGAACATTTTGTTTATTGTAGTGATGAAGAAGTACCAATGTATCAAGCAAAACTAGCAGAGAAAAGGGGCGGAAAGAATGAATTATAAACGATTAGTAAAATTAGGATTGGCATTAGTGGTACCAGTCATGTTAGCAGGATGTAGCACAACCAATGAAGGAAAGGATGCCAGTGACTCCGGAAAAGATAAAGGGAAAGCAGATTTAGCACAGGAGCAAGTTTTTAAAACGGTTGTCGGCTCGGAGATGCCTACGGCTGACCCAACGTTAAGCACGGATGTTATCAGCTCAGTTGCCTTAAACAGTGTGTATGAAGGACTGTATCGTTTTGACGGAGAAGGAAAAGCACAACCTGCTGGAGCAGCAGAAATGGCAGAAGTGAGTGATGACGGTTTAGTTTATACGTTTAAATTAAGAGAAGATGCGAAATGGTCAGATGGAGAACCAGTAGTGGCCAAAGACTATGTGTATGCATGGCAACGAGCAGCGAACCCTGATTCTGGTTCTGAGTATGCCTTTTTCATGGAAAACTTAAAAAATGGTGGAGATGTTATTAATGGGGATAAACCCGTAGAGGAATTAGGTGTGAAAGCGTTGAGTGATTATGAACTAGAAGTCACGCTTGAAAAACCGACGCCATATTTTGATTATTTAGTAGCCTTTTCAACATTTTATCCTCAACGTCAAGACATTGTTGAGAAATATGGAAAAGATTATGCTAGCACAAGTGACAAAGCAGTTTATAACGGTCCATTTACTTTAGCTGACTTTGACGGTCCAGGAACGGATACTGAGTGGGCGTATGAGAAAAATGATACGTACTGGGATAAAGATGCTGTTAAACTAGATAAAGTAGAAGTACAAGTAATTAAAGAAGCCTCAACGGCATTGAATTTATATCAAGACGGTCAAGCAGAAGATGTCGTGTTGACAGGGGAGTTAGCACAACAAATGGCAAGTGATCCGGACTTTGTGACGGATAAGAAAGCTTCCATGATGTATTTGGAAATGAACCAAAGTGAAGATGATGGGCTATTCAAAAATGAAAATGTAAGAAAAGCGTTATCTTACACAATTGACCGTGAGGCATTAGTCGAACAAATTCTTGGAGATGGCTCGATTGCTCCTACTGGCCTTGTTCCAAGCGGTATGGTACAAAATATCGATGGTAAGGAACACGACTTTGCGAAAGAATCAGGTGATTTTGCGAAATTTGATTTAGACAAAGCGAAAGAACATTGGGAAAAAGCGAAAAAAGAGCTAGGCAAAGATAAACTATCTTTTGATATCTTAACGTCAGATACGGATTCAGCGAAAAAAGTATCAGAATACTTACAAGGTACGTTTATGGAAAACTTAGACGGATTAGATGTGACGGTCAGTCCAGTAACCTTTACGATTCGTATTGAACGTGGGTTAAAACAAGACTTTGACATGTTAAACTCTGGTTGGAATGCTGATTACAATGACCCAAGTAGTTTTATCGACTTGTTTGCTTCAAACATTTCTTACAACCAAGGTAAATATTCTAATCCAGAGTATGATAAATTAGTAAAATCAGCAGCGGTTGATAATGCGAATGACCCAGCAGCACGTTGGCAAGATTTGCTTGATGCAGAGAAAATTTTAATGGATGAAATGGGCTTAATTCCACTTTATCAAAAAGCAGAGGCTCATTTACGTACAGCAAAAGTGAAAGATGTCGTAGTGAATCCTGCTGGCGCTCCTTATGATTACAAATGGGCATACAAAGTAGACTAAGAAAAAGTGAATCATTGGATAGCTCTCGATTGATTTTTATCTGTCCCCCTTTGAATCATTGTAAATCATGAGACTATCCAATCTTAAAAAAACGACCAATTTTTGGTCGTTTTTTTTATGAGATGCCATACTTTTGTATTAAGATAGCTTATAATAGAAGAGACAATCAAAGGGGTGTTAGAAAATGGAATTATTTCAAATAGATGAGATGGGAATGGTTACGGAAGTGCGGGATGTAAAAGAAGCTAATTGGGTGCATCTCTGTCAACCAACTATGGAAGAGATTAATCAACTTCATGACCTTTATGAGATGCCTAAAGATTACTTAACAAGTGTTTTAGATTTTCAAGAAATTTCGCGTATTGAAGGATTTTATTCTGAAGAGAAAAATAAGCCGAAATTAGTGCTTATGCAGTTTTCAGAAGAAACGATGAGTCCAAGTGGCTTTCGTCAGATAGATACGTCACCTTTTAGCATTATTTTAGTCGATAACCATTTGATTACGGCAGGTGACTACACGACGACTGTTTTACAAAAAATTGTCAATCAGCCAAGCTTTAATAAACGATTTGAAGGTGTGGATTTTGCCAAAGCCACAATGTTAAAAATATGCTGGTATATTGCTTATCAGTACAATGATCAAATTAGACAACTTCGTGATTCAATTGAAACGCTAGAAAGTGAGTTGCGTGTCGCAACAGAAAATGAGCAGCTTTATCAATTAATGGATACACAAAAAAGTTTGATTTTTATGATTGAAGCCTTAAAACAAAATGTAAAAGTGATAGAAGACTTGAAACAGCTTACGACATTTGCTACGACCTCTTTAGAAAAAGAGCTACTGCGAGATGTTTTAGTAGAGTTTAAGCAAGCACATTCTTCGGCGGAGACATTATTAAAAGTGGCGAGTGAGTTAGGTAATATGTTTTCATCCATTGTTTCAAATAATCAAAACAACGTGATGAAAGTTTTGACGTCTATTACCATAGTGCTGACCGTCCCGACGATTGTGGGTGGTATTTATGGGATGAATGTTGCTTTACCGTTTGCAGAAAGTCCTTTTGCTTTTTGGTTTGTCAGTCTCTTGATTCTTTTGCTAAGCGTTATTATTATATGGCAATTAAAGAAAAATAAGTTTTTCTAGCTAAGAGCGAGTGATTTTTCTTGTGGTTAAGTGAGAGCGTTTTTGCTTGTTGTGACGCAGTTGAAAATAAGTTCCCACCGAATAGATGGTCGCACCTAAAGCATTTGCATATAAGTCGCCCATCGTGTCTTTTAAAGCCTCTCTTCCTATTAAAGGGGTTCCTTTACGCGTATGTCGTTGCATATTTAAAGAGAGCAAGCCATCAAATGTGTGTTCATAAAACTCCCAAAGAACTCCCACTGTCATCGAGAAGGTAAACGCAAATAGCAAGTAGCCGATAAGAGCATTTTTTTTAAACTTTTTAGGTGGGATGAGTGTTAACATTAATGTCAGTCCAACTGAAGCGGATAACATGGCACTGTATGTATGTAAGAATTTATCCCAGAGAGGTAGTTTTCCATAAAAACCTAAGCCAGTTCCTAAGAAGACGGAAAAGTATATAAATAGCCAATAGAGTGTGACTAACTGTTTTGGTAAACAAATACGGGCTGTTTTTTCGATAAAGGGTGGTAAATAGAGGAGCAATATCCCTAAGGCAACTTGGAGACTGTTAAAAAGAAGAGTAGCTTGTTTATTTACAGGAGCCGTGCTGATTTGTAAAAGTGGAAAAGCGACATGAAAAATACCAAGTAAAGATAAAAGTATGAGTAAATAGGAAGAGCGATTTTTTTGATTCATTATAAGCCTCCAATTAAGATTAAATAAATTTGAAAAGTATATTTATTTTAACATAATGTAAATGGTATGATAAATGAAAGAGATGGAAAGAAGGTAGAAAGTATGCAGTCTTTAGTAAATTTTCGTGATCTTGGTGGCATGTCCACTTCACAATCCCGCGTGACGCGTCCTCATGCTATGTATCGTAGTGGTGAAATTACGTCTTTAACACCGGATGATTATCGTGATTTTCAAACAAGGTATGGGATTCAACGTATTTTTGACTTTAGAGGAGATGGCGAACGACGTCAACGACCTAATATGTCATTTCCACATGTCAAAACGTTTGCGATTGATATTTCAAAAGATTCAGGAGACCATTCTGGTAGTTTAGAAAGTCTGGTTTCGTCTAGAGAAAACGCTGAAAATTATATGTATCAGTTATACCGTGATTTTGTTACCACAGAGTCAGCACGCAAAGGCTATGCCGCCTTTCTCACAGAAATTGCGCAAGATACACAACCGTTTATTTTTCACTGCTTTGCTGGGAAAGATCGAACGGGGTTTGCAGCCATGTTGTTGCTATCACTGTTAGAGGTTGATGAAAAACAAATCATGTCAGATTATCTTGAAACTAATCGTTTGCGTGCGGCTGCTAATCAACAAATGATTGAAGAGATGGCTAAAAACGGGGCATCTTTAGAGCAACAAGCAGGGGTTAAAACCATGTTAGAAGTTAAAGCTGACTATCTTTACACGTCATTAGAAGAAATTCATAAACAGTACGGTGATGTTATGGGATATGTTGAGAAAGGGTTAGGACTATCTTATAAGCTTGTCGAAAAGCTACAAAACGATTATACTGAATAATAGACAAAAGACTATTCTTACGATTAAGAATAGTCTTTTATTTCAAAGAATTCAGGTGGATAAATGTCACAATTTACAATTCTACATACGAACGATTTACATTCACATTTAGCTCACTGGCCTGCCATTCGGCGCTTTTTAAACCAGCGAAAACAAGAATTAGAAGCAAAAGGACATACTGTGCTGACGGTGGATTTAGGTGATTTTTCAGATCGTATTCATCCGTTAACAGAAGCAACCAGTGGACAAGCGAATGTTCAATTGATGAATCAAGTGGCGTATGACTATGCAACAATTGGTAATAATGAAGGATTAAGTAATACAAAGGATGAGCTTAACGTTTTATATCAAGCAGCCGAGTTTGAAGTCGTCTTAGCTAATTTGTCCGACTGTGATACTCAGTCGCTCCCACATTGGGCAAAGTCTTATGCAGTCTATCCATTAGATAATGGCTTGAAGCTTGGTGTCGTCGGTTTGACGGCTCCTTTTCCATTTAGCTATAAACCAGCTGGTTGGTGCGTTCAGGAAGCCTGTGAGACATTAACGCATCTCGTTCCAAAGATGCTAAACGATTGCGATGAGATTTTATTATTATCGCATTTAGGAAAAGATGTAGACGATGAAATCGCACGAGCGTTTCCTATGATCAAAATTATTTTGGGTTCTCACACACATCATCTTTATGAGCGAGGAAAGTGGGTTGGAGAAACATTGATTGCGGCGGCTGGGAAATTTGGTTACGCCGTTGGTGAAGTGACGGCAGAAGTTACAGCCTTAGGACTTCAACCTTTACAGGCAAGAACTTATCCTTTAACAAGTTTACCTACGAATGTCACAGATGAAGCAGAAAGTGACGGTTGGTTTATGACCGGCAATCAAGAGCTACAAAAACAAACAATTGGCTATATAGATGAAGAATGGGATGTCGAGGGTGCATCAAGTACTTTTTGTCAAAAAAGTCTTGAAATAATACAAGATTATGCACAAGCGGATATTAGTCTTTTGAATACGGGGTTATTTTTAAAAGCCCTACCGAAAGGGAAAGTTACGCGTTACGACTTACATCAAAGTCTGCCGCATCCCATGCATTTAGTCCGTATTGCTGTGAAAGGAACGGAGTTAGTTGAAGTATTAGATGACTTGTATGAACAATCGTTCCAACATACGCACTACCCAATGATAGGTATGGGGTTTAGAGGGAAAGTGTTTGGTGATTTAGCATTTAGAGGAGTAACACGTCAAGCAGACGGTCGTTATTTCATTCACCAACAACCGTTAGAAGATGAAAGGGTGTATACGATGGTGACGGTCGATCATCTTATATTTATCCCCTTTTTTCCATTGCTTACTGAAAAAGGAGATGTGACGTCGCTTTGTCCTTCACTTTTAAGAGAAGTGATTGGTCAAGCGATTAGAGATAATTAGAAAGGTCGTGACGAACATGACAGAAAAGAATATTCAAGAAGTGATTGACGAACAAGTACAAGAAACAGTAAAAGAACCGTTAAAATATATTGAAAAAATATCTGATACACATTATCGAATCAATCAAGACATATACGAACTAGTAAAAGATTATCGTGAATCTTTTGATATGAGTCTGTTTGATGAAAGATATAGTGACATTTTAAGAAAATATGATTTTATCGTAGGAGATATGGGTTACGAACAGCTTCGTTTAAAAGGATTCTTTCATAATCATAAAAAAAGAACGCCTGTCGATCAACGTATCGAAACATTAGCTGATTATTTATACGAGTACTGTAATTTTGGCTGTGCCTACTTTGTGTTAGAAAAAATCCAAAGTGAACCTGAGAAAAAGAAAAAAGCAGCGGCTCATATTGATGAGAAAAAACAAACAGTCTCACAAAATAAAAATAAACGCAAAGGTAAAATACGAAAAAAAACTGCTAAGAAACAAGATGACCAGCGTAAAGAAGCGACTTCAAAACCAACGCGTAATTTTACTATTCGACAAACAGATGAAAAGGGAGCAACAGAGAAATGACATATCAAGGTTATTTAATTGATTTAGATGGGACGATTTATCGTGGGAATGAACTGATACCAGCAGGCAAACGTTTTATCGAAACGTTACAAGCTAAAAATATTCCTTTTTTATTTGTCACGAATAATACGACACGTCGCCCCAAAACCGTTGTTGAAAGTTTGCGAGATGCGTTTGATATTCATGTGGAAGAAGAACAAGTTTATACCGCTTCATTGGCAACTGTCGATTATATGAAGCAAAAAAATCTTGGCAAGAAAGTGTATGTTGTAGGTGAGGAAGGGCTTGTTAATCCCATTGAAGAGGCGGGCTACATTTGGGATGAAGAGAATCCAGATTATGTCGTAGTGGGATTAGATAAAGAGATTTCTTATCATAAAATGACGCTAGCCACCTTAGCTATTCAAAATGGGGCGCATTTTATAGGAACAAATCCTGATAAAAACATTCCAACTGAGCAAGGACTGTTGCCAGGCGCAGGCTCTATGGTACGATTTTTTAAAACGACCACTGGAGTCGACCCAGTATATATCGGAAAACCTTATCATTATATTTTAGACGGAGCTCTAGCTCGCCTAGGTTTAAAAAAAGAGGAAGTCATCATGGTGGGTGATAACTATGAAACAGATATACAAACAGGGATTCAAAATGAGATGGACACCTTGCTCGTCTTAACAGGATTTACTCAAAAAGAAGAAGTAGCTTTTCTTCCAATAGCGCCAACTTATGTTTTGGACAGTCTGGATGAATGGAGTAACAAGCTATGATGAAATGGCAAGAGCGGACCTATCTTACCATCGTTTTATTATTTTTTATTTCGTTAGCAATTACGTTAACAATTAATGCGGTACCCCTTTATAAGTTTGATATTTCGTTTTTGAATATTCTTGATCAGGTTGATTTAAGCAAAAAAGATTTATTAAGAAATTACCGTGCCTTGTTAGGATATTTAAATATCCCGTGGAATACAACACTTTCACTACCTGATTTTCCTGTTTCAGCATCAGGTGCTTTACATTTTTATGAAGTGAAACGCTTGTTTTTATTAAACTACGCCGTATTACTTTTATCTTCCTTTCCAGCTATTTGGTTTATGCATTATTCTTGGAAACGCAATGAATGGTGGCGTTTTACGCGATTTTTCCAATTAGCCGCGATTGTGCCAGTTGTGTTAGCCTTTTTTATGTTTGTAGGATTTGATACCTTTTTCGTGTTATTTCATCAGTTGTTTTTTAATAACGATGCGTGGCTTTTCGATCCAGTAACAGACCCCATTATAACCGTCTTACCAGAGATGTTTTTCATGCATTCCTTTGTGTTAGCGATTATATTGTTTGAACTGTTTGTGGGGATTGCTTATGTTCAAGGAAAACGTCAATGGCGCGTCATAAATTAAAAAGAGTTGCGATTTTCATCATCGCAACTCTTTTTTTTATGATTCAATACCTTCTTTGGCATGTGCTAGACGACTGGCAGCAGCGGCAGCTATTGCACCGACAATATCATCTAAAAATGTATGAACGTGCCCACTATTTTTGTCATTTAGTTTTTCAAGGATACCTGGTTTTACTTTATCAATATAACCATAATTGGTAAAACCAATTGACCCGTACACGTTGACAATCGATAGCGCCATGATTTCATCGATTCCATACAACCCCTCATCGCTCGTCACGATTTCTTGAAGTGGTTCAAGCAATGCTTCTTTTTCCGCTAATATATCAAGTTGAATTCCTGTCACAATAGCATTTTGGACTTCTCTTTTTTTCAAGACGTTATCAACATTTTCAGCACAGGTTTTTAAATCCAGATTTTCAACGTAGGGAGCTTGTAAAAAATGGACGAGTTCCGCTATATCATCAACGGAAACACCACGTTCATTGAGTAAGTTGCGTGCTGTCATTTCTAAAATGTTTTTATCTGTTACCATTTAGTTTCCTCTTTTCTCTGTTCTGTTTTTTTCGAATAAACTAGTACTATGTCCAGGTTGGACACGTAAATCAGGATTAGCAAAATGTAACGCATTATTAACAGCTGTGGGAGCTTCGCCAAAACCAGTAGCAATGAGTGCCACTTTCCCATCGTACGTTACGATATCACCGCAGGCATAAACACCTGGAATATTGGTAGACATATCGCTATTTACCGAAATAGATTGTTTGTTTAAATCGAGACCCCAATTTTTAATAGGACCTAGAGAAGAACTGTAACCGTAATTGACGATTAATTCATCAATCATCAACGTTTCCTTCAAGTCTTCTTTCGGGTTATGTAAGGTAACAGTGTGAATTTGACCTTCCTCGTGTTCGATTGCTTGAATGACGTAAGGAGTGTGAACTTGAACGGACGATTGTTTTAGTAAGTCGACACTATGTTCAAGTGCGCGAAATTGATTACGACGATGCACGACATGCACGGTCTTGGCGATATTTTCTAAAGTAAGCGCCCAATCAATAGCAGAATCACCACCGCCAGCGATTAATACTTCTTTATCTCTAAAACGCTCAAGATTAGTAATATGGTAGTGCATAGATTTTTGCTCGCACGGTTCAATGTCGTCTATTTTTAGTCGACGTGGTTGGAAAGAGCCATTACCAGCTGCAATGATCACTGATTTTGTTATATAGAATCCTTTTGATGTCGTTACTTCGAGCAATTGGTTTTCTAGAGGCTCAATGTGTTTAACCGTCTCTTCTAAGTGAATATCATGATTAAACATATCTATTTGCTCGTGAAGATTAGTAACTAAATCTTTGGCTTTTACATGTGGAAAGCCAGCGACATCATAAATTTCTTTTTCAGGATATAACATTGTTAGTTGACCACCTAGAGCGGGTAAACTTTCAATAATCATCGTTTTTGCTTGTCTCATTCCAGCATAGAAGGAAGCAAACATACCAACAGGTCCGCCACCGATAATAATAATATCGAATATCTCTTTTGTTTCAGTCATTAAGAAAAGACCTCCATCTTTTTCATTTATCTACCTTATCCTTTCATATTATAGTGAAAATTTAAAGATAAGCCAAACTTTTTATTTTAAAACTTTATGATAGTAAAAAGAGAAATTATTGGGTATGATAGTAAAGAACAGTTAATTTGAAGAGGAGCGATAAATATGAGTTACCCACAATTAGATTTACAAAATCAACAAGGTCCAAAAGCGACAATCAAAACCAATAGAGGCGATATTCAATTAGTATTATTCCCAGAACACGCCCCTAAAACAGTTGAAAACTTTATTGAATTATCAAAAAAAGGTTATTATGACGGCGTTATTTTTCATCGCGTTATTCCAGAATTTATGATTCAAGGTGGCGACCCAACAGGTACAGGTATGGGTGGTGAGAGTATTTATGGTGAAGCATTTGAAGATGAGTTTTCAGATAAATTATTCAACCTTAAAGGGGCTCTTTCTATGGCGAATGCAGGCCCAAATACAAACGGTAGTCAGTTCTTTATCGTTCAAAGCAACCAAATGCCTGATAATATGATTGGACAAATGCAAGATGCAGGTTTTCCTGAAGAAATCGTAGAAGCTTACCGAAAAGGCGGTACACCTTGGTTAGACTTCCGTCATACAGTCTTTGGTCACGTATTAGATGGGATGTCGGTTGTGGAAGAAATCGCGAACGTTCAACGTGGCCCACAAGACAAACCTGTCCATGATGTGGTCATTGACACGATCGAGATTACTTTATAATTGAGTGATGGTCATGACGTATAAAATAGGAGACATTGTAACAGGTGTCGTGACAGGTATACAACCATACGGAGCGTTTGTTTTAGTGGATGATGAGTTTCAAGGGTTAATACATATTTCGGAAGTAAAATCAGGTTATATCAAAGATATTGCAGAATATCTTGAAATTGGACAGGAGATAACTGTCCAAATTATTGATATAGATGAGTATACAAAAAAATGTAGCCTTTCATTAAGAAGTCTTAGCCAAGAAAATTACACGCGACGCTATCGAAAAAAGCATTTCTTTACGCATCCACATCATGAGATAGGCTTCCAATCATTAGCGGATAATATGCCAGCTTGGATTGATGAAGCCATGACACGCCTTTCAGATAAATAAGTGTTTTTTTTCTGAAAATATGTTATAGTTGATTAAAAAGGTTGGCAAATGTTGGAAATCAATGAAAACAGAGGTGGAAGTTGTGGGGAATCAACTTGTTGCTGGAACAGTGATATTAAATGGTGTAGATGGAAGTAAAAAGTTTTTAGTGAAGCAAAATCAAACAGAATTTGATTTTATCATGACCACAATTGAAGAAACTTACACAAGTTTAGCCTCAATTCTTCATCGTTTAAAAACAGATGTATTAGTTGATGTCACAAATTTGAATTTAGTTGAATTAACAAATGTGCAGGTCGATGATAAGAAGATACCATTATATGTTTTTGAAATTGATGAAAATCAAGAAGTGAAAAACATTGCGAAGTCTTTTCAATGGGAAACACCTGAAACACTACGCAAAGTCTTAAGTCGAGGTCAAGTGACTGGCGTTCCAATCTTTCAATAATTCATACTTGCAAAAGTCTAGGAAGTTTGATATAGTATTTATCAGCACAAATATTATATTAATCGTTCCTAGCTTTTTTTATTTTATAGTTGACATTAATATTAATCATGTGCTAAGATTTAAAAGTTGTCGCTTTTAAAAGAGACGACAAAAAAATAAATAATATTTTTTAAAAAAGATAGTTGACGGATTCAACTAATCATGATATTATTTAGAAGTTGTCACAAACGACAACGGAAAAAACAAATAAAAAATAATTTCAAAAAGTTGTTGACACAGTCAACTAACTGTGATATTATTTAGAAGTTGTCACAAACGGCAACGAAGTAGACCTTTGAAAACTGAACAAAGTAAGACGAACCAAATGTGTAGGGCGTTTTTACAAGTGTAAAAACAAACACAATTTTACAGTTTTTTATAAAAACTGATAGTGAAGTCAATTCGCTAGCAA